>CAYTXC010000042.1:0-3762 GCA_964441425.1 uncultured Sphingobacterium sp. | reverse complement strand
TATTTTATGTTAGGGCATAATTCCAATGACCTGTTCAACGGTAATATTATTGTAAACAATAATTCTAATCATGCCATTTATTTTGGATACACCTCCGGAACAGGTACACCAACCTTAGCCTCAGGAATGACTGTTTCAGTGGGAGCATCTGGATTTTCATCCGGTTCTCTTCGGTTTGGTCTTGGGTTTCAAAAATTAGGAATTTCGCTGTTAGATTTGAACCTAACAGGAACGGCATCATTATATTTTACAAATGGGTGTGTTTTCAATGGGAATATGCAATTGGTGACGCCTAATATTTATTTTAATGGGGGTGTTTTTAATGGCTCAGTATCAATTACCAAGACTTCTGGTACAAATTCAAATGCTAGTATTGGCGGAAACACTTTTAATTCTACTTTGACATTTAATTACACGAGCTCCTCAGGTACAGGATATGTATCGATGGGATTTGGTTCTTCAGATATTTATAATTCAGATCTTTATATCAATAATAATAGTTTAGATCGCATAATATTCAGTCATTCTTCAACATCAAATCAATATAACGGAAATATTATTTTGAGTCAGAATGGTAGCTCAGCAGGTATTGCAATAGGGTTTAATGCAGGATCTGTATCCACATTGGCAGCAACCAAAACCGTACAAATCGGTGCCGCGGGATATACCACCGGCTATTTGTATCTTCAGGGATTGACACAACTTGGCACTGCAGCTACTAATCTAATTACTACTGGCTCAAGTGCTATTTATTTGGGTAACGGAAATGCAGCGGGTATATCCACATTTGGTGGGGATCTTACCGTAACGGCTCCAGATATTTACGTACGTGGTTCCGTGTTCAATAGAAGTGCTACCTTCAATAAAACAGGAGGAATATCAAACCATAATAACGGAAATCAAAATATTTTCAATGGGATATGTACAATTAATCAAACTAGCAGTAGTACTGGATATTTTGCTCTTGGTAATAATTCTAACGATCAGTTCAATGGTGATGTAATTCTAACTAATTTGAGTTCTCAAGCAATATATTTAGGGTTTACCAGTGGTACTGGCGCTCCAGTCTTAGCTTCAGGTGTGAATGTGAATATCGGATCGGCAGGATTTAGTTCAGGAGATCTATATCTTTGCGGTATTCAGCAACAAGGGTCATCAGGATTAACTATTACGTTAACCGGGACAGCAAGCTTCTATGCACATAGTACAGGAGCAACTACCGCAACGAATGCCACTTTTAATGGACCATTAAACGTTGTCGCTCCAAATATTTATCTAAGAGGAGGTACCTTTAATTCAACTGCTACATTTACCAAAACCGGAGGTGCTGATAATCACAATAATAGTAGACAGAATATTTTTAATGGTGATTTATATTTTAACCATTCCAGCACCAGTGCAGGTTATTTCATGTTGGGCTACAACACAAATGACCAGTTCAACGGAAATGTTATCTTAACGAGCCTGGCTTCGAGATCAATTTATTTAGGTTGGACAGATCCTGCAACTACAGGTAGTCCTACTCTGATAGCGGGTAAGACAATTAGTGTCGGTGCAGCCGGATACTCATCTGGATCATTGTATTTTGGTAAAGGTTTTCAGCAATTAGGGTCAACAAGTCAAGCTTTAACATTGACAGGTTCCGCTTCGATCTACTTTGTTAATAGTTGTACCTTCAACGGCGCACTTACTATTAACTCTCCGGATATTTATTTTAATGGAGGAGTATTCAATGGGTCTGTCTCTGCAACAAAATCGGGTGGTGTTACAAATACCAATAGTGGGGGTAATACCTTTAATCAAAGCTTTGAGCTTACGAATTCGGGCACTAGTTTTATACGTTTAGCTAACACGAATCCCGATAGTTATCTCGGGTCAGTAATCTTTACACAAAATAGTTCAGGTGCTGTTCAGCCAAATTATAATACAAATAGTACCTATATGGGTTCTGTGACTGTAAATTCCAGTAACGCTTCGATTATTACATTTGGAGCGGGTAGTGGGACTGCCACTTTTTCGGGGTCAGGGGCTCAAGTAATAGCCAAATCCGGTAATGCCGCAAGTCCTGTTATCACGAGATTAGTGGTTAACAAAGCTTCAAATAATATTACACTTTCTACATCATTAACAATTTCCTTAGCTCTTACATTGACAAGTGGAAAAATAATTCTAGGAACAAATGATCTTACCTTAAATAGTGGACTCACATTAACTGGAGGAAGTGCAGCAAGCTATGTACAAACCTCCTCCTCTGGGGTATTGAAGCGCACAGTTGGGGCGTCTTCCCTTGCATTTCCGATAGGAAATGCAGCATACAATCCAGCCGTATTGGCTAACAATGGAACTAGTGATGTTTACAGTATGAGAATTGTTGACAATGTTACAAATGATGGCACTGCTGTGGGTACAACAACCACAAAAGCAGTAGTAAACAGAACCTGGTTTATTTCTGAAAACACCAATGGAGGAAGCAATGTTGTAGCGAGTCTCTACTGGAATTCAGGTGAAGGAATAAATGGTTTCAATCAGACAAATGCATTTGTTGCACATTACATTTCAAGCGCAGGTATGTGGGACAATATAGGTGGTACTGTAGGTGCAGGTGTAATAACTTCGTCTTCGATTACAAGTTTCTCCCCTTTCACCGTATCTTCCGATGGTTCATTTGCTCCTCTACCCGTTGAGTTGATCTCTTTTCAAGCTAGCTGCGAAGAAAATAAATCAATCGAACTACTTTGGTCAACGGCAAGTGAACACAATACGAACTATTTCAGATTGGACAGATCAAGAAATGGCAGTGTATGGGATGTACTTGGATCGATTGAAGCAGCAGGAAATTCCACCAATATAATTGATTATTCTTATACTGATTTTATGCCTTACAGCGGCTTGAATTATTATCGTCTCGTGCAATATGACATGGATGGTGTGTTCACTACATACGATTTGCAGGCTGTTGCATGTGAGGATGGAAACCATGGGTTATCAATAGCTACTCAACCGAACCCAAGTGAGGAAGAATTTTTTGTCAATGTTCAATCGGATGTTGATGAAGGAGAAGCTACATTATACATAGCTACTCTTCAAGGTAAAATGATTATGAATAATCCGATTGTTATTCAAAAAGGAGCGAACAGTTTTAGTATTGCCAGTGATAAAATTTCAGCTGGCATTTATATTATTACGGTTCAGCAGGGGGATAAGGTTATCACTACAAAGCAAACGGTACGATAATTATCTCAAGCAAAAACTCAACACCGCATCAATAAATTCTTCGGGTGCTTCTGCGTGTACCCAATGTCCTGCATTTTCTATGTTGACGAGGTCTGAATCTGGAAAAAGTTCCTCAATGTCCCTCCAGTCTTCATCCAGAATGTAATTTGAAAGTGCTCCTCGAATAAAAAGTGTTGGAGTCATGACTTCTACTTCGGGCACAGCTGCGAGAATTTCTGGCATTTCACGTTCTAAAACAGGTAGATTCATCCGCCATGCAAGCACTCCTTTTTCCTTCCAGTAAAGGTTTTTCAGTAAGAATTGAATGACACCTTCTGAATCAATGTGATTGCGGAGAATAACCTCTGCTTCACTTCGAGCCTTGATTTGTGTTGGATCGATAGCATGCATTCCTGCAATGATGTGCTCATGGTGCATGGGATATTGTTTGATTCCTATATCCACAACAATCAATTTTTCTAATCTGGATTCATGTTTCTGTGCATAATGCATTGCTACTTTACCGCCCATCGAATGGCCGAGTAGGAT
>CAYTXC010000041.1:4329-4650 GCA_964441425.1 uncultured Sphingobacterium sp. | reverse complement strand
TGGTCTGGTCTATAAGTATTAAAAATGGCTAAACGTTCCAAAATGATCTTGGTTCCCTCTCCTAATTTTAATGGTAGTTCTTTTGAAAGTTCGATACCTTTTCCATTATCGATAATTCGTATAAGTAATTTTGCATGGTCAGTCAACGAATAGAGAATGGTAATTTTACCATGCTCTTCGGAATGTATCCCATGTTTGATGGAATTTTCAATAAATGGCTGTACCAACATGGGAGGAATTTGTATAGCACCAGGTGATAGTGCATCACCAATAATAATCTCATAATCAAATTTATTTGAATGATTTACTTTTTCAAGATCA
>CAYTXC010000041.1:0-4319 GCA_964441425.1 uncultured Sphingobacterium sp. | reverse complement strand
CTTTTCTGGTCCAGATCCAAAGGCTAAGTAGGGAAAGACACAGAATTGAAAATCCAAAGTAGAAATAATTCCGTTCACGTTTAATTTTTAATTCTGAAATGAGCTTATCGCGTTTTAAAAGTTCAATTTTCTTGTCTTTTTCAAGGAAATAATATTTCGTTTTTAGTCGTACGAATTCTTTAGCTGCTGCAGTTGAGGAAATTTGATTTGTCAGATTTTCGCTCAGTTTATAATAATACAATGCTTTTTTAAAATCAGATTTTTTTTCGTTCAAAGAGGATAAAAATGAATAAGTAACCTCCAGTTCGGGAAACCTTTTAGCTTTTAACTCATCTTTTAATGCCGCTAAAAAATATTTTTCAGCTTTATCATAATTTCCTTCTGCGAGAGCTATTTCACCCAAAGCTTTTGTTGATATGTCAACATAGTAGTTATTTTTTTTAGCTTCTCCTATTGCTATCGTTTTCTGGAAATAGTTTTCTGCTTTTTTAAAATCATGAAAATGAACCATAGTAACATGGCCAATATTGTAGGTAGTAACGGCGAGATTTGCCAACGAAAATTTATTTTTTATTCGATAAGCCCTTTTGAAGAAATAAAGGGCTTTTTTGGGGTCATTAAACTTATCGAAATAAATCATGCCCAAATTATTATATACGTCTGACAGTGAATATACTTTCCCCGTTCTTTTAAATATATAAAGTGCATTTAGAAGAAGAGAACGCGATTCATTGAGATCATTCTTAACCTCGTATAGGGTAGATAAATTTGTCAAAATCTCCGCCATTTGAATACTCTGTGATAAACCTTTTAATTGAAGGTGATGTTTCGCAGTCAATAGGCAATGTAGAGATTTGCTATAAAATCCCGTTTGAGTATATGTAAAGCCCAGTTTATTGTTAATACGAACCATACCTAAGGTATCACCTAGCACCATGTATTTCTTTTTGGAGAAATTGAGAAACTCTACAGCTTTATCAAGTTTCGAAAGACCAAAATAAAAACTGCCAATAGACTCCAAGGCAAAAGCCTCTGATTTAGAGCAATTCATTTCTTTACTTTGCCATAGAATATTTAAGAGATGTTGTATCGATAAATTACTGGGTCGAATAGTTTTTCGTAAGGCATTGTATCGAATTAAATTTTTGTAAAGATCTCGACAGGTATAGTGCGTAGAGTTTTCCGTATCGTCCCTGCCTTGAACAAAATTGGTTGTCCCGGTAAGCAACAAAATTATCATAGCTATTCTGCAAAACCATTTGTAAATCCACAAATTTGTCATAATTGTCGCTTGAAAGAAATGTAAAGCGAATATAAATGTAATTGACGGCATCAATCCGCAATTTACTATCTCAAAGAAACCAATCTCTAATTATGGCTTCTTCTTGTCAGGCTTGGCAAATACATTTGATTTTCGGAGACTCTTCAACAAAAGCTCATCTCCATAATTGTAAAAATTAGCACTTAAATTAATTCATCATGAACAGAATCTCCAGCAACAATCTATTGCGAACTATTTATACCTGTGTTTTTTCGAGTCTTTTTTGTTCATTCTCAATTTATGCTCAACTTGGTGGTAACGTATCTGTAGGTTCCACAGAGGTGTATACGAGTCTTTCAAATCCCGGTGGCCTTTTCTCTGTGATTAACACCTCTGGATTGAGTGATAATCTAGTTGTATCCATCTCTTCAGATTTGTTATCTGAAACAGGTACGGTGTCTCTAAATCAATGGGCAACAGGTTCGGCTTATACGATAACTATTAAACCAGTTGGTCAGCGAACAGTTTCAGGAACACTTGCAGGAGCAGGATTGATTCATTTCAATGGTGCGGATCATGTAGTTGTAGATGGCATAAATGATGGACTTAATTCACTTACTATAGTCAATTATAGTATAGATATCTCTGATTTTACGTCCACGATTCGTTTTAGTAACGATGCAACCTATAACACCATTAAGAGTTGCACGTTACTTGGCTCGTCGCGGTTTTCCCAGACAGGTACAGTTTTGTTTTCTGCTGGGATTTCCACCGGAAATGATGGGAATGTTCTAATGAATAATGCAATTGGCGCATCTTCGCTGGGTGCTGAACCAATGAATGCAATTACCTCAAAAGGGACCTCTACTTCCATTTCCAATGATGATATCCAAATTATTGATAACAATGTATATGATTGGTTTAATAGTGGTGCAGGTGGATCAAATGCAATCAATATTCCAAGTGACGGAACCTCTGGATGCACCATTTCAGGTAACAGGTTTTATCAAACAACGTCGCGATCCTTTAGTTCCCGTTTACCGATGCGGGCAATATTTATAAATACACCCAATAGTGGAAATTACACTATTGCGAATAACATAATTGGATACTCTTCTGCCTCTGAAACAGGGATGTTTGCTTTGACAAATACTTATAACTCCAGTGTGTCTACGAATTACAGTGGTACTTTTCATGCGATAGATATTCAAGTTTCGAATGGTGCTTCTTCGGTTATTCAAGGGAATACTATAAATAACATATTCATTACAAGTGCTTCTGTGAATGAGGATTTGACCCAGGCCATCGGAGGAGTAGCTTTTGCAGGTATTTTGGTTAGAAACGGTGCAGTATCTATAGGTGGAGTAAATCCTACTCAGGGAAATGCAATAGGAAATATGAACAGCATCGCTTCTGCCAGCAACGGCATTTATGTTGCTAAAAATGCAGTTGGTTTTACGGATGCCAATGTAATAGGAATTTCTCTTTCCTCTTCGAGTAATTGTCTCATTCAGGGTAACACAATCGGTGCTATTGGTACTGCTCCAGCCGACCCAATCACTTTAGGATGGACAGCTCAATATGGGGGAGGGTTAGGTTACAGAGTCTATGCTATACACCTATTCGGTGGTACAGGTAATCACTCTGTGCTTTCCAATAGGATTGGAGGAAACGTGCCCGGAAGTATTGCGCTGAATATGCAATCCGCAGTATTTACAGGATCCATTACCGGAACTACTTTAACTGTAACTTCTGTAGCATCCGGCACTATTGCCCTTGGGAAGAAAATATACGCAAATGGAGTTTCAGGGGGCAGAACTATTATTTCTTTTGGTACCGGTACTGGTGGCGTGGGTACATATACATTAAATTCACAAGGTACCAATCCTGCTGCACCAAATACCCAGATGACTTCAGGACATGATGCTCAATCAAGTCTAGTGGGAATATATGCTACACAAGCTTCTGGTGTACTAACCTTCGGTACAGCAGGTACTGGTAATACAATAACAAATCTTTCTCTTAATGCTGTAAATGGCCAGCTCTATGGAATCCAACATAGCACAGTGGGTGCCGGAAGCCATCAAATGAGTTACAATGTTTTAGATAGCCTATATATGCCCCTTGCAACATATAATAATTACTGTTATTTGCTAACGAGTGCATCAGCGTCGAATACAGCGAATGTAACAATAAACAATAACACATTCGGATCTAAAGTTTTCTCCTCGGGTGGTGCGGGTAATTACATCGGAATTTATAACACAAGTTCAGGACCATTAAATCAAACTATAAGCAACAACGTTTTTGCTAACCTAGTAATTCCAATAGCCCAAATAAATCCTTACGATGTCTACACTGGAGGTTTGGTTGCGTTAATTTTTAACAATAATACCATTCCTGCAAATGGTACCAAAACGACTCAAAATAATACTATCGATGGTATATCGATTCCGTCCACTGGATCTTGGAATAATCATAGTTTTTATGGCTATTATGACATGGGAACTCATCCATCTAGTGCTGTTATAGATATTTCAGGAAACAACTTCTCTAATATATCATTAACTACCAGCGGAATAGTCTCATTTATTCAGAGTAATGGCTTAGGAAATCCAACCCAAAATGTATACAATAACATTATTTCTAATGTTTCAAATATAGGCTGGGGATCAAAATACATTGACATAAATGGTACC
Organism: uncultured Sphingobacterium sp.; assembly: GCA_964441425.1. Lineage (GTDB taxonomy): Bacteria > Bacteroidota > Bacteroidia > Chitinophagales > Chitinophagaceae > Pollutibacter. The sequence goes on along the minus strand of CAYTXC010000041.1, from coordinate 359 downwards.
GGTAGCACAGCTGCAACAGCTGCTAATATCTACAACAACCAAATTTTTAATATAGATATTCCAAATGGCGCCAACAGTCATAGTATCATTGCCTTAGGAACAAAAGTTAATTATGCTAATGTCCATGATAATGTCATTAGAGATATTTCGATGTCTACATCTTGGTCTGGTTCGTTGTCAGGTATTTATTATCAGGGACAGTCAGGCACTCAAAATGGCAGATTGTATGGGAATACCGTCAAAAATCTTATTGCCTCTGGTTCAAACGATATTACTGTCCTTGGTATCTATCATAATGGGCCGGGCGGTGGCGATTTTTATTCGAATACCATAAGTGGTTTAGTAGTTACTGGAAATGG
>CAYTXC010000040.1:0-5009 GCA_964441425.1 uncultured Sphingobacterium sp. | reverse complement strand
GCACCATGGAAGCTGTTATGTTAAGTAAATACAGGAAAAGTAAAAGAAAATAAAGGTTCATTGCCTTCCCAAAATGGCAGAAAAGTGGGTTGCTCACTTCATTTGAATCCCTCCAATCATAGCGAAAATGAATATAGTTGAAATAGGCAGGTCACCCCTCACCAATCCTATCGGGTAATCCTATTCTTTTGGTTGATTTTCAGTAATTTCATTATTTTTTTGATTAATTTTCAAAAATTCTATTTTTTCTTAGTGAACCTTTAAGGCTTGATTTTTGTTCTGCAATTTCGACTATTTACAACCATAGGTTGTATTCGATGATTTTAGAGGAAAGCAGCCAATGGTTGTTATCTTTTTATTAATTTCGAATTTCGTATTTCAAACATTGTATGTTTAACCAAAACAATTAAAAGAAAATGCTATGAGAAAAAAAGTAGCACTATTGTTTCTCGTCTCCTTTATCACGTTGGGACTGTTTGCTCAGAACAAGGTTGTAAAAGGAGTTGTATTGACAAAAGAAGAAGGAACTCCTTTATCTGGGGCAACCGTTTCCGTTAAAGGTTCTAAAGTTGCCACAGCAACAGGTGTAGATGGAAAATTCTCCTTCTCTGTACCCGCTAATGCGACTACATTAACTGTAGGTTTCGTAGGTTATTTAAATCAGGACGTTAAAATTAGTTCTGGCGACATTCGTGTTGCACTGGAGCAGGATTCACGAGATCTCGGTGAAGTAGTAGTAGTAGGATATGGAACAGGAAAGAAAGTGGGATCTGTTGTAGGTTCTGTGGAAGTGGTAAGTGGTAAAGTCGTTCAAGACCGTCCGCTTGCGAATGCATTTGATGCCTTACAAGGTAGGGTAGCTGGTCTTCAGGTTTATACTTCATCTGGTGAGCCTTCGCAAACATCTTCAGTTCGTCTGCATGGTGTAGGTTCATTAGGCGCTAGTTCTACACCTCTTTATCTTTTAGATGGTATTCCTGTTGACGGAGGTACTATAGTGAGCCTTAACCCTAATGATATTGAAAGTATCTCTGTATTAAAAGACGCCTCTTCAACATCTATTTATGGTTCTCGTGCAGCAAATGGGGTTATCTATATTACCAGTAAAAAAGGAAAAGCTGGTCGTCCTGCGGAGATTCGGGTGAGTACTCAATATGGATTATCGAATCTGGCTAATGAGAACTTCTTCAATCAATTTATGAACACAAAGGAATTGACTGATTATTGGATTGAGACAGGTTTCAGATCACAGGCACAGGTAAATGCACTACTTGCTCAGTATCCATTTGACACAAGATGGCACAAGACGTATTATCGTAATAATCAACCTACCACTCAAACGGATGTTTCTATATCTGGAGGTGCGGGTAAGACTGGGTACTATATCTCGGCTTCTTATTTCAATCAACAGGGTTTAGCATTTCGTTCAGGATTCAAGAGATACACCTTACGATCCAACTTGAATACACAGGTTAACGACTGGTTTTCTATGGGCTTAAACCTTTATTTAGGTTCCGATGACCGAGAGACCAATCAATATGGTGCAAACTCAACAAATCGAGGATTATCGCTACTTGCTCCTCCTTTTTATTCCCCTAATGATCCCTCAACAAATAAGCGCTATGAATTCATTCCCGGATGGGGAAGATATCATCCTGAATATCTGGAAGAAAAATTGCCTGGATTTGCAAACAATGTGCAATTTAATCCGACTGGATATTTACAGTTTACACCCATCAAGAATCTGACCATCAAAACACAGGCCGGTTTGGATGCGTATGATTACAGAGCATCATCTAAGCAGTTGCCTTCATACATTGCGTCACCAAATAATGGTAATGCTTCTGAGTCATTCACAAGAGGGGTAACTAAAACATTCACCAACACTGCGGAATATAAATTCAATATCTCAAACCTTCATAATTTCACTGCGTTAATAGGTACAGAGTATATTGATAATACGACTACAGATTTTTTTGGTTCTTCAACCGGACAATCTGACGATCGTTTAATGTTGCTTGGTGCTGGTCCGAATAATCGTAATGCTGGTTCTGGACTTTCTGAGTATGCATTTACATCAAAATTTAGTCGTTTGGAATATAATTTTGATAGTAAATATTTTGTTGATCTATCCATACGTGAAGATGCTTCTTCCCGTTTTGGTAAGGACAATCGTACAGCTAATTTCTGGTCAGTTGGTGGAATGTGGAAAGCCATTAAGGAAGATTTCTTCGCCAGATCAAAATGGTTGACTGACTTAACCTTCAATGCCAGTGTAGGTACCTCAGGTAACTCTTCCATTGGAAACTATCAGAGCCAGGCTTTAGTGGGTACCAACTTGTTTGATGGTGGTAATGGTTGGGTTGTGAGTACTCCCGGTAACAGTGGATTAGCTTGGGAAACACAACAGACTGCTACCCTCGGAGTGGATCTTTCTATTAAAAACCGACTAAGATTAGATGTTGAGTATTATATCCGTAATACTAAAAACATGTTGATCAGTGTTCCTTATCCATTCACCTCAGGTTTCTCTAGTATCACGTCAAACGTAGGTACATTGTCAAACCGTGGTGTGGATTTTGAATTAGAGTTTGATCTGTTCAAGAATACTTCGAAGAAAGCTTTTGTGACCTTGACTACAAACTTCAACTATAATAAAAATGAAGTCACTGAATTGTTCCAAGGTAAGCAATACTGGATCATTCCAAATACTGGTGTAAGCTGGGCTGTAGGTCAACCCGTTTCTTATTTCTATCCAGTGTTCTACAGGGTGAATCCAGAGAATGGTTTCCCTGAATGGTTTAAGCCCAATGCTGATCCAAATCAGATTGTGACTTCCAGACAAGATCCTAAGGATGTTACCTCAACCTTTAGTCCAGCTGCTTTACAGCAAAATACGGGCATTGAGCGTTACCCTCGTTTAAATGGCGGTTTTGGATTGTCAGCTGGGTATAAGGGTTTTTCATTACATGCTGATTTCGCCTACTCAAGTGGAAAATACATGATCAATAATGATCGTTATTTCTTTGAGAATCCAAATCAGTTCCCTGGGTTCAATCAATCAAGAGTTATCATGAATTATTGGAAAAGACCTGGAGATATCGCTAGATTTCCAAAGTATGGTATCCAGTTCACTCAGTTCGATTCCCGTTTAGTAGAGGATGCTTCCTTCTTGCGTTTGAAAACACTTTCAATTGGATATGATGTTCCTAAGAATGTACTTGACGATTTGAAAGTAGTGAAAGGAGCTAAATTCTTCTTGATTAGCCGTAACCTGTTTACTTGGACTAAATATAGTGGACCGGATCCAGAGGTGGATAGTAACATTGGTTTAGGTACGAACCCAAATACTAGACAAAGTACAGTTGGTATCGAATTGAAATTCTAAACCTTTAATGACATTTCAAAATGACGAAATATATGAATATCCATAAATTCTTACTGATTGCTGTTTTAGCAGTAACCGTAACATCTTGCAAAAAATTAGATTTATTCCCAGCCAGCAGTATTGCACGGGATCAATCTTTCCAAAAGGTGACTGATGCCAAGAACTGGAACGCCGGTATGTACAATTTCCTTAGAGGACGCTTCTATGGAGGATTTACGTTTTCAACTGATGTTCAGTCAGATCTTTTAAATGCTACGCTGGATTTTGGCAATCGCAATGGTAATCCTCATCGTTGGGGTACATCATTCCTTGCTGATGATTATACGATCCGTGATGTTTGGGCTGCCTATTATGGAGCCATTACCAATATCAATGTTGCACTAGAAGGATTTTCAAAGATCACTCCCGCAAATGCCGCTGAAGCAGCTGAGCTGAATAAATATAGAGGCGATGCACATTTAGCTCGTGCTTATTATTATCACTGCTTGATGTTAAGATGGGCCAAGTCTTATAATCCAGCTACAGCATCTACAGATTTAGGTGTTCCCTTGGTTACTAAATACGATGTAAATGCTCAGCCAGCACGTGCTACTTCCAAGGAAGTGTATGATCTGATCATTTCGGATATCAACCAGGCAAAAGGTTTTCTGGCGAATACGCCTGGTGCTTTGGGTGCTAAAACGTTCAATATTGACGTAGCAATAGCTTTAGAAGCACGTGTTCTTCTGCAAATGCAGAATTGGTCTGGTGCCTATAATGCAGCAAACTCTCTTATCACTGGTGGAAAATACAGGCTGATCAATACGGCAACGGCTTTACGAGCTTACTGGCATTTTGATGGTAATACTGAATCTATTTTTGAGATCGTTACGATCAAACCAAATGAGTTAGCACAAACAAATTCCATTTACTTAGGATTTTTACCAGCCACTGGTCGTTTCACACCTGACTTTGTACCATCTCAGTGGGTTGTAGATGAGTATGCTGATGCCGATATACGTAAATTGGTATATTTCGAACAAAAGCCAGCTACTTTCCAAGGTGTTAATTATAACAATGTTTGGATGGTTAATAAGTACCCCGGAAATCCAGCTTTGTTTACTGGGGCAGCAACAAATTATCAGCATGCTCCTAAATTCATGCGTATTGCTGAAATATATCTGATTGCCGCTGAAGCCGCTGCTATGTCAAACAGCACCGCGAATGCTTTGACGCAACTGAATGCATTGAGAACCTCCAGAGGCCTTACCGCTTTATCTGGTCTATCGGGCGCTGCTCTAATGGATGAAATTAAGAAAGAGCGGTTCAGAGAATTGGCATTTGAAGGTTTCGGATTAGGTGATCTGGAGCGTTGGAATGAAGGTTTCACTAGAAGAGCACCTCAGAATACAGCATTCATCAATGTTGGTTCTAACTATAATACACTTACCGTTCCTGCAAATGATCCAAAATTTATTTGGGGCATTCCTACGAATGATATAACCATTAATCCAAAACTGGTTCAAAATCCTGGATGGTAAATCATTCTATTGAAATAAAAAAAGCTGCTTCATTTGAAGCAGCTTTTTTTATTATAGTCATTCATTTAATGAAAGGTGTATTCAACACCATGTACTTGGGT
>CAYTXC010000039.1:0-6039 GCA_964441425.1 uncultured Sphingobacterium sp. | reverse complement strand
ACTAACTGATAATCAATAGTAAAATACCCTATAATTAGTGTGGTCCACACTAATTTCTTTTTAGAAAATAATTTAGTCAATTCTCTAAAAATATTCTAATTTTAATATAAGCTAAATTAGAATATTTTATTAATGTATAAATATGAAAAAAAAGAGATTATCTAAAGAGAAAGTAGCTGAAATAATCAACTTATTGAAAGCGGGTAAAAATGCTAAAGAATTGGCAGAAAGTTATAAAGTTTCAGTGGCTACAATTTATAATTTTATAACTCGACTAAAAAGGGATGGCGCTCCAATGCTTCCCAAAAAAAGAGGACGGAAGCCCAAATTGGTGATGGTTAAAGAGGGATCTAATACTATTGAAGCTAAAAAAGTGGAAACAACGCTAAAAATGGAACAATACATCTTTGTTATTAATGGAGTGGACGTATCTGTTTCAGGTAAAGCCAAGAATGTGCATATCAGCAAGGATTCTATGATCGTAAATTTCTGATTTGATATAGTTATTTCATCTATTAAGCCAGAAATAGATACAAAGATATTTATTGTTAAGTTTTATTTTCAACCTTAGATTTGCTCTCTTATTATTTTCACCATATTGAATGCATCCCGATAAAATAAAACTCAGTATAATAACCATTAATCTGAATAATCTAATTGGGTTAACCAATACCATCCATTCAGTTATCCCTCAACTCAATAATTCCATAGAATACCTGATTATAGATGGGTTATCTAATGATGGTAGTATTGAATTGATAAAACAACATCAGCCCAATCTTTCATATTGGTCAGCAGAAAAGGATAAGGGGATCTATCATGCCATGAATAAAGGTATTGCGAAAGCCAATGGTGAATATATTCTGTTTTTAAATAGTGGTGATGTTTTAATAGAAGATATTTCAAAAATATTACCGCTTTTAACGGATAAACCAGATATTCTTTCCTGCGCTATTCATGTTGAAACAGATAGTGGCTCACCTATTTTAAGACACCCTATTCCAAACTATACGCCATCAGCTATTTTCTTGAACTGTCTCCCGCACCAGAGTACGTTGTTAAAACGATCATTATTTGAGCAATATGGATGTTACGATGAATCTTTCCATATTGCTGCTGATCTGGAGTTTTGGTTACGAATTGTATCTAATCCTATAAAGTATAAAGCTTCTTCCTTTATTTTATCCAAAATGGAGAAAGAAGGAGTAGGCGCTAGCCGAAGTGAAGCACATTATCAGGAAAGATTCCGTATTTTTAAAAAATATTCCAAAGGAATTAAACTTAATCTAGATACGATCCGGTTAGTATATCGAAACAGAGGACTTATTTACTGGTATCTTATTCAAAAAATGCGTAAAAACTATTGAAAACACGGTTGATTCTATATAAAAAATCTGCTTATTTATTTTGTATCGGCTTGGCGTTGTGCTTGTATTTAAAAGCACAGGAAATGCCTATCGGCTTTTTGGATCTGGATGGACATGCCCGCTCACTGCAACTGCTCTCTAAAGTTGACTCCAATTTCTCTTTTTTTGTCCGCCCATCTAACTACCATCTGGGGTTTGAACATTTTCGTAGAAAGAAAAAGCCTATGACAGAGGCTTGGACAGGAGTTGATACCATGATGCCGACCGCTACTCGTTTTTATTTTCTTAGAAAAAAAGGGGTCTTTCAGCTTATGCCCACTATGATGAGGGTTAAGTACAATAGCCATCATCCTTATGGGTGGAATGACGAGGCTATGCGGGCAGCTCGAGGATTACAAACCTCTTTCTCCACCGGGATCTTTGCCCAATATGGTCCCTTAAGTATTCAACTGCAACCAGAATGGTATCAGGGCGGCAATCCAACCTTTGAACACAATGGGGATTTTGGTGCACCCTCTACTGGGAAGTATTCGAAATGGATTCCCGGTAATTCAAACGTATTACTACATGCTGGTCCGGTGGCCGCAGGTATTTCCACGCAAAGCATCTGGTGGGGGCCTGGACAGTTTTCCAGTCTGATTTTATCTAATAACGCTACACCTTTTCCGCATCTTACCTTTCATACCACACGTCCGCTGAAAACCAGCATAGGAAGTTTTGAATGGCAGCTGGTATTGGCTCAGCTAGATGAGGATTCGGCAAAGGGAGGACTTTATGAGAATTTTCATCTCAAACCTGCTAAACTTACCGATGACTCCAGGTTCTATAATGCAGTAAACATTAGCTATCAGCCTAGGTTTTTCAAACATTTGTACATAGGAGCATCAAGAGCGTTCCAAATCTATTCTAAAGATATGGAAGAGATCAATGGTGATTTTTTCAATAAATATTTAGTGGCCTTAAATCCAGGGTTTAAAAAATCAAGTATTCAGGATCAAGGGCGTCGTGGGGATCAGCAGGCCAGTTTTTTTGCCCGATGGTTATTCCCAAAATCGCATGCGGAGTTTTATGTTGAATATGGACAAAACGACCATAAGGCTAATTACCGGGACTATGCTATCAATATGCAGGCTGGCGCGGCTTATTTGGTTGGGTTTAAAAAACTTTTCCTGCTTAAGGATAAGCGATTTATGGAGTTAAGTGGGGAGCTTCTTCAGATGGCACAGAGTACGGATTATGTATTGCGTAATACTGGGAATTGGTATGTGCATGGTCAAATGATCCAAGGGATGACGAATGACAGACAAATTTTAGGTGCAGGAAGTGGTATGGGGAATAATGTGCAGAGTATGAAACTGAGCTGGGTCAATGGTATTCAAAAACTAGGTCTGGTATTTCAGCGGATCCAGCATGATCCGAAAGCGTTAGTAGGGGGTTATCCTCTTTTATTGCGACCTGTTTTCTGGAATGAATATGCATATGGTGTGTATGGTAGGTATGTCTATAAACGATTTGTAGGTAGTCTGGATATACATTTCACCACTACACGGAATTATGCATGGGAAAAAGATAGGCGTCGAAATAATATTTATTCCATGTTGAATATTGCTTATATATGGTAAGAAAAAAAGGGTTGCTGCTATTATGGTTCGTTTGCCTTGCTTTCTATGGGCAGTCGCAATACAATGGGTTATTGCAACGAAATGATATTACCGATGTATCAAGGGTTCAGCAATTGTTGGATACCACAAAAGCAAAAGAGCGAAATATTGATCAGTATTCATTCACTATTCGCCCGATCCATCCTTTTGCTTTTGAAGATCCCAAAAAGAATTGGATCATGTTGCGCCAGTTTGGCTATACCCGATATATGAACGATTCTTTAGCCGGAGGGTATAATAATGAGAGTTTTTTTCAAGCAGCTGGCGCGCAAACACGTATCACAGGCGGAGTTGCCGCAAAGATCGGCAGACTAATGGTGGAATTTCAGCCGGAATGGGTACAAGCGGAGAATACGGCCCAACACGATATAGATCCTTCTTTCACCGATCCAAACTTTTTCTCACGCTATTATTTCTGGAATATCAACCCCATTGATCTACCCAGTCAATTTGGGAAGGATCCTATAAAGAAATTTTATTTAGGGCAATCATCCATAAAATTTGCTTTCAACCAGTTTGCGATTGGGGCCTCCAATGAAAATATATGGTGGGGACCTGGGATGAAAAACGCATTGGTGATGACCAATAATGCGAATGGGTTTAAGCATTTGACGTTACATACCATCAAGCCATTAAAAACACCAGTAGGATCTTTCGAAACACAGGTGGTTATCGGTCGTCTGGACTCTTCAGGAATAGAGCCTGTTGAAAATGAACGGCAGCGTCGGTTATATTGGGCAGATGCCTATAAACCTAAACCTTTGGCTGATCGGAAACTAGTGGGGTATGTGATTACGTATCAGCCTAAATGGATCAAAAATCTTTTCATTGGTGTGGCGGCCGCCACGAATTATTATTTTAAGAATGTTTACGATTCTTTAGGGAATAGCAAGATCCATAATTATCCCTGGTATGCTAAAACAGAGAAAGGAGATAAGCAGGTATTAGGTTCGATCTTCTTTCGTTATGCTATGCCAGCCGATAAAGCAGAGATCTATGGAGAATTTGGACGTTCCGATCGTCGTGCCGCTCCATGGAATGTGATCGGCGATACTATCCCATTTGGTTATGTATTTGGAATTCGCAAATGGGTACGAGTATCAAACAGTACGCAGGCAGAATTTATGGCAGAGGTAGCGCAGCTGGCACTACCAGATTCCCGATTGATTTTTGATGAAGCCGCTCTTTATGGGCTGCCCAAAGTGAATGGCTATTATACCCATCCGGTTGTGCGTCATGGATACACTCATAATGGTCAGATGTTAGGAGCGGGTATTGGTCCGGGAAGCAACAGCCAATATTTAAGCATCAGTTTGCATCGCAGAGGATCAAGATTAGGTATTCATGGGGAGCGTATTGTACATAATAATGATTTTGTCTATGCACATTATTTAAGTACCGTAGGTCGGGGATACCACAATAGATATTATGTAGATCTCATCTATGGTGCACATCTTCAGGTAAAGGTGGGAGGAATATATGTAGCCGGGGCAATCAATTTCATGAATGCGCTGAATTATAAATGGGTGAAGTTGGGTGGAACATTTGAAACGGGATCACCTTTATCAGATAAGAAAAATGTACAAGCCAGCATGTCTATTTTATATGATCTTAATATGAAACAATCGTTTAAGATGCCTAAGTTCATGCGAGAGGGCTGGCAATGGTTGAAAGAGAATATTTAATCTTGAAGATGTTTTTTATTTTAAAAGGCAAGCCAATGGGCTTGCCTTTTTGCATGTATTTATCTTGTAAAACTTTCCGTACTTTTAGCCTTAGCGAGGTAAAGTGTTGTAATGCATTTTTCTCTGTATCTCCGCTTATATGGTGAAAACTACCCACATCAATAGGACTTATCTGATCAACTTGGCTTCAACCCTGGCTTCACAGGGGGCAACGGCACTAGCCATCATATTGTTGACACCAGAGCTTTCCAGACAATTAGGGGACACCAAATTTAGTTTATATGGAGTATTACTTAACCTCACTATTGTAGCATCTGTTCTAGATGGAAGTTTGAATACTACTTTGGTTCGTCGATTGATTTTATATCCTGCTCGTACATCCGAATCCATTAATACTGTATTTAATTTTTTTCTCGTTGTATTGGGTTTAAGTCTTCCGGTATATTATCTGGTGTTTTTATTGAACTGGGTTCAGGTAACAGAACATAAACTATTCATGGCGGGATTGATTGCGTTGGTGGTTGCGCAGAATATGCTCGCGGTGATGTTTGAATCGGTCATGCAATCGGTCAATCAATGGCGAGATGCTAAACTGATCCGAGTGGCCCGTACGCTTTTAGAAACCGCGTTGCTTTATTGGGTATTATCCTATCAGAGAGTAGAGTATTTATTATTGGTGACGACCGGGGTGAATCTGCTCTATCTGATCAGCCTCTATGCATATGCCCGTCGGCATGTGGCATTCAGATTAACATTGGGTTGTTTAAAATGGAAGAACTTATTGGTGCAATTAAAAGACAGCTTTTGGTATTTTCAGAATACCATTGCTTCGGTGATCACCTTCAATTTTCAGATCATCATGATGAGCCATCTCCTCACGGCAGCTCAGATGACCATCTATCTGTTGGTGTTTCGTTTCTTTGAGATCATCAGGGCTGGGTTAACCAATTTTGCCATGTTGTTATTCCCAACCATTACATCCAGGCAAAAAATGGGTGACTGGATTGGGCTGCAACAATATTATACCCGAGCAATAATAGCAGTATCCATTATTGTAGGCCTAACTATGAGTGCGGTATTGATTTGGGGCGATGAGGTCTTTGTGTATTGGAGCAAAGAACAATCGTCAATCGCTTTGTCTCTTTTCTTTGTATATGGGATTTACGTAGGGTTATTAGTCATTGATCATGTGAGTGTAGTTTTTGTTAGTGCGTTGAAGTTTAATCGAAATACTTCTGTGATGTCGTCTGTGCAATCTGTGTTGCTGATCATATTGACTTATGTGTTCATCAGGCAATATGGGGTTTTGGGTGCAGCGTTTGCATC
>CAYTXC010000038.1:0-6149 GCA_964441425.1 uncultured Sphingobacterium sp. | reverse complement strand
TTTGTGCCCTTTGCTGGACTGAGTTCGAACGAGATTTTAAATGATTTTTCTCTGTTTTTAGGTCAAGTATTTTCTCCCAATGCAAGATAGAGCCCTGAACGAAATTTGAAGCAATGCAATCAAATGATTATTAATTGATTAGCTAATTATAAATCGATAGCCAACTCCTTTGATGGTGAGTATCTCCACTCCAGTATCATCTTTGAGGTAGCCTCGCATTTTGGTAATATACACATCGAGGTTACGGCTGTTGAAGTAGGAATCATTACCCCAGATATGGTAAAGCAATTCGCGCCGATCAATGACATCATTGCGGTGTAACCATAAGTACTTGAGCAACTCTGATTCGCGATAAGAAAGTTTTTTTTCTTGGTTGCCGATAGTGAGGACCTGACGGTTAAGGTGAAACTGGAATTGTCCGATGGATAATCTATCCTCGCTAATGATAATCTCTGTAGCATGTTTTAGACGAAGCGCATTTTCAATACGCACAATCAGTTCTTCCATGCTGAACGGCTTACGGATATAATCATTTCCACCCAACTTAAAGCCACGCACCACGTCTTCTGTTTGAGTTTTGGCAGTCAGAAAAATGATGGGGATATCTTCATTCAGTTGGCGAATATCTTCTGCTAATTCGAAACCATTTCTATTGGGCAGCATCACATCCAAAATACAGATATCGGGTTGGGCGTCTTTAAAGAGGCCCACCACATTGGCACCATCAGATTCCATAAAAACTTCATATCCCCTGCTCTCTAAGGATTCTTTAACGATTTTACCAAGAAATACTTCATCCTCTACATATAATACTTTGATGCTCATGCTATGGGGAGTTGAATAGTGAATATGGTTCCCTTGGGCTGATTATCGGCTACAGTAATTTGTCCGCCATGCTGCAGTAAAATATGGGCTACAAAACTCAACCCCAAACCATAGCCTTTTTGATTATGTCTATTATTATTGGGTACACGGAAAAATTTTTCAAATATTTTTTGCTGATAATCTTTAGGTATACCAATACCTTGATCGGAAAATTGCAGGTAAATATGTGGTGATTTGCTGATCAGCTTGATAGTAATCACTGACTTTTCTCCACTATACTTCAATGCATTATCGAGCAGGTTATATACTACACTGATCATGTGAACACGATCTGCTTGGATGTTGAAGTACTGGCCTTCAGTTTCCACGTGTACAACTGCATTTTGCAATTCAAACTGCAGGCGCATTGTTTGTACTACCTCCTGAATCAGCTGTGTCAAATCCAGTCTTGCCATCTGCATTTTTACAGCTTCTTTTTCAAACATGGATATCTTTAGTACTTTATCTACAAGTAGTTGTAATCTTTGTAATTCTGTTTTAGAAATATCCAGATACTCCTTCGTCTTCTCCGGGTTTTGAATAGCATCAAAATTACGCAGTGCCTCAATTGCTACTTGTACAGTTGCAATGGGAGTTTTCAATTCATGGGTGATATTGCTGATAAATTCATTTTTCATGTCAGACAGACGTTGATGCCTAATCATGTTGTGGTAAATAAATCCAAAAGTGGAAATCAATAAAACAAATAATGTGAGAGAACCAATTATCTGCCATAGTATCTGCTTGAATATGAAAGTGCGGGTGTCGTGGAATAAAGCCTGGTAAGAGTAAGGCGCATTATAACCTGTAATCATGGCACCAGTAATAAAGCCGTCCAAAGTGTCGATAGCTTTATCCATTATTGGCAGACTGTCTCTGTGCCATTTTTTACAAATTATCGTGTAAGGTAATCTGTATTCAAGTTTAGTAACTAATAATTTATTGAATGCACTATCTACATGTTTAATTGGTATTGAATCATTCAGTGTTTTATTATTCTTGAATAGTGTTACTATAGGTTGATTAAAATTCGCTTCCCGAATCTGTTTTTCACTATCAAAAGTAAGAGAACTGATACCGCCTGTTGTATCGATGCTTAGTTTACTGCTGGTATCTTTTTGCTGAGTCTGTCGGATAAATACTTCCATCAGTTCTGGAGGAACAATAAGCTTTTCTCCTGACCGAATTATATTTTTTGTTAGTGCTGTTGCCTTATTAGCACTATCTTGTTGCTCTTTAACCCACAAATCATATTTGAAATTCTTCAAATAAGTTTGTTTCGGCTTTTTTGAAGAAGTGATTAGTTTGCCATCACTATTGTTGGCAGCAGTAAAAAGTAAAGTATCCTTAAGAAAACGATTTCGTTGTAAATCAAAAAAGCTGGTGCGGTAATTAACATCAATTTGTTGCTTCAGATTTGTGTGCTCATCTATGTATAGTTTTCTAAGCCAGTATACTTGACCAAATGCAACCAGTAAACTGGTGAGTAGCATCATAATTAAAGATATCCGGGCTCGTTTCATGAAATAAATATACATTCCTTATGTTTCTTACCTTCATCATTAACCTTAATTAACCTACTTTTTTCCTGTATTCATTTTATCACTTTTGCCTAACGCAAAAGTGAATCCAAGTGTAAAATATCGTTGTAATACATTGTAACGTATATCCTCAACATAGTTCTGGTTGGCATTCCTTGTGATACCTATGTTTTGATTCAATACATCAAATGCACTCAGCTTTACCTCTGCGCGCTTATTCTTCAGGAAACTTTTGGCAATTGAGGCTGTCCAATAAGGCACTTGAGTGTTGAAACCATCTGCTCGACCGCTGTTAACCGTGTATGTAAGGTTGTTATTTACGATTAAGTTGCCAGGTAAATAATTCACCATTTCAATCGTATAAACTTGTTGCAGAAAACTATTATTGAGCTGTTGCTGAAGGGAATATGCTGCTTTGCTGATGTTCAATCGACCTGATGCATAGATATTAATTTTATTTTCAATTTCAAATATCCATCTAATATTCGGACTAACAGCGGTGTTGGAGATTTCATTGCGTTGATTGTTGACAAACGAAACATTGTTGCTATAATTTACTCCAACACCAATATCTAATCTGGACATTAACTTCTTTAGATTAAATCCACTATTCAAATTTGCAAAGGCCAAGAATACACCATCTGCATTCACTGGTTTAATAAAGCGACTACCGTTTGCTTCAATAATCTCTGAATTCACAATCGCATTAAAAGTCTTACTTAAGGATGTCACCAAGAATAGTATACGACCTCTTGGGATATTCAGATTGGTAAAGGAAGCGGTAAGGTTGTGTATATAGGATCGACGCAAATCAGGATTACCTGTGAACGTGCTCAGTGGATCCGATACATCCAGCACAGGCTGAAGTTGTAATGTAGAGGGCTGTTGCGTTGACGTATTATAATTGACATAAAAGTTAGCATTCGAATTAAATGCATAACGCATATTAGCTGACGGAAGAATATCTGCGAAAATTTGCTCAATATTAGTACCTGCTGTTTTATTTTCACTAATCAAGCTAGTCTGCTGAGCAGATGCAGCAATTCCTGCATTTAGCTTTTCATATTTCATTTGCAAACCTATTGTACCTCCCGCAACCGAATTTCGATTAGCAAATGCATTAGATAACATCAGGTTGTCTAAATCATACTTGCCAGTACCTGCATTAAAATCGTGGGTTTTCCTATCGCTATTACCACTGCTAGCATTAAAAAAGCCAGTCAGCTCCATTAAAGTACGCTTACTCAATTGCTCGGTAAAAGTTGCAGAACTTTTAAGCGAATGTGTAAGATTTTCACCTGTGGAATGCTGGTTTAATATGGTGTCCTTTACAGGAATACCAGCAGAATAGAAAGTATTTTTAGTATACAAACTCCCATCTACAGCACCTTTATTGTATGCCATATTTAATGTGGCAGAAATGGTTCTTCCTTTATTCTTAAACTTTTTTCGGTACAACATATTGTTGCTTAAATTAGTTGCCTCATTTTGATTTCTATTTTCAGAAGAACCATAATTGATAAGTTGGCCATTCACGGCATTCGAGCGATAGGTGTTTGAGGTTTGTGTATTACCTTGCTGAAAACTTAGCTGAGGAATTATAAGCAGTCTATTAGTACTATCAAATTGATGATCGATTGTCAATCCAAAACGTTTTTTCTGCGCATCTCGATTGGTTATAGCACTCGATTGATAATTAAAATTATTACCGGGGAAAATGTTTTGTCTGTTATTATTTTGTTCGATCACTGATCTTGTATCACTGATGAGGGCATTGCCGTTAACATCCGTCTTCTTATTCCACTTATCATTAAAGTTTAGCCCGCTAGCATAGGTATTTGTGACACCCTCTTGATTTTGCCTCATGCCAGACAAAGGTTGACCATTACCTTCGTCAGATCCTTTACCAATGGACGCAGTTCCACCACCATTGCTCATGCCGCGTTGCGTCTCTTCACTCATTGAAAAGCCTTGACGATTGGTATTATTTGCCATGCCCATAAAAGACAACTGCTTTTCTCCATCAAATCTGTTTAAATTGGCCTGTGTCTCAAAACGACTTTCTGTTCCTCCGGCTGCTGTTACCCTGCCGAAAGAGGCTTTATTTTTATCTTTTTTCAGTTTCAGATTTATGGCTTTTTCAGTTTGCCCATCATCCATCTCTGTAAACTGCGAACGATCCGACTTCCTATCGTACACCTGCACTTTGTCTACCCATTCTGCAATAAGATTCTTAGTAGCCAACTTAGTATCTCCCGTAAAAAACTCCTTGCCATTCACTAATACTCTGGTCACCTGCTGACCATTCACCCGCACTGTACCATCTCTGTCAATTGTAACACCAGGCAATCGCTTTAACATATCTTCTACAACAGCATTGGGTTGAGTTTTAAAATTCTCTGTATTGAACTCAAGGGTATCGTTCTTCAGCTCAACAGGTGGTCTGCGGGCATATACCGTTATGTTGTTCATACTTCCAAGATTACTCATAACCACATTACCAACTTTCAGATGCTCTCCCTGTTTTAATTCTACAGGCAACCATATAGGCTCATAGCCAACATGAGAAGTGGATAATATATATTTGCCCGGCTTGGGAATTTCACGAATGATGAACTTGCCCGTAGAATCTGCAAGGGAAAAGACCACTGGTATAGAGTCCTTATGGTCTAGAAGTGAAACTGTGGAATAGGCTAAACCTTTATTCTGTAACGTATCAAAGACCCTGCCTGATACAGAAGGTTGCTGCGCCTGAATTGTAAAAGAAATAGACAAGAAGAAAAGAAAGGTATAGGTTAATCGCATAGAATTAAATTCGGCACAAATTTATTCAGGCAAAGTCAGGCAATGGGTTAACCAAGTTGATGGAAAAGTTAATCCAGGTTAATATCTTAATAGCAGCAGATTAAAGGACGGTGGTTTCAAAATATGTTGAAATAAGTCTTCTGGAATGTTCTAGAATGCTCTAGAGCTTTATTGAATGTTCCGGATCAGTATAGAACGTTCCAGAACGGTAAAAACCGTTCTGGAACGAATTGTTCCTTTCAAATTGGTCGATTTTTAAAAAAATCAAGACGCTGGGGATTGATTCTGGCTATCTTTTACTTTTCTAGCTAGCTCTTGATTTGACCGCTGGAGATTGGTAGTAATCTCCTGTTGATCTGCAATTTTTCTTGCCATTTCCTGGTTTTCTCTTTTCAGTTCTTTGATATATTGGTCCTTCCCGGAAACAGCCTCGGTAAGTTCGCTATTTGAGCTTCTCAGGGTGCTAGAAATTGCTTTCTCCCTTCCAAGTTCAGATTGGCAGATTGAGAGCTGCCCTCCAATTTTTTTCCCCTTTTTCCAAAAAGCGATGGTAATTAACAGAAGTGCCCCACCACCAAGTAGGGCATACAATTTCCAATTTTTGTCTGTCTTTACTTCATGCAGCTTGTCTATCATCGACACGAATTTCAAGTTTGTCATATTTCTCAATTTTAAAGGTTTTACATTTTGGTTTAACAATAATATTGTAGCCCAGAAATTCCACAACAGTTGATCCTGAGCGGTCGTAGAACCGGATACCATTATGAAGAATGATGTTATAGGCATCCAGGTTCTGAAGTGTAACCTCATCACCGTGGGCTTTAATTACATCTTCAATTTTGCTTTTCGTTTCCCGTTGCATTGCGCACCAATCTAAAAGGACATCCTCATGTAGTTGATGTTTTAGCTGGTGCTTCTTACGCTTGCAGTCATGGATAA
>CAYTXC010000037.1:0-7019 GCA_964441425.1 uncultured Sphingobacterium sp. | reverse complement strand
GCTCAAAGAATTTAGGTATTCAATCTAAGGGTAGGCATGAATTACCTATTCAAGACATTATGAATATAAAGTCTATTGCATCCGGGCAATTTTTGCTTCTGTTAGATGTGAATGGGAAAAAGATGAGTAGAACATTTATAAAATAAAAAACGAAGTCTTTATTAAATCAAAACACATACATGAACAATTTAAATCAACAATTATGACAATGAAGGGATCCATAGGCCGAGCGGGTATGGTACTATTGCTCATGATGGCCTTATTTCAACATGTCTTCGCACAGGGACGAGTAGTCACTGGTAAAGTAACCAATTCGAAAGATGGTTCACCAGTTGCGAATGCCAGTGTGTTGGAAAAGGGCACAGGGCGCGGTACCAATACTGATGCTGCCGGTAGTTTCTCACTATCTGTAAGCGGTAACAACGCTGTATTAGTAGTTAGTTCTATTGGTTTTGGTAACGTTGAAGTTGCCATCAGTTCACAATCAAATTTGACTATTTCGCTTACTGAGAACTCCTCTAATTTGAATGAGGTGGTTTTGGTAGGGTATGGTACGGCACGTAAGCGTGATCTTACAGGTTCGGTAGCCACCATTTCAAGTAAAGATTTCGTGAAAGGGGCTTTGCAAAGTCCAGAGCAATTGATCGCTGGTAAAGTTGCTGGTGTTCAGATTACCTCCAATAGTGGTTCTCCAGGAGCCGGATCTCGTATCCGTATTCGTGGAGGGGCATCTTTAAATGCCAGTAATGATCCATTAATCGTAATTGATGGAGTGCCTGTTGACAATGCCGGTATTGGTGGTTCAGTGAATCCATTGAATATGATCAATCCAAATGACATTGAGAATTTCACCATTCTTAAAGATCCTTCTGCTGCTGCCATTTATGGTTCAAGAGCATCAAATGGTGTGATTTTGATCACTACCAAAAAAGGTTCTCGCGGGAAGATGAAGTTCAATGTAAATGCACAAACATTCTTACAAACACCATCCTCGCGAGTAGATGTTCTGAGTGGACATCAGATCCGTGATATTGTTACCCAAAAAGGAACAGCAGCAGACGCCGCCAAATTAGGTAGTCTTAGTACCGATTGGCAAGACGTTATTTATAGAGAGGCCATGGCACAGGATATTAACTTAAGTGCATCTGGTACCGCTATAAATGGAAAACTTCCTTTTCGTTTATCTGGAGGTTATTTGAATCAGGATGGTATTTTAAAGACTGGTAATTTCCAGCGTCAGACTATTGGTATAAATCTTAGTCCACGTTTCCTTAATAATAACCTGAAGGTTGATGTTAACATTAAAGGAGCTCGAACAGCAAATAAATTTGCTGATGAAGGCGCTATTGGGAGTGCCATAGCCTTTGATCCTACTAAGCCAGTTATGTCAGGAAATAATCGTTTTGGTGGATTCTTTACCTATGTAAATAATACTGCCAATGGAGCACCTCCAGCAGACCTTAGTCCAGCGAATCCGCTTGGATTACTTGAGATGCGTGATGATAAAAGTCAGGTACTGAGAAGCATTGGAAATCTTCAGTTGGATTATACTATACCTGCAATTAATGGATTACGGGCAAACTTAAACCTTGGATACGATGTTCAACGAGGTAGTGGATCAGTAGTGATTCCTGATAGTGCAGCAGCTACATACCGCAGATGGGATATTACGGAAAATCCATTCAGAGTGAATCATTATGGTGGAGTGAATAATAAATATGTAAGTGCCCGCCGAAACTTACTGATGGATTTTTATTTAAACTATGTAAAGGATGTGAAAGCGCTTGCCAGCCGATTTGACCTAATGGCTGGTACCGGATATCAAGACTTCTTATTCAGTAGTCGTAATTATGCTGATTATCGTTTTAATGGCTCTATGCGTCCAGGAACAGAACCTCAGTTCCCAACGTCTGAATCACAATATACGTTGATCTCTTACTATGGTCGTTTGAACTGGACCATAGCTGATAAATATGTATTTACGGGAAATGTGCGTACAGATGGAACAAGCCGTTTCAGCAAAGACAATCGATGGGGTATTTTCCCATCAGCTGCTTTTGCATGGAAGATCAATGATGAAGGATTTCTGAAAAATTCTAAAGTAATCAGTAATCTGAAATTACGTGCAGGTTGGGGTATTACAGGACAGCAAGATGGAATCGACTTTTATGGCTATTTACCTCGTTATACATTGGGTAACAATGCTGCACAGTATCAGTTTGGAAATTCTTTCTACTCTGTTTATCGTCCTAGTGCATATGATCCAAATCTGAAATGGGAAACCACCAGCAATATCAATCTTGCCCTTGATTTCGGTTTCTTTGATAACCGTATCAATGGTTCAATCGATGTATTCCAACGTAAAACGGAGGATCTGTTAAGTGTAGTACCCATTGCACTTGGAACGAACTTTTCAAACCAGTTACTAACGAATGTTGGTAATATTGAAAGTAATGGTGTAGAATTTACGTTGAATCTGAATCCCATTCGAACCAATAAAGTGAATTGGGAAATTGGTGGTAACATCACGTACATCAATCCTAAGATCACCAATCTGTTGTTGAATCCGGATCCATCGTTCAAAGGAAATCCAGTGGGAGGCATTTCAGGTGGCACAGGTAATACCATTCAGATCCATTCAGTTGGACATCGTCCATCTACATTCTATGTTCGTAAGCAGATCTATGATGCAAATGGTAAGCCAATTGAAGGCCTTTATGAAGATATGAATCGTGATGGGGTTATCAATGATAACGATCTGTATCGATTTAAATCTCCAGATCCTCGGGTATTTATGGGTGTATTCTCCAATGTAACCGTAGGTAAATGGACGGCAGGATTTATTGGCCGAATCAGCGTAGGTAATTATATCTACAATAACCTTGAAAGTAATAATGGGGTATTGCGTCAGATAATGAATCCACTAGGTTGGTTAGGTAATGCAAGTGCTGATTACTTGCGGACGGGTTTTGTAAATAATCAATACTTTAGTGATTACTACGTACAGAATGCTTCGTTCTTCCGTATGGATAATATCAATTTTGGTTATGATGCCGGTGAATTATTCAAAGATATACGTGTGCGTGTTTATGGAAACGTGCAGAATGCATTTGTGATTACTAAATATACCGGACTGGATCCAGAGGTAAATGGAGGTATCGATAACCAGATGTATCCTCGTCCACGTACGTTTGTATTAGGCGTAAACCTTGATTTCTAATCAATAAAAGAAGATTATTATGATAAAGTTATCAATACGAATGACCGGCATGATGGCAATGCTACTGCTGGTTTTATCGGGCTGTCACAAAGACCTCGATCGTTTTCCGCCAAATGATGTGACGAGTGCAGCATTATACAAAGATATTAATGGCTACACTCAGGTTTTGGCAAAAGTTTATGGAAGTATGGCCCTGACGGGTAATAGTGGTCCTGCTGGTTCTGGTGACCTTGCAGGTATCGATGAAGGTACTTCTGATTTCTTGCGTTTATTCTGGAAAGCTCAGGAGTTAAGCACGGATGAGGCAGTAGTAGCCTGGAATGATCCCGGTATTCAGGATTTCCACAATATGAACTGGTCTTCAAGCAACTCTATGCTAACCGGTTTATATAATCGCTGTTTTTACATCATCACTCTTTCAAATGAATTCATTCGTGAAAGTGCTGATGCTAAGCTTGCAGAAAGAAAGATTAGCGGAGCTGATGCGGATGCGATCAAAACGATGAGGGCGGAAGCACGTTTCATACGCGCTTTTCAGTATTGGGTGTTAATGGATCTGTTTGCTAATCCTGGATTTGTTACCGAAGAAACCTCTATCGGAGCCGGTGTTCGTCCTGAGCAGATCAAGCGTGCAGATTTGTACAAATACATCGAAACAGAATTGAAAGCATTGGAAACGGCTTTGCCTGCAGCAAAATCATCACCATATGGCAGAGCCGATCGTGCTGCTGCACAGGCCTTATTGGCAAGATTGTACCTAAATGCGGGTGTATATACAGGAACAGCTAACTGGACTGAGGCGATGACCTATGCTAAGAAAGTGATTGATGCCAACTATGCATTACTTTCAGACTATCGCCATTTATTATTAGCTGATAACCATGTTGGTAATACTGAGGTCATCTGGTCATTGAATTATGATGGTTTGAAAACTAAGAATTGGGGTGGAACTACCTTCCTGGTTAATGCATCGGTAGGTGGTGATATGGATCAAACCATTTCAGGTTTATCAAAATGGGGTGGTCTTCGTACAACGAAAAACCTTCCTAACTTATTTCTTGATTTCACTGGTACGACAGATAAGCGTGCTCAATTCTTCCAGCAAAATCTGGAAATCAACAACGTATCAAATTTTAAAGATGGATTTGCTGTAACCAAGTTCAGAAATCGCACTAAATCAGGTGGATTTGGAACTGATCCAGAAAGGACACATAGTGATATTGATTTCCCTGTATTCCGCTTAGGTGAAATGTATTTGATTTATATGGAAGCTGCAGCACGAAGCAATACAAACGTAGCAACTGCTGTAAGCTATGCTAATTTGTTACGTCAACGTGCATATGGCAATACTTCTGGAAATATCAATGCTTCTATGTTGAATGCAGATTTTGTTCTCGACGAACGTGCAAGAGAGTTGTATTGGGAAGGATTCCGTCGTACAGATTTAGTACGTTACGGAAGATTTACCGATGGAACATATCTCTGGCCTTGGAAGGGTGGTGTTAGAACTGGAACAGGTGTTGATGCCTTCAGACGTATTTATCCTATTCCTTCAACCGAAGTTGGCTCTAATCCAAACATAAAGCAAAATCCAAATTACTAATCTGATAATGTTATACATTATGCGTACAAATATTAAAACATTCGGTTTACTACTCGGAATGGCCTTCCTTTTCGGTAGTTGCGAAAAAGCGGAGAATCGTGTGATTTATGAAGGGGGTACAGCACCTGTGCTGACCGCTTCTGCTTCAGCCGTTGCGCTAACACCTCCTCCCGCAGATGAATCCAGAGAAGCCCTCCGTTTACGCTGGACTAATCCTAATTATATGTTTACTACTGGTGTAAGTTCCCATGACGTGAATTATACTCTGGAGATCGATGTAGTAGGAAATAATTTTAATGGTAAGAATAAGTACACCACTTCAATCTCAAAAGATTTGGAAAAGTCTTTTACCATTTTGGAGTTAAATGCGATCCTGGGTAATACCATGCTCTTAAAATTTGGTCAGAACTACTCGCTTGAAGCTCGTATTATCAGCAACTTGGCTTTAAATGCAGTTCCTCTGATCTCAAATAAGATCACCTTCACCGCAACACCTTATGCCCCACCTCCAAAAGTTGAACCTCCAACCAATGGAACGCTTTGGGCAACTGGAAATGCATTTGCGTCTGGCTGGTCTAATCCGCTTCCTGCGCCATTCGATGCCTCACAACGATTCACAAGAGTATCCAATACATTATATGAATTAGTAGTGGATATGCCTGGAGGAGGAAATTATAAGCTGATCCAGGAACAAGGTGTTTGGGGAACTCAGTATCATATGATCTCCGGTGGGACTTGGGAATCCGGCACGTTCCGTAAGCGTGATGCAGAGCCAGGTTTTATTGGTGCCCCTTCTGCGGGTCGCTATAAAATAACCGTAGATTTTCAATTAGGTATTTTCACCGTTGTTAAGCAGTAATAACCTAAAAAGCGATTAATTATGAAATTTATGAATAAACTATATGCTTTTATCATCGGAGCGATTGTACTCGCTTCCTGTGAAAAAGCGGAAGAGCTGCCTTTTTATGGATCTGGAAAAGATCCAGTTATTTCTGCCAGCGCAACTACTATTGCGGCTGCTGCTGCAGATAGTATGAAGACAGCATTGGTTCTTAATTGGACGAACCCTGAATATGCAACCGATACAGCGAATACAAAATTTATTATCCAGATCGATTCTGCGGGAAGAAATTTTAATAGAGCTGTTTCTCGTGAGATTTTAGGTACTCGTTCATTTTCATTTACGGCCCGTGATCTGAATAATATCCTATTAGGATATGGTTTTGAATTCAATAAGGCTTATGATATAGATGTACGCGTTATCTCATCTTATGCAAATAATAACGAGCGTCGTTTTTCCAATGTTTTAAAAATTAAGGCAACCCCTTATAAAACACCTCCACGTGTACAATTACCTATAACCGGTAAATTATTCATTGTTGGAGATGCTACGCAAGGTGGTTGGAGTAATCCTGTCCCTGTACCTTCTCAGGAATTGCATCGTATCGATGAAACCACCTTCGGTGGTATCTTCAGATTGAATGGTGGAAAGCAATACCTGCTTTTGCCTGAAAATGGAAACTGGGGATCTAAATATTCTGTGGCCAATAATGGATTAGCTGGTTTATCTGGCGGTGGAGATTTTGCCTTTAACGCAAGCGATAATTTTCCTGGTCCGGCAGCTGATGGTTTCTATAGGATCATCGTTGATTTCCAATCCGGTAAATTTACCGTTACGCCATTTACTCAGCAACATGGCCTGCCTACTAACCTGTTTGCAGTAGGTGGAGCTACTCCTGGTGGATGGAGTAATCCAGTACCTGTTCCATCTCAACAGTTCACACGGCTTAATTCCGTGATTTTTGAAATGGCCAGTTTGAACCTGAAAACGGGTGAGAAATTTTTACTTCTTCCAGAAAATGGTAACTGGGGTAAGAAGTTTGGCGAAGGAGATAAATCTGGATTTTTTGTACCAGAAGGTTCGGATATACCAGCACCAGCTGCAACGGCAAACTATAAAATCACAGTTAATTTCCTCGATAATTCTATCAAGTACGTTAGACTATAGGCATTTTCGAATCTGCCAATAATGTAAAAAGCGTTTTCTTTTTATACCTCAGCTTACTTATTAAGCTGAGGTATTTTTTTAATGGAGAATAGCGTTTTTAAAGTAGATCAGCAGATTAATCTTAGCTAGAGCCAGACCAGCTATAAATGTATAGATCAATCCAAATATTCCACCCCAGAAGTGAGCAC
>CAYTXC010000036.1:6489-7444 GCA_964441425.1 uncultured Sphingobacterium sp. | reverse complement strand
TATTTTTATGATAGGGGGCAGTAGAAGTTGTAGCATATAAATTTGTAGTAATATTAGAACCATCGGCTATAGTTCCGCCTGCATAATATTCACCTTTAGAAATACCATATTTAAGGGCTAAATAGGTTTCAATTTCTGCACGCTGGGAGTTGGTAGGATTATTTTGAAACAAAATAATTTCACCAATTGGTCCATTCCAGGCACGAGTGGGATTCACCCCAGTTTGTAAACCAATTGCACCAGCCGAGAATAACGTGGTCCCGGTAGCCTGTGAGGTAACCAGGTTAGGTTTTCCAACATTCACTGCACCAAAATCATATGTCCCCGCGTTAGTAGAGGCAGTTGCGTCTTTACGCCAGAAAACATCTGCAATAGCAGAACCTGTTTGAAAACTACCCCCACCACCGCCATGGTAAACACTTCCTGTCTGACCAGCAGAAGGTTGTAAAGTTGCATTGGCAAGTATATGATTAGAAGCATGCCCATTTGTAGTTAGATCCTGCGCCACCCAATAACCATTTCGGATAGAGCCTAAATCAGGTAAATCATACCAGGAACTGGTAGCTATATTTCCTGAATTCGTTGAAACGATTGCTGGATTAAAATTAAGTTGATTAATACGGTATCTTGCTTGATTGTCTAATGTTGGTTGTTGCGCATGATGGGCATTATTACTTTGATCCAACCAATTATTGAATTGGGTATTATCAGCCGTTACATTTGTTTCCGTTTTGGTGTAAACATCTAGTCGCATTGCGCGGTATCCAACATATCCTCCTGGAAAAACGCGAATATATCGACAAGATACTGGTGAAGCAAAATCACTGTAACGAGGAGTATTATTGTTAAAGTTCCCATTAAACCTACCTAAGTTGGTCCAATTTGTAAGATCACTAGATACTTGAACACTATAGTCTGTTGTCCAAAAAGCTGATCCTGCAGCACCTAGTGTTGC
>CAYTXC010000036.1:0-6479 GCA_964441425.1 uncultured Sphingobacterium sp. | reverse complement strand
ATACTTTGAACACTACCCAAATCCAATTGAATCCAACCTTTAGGAGATCCTCCAGTCGCACCATCGTTACTACCTGGAATCCATGATCTTGTAGTATTCGTAAATAATGAGTTTGCTTTCACCCAGTTAGCATCAAACTCACTTGAAACAGTTCGAGATGCGGCTGAAACACCTTTCATTAGATAGGTGATATTTCTCACACCAGCATCTGCTTTTAGCCAAAGCAGAGGATTGGCAAAAGAAGAAGAGGGTTTTACAGCAGGAGCAGTAGTAGGGGTAAAAGAATAAACGATGTTGTTACCCGGCCATACACTATTATCATTCGTTGCAAAATCGGATGAAATGATGGCACCATTAGCTGTACTCGTAACACTTACATATTCACTTGTTGCAACCAACCCACCTAAACCAATGGATGAATTTTGAGCAACTTGATTGGCACTTGTACCATAGAGGTATTCAATTTTGTTGGATGTCTCATACAGTTTCACCTGGAAATTTTGAAGCGCCGTATTGGAAGAGCCCCATCTAAATACTTTCCATTGAATGGTTAAAACACGGTTAGGCGCCGCCCCTGTTGTCACAAAACTTACCCCACTGGTTGAAATGGTTGTAGCCATATCATCCCACCAAGGCATCAACTTAGGTGTATTTGTAGTAGAAACAATGCTATTGCCATTTTCATTAGTTACCACAGTTGAACCCAAACGAACTAATCCAGCAGCATTGGCAGAGAACTGCGTGTAATTAATACCCAAATAATTAAAGGTAAAGCCAATATCCCTTACTGTAGAAACAGCTCCTTGAGCTGAACCAGCGTTGACTATAGTCGTACCTCCAGTTATATCTGCATAGGTAGTAGTACCCGACTCAAATCGATAATTATTGATCTGCGCAAACCCTGCACTAAACGATAACATCGTTAGCATCAGCAAGGCAAAACCTCTTTTCATCATTCCATTAATTTTCTGGTTCCAATTGATCGAAACGGAATTCATTCCAAACATAATAGCGTATTGAAGTTCAGTAGAAATATCTGCAGAGCAGGAACCTGTTTCCTGCTCACCTTGATGTAAAAAATGTGAAGACGAATTTTTTTTAGAAAATTCTGTAGAGAAATTAGTTGGTTCAAAACCCTTAACCATTCGGTGTTTTGACTCATTACTACTTATGATCATCATGTAGTTATTTTGGGTAAACGAACATTCTTCCGTGAGGTTTTCACGGAAAAATAGTCGTCTGATATTAAGCGGCAATTTAATTCTAGTGATTATCAATTTGTTAAAAAGACAGGTACATATATGTGTACCTTACACCTATATGTACGTAACGAAGTCAAAAAAAATAGCGAATTTGCTGGAGTTGATGAAAGTATGGTACATCAATATGTACTATCTATAAAGTATTAATAACCAATATGGATATGATTAACGTATCAATTGTTGAAGATGATAAGATCATTGGGAATGCGGTTGTCCATTTTCTGAGTACACAATCTAATATATCCGTGATCGGTCATCACCCCAGTTTGGAAGAACTTCAGGATTCATTTAAAAACTATACGGAACATCCCAATGTGGTGATACTGGATATCGTCCTACCTGGTGCCTCAGGAATTTCAGGGATAAAAACCATAAAAGACCATTGGCCAGAAGCGGATATCATCATGTTCAGCGTAATGGATGATAGTGAAAGCATTTACCAGTCGCTCTGCGAAGGGGCTATAGGCTACATCACCAAAGATCTATCCATGCAGGAAGTATTGAATGCCGTAGAAGATGTTGCCGCAGGTAAAGGAATCATGAGCTCCTCCATTGCACGAAAAGTAGCGGAGCATTTTCACGTAAAGAAAAAAATGGATGAAGGGCTAACGCCTCGTGAAATGGATATTGTACATGGCATCACGGAAGGACTAAGCTATAAATTACTGGCGCATAAACTGGGTATCTCTATCGATACCGTCCGTAAGCACATCAAAAGTGTTTATAAAAAATTACAGATCAACAGCAAAGCGCAGCTGATGTCGAAGTATTTTACGAAGAATTAGCCAATAGCGGAATAGGAAAATAAAATACGCTCTTTTAGCGCGCTGCCCTAATGTAACATTATACTACCAGATACACTTCAAAACCATCTGGATCTTTACGGAATGTGATTTTCTCCGCTCCCATTTTCCGCGCTCTCAGCCGCATGCTTTCCAAACCCATTCCGCCAGAACGAATTTCAGTATCCGTATTTTTACCGTTATCGGTGATCTTCAAATGAAGTTTGTTTTTCTGAAGAGAGAAATGAAATCGGATCAGATCACCATTGGAATGCTTTAATACATTATGGATGGCTTCTCTGGAAATCATGAGCAGATCTCTTTTCTGCCGAATCGTCAATGAAAATTCCAGATCAATTTGTTCACGAGTCATCTGAAAATCAAATGGCGTATTCGCTACCGCATGGTTGCCGATTTCATTGATACGATCGAAAAGATTCACAATTGGATCCGTGTTTTTTTCAAGACTCCACAATACATCACGGAAGTTTGCATTGATCTGTCGCCCATAATCAATGATCTGCTGTAATCGTTTGTCTTTAACATCGGCCTCATTCATCAGCGATTGAGCAGCATAAATGGATTTGGTAACGGTAGTACCTACAGCATCATGCAGCTCATTGGATATCTCTTTTCTGAACAGGAGGATCTTTCTCAAATTTCGCATGCGGATCCAAATGAAGATACCTGTTAGCACCAGTATGAATAAAATGATCAGTACGTTGAACCAAAGGGTCTTATAAAAAATTGCTGGAACCAGTAGATTCAGATTCAGAATATTGGAGGCATATCCATCGTTTCCAATGGCCCTGATCTGAATCAGATGTCTTCCCGCTGGTAAAGAAAACAATTGCAATGAGGTGCGATTTCCCATATCCACCCAATCAGCCTGTACGCTTTTCATACGATACTGGTAAGTCAGCTGATCACTGTTTATAAGATCATTCAGGGAATAGCTAAGATCGATCGAGGCTCCTTCCAAAGGCAACGTTACTTGATCTCCATCTTTTAGATCATAGCGAATGGTCTCCTTGTTGGTAGCACTGAAGATTCTCGCCATATTGAATTGAAATATCGCAGGCTTGATCGTATCTCGATATTGATCTGGATCGATCTCAACATATTCAGCAATATTGCCAAAATATAATTTCCCGCTTCTACTTCGAAGTGATGAACTGCGGTTGAATTCATCATTCGTAAAATAAATGGGTGCATGAAAGGAGCGAATAGAACCATTCTGTGGAGATAATCGAAAAACGCCTTTATAGGTGGCAAACCAAATTTCTTGGTTTTTATCTTCCACTATGGATACTATTCGATTATTAGATTTCCCAAAAATGCGGGAATAATAAAATTGAGGAGCTGAACCATTGAATGGGATAAAAGCAAGTTCTCCATCAAGCCCAGCGTATAAACCTGTTTGGGTTGGATAAAAACAATTCACTTCATCAACAGGAAGAGAACGATGTTGTGGGTAGCCCACAGCATAATGATCCATGATCTCCCACTGCTTATTCAATACCAAAATCCCTGAGGTACCCCCAACCCAAATCTTACCATCTGTATTTACCCAAATCGTTTTGACCTGCATGTCTGACAGATCTTTTCCTTGGTGTACCAATGTTAATCGATTGATCCCTTTTGACAGATCTTTGGTTTGGTACAACCCATTGAGCGTTCCTAAAAAAATAGTTCCATCAGGAGATTTGGCAGCAGCAATGAACTGTAGCGGTGGATTTTCTTTTACAAATAATTGTTTGACTTTAAGATCTTTTCTGGTTAATGAATACAACTTACTTCCCTCCGTTACCAGTAGCAGATCGTTCTGGTATTCCAGTAAAGTGTGGGTAACCAGATTTAGAGGAGTGGATTGAAAAGATTTTTTCTGTGGATCATATATCCCCAGTTTATCATAGGAGAAAAATAAAATCCGCTTAAATATAGTGTCTTCATAAATAGCACGCTGCACATGCACTTGTTGATCACCAAATGCATTGATTACGCGGAAAGGAGTGATCTTACGAACAATAATCAATCCCTGATTCGAAATGATATAGACATCATCATTAAGATCACCCTTGATCTTTTTAAATTCAGTACTCTTCCCCACTGGCGGATAAAGTGGGTATATCGTATTTTCTTTATCTCTGAAAAAGAGCTGATGGTTATCGGTTATAAAAAATAGATTGTTTTCTCCGATTTCTTTGTACCCGGTGGTATTTTTTAATTGAGCGGTAGTGACAAAATCTGCTATACGTGCATCAAATTTTCTTACATAATCTTTACTACTCAATAGTACCTCACTCTTTTTCGTGAGATAAAACCGGTCCACATAGGTAAAAGGAGAAATGAGTAATGTCTTTTTTATCTTACGTGTATCCAGATCGAAAAGGATACAACCGGTTTGAAGCGAAAGGCAAAAAAGCGTTTGGTCTTTGACCAGTATATTGATAATATTATTATCCCCCATAGGAACGACCTCTATTTGTCTAGTTTTTGGGGTATAAAAAAATAAAAAACCTTCTCTTGAACTGAGGATGATCTGATCTTTATAAAAGACCATATCATGTATATAGATATTTGGTTTCAGATTCACTTTAGTTATGGAACAATTCCATGGATTGATCGTATAAAATCCTGTTGATCCGGCAGCATAAATGATGGAATCCGTAACCAGCAGTTTGGTCAAATGCCCAAGTGTTTTACCCGACTTAGAATCGGTGGAGAAATGTAGGGAGTTCTGTCCAGCATATCGCGTGATTCCAAAATCAGTTGCTACCCAAAGAAAGCCTCGCTTATCTTTTATACAATCGTTTACATTATTGGTATTTAATCCATTGGCTATATTGATCACAAAATATTGGAACTGGCCATCGTTAGCATAGGCCCTCCCCGACATTTGGAAGAAAGCCAGGACACAAAGAATCAGAATAGAATACCTACGCATATAGATTAAAGCCATTAGTCAAATATAAATTTCTTTAGGCATTGGTGAGAGGGTAATGAACATGAATAGATAACATTTTTTAAGTTTGTACGTACAGCTGATAAGGAAAAACTAACTTTACGCCTCAATATTTTTAAGTAGATAGTTATAATTATGAGATTCATTGTTGCTGCGTTTTTGATCATGGCATCATTCCCCGCTTTTACTCAGTATAAGATCAATATCAATTATACCAAACCTAAAGATTCGATACTTTTCTTTCGGGTAACCACTTTTGATGATAAACTGTTTATCCCAAAAGATACTCTAGTGATGGGTAAGAAAACAGCAAAGATCATCTACGATAAATCTATTTTCGGAGGGATATATTACCTCTATTTGCCGCAATCGAGAAAAAAGATCATGCTTTGCCTTGAGAACAATGACAACTTCACGTTGAACTTGAATGGTGAAAATTGGGAAGATAGTCTCACCTGCACCAATGCAAAAAACAAAATATTTTTAGATTACCAGAAGCTGGAAAATAAATATCAATATCTCGATAGCCAATATAGTGATATGCAGAAAAAAGGGAATGCTACTCTAAAGGCAAAAGAGGCTCTGTATAAAATAAAAACAGATACACTCTCTGCATTTCGACATAAAGCTATGCTTACATTGAACCCTGGTGGGTTGCTGTACAAATATTTCAAGATACTGAACGAGCGTGATGCTTATGCTCCTAATAGAAATGATTACAATGGGCGTGAAGCATTTATAAAGAAATTCAATTTCAAAGATGCACAACTTTATTTCACCCCAATTCTGAAAGATATCTTGTACGAATATTTATCGGCCTATCCCCTATCCGCCGATAGTACACTCAAAGGAATAGACGTGATCATGTCTAAAATGGATTGTAAGGATAAACCTTATGCTAATACATTCAATTACTTCAGCTCTATCCTTCAGAATAGTTCTATAAAAGAAAACATGAAAGGCTACACAGCCTTCATTGAAAAATATTTGATCAATAATAAATGTAGTTTTCTACCCAAAAATTCCGTAGATCAATTTGTATCCAATTATAAAAGGATCAAACAAATTTCCAGCATTGATACCATAACCAATATTGTTCTTAAAGATACGACGGGTATCGAGCAATCACTACGTTCACAAATCGGGAACTACGATTATACGATAATCAGTTTTTATGACCCTACCTGTGAGCATTGCCAATTTCAAATGCCGGAGTTAGATAGCACGCTCATGGACATCCGCAGTAAAGTTGGACTAAAGATTTTAAACTTTGCTGTATGTAATACTTCCAGGGCATTGGAATCGGAATGGAAAAAATTCATCATCGAGAAAAAACTCTATGACAATTATACGCATGTCATCCTGGACGACAAGGATGCTATTCGCGAGGCTTATGCTGCTTATGCCAACCCTATGTTCTATCTGATAGATAATAAAGGCAACATTCTATTAAAGAAAGCAAATATTGGA
>CAYTXC010000035.1:0-7872 GCA_964441425.1 uncultured Sphingobacterium sp. | reverse complement strand
TATAATTATATTCAACAAACCAAATTTTTATACAATGAAAAAAAGTATCGCCTTACTCATGCTTTTTGCAATAGGCTTCTGTATGAATGCAACTGCTCAAAAGGCAATCAATTCTGTCCATTTTTACGATATCAAAAATGCAGATATGGAGAAAACCTATGTTGCTAGCTTAAAAGAAATCAATGCCATTATAGCTGAAATGGGTTACCCTAAAAATTACTATAGCTATTTAAAATTGGCTGATTCGGATACCACCAAAACCTATAGGAATTGTACCATAGGTCATTGGACATCAGAACAAGATTATAAAGCCATACATGACCATCCAAAATTCAAAGCTTGGGCAAAGAAGAATAAAGATATTAATGCTGTTTTTGTAGCTGATCAATTGTATAGAAAGTTTTATGCTGCTGATTAGCCATTTCCGTGAATAAAAGGCGCCATGCAGCGTAAAGTGTAATAAATAAAAAAGCCCCTGTACGTATATTACCAGGGGCTTTTTTATAGATTGAATACTATCCATTCATTAGGGTCCCAATTTTAGATTGGTCATATACCAACCACTCTTCAACAATTTTGCCGTCTTTATTAAATAAATCAGCCTGGAACATGACTACATCAATTGACTTATCTCCTTTTGTAAAGGTAACGGTAAGATAAGTGTACACATAGTCTCCCTGAGTGCCATCTTTGAAATTAAAATGGCTGCTCCACATGGCATAACCTTCTTTTACTTTAGCCTTAATCCCAGCAGCAATGAACTGCTTTTGTAAACCTACGTTTTCGTCTAGGTTGGTGAGCTTATCATTGTCATGGAATTTTGCTGAATCCGCATATCTTGTTCTATAAGTAGTGCTATCATAGCTCTCAATATCTTTAAAGGATCCTTTGACTACATCCATATATGCAGTACTATCATACATTTCACCAAAGAGGTGAGGATTTACAGTTGCAGTAGTGTTTTCACCTTTAGGGGAACAGGCCATTACAGAAATAACAATAGCCGTAAAAAATGCAATTTTTTTCATAATAGTTGTTTTAAATGATTGAATTTCTACATAACAATACAAGTTACACAATTAAAATCATTATTATTTGAAGGCACCTCTATCCTCTACCACGAAACGTATTGTGGTGAGAAACAAGCAATTGGATTGGATATCCAGAATTAGCTAAAAGCTATTTATAAGGAGAAGTTCCATTGACATTTTTCGCAAAAACCATACAATGTTGCCAGGGTAAATTATTTTTATTTTCTACTAACCGAAATCCCGCCTGTTTAAATTCTTTTACTGCCTGCGCTTCACTCATTTTATGAATGGCTTTTATAGGTACCCTATTATCCTCTGCACGAAATTCTACCAAGAATAATTTACCATCCGCCTTCAGTGCCTTATGCATCGATATCGCCATTTCGAATGGAAAAGCAAATTCATGATAAACATCTACTAAGATCATAATATCAATACTGGAAGCAGGTAATGAAACTGATGTTTCGGTACTAAGAACTGTTTTAATATTCTGAATACCCTCCTTTCTATTACGATCTTCTATAAACTCCAGCATAACCGGTTCAATATCTACAGCATAAACTTTCCCGCTACCAATACGACTCGAAATTAATCTGCTATGGTATCCACTACCTGCCCCAATATCGGCAACCATCAACCCAGGTTTGAGTTCCAGATTCTTTAACAATAATGAAGTACGCTCTTCAAATTCTCTCTCCTCTCGCTCTAGCCATTCAATACCAAAATGACTCATTACTTGTGCGATCTGTCGGCCCATATACCATTTGTTTATCCCATTCGGATCGCCCTGCTTTTGAATATAATAACTTTGCCCATAAACTTGATTAAACAAGAAAATGGATATCATAATACATAAGTTCAAAAGATTACTACGCATAAGGAAAAGTATGTTTTCAGAGAATTTATATTGCCCTTAATGACATTTTAAAATAATGTACTAACCTAATAAATAAATAAAAGCCCTTCGCAGAGAAGGACTTTTAAACTTGTCATTTTATTTCACAAATTGAAAATGATTTCTACTTAGAAGAAATATCCCTATTTAAAGACATCATCATGGTTTCCTTACTTAGTATATAAGAAAAGAAAAGCTTAGCATCTCTTTCTAACGATCCTTTACCATAAATCGCCTCATAATCGCTATTGAAAGTATTTTTTTCATCCAACTCAGACCATCCTTTTGGTAATCGCTGACTTAATACTAACCTTGATGAACCTGTAATCGGAACATAAGCAGCAATTTTTAATCCTGACTTCTCCCAAGCTTTTGGAAGCTTCTTAACGATGTCCCAAAATTCACTTCCTGCTCCTTCTTTTATAGTATAAATTGTATTTAAAATTTTATCAGTCCGCTCACTAAAATCAGAACTAGAATAATTCTTTTTATAGACCATAACATCGCCATCCGTTATCGCCTCGAAATGAGGTAAAACATTTGCATACAGATCATCTGACATGCCTGCTGGAGATGTTGATGCTTTATCACGATCTTTGAAACTCAATCCGATATTCGATAAAATCAGTATTTCACCATTATGTAATCCGCCAGTAATATTATACACGGCAATAGCTAATGGACTTCCGGCAGGACGAAATTTGGCATTATGCTCTGCCATCGCCTTGTAAAGGGCTGGGCGCTCTGTTAATTTTACCTTATAAAATGCAGCATTCAGGGTAGTTTCCTGAGCAAATAATCCGTATGCCATGCATACAAATAACAAAGAAAAAACTTGTTTTTTCATGTGTAGTAGTTTTTAAGGTTATTAATAGAGAATAAGTTACAAATTATTCATGATCCTAAAAAAAATTGCATCGTCTATTCTATATCTTTACCCCATAAATCCAATTTTAATGCTCCGCAACCTCCTGATTGGCCTTTTTTGTACAACCACAATATTAACTCAGGCACAAAGTAGCGATTCCACTCTTGATGTAGCCTGCTGGAATGTAGAATGGTTCGGAGCCCCCTCAAATGGGCCAACCAATGATGATATGCAGGAAATGAACGTAGCTAAAATCCTTAAATGGTTAGATGCAGACCTATATGGTTTTGTAGAAATAGTGGACACCATGCGCTTTCGTCGGGTAGTGGATGATCTGGGGCGGGATAAATTTGATTTTGTAATATCTCCTTTCTGCAGTAATGCCACAACCAATACCGGGAATGCCTGGCTAACTGGACAAAAACTAGCATTCATCTATCGTAAATCGGTTTTTTCAAATGTTACTTCAAAAGGTTTGTTGCGAAACAGCTCAACCGCATATACTAACTGGGCTTCGGGTAGATTCCCATTCATGCTATCTGCCAAGGTTACTATAAGAGGAGTGAGTAAGGACATGAACTTCATCGTGATCCACGGTAAAGCCGGCGACACGGAATCTGATCACAACCGAAGACTTGGAGGAGCTAAAGAGCTAAAAGACACTTTGGATTTTTATTATGACCAAACTTCTACATTTCTAATTGGCGATTATAACGATGCACTGAATGTTCCCATATTTAAAGGAGCAACCACTTCATCCTTCCAGCCATTCGTTAGTGATAGTACCGATGGAGATCATTATAAATCGATCACATTACCGCTTGCCAAAGCTGGAAAATCATCTATGGTTAACTATCCAAATGTTGTAGATAACCAGATTATATCCAATGAAGTTACCCCTTTTTATATTCCTGGTTCTGCAAGGGTAGTAACCAATGTGACTACTATAGTCCCAGATTTCATCACCGCAGATCAAACTTCAGATCATTATCCAGTCATCTCTCACTATGATCTCAGAGGAAATATTGTCACCAGCATTTCAACGATCTCGGCTACTGCTGCAGGAGTTCGACTCTGGCCAAACCCGGCTCCAAAGCAATTTCAGCTTTCATTCAGCAAACCAGAGAAAAAAATTATAATTGAACTCTATGACCAGCAAGGACGAATCGTATATTCTAATCCATTATCAGACATAAAACCTGGCATTCCCATTCAAATAAATATCCCTGCCCTCACAGCGGGTATATATCAAGTAATCATTCATACACAGAAGTCCAAAATTCAGGAAAGAATATTGATCAAATAGTTAGGCCTCCTGGAAATCAGTTGTCTTGGGTCTCAAAAAAATCAACTGCAGCATAACGGCTACTACAACTATACTGGCCAGCATAATAAATGAATCTCCAAGCTTCCCGGCATCACTTGATTTTCCTAACCAGTCTGTTATATAGGCACCGGCAGAAATACCGGTAAGGTTCATCAAACCATAAGCAGTTGCGCGATATTTTGGGGATACAAACTGACAAACCAAAGGCATGTTGTTCGCATCGAATGCACCAAATCCAAAACCAAAACAAAATGCAGCCCCTACAACTGCAAGTAAAGAATGACCATAACCGATCAAAATCATAGACGGTATAGTTAAACTCAATCCTATAGCACTGGTATATACCCTACCCCTATTGTTTCGGAGTACCCAACGATCTGATTGTATGCCACCAAATAATACGCCAATCAAAGAAGAAGCAGCAATAGTTATAGTAGATAATGGCCCAGCTTTTGTCATATCAATTCCTAGATTTTCAGCAAATAATGTAGGCAACCAATTTTTGACAGCCCAACCAGGTAAGCTGGGAATAGTGAAACAGAGCAAAACAATCAAAAATGAAAAATTGGTGAGCAAGACACCTAATGTCCCTGAAATTTTAGGTGATATGATATGAGTTCTAATGCCTTCTGCTTTTTTATCTTTTAAAAAAATAATCAGAACAAATGCATAAAGAATGCCCGATATTCCTAAAGACTGGAATGTTAATTGCCACGAAAATGTTTTAGCAAATAGAGCGCCAAACCCTCCAAGAGCCTGCCCCATCAATAAGCCCGTCAAGTGAATACCAACTGCAAGAGATCTGGTTTTGGTTACATGATATTCCGTGATCAAAGCCAAACCTGCAGGAATATATAATGCCTCACTTACGCCCATAATAGCCCGCAATACATACAATTGATCAAAAGTAGAAGCAAAGCCCATAGAAAAGGTTACAGCTGACCAAACAAATAAACTAGAAATAATTAATTTCTTTTTGCTCACTCGATCCGCTATTAATCCGGCAACCGGGCTCATAAACCCATATATCCAGAGAAATACCGCCATTAAGCGACCAAAATTAGTGGCGGATTGAAGTTCAATAATGTCCGCCATCATCGATGGCTTCAATGTACTCAGTACTTGCCTGTCTAAATAATTCAATAATGCAACCACCCATAATAAAGCAACAACGACCCATGGATATTTTTTTGATGATTGCATATGTTGACATTACATCTTTACTAATAATATATTCGGAGTTCTAACCCCTGCTTTAATCTCTCCGGTTGGAATAATGATCTGACCATCCCACCAAAAAGCAGAAGTTGTAACTGGAGTAGGATAAGGCATCTCACTTACCATTATGGTATTACCCGAACGCACATCATAATACAATACTTCTCTGCTAAATCCTGGATGCTCCATTTGTAATGTATTCTTCTTTTTAATCAAATCTAGTTTTACGTTTTCATCAGAAACCCTTTCGATATCGACTATAAGTTGTTCAACTCTATTGAATGTTGTGCCTCTATCGCCACCAAATAGAAGTACACCATTTTTATCTAAAGCCACACCTGTACCTGCACATATGGCATAAGGTAAAGGGGGCATAGAAGACCAACTATTGGTAGGTATATCATAAGCAAATACGGATTTACATAATTCACTTATACCCTGCTTTGTTTTTCTTCGGCCGCCTAAAATATAAAGTTTATCTCCAACAGGCACAAATACCATATGTGAAATCTGTTTAGGCATGGAAGCAATATTTTTCCAACCCGCTGCCGTATCCTGCAGATCAAGAACCCACCCGTGATCCAATACGGCCTCTTTTGTTTCACCACCTACCACATATATCAAACTCCCAACACATGCTGCAGCAGCATTGGTTAAGGCCATAGGTAAATGTGGTAAGGAAATGATATCAATAGATGCTGAAGTACGATCCCATTGAATCAGGTACGAATTTACTGAAGGACCATTTTCATTTTCACCTCCTACATATACTAACCCTAATGGAGATGTACAAACAGCTGGATAAGCGATATTTTGAGGAAGTTTGAAACCCTTTTTAATAGCAGCAATAACGTTACCTGATTTGGTAAAAACCAAAACCTGATCGTGGTATTTTTTTATTCCGCCTTCCCAAGGCATACCATTGGGGAAATTTGCACCACCTCCAACAAATAGCACTCCATTATGTACGCCAGTAACGGGTCCAGCTAAACCAATGGAAGAAGGCAATTCACCGCTAATACTCCAATCCAATGGTATAATTTTTTTTTGCGCGAAGATCTCTTTATCAGAAATCATCAGCAAACATAACAGGATGAAATAAATGCTTCTCATAGGTTAGCTTAACCTAATTTAGAAGAAAAATTAGGGAACCCGACTTCCTCAGCATCTTTTTTAAATCGATCAAAAGTCTCCGAACTCATATTCTTTATTGGTAATCGAAAACCACCACAATCTAAACCAAGTAATTTCATATATGCCTTCCCGGTAGCGATACCTCCATATTTTCCTAATAAGCGAATCATATTTATGGAGTCTTGCTGCAGATAACTGGCTTTCTTAAGATCACCTGTTTCAAAAGCGGCAATCAGCTTATGATAAAGAGGTGCGGCATAATTATAGGTGCTTCCAATAGAAGCTTTTACGCCTAATGCCAATGCAGGCAACATATTCTCATCCCTTCCCCAAAGCATATCGTATCTACCATTTTGAAAATTCATGCAGGAGAGAAAATCCATGAAATCTTCATGGGTATATTTCACACCCATAAAATTGGAGATCTTACCATCTATGGCACTCAACAGATCATACATCGTGAAGTTCACGCCAGTCAGTACAGGAATATGGTAATAATAAAATGGAAAATCAGGAACAGCTGATGCTACTTCTGCACAACATGCTGCTAATGCTTCTACCGAAGAAGGTTTAAAATAAAAAGGTGCTGTGAAGGAAACGGCATCCAATCCAATTTCGGACGCATGAATGGCTAGCTCCTGGGCATCGCGTAAACACGTTCCGCCTAAAAAGATCATAGCTGTAAATTCGTCATCATGCTTAGTACATGCAGCCCATGCCTCTGCTACAGCCATTTTTTCTTTTATCGTTAGAGATACTCCTTCGCCGGTTGAACCACATATAAAAGCTCCCTTAACCTGATTAGCCTTAAGCATCGTATAATACACCGGGATCAACTCCAGGTTTAATGAACCATCGGTATGCATGGGAGTAAATGGTGCGGCTATTAAACCCTCTAATCGTTGCATGTATAATACTGAGTTTTATATATGAAATGCCTGCTCCAAATATATAACTATAATTGGTTGAAACAATTTTTCAAACACTGACTATAGACTTAGTAAGATATCAAAGTCTTACCACGTCAAATTCAGCTAAATTAACGTACCCGCGAGTAACGACACCTTTTCGGTTAGTAAAGGTTACAAATATCCAATTTGAATTGATCTGATTACACGCTATTCGAACATAGTCGCCTGCTACCAGATATGCCTTACGCTTAGTATAATACTTGATTCCATTCTGAATTTTAAGATCAAAAAAATATGCTTTTTCAAATTTAACATGCAGCTCGCATACTTTTTGAGTGGGGGTAGTAAATGAAAAAAAGAAAACAAAATTGAAAATGATGAAAAATAGTAATCGCATCAAAATAGTTAAATTGAATGATTATTGGTTATGAAAATTCTATTCCTCTGCTAATCTGAACGTAACAGGTTGACGGCGATATGCTTTTACG
>CAYTXC010000034.1:0-11014 GCA_964441425.1 uncultured Sphingobacterium sp. | reverse complement strand
AGACCAGCTATAAATGTATAGATCAATCCAAATATTCCACCCCAGAAGTGAGCACTATGTCCAATATTATCTCCCCCACGTTTTGCCATGTAAGCGGATATGCCTAAATAAAGAATGCCAAATAGCCAACCGGGAATATCTATTGGAAAAAAGAAAAAACGTAATCCCATATTCGGATAGAGCAAGATGGCAGAAAAAATCACAGAGGAAACAGCACCTGAAGCTCCCAACGCTCTATAGCCATAATCATTTCTATATTTAAAAAAATCAGGTACGCCCGCAAATACGATTCCCAGTGCATACAGCAATATAAATAGTACATTGGAATACGGCCCAAACAACTGTGGGAATAGCCCTTTTTCCAGGATCTGGCCAAATGAATACAAGGTGATCATATTAAAGGCTAGATGCATTAGATCG
This sequence comes from uncultured Sphingobacterium sp., assembly GCA_964441425.1. Taxonomy (GTDB): domain Bacteria; phylum Bacteroidota; class Bacteroidia; order Chitinophagales; family Chitinophagaceae; genus Pollutibacter. The sequence goes on along the minus strand of CAYTXC010000034.1, from coordinate 10,594 downwards.
GCATGAAAAAAAGCTCCTGTGAAAAAGCGGAAAAACTCCTTTTTTTTACGAATCATATAGGGCCAAAAAAGAAACTTGTCTTTTAACTCATCATTTTGAATTGCAGGAAGTGAAGCGAGGACAGTAGCTACTATAATAATTAATGTGATCGACATAAAAATCAGTTATGATGATATTTTTCATTTCTTAATATGGTACAGGCACGGTAAAGTTGTTCAGCTAAAATCAATCGTACTAACTGATGGGGGAAGGTAAGTGACGATAGTGACCAGACCATTTTTGCCTTTTGAAAAACGGATTGATCTACGCCATAAGCACCCCCAATTAAAAAAATTAACCGATTGGATTTACCACTATCATTTGCCCTTTTCTGTATGAAATCTGCTAGTTCTATAGAAGTTAATGATTTCCCTTTTTCATCCAGTAAAACAAGATAATCTTCAGGCTCAAGGGCATTTATAATAAGCTCTGCTTCTGCTTTTTTGAGTTGTTCCGGTGTACTATGTTTTGGAACAGGAAATATCTTCCATTCCATTTGAAAATATCGGTTTATACGAGTTGTAAATTCTAAAATACCATCCCTAACAAGGGGATCATGCACTTTTCCTATGGTCCAAAGGGATAATTTCATAACAGAAAATGTAAATGTAGATAGAAAAATTTAACTTGTTATCTAAGATAAAACTTCTCTTATGGCTAAGTTCATATCATGTTTATGGATACTTTTTAGTTTAACTGTATCTGCTCAATCTATTGAAGAACGGACAAAGGGTATGATAAAATACCCTGGATTTATGGATTTTTATTGGGATGGTACGAATGGCAGAATATTTCTGGAGATCAATAAATGGGATTCAGAAATCTTGTATGTTAGTTCTTTACCTGCCGGTTTAGGTTCAAATGATGTCGGTCTTGACAGAGGTAAATCTGATGGTGGATTAATTGTCAAGTTTTCAAGAGTGGGTAAGAAGGTTTTCATGATACAACCTAACTATGATTTTCGTGCATCCAGTAATGATGAAGCTGAACGCAGAGCCGTTGAACAATCTTTTGCTCAATCAACGATTTGGAGTTTTAGTGTATGGGCTGAAACAGATAATCGTGTTTTAGTTGACGCAACTTCTTTTTTGCTGAGAGATGCCACAGGAGTTTCTCAGACTCTTCGCAGAATGCAGCAAGGTAGTTTTATTGCAGATAGTAATCGTTCTGCCATCTATCTTCCCCGGACTAAAAATTTTCCATTCAATACGGAAATTGAAGCCACCGTTAGTTTTGTAAATCAGGATGGAGTAGTGGGAAGTTTTGTTCAATCGGTTACGCCATCTCCTCAGTACATCACGTTAAGAATGCACCATTCTTTTGTACAATTACCTGATGGAAATTATAAACCAAGAGTTTTTGACCCACGATCCAGTTTTATACCGGTGAGTTTTTTTGATTATAGTTCTCCTGTTTCAGAGCCAATTGCCAAATATTTTATTCGTCGGCATAGACTAGAGAAAAAAGACCCTAAGGCTACCCGATCTGAAGCTATTAAGCCGATTGTTTATTATCTGGATAATGGAACGCCTGAACCTATTCGATCCGCTTTATTAGAAGGAGCATCCTGGTGGAATCAGGCCTTTGAAGCGGCAGGTTTTATCAATGCATTCCAAGTAAAGATTTTACCGGATACGGCTGATCCGATGGATATACGTTACAACATGATCAACTGGGTACATCGTTCTACCAGAGGTTGGAGTTACGGCGGTGGTGTAACAGATCCTCGTACTGGTGAGATTATTAAAGGACAGGTTACATTAGGATCTTTACGTGTTCGACAAGATTACCTTATTGCACAGGGGTTGCTGGCACCTTTTGAAAAAGGTATTCCGGCTGATGATCAGATGTTAAAAATGGCGTTGAGCCGATTAAAACAATTATCTGCACATGAAGTTGGGCATACACTTGGATTGATGCACAACTATGCATCTAGTGTGAATGATCGAGCCAGTGTGATGGATTATCCACATCCTATGGTGAGATTAACAAAAAATGGTAAGATGAATTTCAGTGAGGTATATGATGATAAGATCGGTACTTGGGATAAGATTGCTATCAATTGGGGTTATCATCAATGGGATGATCCATCTATAGAGAAAAAAGAATTGGATAAGATTCTCGATGAGGCAGAAGCTAAAGGAATGCAATTTATTAGTGATCAGGATGCCAGAGCACCGGGGGGCCTACACCCAACTGCCCATTTATGGGATAATGGCAAAGATGCTGCGACCGAATTGAATGAAGTGATTCATGTGCGAACAAAAGCTCTTTCACAATTTGGCCAGGCAAATTTATTACCAGGAATGCCAATGGCCATGTTAGAAGATGTATTGGTGCCCGTTTATTTTTACCATCGTTATCAAACTGAGGCAGCTTGTAAATTAATAGGCGGGATGTCATATACCTATGCATTGAATAGAAAATCATTTTCTCCAATGCAGCCACTTTCAAAAGAAGTACAGATAAATGCCCTGAACATTATTTTAAAAACTATTCACCCGACCTTTTTACAAATACCGGATCATATAGTAAAACTTATTCCTCCGCGTCCTGCAGGATATCCATTTGGAAACGAACTATTCCGTAAACGGACAGGACTAGCATTTGATCCTTTGGCCCCTGCGGAAACTGCAGCCGATCTTCCGTTTTCATTCTTATTTCATCCGGAACGAATAAGCAGAATGGCAACTCATTCTGAAAAAGGTCTTTCTCTTGCTGAAATGATTAAACGAGTGATCGACATAACCTGGAAGTCTGATAGAGAAAAAGGTGAATTAGCATTAATTCAACAACAAACAGAACAAGTATTGCTCACTTATTTGCTCGCATCATCAATTGATGAGAAAGCGTCTTTTGCTGCACGGTCGGTAATACGTAAGACCCTTGATGATCTTAAACTTTTTATTGAAGAAAAGAGAAAAGGATCGGAGGATGAAATACTTACAGGACATTATGCTTTCGCATTGGAAAGAATGAGATCGCCTGATAAAGCAAAACCAACTATTCATACGGCCATTCCTCCGGGAGCACCGATCGGGTGTGAGTAGTTTTACCTGAAATGTGATTGGTGAACGTGATCACCAATCACATTTTTTAATGTTTTATTACCCTAACTACTGCTCTTTCCCCTCCTTGAATTACCTCAATAATATATATTCCTTTTTCATACATTTTCCCTAATTCAATTGATTGATCAACCGAAACTTGTTTTAGCTCTTCTACGATTTGACCACTTATAGTATATACTATAACATCAGCCAATGAGCCATGCCTGCCATTGATATTAAGTGTAAAGTTGTTAAAAAATGGATTTGGTTGAAGTCTAACAGAAAGTGGATCATTTTTTTCTTCTAATATGAACTGCGGCGAAGGGGCTTTTAGCGTATTCTGGATTTCGATAACTTCAATCCCAGAAATCTTGGCATGATCAATAATGGATCCAAATACAATATTCAACGTGCCGTCTATTACGTTAATCGTAAATGTTTTACTCAGCGCATTATTCTTGCCTGCTTCTCCATAAATATCGAAATTGCTCAATATGCCCTGATTATTTTCTATAGTAACATTGAACTTTCTTGAACCCGTTGTGTTCCAATATAATTCTGCGAAATGAAGTGTGACCTGATAAGTGCCCGTTGGAACAGGTATATTATAGCTAAAGTTCTTACCATATCTTTCTGTTTGATAAAGTTTTGTATTGGTGGTATTACCGATTGAATTACTGCTACTATACGTATAACTTAAGTCACTACTGAACCATTTATCTGCACTCCATATCTGATTATTCACATTTAACTCTGGGCCACCACCATTAATACGGAATGAATTGACTATTGTTGGCGGCGGTGGAGGTGGTGGGGGTATTACTATCGTGTTAGGAATGATCTCAATTCCTGAAATTTTAGCCATATCCGTCACGGCGGTTAACTGAATATTCAATACACTATCCGTTATCGTAATGGGAAACTCTTTAATTAGTGCGGTATTAGGCGTTGTATTTCCGAGAATGTCGAAATTATTTAAAATAGCTTGTCCGCCTTCTATTGTTATATTCATGATCCGCTTTCCAGGTACTGTCCAGTATATCTCTGCAAAATGTAGTTTTACGATATAGTTGCCATTGGTCATTGGAATAGTATAGTTGAATGCTTTACCATACCGTTCTGATTGATAGATACTTTGCTGATTAGTATTGGCAATAGCTTTATTTGTGATAAATGTATTAGAGGGATTTAGATTACTGACATCTTTGAAATATGAATCAGTCAACCAGATATTGCCATTTAGTGTAAGCTGAGGACCTCCATTATTTATTCTTTTTAAACCCATCGACTGAACGCTATCCGTACTGATCTGTGTGATCTCTATTCCTGATATTTTTGCCTGATCGATTACACTATTAAATAAGATATTGATGTTTCCATCTGTAAGTTTAATAATAAACTCTCGGGATAGTGCACTATTTTTCCCTGCAAGGGCATATATATCTAAATTATTTAATAGCCCCTGACCATTTTCAATATCCACATTAAAAACGCGCTTGTTTGGTGCATCCCAGTAAATTTCAGCAAAATGCAGTTTGACTTTATAGAATGCATTTTTTACGGGTATGGAATAACTAAAGGCCTTTCCATATCTTTCCGACTGGTATATTTCTGGATATGTGGTCCCCAAGATTGAGTTATTGCTTGTATATGCTGTTGTAGGAGATAACGCATCTGTTGAACTGAAATAATTATCAGCGTTCCAATTTACTCCCCCTGAATTAATAGCACCTCCACCCGTGTTTATCCTTAGTATATTTGGTGTTGTACCTGTTGGACTTATGTTCATAAAATCCCAAGTGGCCGAAAAGGGATTTCCAGATCTTGACGTTGCAAGTATTCCAGTGGCCACAACACCAGAACTTTTTATGATCGTAAGCAATTTTCCAGTAACAAGTAAGGGCGTTCCTATTTTTACAGCTGAGGTGTCACCAGCTTTTTTATACCTTGATTGTATTGTGCCTGCAACTGGATCTACATCCATGAAAAGTACCAGATTACTCGAAAGTATATTTGTGACAGGGTAGAATTGTTGTGATACAATTCCTGAATCTTCTTTGATCATCACGATACCAGGATTTCCATTATTTGGGGTGATAGCCGCAAGTATATAATTGTCTTGATCACCATTACCTATATAGATCCCATGCAGTTCATCTTTAAGCAAAATAGGAGAGATATTATTAAAAAATGGATATATCAACCCAGATTCTATAGTAAGCGGTATCGATGCATTCATTGCCAATCCAAACTGGAAAGCCTGTTTTTGTGTATTGGTAAGTGGTGATCCTGAATGGGCAGGAATAGTGGCTAGTCCAACAGCGCCACCCATTATAAATCCATTGGCCGTTTCATCGAATAATTTTCCTGGATCAGTAGCATTACTCATTAACCCAGTAAAGCCCATTCCAAATAATCCTGTTCCGGGATCACCATTCAGAAAAGGATAAAGGAATGGAGCATATTTGTTTTTACCATTTTCTGCATCTAGATGAAATACATCAATTATATCTTGGATTCCATCATTGTCGTCATCCGGATCATTAAGATCAGAAATCTTGTCTCCATCATTATCTTTTGGTTTACTGGAGTAGGAGCATGGGTCTGTAGCATTATCCGCTTCATCTTTATTGCTATAACCGTCTGCATCATCATCCAAAGTGATACTCGTTAGGTTGCCAGTACATAGCACTGGAGTACTAATCGGTTCCAGGACATATATGGCATTATGGAGATAATCGGCAACCCAGATTGTTCCAGGAAAAATTGCATTATCCTGTTGTGCAGTTATATCTAACGGTGCTGCTGCAAATCCATTTGCTAATATTGTCTTACTTATTACGGAAGATCCATCTGTATTAAGTTTGATCCGATAAATATTTCCATCGAATGATGTCGCTAATAAATCTCCGGTCATTTGTCCGGAAAAATAGGCACTTGAAGTGTATTCCGTAATTCCATTTGTAGAAGTATTAAATGTGGTTAATGCGCCATCATTTAAGCCAGGAACTTTAAAATCACCTTCTATGGGATTTGCCATAGAAATCGGAACAGGAGGCCAATCTGATGTGGGAGTTAATGAGAAATTATTTCCGGTTCCATTTTTCCAGAAAAGACCAGCTCCGGCTGGATTCGCCCGAACTGGAACGGGGTGACCACCATATATTGGTAGCATACCAGGTTTATAAATTAGGTGAAGCTGGTCTATATTATTTACTTGTGGGTCATTTACACCTGGTCCGAGTGATCCCGGTTCTCCATTCACATATTTATTCGTCACCTGTGCTGTGCCTTCCTTATCAGGGTATCCTCCCCATCCAGGGTTTGCTCCATTATCGAATCCATACAGTCTTCCTGACTTACCAGCTGTTTTGGTTAGTACTAGATCATACATATTTCTAAATCCAGGTGCAAAAACCTGAACCGGACCACCAGGTATTAGCTTTGCCTGATTTCGCCCATCATTGCCGCCAAACGGATCGTTGATGTCGCCATTCCCAGAATTTGTTCTTGTGGGATCATCTAGTGTAGGTATATCATATATGTATTGATCATTACCTGTACCTTTAACGGGCAGGGTATTTATCACATTCAGATCAACTTTAAGCACGCAAGCTGCTAATGCATATTCACTGATCATCGCAAAATTCACTGACGGGGAACCGGCATTGGTCATTCCACCTATAGCTATATAAATGCTGTTGGACATATCGTCTAGCACCAGGCCATTAGTGGCGTGATTTTCCTCGGATCTTGGTAATCCTCTAACCAGATCTATTTTTGTCCAACCTGTCCCATTCCAAGAGAGTAAAGATAAAATTCCGGAATTGGTATCCAGATTTACATCTCCGTCATTATCCGGACTACTGCTTTCACTTCCAGCACCGCCAATTCTAGGGTCACTGGAGGTTACATATATTTTTGGAAATGCAGCTGTTCCTGAAACAAATAATCCCGTGATTTGTCGAGATGTTATATTGGTATTTAGACTACCATCATCATTATGATTTTTGATTTGTTTGATTAGGTTGATCGTTTCGGTTTTGGTTACCTGGTAGGTTCCGTTCGTTTTTTCAATGGTGTATCTGAAAATACTACCGCCTTGAGTGGCTACATAAAGCGTACCATCTGGTCCAAATTGTAAACTGGTCGGATTATATGGTGTTGCCCCTGAAAGTTTTGTATTTATAAAATTTGTCTGAGCCTTCCCGATCATAACTACCATTGACCATAACCAGGCGAGAAGTATTTTCTTCATAAACATACCCATTCGCATAAAAAATCGTGATTTTGAAAAATGACTTTTTAGTTTAGAAAATGAAAGAAGTTGGCAGGGAGGGTATGATTCTATGGAAAAGTTTATGCCAGTATATATTATTTATCCCAAATGATTACGTAAAGAGTGTGCTTATCTGAGCTATTTTATAAACGATATGATACTATTTCGGAGGAGCAGCTTTTAATACCAGCTCATTTTTGAAATCTAAGATCTGTTGGCGCAGGGTTTGTAAAAACGGTTTTGTTACAACTTGAGGTTATAAATAATAGAATACTAAACGTAAAGAATAGTAATTATTAATTTAAATTGTGTAAGCGACTTTTCTGATTTAATAAAATGGATATTGGCAACAGTATCTTTATAAACCTAAACACCTATGCTCATTATTAAATCGGCAGATATGTATTCATATCGTTTCGGACAGATAGAATGTACATGTAAAAAGCTTTACACAAATGAATATGGAATTACGTACTTCGATGCTTTTTTTAAAGTCCGAAAAGAGGTTATTCCTTCAAATCATGATATTTTTTATTGCGTATTGAAGTTTTTTTCACAATTCTGTATGGATAAATCCTATTTTATTCCCTCTTTTTATTTTCGCGTTAAGGAAATCATATTGTATTCTGAAAAGCAGGGTCAAAATCTACTAGAGCATAACGAGGAAAGGTTGCTTCAAAGTTTATATGGGCATTTTTTTTCCACGGCTGATCCGCATATGTGGAATCAGCAATTAAAAGATTTAAATATGCTTATAACATCCACTTGTTGATTTTAGTCGGTTGATTTACTTACCGTTTTGCATAACTTTTCCCTTGAACTCTTTTACCCCAACGTTTACCGACCAGGTTTTATATTCTTCAATTAAGGATTTGGTGATCTCAGGATATGATTTTGCCAGATTGTTCATTTCTGTAGGATCTTTATCCATGTCGAATAACGACCATTCAGCTTCATTGCTTTCTTTTAGCAGTTTCCATTTACCCTTACGAAGGGATAAATTATTTTCATGTTCCCAAAATACAGTACGATCTGGTTGCTTTTTTCCGTTCCACAGCCAACTTAGACTCATGCCATCTGTATGTTGGGATCGAATTCCAGCCATTTCAAGTGCAGTAGGCATTAAATCGATCACATGACCAACGCCATCCGCATATCCTTTATTTGGTTTTATAGCTGCTGGCCAGTGAATGATCATGGGTGTAGCAATACCTCCTTCGTGAATATTATGTTTATACAGCTTAAAGGGTGTGTTGGATGTATTAGCCCAATTTTCACCGATGGCTGCATAGGATCCTTTTTCACCAATTTTGGTTGAAGGGTCATGTAATTTTTTAGTATTAACCGTTTCAGCGGATGCTCCATTATCTGATAGAAAAACCAACATGGTATTTTCCCATTCTCCTTTTCGTTTTAGATATTGGATCAGTCTTCCAATATTTTGATCAAGCCTATCGAGCATAGCTGCATGAACTGCCATTTTTCGGATATAGGTTTCTTTATCAGTAGGAGTCTGGATATCCCAGGCTTCAAGCTCAGATGTTTTTGGAGTGAGTTGATATCGTTGATCTGCAAAACCTAATGATTTCATTTTTTCAAATCGGCTTTCTCTTATTTTATCCCAACCTTGGGAATAGATCTGTTCATATTTTATGATATCTTCCTCATAGGCATGAAGCGGGTAGTGCGGAGCGGTGTAGGCTAGATATAGGAAGAAAGGATTCTTTTTATTTTTTGTATGATGTGTGGTTAAAAAGGAAATAGCGGAATCCGTGTAGGCGTCGGTAGCGTAAAAACCTTTTTCAGGCAATTCAATTTCTTTATTATCTAATGCAAAAATGCGTTTGAATTTTTCTTGCGGTGTGATCTCCCAAAAACTGGAAGCTCCGGATATTAATCCATAGTACCGATCAAACCCTCGATTCAGCGGCCAGTCCTCTTTACGTTCACCCACATGCCATTTCCCGGTCATATACGTGTTATATCCAGCTTTTTTAAGTTCTTCAGCTACCGTTGGATATTTATGGTCTAGATACCCTTGGTAGCTTCCTGGTTGGATGGTATCCGTTGGAAGACTTACCATATGTCCCATACCTACTGCATGAGGATATTTACCAGTGAGAACAGATGCACGAGTCGGACAGCATCGGGCATTATTATAAAAGCTCCTCATTTTAATTCCTTGATCTGCCAATCGATCAATATTGGGCGTTTTCACTTCTCCGCCATAGCAACCAAGATCAGAAAAACCCATATCATCAACCAGAACAAAAATGATGTTCGGTTTTTTTGTTTGTGCGATAAGTAAGCTAGATACCGATATAAATAGAAAGGTTAGTATGGTGAGTTTTTTCATTGCTTATTTATTGTATTTTGAAGAAGATCATTAAAAAATATAGCTGACTTAATTGAGCATTAATAATTATCTCATCTAAACCTTTACGTTTATTAATTGTATATATAGTAAATTACTAAAAATCAACGAAATGAATACGAAAATGAAATTTTTATTTGCTGCATCATTGATGTTAGCTGCAATTGGCTGTAGTTCAAATAACTCTAACTCCGATAATGCGAATACGACAGCACCTAAGGTTGAGGAAATGGCATCTTCAACTCAGGATTCGATCAAAAAAACCGATTCGGCAATGTTGCCAACAGCGCCAATTGCTTACAATTTTATGGACAAAGTACCCGGTACATATACTTTGATCACCAAAGGACCAGATTATATAAGTAATAAAGTTGTCGTAAAAGTTTCTGGTAAGAAATTGATAGTTGATGGTGAAAAATTTCGATATGATGTAGTATTTGAAAAGCAGGACACCTTGATACGTTTCAGTTCTGTTTCTGAAGAGTCTGGTGACTTCTTGGGTGGTGGTACTATCATCATCAATGGCCCAAAAGTTACCTATAAAATGTTTTTCGGCCCAGAAGCAAATGAGGAATACCTTTTTCAGAAGAAGAATTAATACGCAAAACTTTTTTTGAAGGGCTCTTTTATAAATTCAATACAATCAGCCAGTTAAGCTGATGTTTTTATGAAAATGTTCAGGAAAAATGCGGAATTGAAGGCAAAATCTCTTATTTTCGCACTCCCAAAAGGGATGGCCCCGTAGCTCAACTGAATAGAGCATTTGACTACGGATCAAAAGGTTTCAGGTTTGAATCCTGACGGGGTCACGAATAAATAAGCAGTTACAAGATGTGACTGCTTTTTTTATAT
>CAYTXC010000033.1:0-11414 GCA_964441425.1 uncultured Sphingobacterium sp. | reverse complement strand
CCGAGTGGCTAGGCAGAGGTCTGCAAAACCTTCTACAGCGGTTCGAATCCGCTCGGAACCTCAACAAAACCCTGGATGAATAATTCAGGGTTTTGTTTTTTGAGCGGTTGTTTTTATGTGTAATTTGCCGTATGAATTGGATCTCGCGTTATTCTAAATGGATCACCCTTTTTGCATTTATCCTGTTAGTAGCAGCTTGTTACATGCCTTGGGCGTTTTATCCCGACCTTCAAAAGTCCTTCACTGGTTTTTTTACTGAAAAAAATATATATGGGAAACCGGCCAAACTACTGATTAGTTTTGGGGTATTTAGTGTAGTTGCCCAGTTCCTGAACTTTCTTTTTTTGAAGAGAACCAATATGTTATTCACTGCATTAAGCATGGCCTATGCGGTAAAAACATATTTGGTCTATGGCGCTTGTTATCACGCAATATGTCCGGAAAAGCAATTGGGTTTATTTCTAATGTTGTTTTCAGTGGTTTTGTTAATGTTCACCGCTGTATTCCCTTCTGGGACTGTAAAAACCACTAAGCCTTTGACGCAACCTTAGCCCAGTTATCTTTCAACGTAACGGTTCTGTTGAAGATCAAATGTTCGGGTGTGGATAGTTTGCTATCTAAGCTGAAATATCCCTTCCGTATAAATTGAAAACGTTCATCTGGCAGAGCTTTACTTAACGCAGGCTCCACATAGGCTTTTTCGATTATCTGTAAAGATTCAGGATTGATCGACGCTTTGAAATCGTCTTCAGCAGCAGGGTTCTCGACATTGAATAATCGATCATATAAACGAACTTCTGCAGTTACTGCATGTACTGCTGAAACCCAGTGTATCGTTCCTTTTACGTTGATGCCCGACGTATCTTGCCCGCTCTTGCTCTCTGGAAAATATGTACAATAAACCGTTGTTATATTGCCTTGCTCATCTTTATCAAATGATTCACATGCTACTATATAGGCATTCTTTAAGCGAACCATTGCTCCCGGGGCTAAACGGAACCATTTCTTAGCAGGCACTTCCATAAAGTCTTCCCGTTCGATCAATAGTTCATTGCTGAATGGAAGTTTACGATAACCGCCATTATTCTCTGCCTCAGGATTATTTTCACCTTCTAATTCTTCGGTTTGTCCAGCAGGGTAATTGGTTATAACTAATTTGATTGGATCCAGAACAGCCATACGACGAAGGGCTGTTTTATTAAGATCTTCTCTAACACAGAATTCTAATAAACCTACATCGATGATATTCTCTCTTCGTTGCACACCGATTCGATCACAGAAATTTCGAACAGAAGCGGGCGTATATCCTCTGCGACGTAATCCGGATATAGTGGGCATACGGGGGTCGTCCCATCCATCCACATGTCCTTCATTGACCAGTTGGAGTAGTTTACGTTTACTCATGACTGTGTAATTCAAATTCAGTCGAGCGAATTCATATTGATGAGAAGGAAAAATACCTAACTGCTCAATGAACCAATTATACAATGGTTTGTGCACTTCAAATTCTAATGTACAAATTGAATGGGTGATTTTCTCAATAGAATCCGATTGCCCATGTGCGAAATCATACATCGGATAAATACACCAGGTGTCTCCAGTGCGATGATGATGTGCATGTTTGATACGATAGATGATGGGGTCACGCATGTGCATATTGGGAGATGCTAGGTCTATTTTCGCACGCAATACTTTTTCTCCATCCTTGTATTGACCATTGCGCATCTCTTGAAACAATTGAAGATTCTCTTCAATAGAACGAGCACGATATGAACTAGGTGTACCCGGGATTGTAGGGGTTCCTTTAGATGCAGCAATTTCTTCCGGCGAGGAATCATCTACATAAGCCAAATCTTTTTTGATCAACTCAATGGCGAACTGGTAGATCTGCTCAAAATAATCAGAAGTGAAGAATTTATGATCCCACTCAAATCCAAGCCATTTGATATCTTCTTGAATGGATTCAACATACTCTGTATCCTCGGTTACTGGATTGGTATCATCAAAACGGAGATTTGTTTTACCTCCATATTTATCCGCCAAGCCGAAGTTCAGGCAAATACTTTTGGCATGTCCAATATGTAGATAACCATTCGGTTCAGGAGGGAAACGAGTGTGTATAGAGGCATATTTAGCATTCTTCAGATCATCTTCGACGATCTCCTCCAGGAAGTTTAATGATTTTTCTTCGCTCATGTTCATTCGTTGCCTTGCGAAGTTACGAAATCACGTGCAGGCTTTTACCAATGATATCTACTGATTCCCGGATCTCTTGTTCAGTTATGACTAAAGGGGGAGAGAATCTGATCTTATCGCCATGTGTAGGTTTGGCTAATAATCCATTTTTCATCATTTCCAAGCATAAAGTCCAGGCAGCATCTTTATCGGGATGATCGATCTCAATGGCATTCATTAAACCTTTACCTCTAATTTCTTTAATACGTGGATGCTGCAATTCTTTTACCCGTTCTCTGAATAACTCCCCTGATTTGGAGGCTTTCGTCGCCATTTCTTCCTCTTGCAATACCTGTAGGGAAGCCATCGCAACTTTACAAGCCAGAGGATTTCCACCAAATGTAGATCCATGCTCACCAGGGTGAATATTCATCATGATCGGATCATCGGCTAATACCGCTGAAACTGGCATTGTACCCCCGCTGAGTGCTTTACCAAGAATAAGTATATCAGGTCTTACTTCTTCATGATCACAGGCCAGCATTTTACCTGTTCTGCATAATCCGGTCTGAATCTCATCTGCCATAAATAACACATCAGCATGGGAACAGCTGGCTTTAGCCTTGGCCAGATAACCATCAGTCGGAACAATTACCCCAGCTTCACCCTGAATCGGTTCAACTAAAAATGCACAGACATCTGGGTCTTTCAATGCCGCATTCAATGCGGGTAAATCATTATAAGGAATAATTATAAAACCCGGCATAAATGGTCCGAATTTCAAATAAGAAGATGGATCGGTACTAAATGAGATAACCGTACTTGTTCTTCCGTGAAAATTATCTGTACACACAATGATTTTTGCCTGATTTTCTTTGATCCCCTTTTTTGCGTAGCCCCACCTTCGAGCTAATTTGATCGATGTTTCCACGGCTTCGACACCGGTATTCATAGGGAGAACTTTATCATAACCAAATAGGGTGGTGATATATTGTTCATAGGGTCCTAGTTGATCATTATAAAAAGCCCTGGACGTTAGTGTAAGTTGTTGCGCCTGTTCCATCATCACGTTTATGATCCTGGGGTGGCAATGACCCTGGTTCACAGCTGAATATCCAGATAGAAAATCTAAATATTTTTTTTCATGCACATCCCATACATGAACTCCGGAACCTCGTTTTAGAACCACCGGTAATGGATGATAATTATGAGCACCATAGCGAGCTTCAAGCTCGAAGTAATTTTGCATAAGAATAATTTGAAGAGAAAAATGAAAATCATTCACGGATTTATAATCCGAATATTCGCCAATCTGCGAATTCAAAAATTAGCGCAGCGTCAGTGATTCAGTAAGTCCAGATTTGAGGCTAAGAATGACATTTGCATAATCGAATGTACTAATTAAAGGGCAATTATGTGTACCTCTCCGTTTGGCGCTTGAGCCAATGCTGGTTTTTCTTTAAATAAGCCATATACTGTAGAGCCTGTGCCGGTCATCGAAGCATAAACTGCTCCCTGTTGGTATAACCAAGATTTGATCACTTCGATTGCAGGGAATTGCAAAAAAACAGAATCTTCAAAATCATTGATCAGCCAATCTTTCCAACTGTCGGGGGCCATACCGATATTATGTTCCAGGTCTGTTTTTGGTTTTTTGGGGATAATACCAGAAAAAGCCTGAGCTGTACTTACGTGAATTCCCGGTAAAACTAAAATGATATAATAACCTTTTAAGTTAATATCCACTGGCTTCATCTGTTCACCTCTTCCAGTGGCATATGAGGGCTCATTCATTATAAAAAATGGACAATCGCTCCCTAATTGGATCGACATTTCCAAAAGATCTTTTCTAGCGAGTTTCAGATCAAATAATTCATTCAGCGCAAGTAATGTAAAGCTCCCATTTGATGAGCCCCCTCCTAATCCGCCACCCATTGGGATGATTTTATGCAAATGGATATGAACAGGGGGTAATTCAGGAAATCGGTCTTTCATCAACTGATAAGCTTTCACACATAAATTGGAAGCAGGATCACCCGGTATAGTTAAACCGGTAGAATGAAATGCAAAACTAGAAGATGGAAGAATTTCTAGAATATCCCGAAAGGGTAGAGGAAAGAAAACGGTCTGCAAGTCGTGATAGCCGTCAGGCCTTTTCTGCACCACATGCAATCCGAGATTTACTTTACAATTTGGAAATACGATCATTGTTTTCCGCGGCTATTGATCTCATCCCGGATGGCAATGGCTTTTACATAGTCCTCTTGCTCTAATACCTCATTAAGCAATTGTTGTAGATCATCCAGGCTCATGGTTTTTAAATTCTCCAGATTGCCCGTGGATGTGGACTTTGAAACTGTCTTTTTCTTATTAGCAGACGATGATGCACCTGGATCTTCCATGACTATACCCGATCCATCTAGAATATTTTCATAGATATGGATCGGACATCCAAAACGAACCGCTAAAGCTAACGCATCAGAAGTCCGTGAGTCAATTTCTATTGTATCTTTTTCATTGCTGCAAATCAGTTTACTATAGAATACTCCTTCCTGGAGATCATAGATCACAACTTCATGTAATTCTACATTAAAAGCCATCATGAAGCTTTTCATAAGATCATGCGTGAGTGGTCGGCTGGAATGCATTCTTTCCAGAGCCACTGCTATCGCTTGTGCTTCGAAACTTCCGATTACGATAGGAAGACGTCTCAACCCATTCACTTCACCCAAAACCACGGCATACGATTGTGATTGAGTAATGCTATGGGACAAAGCCACGATTTCCAGTTCTATCTTCTTCATAACTGGTAACGAAATTACGCAAAAATTGCCCTTTGAATTATGCTTCCTTCAATTTTTTGATCTCCTCGATCATTTTTGGTACTACCTCAAAAGCATCACCAACAATGCCATAGTCGGCAGCTTTGAAGAATGGAGCTTCCGGATCTTTGTTGATGACCACAATTGTTTTACTCCGATTAACTCCGGCTAAATGCTGAATTGCACCTGATATACCTATAGCTATATATAAATTTGGAGCGATGGCCAATCCTGTTTGGCCTACGTGCTCATGATGCGGACGCCAATGCACGTCTGCCACAGCCCGAGAGCAAGCCGTTGCTGCACCGATCAATCCCGCCAGTTCTTCCACCATGCCCCAATTTTCAGGCCCTTTCAATCCTCGTCCCGCACTTACTACAAGTTCAGCTTCACTTAATGGAATACTTCCTGTTATTTTTTCAGTTGACTGGATATGAACCTTTGGTGCAGGCACATCTATAGTTAACGTACTAACTTCAGCAGTGCCTTCCGTTTCTGTAATCGTAAATGCATTGGGATTCAAACTAATAACCCTTAATGCTGAGTGTATCGATACTTTTGCAAATGCCTTACCGGAGAATACAGATTTTTTTACCGTGAATCCATTATTGATTTCGGGTAACGCAACAGCGCCGGAAACCAATCCAGCTCTTAACTTGCCAGCCGTTAATCCTGCTAATGCTTTACCTGATATAGAGTTCGAAAAGATCAGCGTATCTGCCCCAATTTGTTTAACTGCTTCTGCAATTATACTTCCATAAACTTGTGCATCAAATCCTTTCAGGTTAGTATGTTGGATGGAAAATATTTTTTTGAGTCCAAACTTTCCCAAAGCAGATAGATCTGAAGTGGTATCACCCAAAATAAGTCCAAATGCATCTGTGCCTAAAATTTTACCAACCGCTGCTGCATATGTGGCGGCTTCTAAACTATTTTTCTTTATCGTTCCCTCGGAGTGATCAATATATACTAGAACAGACATGATTTCAGTTTTATAAGGTTAGATTAATTTAGCTTCTTCGTGAAGTAATCTCACTAGTTCAGCGGGATTATCTGCCGGAACTAATTTTACTCCAGCTTTTGATGGTGGCAAGCTGAATTCAGCGATTGATGTCTTTGCTTCCAGCGTTTGTGGATCAATAACGCGAAGGGTTTTAGTTCTTGCTGCCATTATGCCCCGCATATTTGGGATTCTGGCTTCTGCCATTCCTTTCTGGCAACTGATTACTGCAGGAGCAGTTACCTCTACAGTTTCCTCACCTCCCTCGATCTCTCTTTTTATGGTTAAGGTAGTACCGTTTACGTCTAAATATGTTGCTAGTGAAATAAAAGGCCTGTCCAGGAAACCAGCCAATAACCCTCCAATCGATCCATTATTATGATCAATAGTCTCTTTTCCGGTTAGTATAAGATCATATTCAGCTGCAATTTGAGCAATCTGTTCGGCTACAGTATAACTATCTTCAGGCTCTGCATGGATCCGGATCGCTTCATCTCCTCCCAATGCCAGTGCTTTACGGATGATTGGCTCTGCATCCGCTTGCCCAACCGTTACCAGGTGAAGAATGGTAGTAGGATCTTTTTCTTTTAGTTCAATTCCCTTTACTAGTGCATACCATTCATCGTATGGATTGATAATCCATTGAACCCCGTCGCCTGCAAATTTCCTGTTGTTGTCGGTGAACGCTATTTTTGCAGTAGTGTCTGGTGTTTTACTGATGCAAACAAGTATTTTCATATGCTGCGTTTTCAAGTGAGTAAATAAGTTGTTTATGCAACTATGTGCAAATATAAGAACATCGGATGCACAAAGAAGTTCAAAACCGAATTTATTTTTCATGGATCGAATAGCCAGAATACAGGAGATGTTGGAAAAGCAGCCTGATGATGCGTTTTTATATCATGCTCTCGGATTAGAGTACCTAAAAAACGAAAATCAAGCAGAGGCTGAAAAAATGTTTATCATGAGTTTGGAAAAAAATAAGGATCATGTGGGGACTTATTACCATTTAGTGAATCTTTTAGCCAAAGCGGGTAGAACGGATGAGGCCATTCAATGGTGTGAAAAAGGATTGCCTGCTTGTAAACGAGTGGGAGACGAACATGCCTGGAGGGAATTGAATACATTATATGAAGACTTGATCTTTTAATGATAGACTTGCAACAACAATTTGAATCGTACAGTAAAGATGAAGGGTTGATCAATCCTCAGCATCGAATCCTTCTTGCCATTAGTGGCGGGATAGACTCTGTTGTACTGGCTCATCTTTTAAAACGATCATCGATTTATGTTGAATTGGCTCATGTGAATTTTCAACTTAGAGGAGAAGAAAGTGATCGGGATGAAAAATTTGTGCGATCGCTGTCAACCTCTTTACAATTTCCTCTTCATGTAAAGCAAGTCAATGCCGAATTATTTGCTGCAGAACATAAATTATCTATTCAGGAGGCCGCTAGAAAAATCCGTTACGACTGGTTTCAGGAATTGCTTCTTGAAAGAGATCTGGATCGTATAGCTACAGCGCATCACGCGGATGATACTGTGGAGACTATGTTTATGAATTTGTTCCGGGGGACTGGATTGACGGGATTAAGAGGGATCTTACCTAAGCAGGGAAAGATTATTCGTCCGTTATTATTTGCTACTCGTCAGCAGATAGAAGAGTATGCCAAAGAGTATGTCCTATCTTATGTAAAAGATAGCTCAAATGCTTCCGAGAAATATACTCGTAATTTTTTACGGTTACATCTAATTCCTCAGGTGATCAAAATATGGCCGGAAGTGGCAGAAAACCTTCGTGAGAATATGATCCGGTTTAGAGAGGCTGAGCAATTGTATAAAGAAGCATTAGAAAAGCGGATAAAAAAACTGGTGATCAACAAAGGGGAGGAGTTACATGTTCCAGTGGAGGGGCTTAGGTTTTCAGAACCCTTAAAAACTCTGGTTTTTGAAATTTTTCACCCAAGGGGCTTTACATCCCGTCAAACAGATGAGATCATTCAATTAATGAATGCATCTACAGGCCGTTTTATCGATTCTGCTACACATCGAATTATAAAAAACCGGAATTGGTTTATCTGCACACCATTACCATTTGATAAGGCTGATTTGATTTTCATAGATGAGCAAACTTCAGTAGTTAAAACAGCCTTAGGGGAATTAGTAATGCATAAAGAGAATAAATTGATTAACGATCCTATTGCACAAAATAACTACAGTGTTCAATTGGATCTTTCAGAAATGATTTATCCGCTCATCTTGCGCCCCTGGAAGGCCGGAGATTATTTTTACCCCTTGGGTATGCCCAAAAAGAAGAAAATCGCACGGTTTCTGATCGACCAGAAGGTGCCTAGACATGAAAAAGAGAAAATACTGGTTTTGGAATCCGCTGGCCGGATTTGCTGGATCCTGGGCCACAGAATCGATGAGCGATTCAAAATCCACCCCTCAACTACCCAAATACTGACCCTTTCGCTCACAAAATCCGCTATTTAAGCAACCCTAGAAATCCGCAGAAAAAAAAATCATGTTTTATGTTGTTCATGTGTAAATATTACACAACTTTGTCAGACAATATGTGTATCTAATACACATTCAATGATGACGCGCTTGCTAATGAGAAAATTATGGATCATAATCCTGTTGATGATCTGCCAGAAATCTCTGGTAGCCCAACTATTATCCTCAACGCCCAACTTCATTACCGAATCATCAAGCAATGTAGAGATTACTGTGGATGCATCAAAGGGGAATAAAGGGTTATTGAATTATTCCAATGTATCAGATGTATATGTTCATATCGGTGTGATCACGACTAGAAGTAGTTCTCCAACCGACTGGAAATATGTTCGCTTCACTTGGGGAAGTACTACAGGTGCTGCAGCTGCAACTTCATTAGGAAACAATAAATGGAAATTTACCATTACTGGAAATTTGCGGACCTACTTTGGAATCACAGATGCTTCCGAATCCATTCGTAAAGTGGTGATTCTATTTCGGAATGGTGCAGGCAGCAGTGTACAACGAAATACAGATGGAACAGATATGTATTTACCCGTATATGGATCTGGTTTACAAGTTCGAATCCAAGAACCGTTATCCCAACCTACATTTGAACCTTCACCAGAACCTATTTTAAAAAATATTGGGGAAACCATTACCATCTCCACTATATCATCTGTTGCATCAACGCTGACGATTTCATTGAATGGAACTATTGTAGCCACGCAAACTGCTGTTCAACAATTATCGGCAACACCCAGTATTACTAGCAGTGGCGAACAAAAAATTATAGTAACCGCAACGGATGGTAACGTGTCTGTAAAAGACTCTTTACGTTTTTTTGTTTCAAATCCACCTGTTGTATTACCACTTCCTACCGGAGTGAAAGATGGTATTCATTATGAATCAGGGGATACATCCGCCGTATTAGTATTATATGCACCAGGTAAAAACAATATTTATGTATTGGGTGATTTCAATAACTGGACTCAATCTGCCAGTTATCTGATGAATAAAACAGCAGATGGGAATCGACATTGGATTAGGATCACCGGACTCAAGCCAACCACAGAATATGCTTATCAGTACCTTATAGATGGATCCATCAAAGTAGCGGATTACAATACGGAAAAAGTGTTAGATCCAGATCATGATCCATATATTCCTGCTACTTCTTTTCCTGGATTGAAAGCTTATCCAACTGGAAAGACTACAGGTATTGTAAGTGTTTTACAAACTGCAAAACCTTCCTATAACTGGCAGATCAATTTTACCAAACCAGATAAGAAAAATCTGGTTGTATATGAATTATTATTGAGAGATTTTCTTCAACAATCAAACTGGAAAACATTAAAAGATACGATCTCCTATTTCAAAGGTCTGGGTATAAATGCTATCCATCTGATGCCGTTTACGGAATTCGAAGGTAATTTGAGTTGGGGATACAATCCTTCATTTTTCTTTGCTCCTGATAAATACTATGGTTCAGAAAATGATCTTCGTGCCTTTATTGATGAATGTCATAAGAACGGTATAGCGGTAATCATGGATATGGTTTTGAATCATGCATTTGGTCAAAGCCCAATGGTTAGAATGTATTTTGATCAGGCTGCAGGGAAACCGGCTACTAATAGTCCATGGTTTAATGCTGATGCTCGGCATCCATATAATGTGGGATATGATTTTAACCATGAATCTATAGCAACGCAGGAATTGGTTGATAGAGTGATGGAGCATTGGTTGACGAAATACAGGATTGATGGTTTTCGTTGGGATCTTTCAAAAGGATTCACACAAGTAAACAATCCAAATAATGTGGCGGCATGGGGAAATTATGATGCCTCACGTATAGCCATATGGAAACGCATCCATCAGAAAATGCAATCGGTTTCTCCGGGATCATATTGCATACTTGAACATTTTGCAGACAACTCTGAAGAGAAAGAACTCTCAGATGCTGGAATGTTATTATGGGGTAATTTAAATAATAATTTCAACGAAGCCACTATGGGTTATATTAATAATTCCGATTTGAGTGGCGCGCTGCATACTAAACGTGGTTGGACAAATCCTCATCTCATGTCTTACATGGAGAGCCATGATGAAGAGCGACTGCAATATAAGAACGCCACTTTTGGGAATAGTTCGGGGTCATACTCTACAAGAACGCTTGCTACAGGATTGAAACGGAATGAGATGGCTGCAGCCTTTTGGGCTATGATGCCAGGACCTAAGTTAATGTGGCAGTTTGGAGAACTAGGATATGATTTCTCCATTACTTTTTGCCCCTCTACCAATTCCGTTCCAACACCTTATCCTAATATGCAATGCAGAACGGATAATAAACCGATCAAATGGGATTACAGACAGGATGCTGGAAGAAATGCATTATCAAAGGTATATGCGGCGTTGATCAAACTAAAACTAACCCCAAATTATGCATCAACCTTTACGGGTAGTAATGTAACTTATGATCTTAGCTCGGCAGTTAAATGGATGACCGTGACCAGTGATTCATTGAGTGTTGTGGTTATGGGTAATTTTGATGTTACAGCAAGAACTGTGAGTGTTAGTTTTCCTAAAGCGGGAACCTGGTATTCATATTTGACCGGAACAACAAGAAATGCAACAGGTTCAGCAGAGAATATTAGTTTGCTTCCTGGCGAATATTATGTTTATACAAACCGTAATATAACCAATTCGGTTGTTACATCCATTCATGACCTCAGATCTGATTATTCATCAAGGTCATTGATCATATATCCTAATCCGGTCCATACTATATCTAAATTGGTATTTGATCTTCCTGAATCAGGCAGAACCGAGGTAAGTATTTGGACACTGCAAGGACAAAAATTAGGCTCAAAGAATTTAGGTATTCAATCTAAGGGTAGGCATGAATTACCTATTCAAGA
>CAYTXC010000032.1:0-12282 GCA_964441425.1 uncultured Sphingobacterium sp. | reverse complement strand
ACCCACACAAAAAAAGAAACCACTTACGCCTCTTATCATGAAAAAAACATTAGTTAATTACCATGCCTATCCACCAAATACACCAAAGCGGCCATCACCCCTGCTCCTAAATGCAATTCTCTTCTACTTACCGCTTCAAATACATCCAGCCCTGAATGATGAATATCAAAATAACGCTGTGAATCCGGACTTAATCCTACTGTAGTGGTACCTAACTTACGTAATGGATTAATATCTGCTCCGCCACCACCATTGGTAAATTCATGAATACCATAAGGCAGAAATAAGGAAGCCCAGGCTTTGACTTTTTCCCTTCTTGCTGTATCACTACTATTTTCAACACCAAACCCTCTTGGCGTGAACCCACCAGCATCTGACTCCAACGCCAAAATATGCTTCTTCCCTTCTGCTGCTGCAATATCTGCATACTTTGTACCTCCTCTTAAACCATTTTCTTCATTCTGAAACATTACTGCCCGTATGGTACGCTTAGGCTTTATCCCTAAGGCCTTAAATACGCGAAGTACTTCAATGCTTTGCACACAACCTGATCCATCATCATGGGCGCCCTCTGCCAGATCCCAACTATCAATGTGCCCTCCCACCGTGATCACTTCATTAGGATATTCTGTACCTCTGATTTCACCAATGACGTTGTGCGACAAAACCTCTCCTTGCATACCACATACCGACCGCATGAAAAACTGTTTCACATCACCACGCTTAATAGCCGCACTTAATTTATCAGCATCGTTAGTACTAACCGCCATGGCTGGTATCTTAGGATAAGCAGGATCATAATTCATAGCCCCAGTATGTGGAAAATCATCAGGATTGGAAGCTAAAGATCTAACCAGCACACCCACTGCTCCATATTTCGCTGCTCTGGAAGCACCGCTTCCTCTGTATTTACCGGCATCCCCATATGCCATAAATGTTTTTACATAAGAAGAGATCATGGGATAATTGTAGAAAACGATCTTGCCTTTCACTTTTTCCCCTAAGGATTCAAGTTCTTCAAAGTTTTTTACTTCAACGATTTCTGCTTTCAATCCGATAATACCTGTTCCTTCAGAATTTCCTAATGCGGTAACACGTAATGGTTGATTAGTGCCATTAAGAGCAATGATCGCTGCACTATCTTTTTTTTCTCTTACCCATTTTGGAACCATACATTCTTGTAAATACACTGAATCTGCTCCAACTTCTCTCATCATCCGAGCAGTTTCCACAACTGCTTTGGCCCCACCGGCAGATCCACTTAATCTTGGCCCAACTTGCTTACATAAAAATCGTAATTGCTCATAAGCGGTTCCTCTTGCCAGTATATCTTCAACTATGCGCCGAACCATAACTGAATCTTCCTGGGCTTGGGAAAAAGAAGCAAATAGCAGCCCCGCTACTAATGACATAATCAACTTTCTCATATAGTATTAAATAAAGGATATGGAAAATACTGAAAGTTTAGGAATAAATGCCCGATTTCCAGAAACCATATACCCATATCTAATTACGCTATCTTTGTATGATGAATATCGGGATAGTTTGTTACCCCACTTTTGGAGGTAGTGGCGTTTTAGCCACCGAGCTAGGGAAAGCACTAGCTGATAAAGGACATAATATCCACTTCATCACCTATCAGCAACCTGTACGATTAACCGGATTCAGCACCAATATTTTTTATCATGAGGTTCGGGTCCCTACGTATCCATTATTTGATTATCCACCCTACGAATCAGCCCTTGCCTCAGCAATGGTGGATGTGATCCGTAACAACCATCTTGATCTTCTTCATGTACACTATGCCATACCCCATGCCGCAGCAGCATACATGGCAAAAAAAATCCTTGAACATGAAGGGGTATTCATCCCAGTTATTACTACCCTACATGGAACCGATATAACACTTGTTGGACGTGATAAAACATACGCACCTGTTGTTGCATTCTCGATCAATCAAAGCGATGCGATCACCGCCGTATCTCATAATCTTCGTAAAGAAACCTATGAGATCTTCCATATCGAAAAAGAGATCGAAGTGATACAAAACTTTGTGGATGTATCTCGCTTCAAAAGAAAACCGATCGATGCATTTCGAAAAGTGATTGCTCCAAATGGTGAAAGAATTCTGGTGCATGCTTCAAACTTCCGAAAAGTTAAACGGGTGCAGGATGTAATTCATGTATTCCAAAAAGTAAATGCGGTAATGCCATCAAAACTTCTCTTAGTGGGTGATGGCCCGGAACGACATATGGCAGAGGAATTATCACGTGAATTACACATTGAAGATGAAGTACGCTTTGTTGGAAAACAGCAGGATATGGAAGAGATTTTTGCCGTTACCGACATTTTTCTGCTTCCGTCTGAATATGAAAGCTTTGGCCTAGCGGCACTGGAAGCAATGGCCGCAGGCGCTGCTGTGGTATCTTCAAATGCTGGAGGACTACCAGAGGTAATTGAACAGGGAGTATGTGGCTACATGGCTAATGTAGGGGATATCGACGCAATGAGCAACTTCGCTTTGGATATATTGAAAAACGATGACCGACTAGCCAATTTTAAAAAAGCTGCCAAAATACAGGCAGAAAGATTTGACATTCGCAACATCATCCCGCTTTATGAAGAGCTCTACCAAAAAGTTATTCATCAACAAAAGAATGAATCAACTATCTAGACTTTAACCACTCTTCTGGATTTAGAAAACGACTTTCCTGATTGACAACAAAAAGGATTTCTCCATCTCCGTCAAAATTGGCCCCGGCCTTTCCGATCACTTGGCCCATTTTAACGTTGTCCCCTTTATTAACAGAAACTGAACTTAGATTATAGTAAGTAGTGAAATATTTACCATGCATGATGGTTACGGTTTCAGATCCCTGGACATCATAAACGTTGGTGACTACCCCTTCAAAAACCGCCTTCACAGTTGCCCCAACATCTGTTGCAATGGTAATCCAGGAATTATCCTCATACAATGTTGTGCCTTCAATCTTCCTCCTTCCAAATGGTGAGGAAATCTGACCACGATCAACTGGCCATGGAAGATTTCGCCGATTATTTTCAAAATTCACAGACACTTTAGTTACTTCAGGAGTATTTTCCAAAACATTATATTTTCTCTCTGTCGCAGCAGGCGTTGTTTTGGGTGTAGTAGCCGAAGCGGATGTATTGGCGTTAGTGGCTGATGTCGGTTTAGTTGCTGTAACTGCTTTTGATGCATTAACCTTAGCATCTGCAGCAGCTTTAGCGTCTGCCGCGGCTTTAGCATCTGCAGCAGCCTTTGCCTTTGCCTTAGCTTCTGCTGCGGCCTTATCGGCTGCAGCCTTAGTTTCTTTTTTAATAATGGCCGTTATAGCAGAAGAAAGACTATTGGCCACTTTTCTTTTAGCCGCCAGTTCTCCAGCTATTTCTTTCTCTCTGGCCTTTAATTTCTGAACATATTCATTTTGTTCCTTCTTATCATCCTCCAGTGTTTTCATTTCCTTAGTCTGCTCATCTAAAACCAAATTTTTTACTTTTTTATTCTGATTCAAGGTCTCAATCTTACCATTGAGTAGATTTTGAGTTTTATAGATGTTCGCTACCTGATCTTCACGGTATTTTCTATAGCTCTTTAAATATTGTATCCTGCGGATGGCATCATTGAAATTTACAGAAGAAAAAATAAAATTTATCATGTCATAGCTGCTACGATTCTGATACGCATAAACAACTGTTTTAGCATACTGCGATTTTAGGGTGTCTAATTGTTTTTGTAGCCTGTATATTTCTCGATTATTAAAAAATATAGTTTCATCAATAAGCTTTACCTGTTCACTGATATTACTTATAATAGCATAGCGCTTTTTGATTTTTGTCTGGATCGCTGTTAACGCAGCAAGATTGGCTTTTTTATTTTTCTGTAAATCAGATTGCGACTGTTGAAGCTGATTTATTTCCTGCTGAATTTCCTTACGCTTTTTTTCAAGCTCTTCTCTACTCTGTTGAGCATACGATATTGCCGGTAATAAGATTAGAAAAAAATATAGTAAGTATTTCTGCATAATCAAAAATAATGGATGAGTAAAGGATAAGAATCCACTTGATTGTTAAAATTACTTCAATTTGTAGTCAACTGGCACACTAAATGGGAAATTAACAGGTTTGTCAAAAACAACCTGCTTAAATTCAAGACTCAGGTCCAATTGCTTTTTATCAGAAACCATGATTTTCCGGCGACTGGAAAAACGTCTTCCATCGAATTGCTCATAATTCAAGTAATCAAGATTAGCATTCCTTTCTTGTACACTATCCATAAATTTCAACCGCGTTCTACTTAATATGAGACCAGGATGATTAAAGTCGCTTATATTAGAAAAACTCCCTAATAATCCGACTAGTTGAAGTAAATGCTCATCCATTCTATACTGCAGCGTATCCCGAATAAAAAATATAGGATTGCCTAAAATCAGATTCTGCATTTCTGAAAAACTAACAGGCAGATGAGTTACTTCCTGCAGAAAATTAAAATCTCTAATTTGAATGGATTTATTCAACTTATCCATTACTTTAACCGAATCGGGTGTAATGAATACACGGAAAGCCTCTGTTAATAATGCATTGAGGGAAATCCAGATGGCACTGTCTTTTTTAATTCTAACAAATGCAGTTAGATCATTGTATTTTTTATCTCCATCATCAAAGTCTAATTTAATTTTCCCAAAAAAAGTGGAAAACATGATCTTATTACTATCAATTGCCTGGACAAATTCAGCGGCAATTTTTGCAGAATCGACTGACGATGAGTCAACTGCTTTTATGGCAACCAAGACACTATCAGTGGCAGAAATGGAAGTGTTGATTTTCTTTGCAGAGCGGCATGAAGCTATCATTACTACAAAACAAAAAGGGATAATGTACTTCATGTATAGTTAGTTTTTCCCGGTATGGCCAAAGCCACCCTCATTTCTTTCTGTAGTATCTAAAGCCAGGGTAGGTACCCATATCGCTTTTTCTACCTGCTGGATCACCAATTGAGCAATTCTGTCACCATCCTGGATGATTTGCTTATTTCCAGATAAATTTATAAGGATCACTTTTATTTCTCCGCGATAATCAGCATCAATAGTACCAGGAGTATTTAAACAAGTTAATCCTTGTTTAATGGCAAGGCCACTTCTTGGGCGCACCTGCGCCTCATATCCTTCTGGTAGAGAGATAGATATTCCCGTTGGAACCAAAATGCGCTCCAGAGGCATTAATTCAAGTGAATTGTCAAGATTCGCCCTTAAGTCCATTCCGGAAGAACCTGCTGTTGCATACGTCGGCAATGGATGTTTGGAAAGATTTACAATTGGAATAGAAATTTCTGCCATGTAGGCAAAAATACCAATTTCAAACTAGCGAGCCTCCTTCCTTATTAACAAAATGGTAGCTTGAGCAAATAAACCTTCTTCCCTTCCTACAAATCCCATTTTTTCTGTAGTGGTGGCCTTTATGGACACATCTCGCAAATCAACCTTTAGAATTTGCGCAATAACGCGCTGCATTTCTGGCACAAAAGGTTTGATCTTAGGTTTTTCCAGCATTAATGTACTGTCCACATTAACAACTTCATATTCCTCTTTATGAATCAATTCAACACATCGCTGAAGTAGAATTTTACTATCAATGTCTTTAAATTCACTACTGGTATCAGGAAAATGTACGCCTATGTCCCCCAAGCTTAAAGCCCCCAGGAGAGCGTCACAAATGGCATGAAGTAATACATCTGCATCACTATGTCCTTTTGCACCCTTATGATGTGGAATTTTCACACCACCGATCCAAAGATCACGGCCTTCAACCAATTGATGAAAATCGATCCCAGAACCTATTCTGTACATATGCGCAAATTATTGTCCTAAAGACTCAAAGTCAAAGGTCAGCCCTAATCGCAGGGTATTTGACAATGGGTTTCTATTAATACCACTACCAGTGGGTAAAAGATAAGAGAAATTAACGCCTAATAAATTGTATCGAATAGCAGCACCCATAGTCAGATATTGTCGATTTCCCTTGGTTTTATCTTCATGGAAATAGCCTGCCCGAAAAGCAAACTGGTTATTATACCAATATTCACCCCCGAGTGAAAAGTAAAATTCACGCATCTCCTCATTAAAGCCACCGGGTGCATCACCAAATGAGCTGAACCAACTGGATACAACACCCTTATTCCGGTAAGCAGCAAGACCTGAAGCATCACCCAATGTAGGTGGAGTAGGTACTAGAAGTTTATGCACGTCAAGACCTATTGTTACCCGATGAACTTCCTGGAATGTACTAGTGTAAGATGTACCTAATGATAAATTTGCAGGGATGAAATCTTTTTGATTTGGATCATCGGTGTATCCAATTTTAGCACCAAGATTGGTCAAGGTCAATCCACCACTCCATCCATTGCCTCCCTTGTTCAATCCATTATAGTACAACCCTACATCACCAGCTACTGAATTACCTGCTGTATAAGAAACACCATTTACGGCTTGGCCTCCGGCAAGATTTGAATTGATGTAACGAATCGCTACACCTAAACCCAGTTTATCGGAGAGCTTTCGCGAATACCCAAGATCAAAGGCGAATTCTCTAGGACGAAAGGTATTAAGATCATTGCCTAAGTTGTCTGTAAACTGAATATTACCCAGGCTGAAATATCTGAGCCCCATAGATACTGCTTGCTCACCTTGCTCACCAAAACGGGTATATCCTGCGGCAGTAGCCATGAATACATCATTCAACCCTAAATCTTTTAACCAGGGCGTATAGGTAATGCCAGCGGAAGATCGTGCATCCGTAAACGGATATTTCGCGATGTTATAGAATTGTGACATTACATCAGGTGTAGTAGCTACACCCAATTCTCCCATGCCACCTGCACGGGCATCGGGTGAAATTCTTAGGAAGGGTACCGCAGAGGTTACAACATTAATACTTTGCGTACTGGTAGTTTGAGCATTCATTTGCCCAATAACAAAAAACATACTAATGGCGATTGCAACCCCTTTTGTAAATGGTTTCATGTACTTGAAAGTTAAACTTGTCTATGTAAAAGATTCGGGTAGAATTATGCCATTCAGTAAATTCAAGATAATCAAATATACATCTTTTTATATTCCTCAATATTTTATGAGTTTGCCAGATGCTTTCTGCAGGCGGCCATCACTAGAATTAACTATGATCTGGTAGATATACACGCCTGGTTGTACCAACACTCCTGATTCATTTGCCCCATTCCATGACAACTCAAATCTGTTGCCTACAGTCAAAATTTTTTCTTGCAAGCGGCGAATCGTGTTTCCGGCAGCATTCAAAATCTTAACAGAAATATCCAACTCTTCATTATTTCGGTTGTGCTCGAAACTGATTTTAGTTATAGCTGTAAACGGATTCGGATAACAACGAACATTTTTTAATTCAAAATCTGGCTTATGAATCACCCTGAATGTAAGTACTACCTCAGACGGATTATTAAAGACATCCCATGCTCTGATTTTAATATAATGCAATCCTTCTTCCAAAACAGGTAACGGGAAATTGATCCGGCCTTGCTTGTAGCTCCCCTTATCGGCTTCAAAAAAATCATTGAGCACAAAAATCTTGTTGACATCATCATCTAAAATAGCGATCAGATCATGCCCAATGCCAGTGCCTGCTACATTTAATCCAGAGGTATCGGATAGGGCTACCAAAAGAACAGATTTTTGATTCACGATTCCTCCATTAACAAACTTATCATCATTGAGGTATGCTTTTATCAAAGGTCCTTGCCTGTCGTCCTGTATCCCTCCGCCCAAACCACCTATATACCAACGCTGATCTGTTCCTGCAGCATCCGTTAATCCATTTTCTGCATAATAGCTCAATCGTCCCAAACCATTTCTAAGATCGATGTCTTTCGGAACGATGAATGAGAAGGTGAAGCGACCCTTTACTACCTCAGCTTTTCCCTTGAACAAAATATTTTGCTGCTGAAGAAAAGATGCTTTGCTACTTCCTGCATCATTTCCTCTGGTAGATCGTTCCTGTACCTTATCATAGAATGTTGTGTAAACCGTTCCGTTAAAATCATGCTTTAAGCCCCCAAGCTGATCGCGCACTTCCCCATCAATGGTATATTTATTCAAGGCCCGAAGTGTATCGGTAAACTGACTTACCTCAATGCCATTAATTGATGTGGTCACTACATTATTTTCCGGGAAACCTAATACCAATGCAGGATCTCCTATCAAGGTGAATTTCCTGTTGTTGATGGCATCAGACATGTTTTGATAGGTATAATTCTTCGACCGCTTCACCGCATCACCCAAGGATAAGTATCGGCCATTTTGTTGTTTAGCCAGTGCAGTTGACAAATAATTAGTGTTGATTATTTTATTGGCAAATGCAAATACAGCTCTTGTTGTAGTCATCAACGCAATTGCTCCACCATTTGATTTTAGGAATAATTTTTCGCCGATGGATTTTATTTGTGGATTATCAAAAGGGGCAAAATCACACGTTGCTGTGATAAATAAGGGTAACCGATCCTTGTTCTGCCAAGTATTAATCATACTCTCTTCTAATATTGCCTCTTCTGCCAATCGCTTATATCCCCCATGACCACTGTAGTTCCAAATTAGATTTCCATTATATATATATCGGTTGATCTCTTCATTAACAAGTGGATATCGTGCACCACCTGCACCACTTACCTGAGGATAGGCATCCAAATAGATTTTTTGCT
Organism: uncultured Sphingobacterium sp.; assembly: GCA_964441425.1. Lineage (GTDB taxonomy): Bacteria > Bacteroidota > Bacteroidia > Chitinophagales > Chitinophagaceae > Pollutibacter. The sequence continues at coordinate 3,542 of CAYTXC010000032.1, read as the reverse complement.
GATGAAAAACATTATTTGTGGATTGTATCGTTTTACTTAAATCTTCGGCATCTTTAAAATGGACATTTTGATCTTCATCATCTGCAACTATAGTAAACTGCGTTCGCCATGGTCCATAACTCGAAGAATAATTTTCGATTTTATCCGCAATTATACCAGATTCCTCAACGGATACTACCGGAATACGACCAATACCAATATCTAATAAATTGATAGAAGTTGTCGCATTTATATCTTCATAGTCATCTAGAAAACCAAAGTAATCATCAGAAGTATAGGTCGTCAAAATATCCAAGGAAGATGAGGATTGATAACCAGGAACAAGATTTGTATTGGATGAGATTCTATTTTTATAATCATAAGAAGCATCACCCAGTAATAACAAATATTGAGGAATTTTCATAGAATCCCCCGCAGCCCTATCGTAAAACATTTTCACAAAATCACGAATGGCAGTAGGATCCGGAGAACCTGAAGAAAATTCATTATAGATCTGCTGCACATCTGCGATTAAATAACGCAATCCTCGTTTCTGTAAATGATATCTACCAATTCGGTTAGCATCATTCTTAAAAATTGGATGCGTTACAATAATATAGTTTGGATTTGCCGCTCCATGAAGATTTTGATTGGGGATTCTAGGGCCAGGAATAGGAGAAAGAAACTGCTCAGGAGTAAAGGCGACATATTCCCTAGCTGATGACACATCTGCGTTAAAATAAATAGTGGTTCCCGTCCTAGTAAGATTTTGTTCAATTGGATTCAAAAAATCGGTTACATCAAGTACTCTAGTTCCAGTTGGAGCATTGTCAATGGCATAGCGCACGGTTTGATTAAGGTTATTTTTTTTATCCCTAAAATGTAGTTGGCTCAGATTTCTCATATCCAACTTGATCCTGCCATTCCATTCAAATCTATTGAGCCAACCCTGCGCATTGCTGTTACCTGGAACAAACTGCAATGTCAACTTTAATGTAGTGGAAGGCGCTGGTAACACAGAAGTTTGGGCCATTGGTGAACCAACCGGATCGTAAACTGCTCCGGAGAAAGAAGGTAAAATGATCTGTTGAAATGGTGAATTGTTAAGGCTTATTTCAAAACGACTGACCACACCCACAGTTCGTCCTAAAACATCTATCGAAATTATCATGGGTGAATTGGGAACAACATGTTGAACTGGGATGGTAAAATCACGCGTCGTTGTTCTTCCAAAACCAGTTCCGAACTCTTCACCATACCATTCCTTACCACTCTGAAGAAAATTCGTTTCATCAAGTTCATAAGCATAAACAGCATCCACTTCAGTATTGATCTGTGATGCTAAAACAACTGGAGCAGATGTAACTCTTTTACCCTGACTTCCTATGTTTATAAAATACCATGCACTATCCGAGTAAATATTTTTTTGAAATACATATCGCCTCGCCAAAGAGTCCCAATTCCATGCATTCGGCCCAGGCGCATAAAAGATAAAATGATCTTGAAGTCCAAACGATCCATCACCACCATCCTCCATAATGATAGCATTTTCTTTAAGATCATCTGGCCGGATTTTTGAATTAGCTTCCGGTAACATTTTACCACCATTTCCAAATAAACGGAGTTGCGCAGAAGGAAATGGCAGAGATATACCCATTTTCGATAGCATATTACCATCCACTTTGTACACCCCTTGTGAAGAAACGGAGATCTTATACCAGGCACCCTCAGCCAATACAGATGCGGGCGCATACGTTCGGGTCTGGGATTTTAAAGATAAAGTCCCCAAAAGGCAGAAAAAACTAATCAGAACAGCGAAAAATGAACGCATTAACTCAAAATTAGCAGTTTATAAACATTTTATATAGGGTTGGATGAGGCAGTTGATGATATAAATCCTATAAATTCGCATTGTATATTTAAAACCATCGTAAAACGAGCATACACCTTTTGGTCAATTTTCTCGTTTTCGTTAGTTAAAACACGTAAAATGCAAAGATCAAACGTAAAAGGGCTTTTTGTTCTGCTAGCGGTAATAGCCGTTTTCTCTTCTTGTAAGAACAAAAAGTTTGAAAAATCAACGGTGACAGGATGGAATTATAATGACAAAAGTATGGGAGGTTACAATGTTGCTAAAGAAAAAGAGCAGCGAACTGGGCCTGGTCTTGTTTTTGTTCAGGGTGGTACCTTTGTTATGGGCGCTACAGATGAAGATGTGATGGGCGACTGGAATAATGTTCCTCGCAGAGTAACGGTTTCTTCTTTCCTCATCGACCGCACCGAGGTGGCCAATGTTCACTATCGTGAATACTTATATTGGTTGCAAAATGCATTTGATGGTGACGAATACAAAAATCTCCTAGAAGGTGCCCTTCCTGATACGCTTGTATGGCGTAGTGAGTTGGCGCAAAATGATGCATTTGTTGAATATTATTTCCGCCATCCATCTTATAATTATTATCCTGTTGTAGGGGTTACATGGAGACAAGCAAGTGATTTCTGTATTTGGCGAGGCAATCGGGTGAATGAGCTGATCATGGTTGAAAAAGGATATATTAATAAAAATCAATTAAAAACGATTCAAGGACAAGCTGAAGAAAACTTCTCAACAAAATCGTATTTATTAGGGTTGTATTCTCCTCAGCCAGGTAAGCCTAAGAAAAATCCGCTTATAGATGCAAATGGCAAACCACGTAATTATGTAAAAATGGAAGATGGTATCCTTCTTCCAAACTATCGCCTCCCAACAGAGGCAGAATGGGAATATGCTGCATATGGATTGATGGTTCAAAATCCACGTGTCAAAACCAAAGAAGGAAAGCGTGGAGAAGAATTATTGATGAATAAGCAAGTGTACTCATGGAGTAACAATGTAAATGGTCTTCGCGATTCCCGAAGCGGAACATGGCAAGGTAAATATATGGCGAACTTCAAAAGAGGAACTGGTGATTATATGGGTGTTGCCGGTGGATTGAACGATAATGCTGCTGTACCCGGACCTATCGAATCATTCTTGCCAAATGGGTTTGGATTATATAATATGTCTGGTAATGTAAATGAGTGGGTCGCGGACGTGTATCGTCCTATGTCAACTATGGATGTTGATGATCTAAATCCTTACCGTGGCAATGTTTTCAAAAAACTATATAAAAATGATAACGGCGAATATGAGCGTGATTCTTTAGGCAATCCAAAATATGTTGAAGTATCAGATGCAGAAGCTAAAGCTCGCCGTAACTACCAGAATGGAAATGTGATCAATTATGCTGATGGCGATTCACTTTCAGGTGCGTTCTATGGATATGGTAAAACAACACTAGTAAGCGATAAATCAAGAGTATTTAAAGGGGGTAGCTGGAACGACAGAGCATATTGGTTGAGCCCTGGAACACGTCGCTTCTTAGAAGAAGATCAGTCTAGTTCTACACTTGGTTTCCGTTGTGCCATGGACCGTGTTGGAAGTCAGGAAGGAAATGGGTTTAAAACTGGCCAATACTTCGGTAAGCGTCGCCAGAATTCACGCAAATCAAATTAACACACATCACATAATTTTTTAGAAGCCT
>CAYTXC010000031.1:5563-12421 GCA_964441425.1 uncultured Sphingobacterium sp. | reverse complement strand
TTCTGGCTATTTTCATTCATCAACGTTTTACTATTACAAAGTAATAACTTATTTATCTATTATCAAATACGGTTAGGGCCATTTTAGAATGATCATGGTAACAATTTTGAATATTAATCGTTTTAGAATGTGTAACCAGGTCACAATGGAGTATATTTGCGGCCCCAAATCTGTATAAATGAAATACTTAGCGTCGTTATTCTTGATTTTCATACCTGCTCTGCTACCGGCGCAACAAGTCATTACTATACAAACGAAAGCAGAAAAAGAAACGGGAATCGGATTTTCATCTCTAAGTATAAAAAATAAAAAGACTTCCACGACCATTTACCGAACAACGGATTCCAGCGGTAAAACAATCGTTAAACTGGATCCAGGGAACTATGAAATAGCCGCTACGGCAATAGGGTATGAATCCCTAAATAAAACCATCTCTATACCCTTTGCAGATTCATTGATTTTCCTAAACATGAAAGCAGGATCAAAGATTCTAGATAATATCGTGGTAACCGCCCGAAAACCTCTATTGAAACAGGAGGACGACAAAACAATAGTGGACCCGGAACCAATCGCGCAGGGAACTACCAATGCCTATGAAGTGATGGAACGTATCCCGGGAGTTTTCATGGATCAGGATGGGAATATCTTTCTCAACAGCACCTCCCCTTCTGCTATCTGGATCAACGGACGTGAACAACGCATGAGTGCAGCTGATGTGGCCACCATCCTCAAGAGCTTGCCCCCAAATGCTATTGATCGTATTGAAATTGTACGCACGCCTTCCGCACGATATGATGCATCGGGCGGAGGAGGTATCGTAAATGTCATCCTGAAAAAAAATGTGAAGATCGGACTAACGGGAAGTGTAAATGCTGGATTCAACCAAGGTACATATGGTAATCAGTTCAGTGGCTTCAATATCAACAACAGCAATGGGAAAAATAGTTTATCGCTGAACGTAAATATTAGTGCGCGTAATAGCTTCGAAGATTTGGAAACATTTCGTAATGTCGGTAAAGATTCACTGATCAGTCAAAACTCCCGAACTATTTTTCCGGGTAAAAGTTTTTATACAGGATTTGTATATACCACTGAGATCCACCCAAAATGGGAGCTTTCTTCAGATAGCCGTGTATCCGTGAACAACTCAAAAAATAATAATTTTACGTTCTCAGGTTTTCCACTAAGCGCATCTACCTTCCGCATCAATCAAACAGATGTGCAGAACGACGGACAAAATCTGAATATCAATCAGGGCGTCAACCTCAAACATAAGATGGATAGCAGCGGATCAGAATGGACAAACGACCTTTCCTACAGCTTTGCTAATAATACCAATGATCAATCTATCCTAAATCAAATTGGAAATCCGGTTTCATTTAAACAATCGATCAACGGCGACTTCATCAATAAAAGCCATTTCCTCACCTGGCAGTCAAACCTTATCAAAAAATATCCTAACAAGTTCACGCTCGAAACAGGTGTGAAAACATCCAATCTTTGGTTCAATAATTCATCAACGTATTTCATATTACAAAACAATCAACAACTATTGGATAAACGCCGCAGCAATACCTATGCATATGCAGAAAATATACATTCGGCTTATCTACAAGGCGCTAAAACCTTTGGCAAGCTGATCCTAAAATCCGGACTGCGACTAGAAAACACCAACATGCATGGAGAACAATCCTTCCCAAGTGATACCTCGTTTACCATACGCCGCACGGATCTTTTCCCCTACGTTTACCTGAGTCGAGAACTGATGAAAATCGCTGGCTATGAACTACGCGCTTATTTGGTCTATCGCCGTACGATTAGCAGACCGTCGTTTGGAAATCTTAACCCTGCCGTACGGATCATTGATCCATTTGTATATGAAACCGGAAATCCTTCGCTGCGACCACAATTCACGCAGAATATGGAAGCGAATATTTCAGTAGATGAAAGACCGATTTTTGCCGTGGGTATCAACCAGACAAAAGATATTTTTAGTCAGGTGATCTATCCATCGGATAGTAACCGGAATATCGTATTGAGAACTTTCGATAATTTGGGAAGAAATAAAGAAACGTATTTTAGACTGATTGGTGCTATACCACCTGGTAAAAAATATTTCTTTGTAATAGGAGTTCAGTATAACCATAACTTATATAATGGTCAATATGAAAATGCCCCGATCAATTTCAATAGAGGCAGCTGGACTGGCTTCACCTATCATAATTTAAAAATTACCAAAACAACTAATCTTTCCCTTAATGGTTTTATGAGATGGAAAGGCCAATTGCAATTTTATGAGCTGGGAAATTTTGGGCAGCTAAATCTTACGCTTTCCCAGCAATTATTCAAACGAAAACTCACTATTTCCGGTGGTATCAGCGACCTCTTCTATACGAACCAAAATAGCTTCTTTTTAAAACAGGGATCTTTAACCGCTAACGGATTTAGAAAAGCAGATACCCGAAGAGGATCAATCACCCTGAGGTATAATTTCGGGATCAGAAAAAAAGAGGAGAAGAATATGTTTGATGTGATGCAATCAGATTAGATCAAGTTTATAATTTAAATACCTTCTTGATCTTTCGTGCATAAGCCTTTGCATTTTCCATCATACCGATATCATTAGGATGAATACCATCTACCGTAGATTCAATAGTGAGGCCAATCTCTTTCTTAGACAGGTAGCCAATATTTTTTACTCCCGCTCGTTTCAGTGATTCATAAAAACTGAGCAACACTGCGTTTGCAGCCATATATGTTTCCTTTTTCTTTGCATTCATATCCTCATCGCCATAGCCCGCATGCTCTGTAAACAATATCGGTGTATTCGGATGCAGTGATCTAAGATATTGGAACGAAGAGTCCAAACGACGGCGGAGAATACCTTCTTTAATATATACATCACCCGACATATTCGGTAGGCAGTCTAAAATAAATAGTGAAGCATCAATTTCACCAATATATTTATAAACCTCATATTCCAGCCTTCCATTTCCAGAAAATGCCAAATTAATAACTGACTTATCGATCAGTCTAGATAAAATATTTGTCCAACCTAAACCTGGCCTTGTAGCACAGGCCCCATTTGCAATAGATGTTCCATATACGACAACAGGTTTACTATCTTTTTCTGTAACAACTTCAAAAGAAGATGATGCGGGATATTTTACTTCAAGCCATTTGATGTGATTGTACATAGGCAGGTACAATACATGATCGCGAATAGTTTCTGCTGCAAAACCACTAAATGTAAAACTAATCGTATCGCCAAAATTATATTTACCGGCAGACCAGCCCCAGCTCCCGCTTTTATCCTTTGCATACAGATCTACACCAGAAACGCCTGTTGCCGGCATATGAGGCATTTGAAGGGTATTTGAAACCGTGTAGCGTACGATGATCTCCTGGGCATTGGAGCGGAACAGCAGATGCAAACCTGCCCCACGTCTGGAAAGATCCCACACCTCTTTCCGTACTTCACCCTCTGCAGATGCAGGCATGCGATCGTATGTTTCTTTATATCCTGAATTCCACCACCTACCATGGATCTCTGCCGTAGCAGGAACCCATGATTTTAATGGAGTATTCTGGGCAACTGAACTTGTAGTCAGCAAGATGAAAAAGAAAAAATTAACAGCTTTCATACGTAAAAGATACCCAAAAATCAGACATCAAATGGAATACGCCTTGGTTTTATAAAAACTCAGCAGCTGTCCTCGGGCATCCTCAATTACATCTTCCATTTGAGTAGGCTTACAATGCATACTTGCCACATAATGTACTTTATCACCAGCTAATTGCTTTATCGAAAATTTTACACCAGGATTATCCATAACCCGATTATCCTGCTGCAATAAAGCAGCCAGTTCAGCAAGTGCTTCTGTTTGATCGATCATTATAGGCAATGTAAAACTCAACTCAGAAACCAAAAAGGGTTGCTTCGTATGGTTAATAATCGCTCCGTTTGAAATAGATCCATTTGGCAGTATGGCAGTTTTATTATCTTCCAACAACAACACGGTATTAAAGATTTGTATCTCTTTTACTTTACCGGTAAATCCATTGGCCGATATAATATCACCAACTTTATAGGGCTTGAACAATAAGATAAGTACCCCACCCGCTAAATTGGCTAGTGAACCCTGTAATGCCAAGCCAACTGCAAGACCAACAGCACCAATGATAGCGGCTAGTGAAGTGGTTTGAAAACCCACTTGCCCAGCTACCATGATAACCAAAATGGTTTTTGACCCCAAAGTGAACAAAGTGCGTAAAAATGTAGAAAGCGAAACTTCAAAATTTCGTTTTCTCATAGTCTTCTTAATTGAATTATCTACTTTTCCAATGATCCACCACCCCACAACCAATATCATTATAGCACTGATCAAATTCGGCATGAACCGAATTAGCCAATCAGTGGCTTGACCCAAATAAAACTGAATTTTCTCTTGTGTAAACATAGTTTTGATTTATCGTTTGATTTGAATACCTACACCGATCAACGATTTGATCTGTAAGGCTGGTGAAGATTTTTTAGGTCCAAAAAGTTTTGCATCGTCATCATAGATTAGATCTACATTCCAACTCATACTCAAAATCTTGGATAATTTAACACTGAGCAAATTTGCCATAAATAGATCCACATTCGCTGGCTTATGTAAATAATTCGAAAACAGATCCAACTTAGCTTTATACACGATATTAGGAGCGATCTCCTTCATATAATTGATAGTAGCAAAAGAACCTAATTCTAAAATTGAATTTTCACCAGGCTTAACCCCATATGAACCTTTTGCTGATAATTCCGGATCGGTCACAATCACCCAACGAGCAGTCGCAGGTGAAAGAAAGATCGAAAAATTTTTATTAGGCTTCATATCTATACCAGAACTGATCAATAAATATCCTGGCGACATAAAGTTGGAGATCAAAGTAGAAGTACGCTCCGTGTACGAATATCCTTTGAAAAATCCGGAACGCAAATTGGCCAGTACTGCAAAATTTGCCTTACTATTAATGGTACGGCCATATTTAGAAACCAGATCAAAACGATCGTCATTTTTTCGGGCGCCCAAACTCGTAGAGTTAACATACCCTAAGTTGAAATCAAAACTGTTCTCCCAGCTATGTTTACCATTTGTATATTTAGCAAACATGTTTAGTATAGAGTTGATGGATAAAGAAAATTTATCACCCCCTGCCGACCAGTTGGTCAATGATGACTGTGCAAAATTTAAATTATATAGAATTCCTTTTTTCCAATGCTTAACAGAATCAGCCTCCACTACAGCTTTCTTGCTGGCAACTACAGACTCTTTTTGTAAATTCTGAATAATATTATCCTGAGCCTTTAGCCCTATAAACCATAGTGATAAAAAAATAATAAATGAAATAGATCGAATCATAAATGTTATGTTGTTTGGGTTACAAATAGTCTTACGTAAAAAAAATATCATCATGCTATAGCATAATGTTGATCATTATTTGCCTTCATATTATTAATCAATTGAATTTTTGATTTTACATTTAACTTGCGATAGATGTTGCGAATATGCATCCGAACAGTATCTATTGAAATATCACAGCGCTGCGCAATTTGACGATACGTAAACCCATCGTTAATATAATAGGCAACCTCCATTTCACGATTCGTCAACAGCGTTGAAAAACTACTTGGCTGATGAAAATAGTCAAGAATTTTTTTAGTGATCTTTTGAGATATAAACCCTCCTTCCATACTTACACCAACAAGGACTTCCGACATGCCACTGGTAATTTGTCGCTCATCTAAATAGCCAACAACACCTAAGCGCATGGTTTCTATGATTAGTTCAGTATCAAAATCTTCAGAATACAGGATAATGGATGATGCTGGTCTTTTATGAATGACCGTATGTATGGTTCGCTTCCATTCGTTTTTGATCAAGTCACTATCGATTATCATGATCTCTGACCTTACTTTAGTCAATAAAACATCTTCAACACTTGTATAAATTTTAGTGCAGCTAAATCCTTCCACTTCATTAATATTGAGAAGCAACTTACCCGCTAATTGGATATCATTACTTACAATGATCACATTAACTACTTCCATATGATTTATTTAATTGGTTGTTTACGTAAAATCAAGTAACTATATCGATTTTCTACTTGTCTCGACAAACGTTTTTCTTGTTCATCACAGGGTATCAGTAAATTCCGCTCACTAACCCAATAAGGTTTAATAACTGCATCTATTGTTGAGCTGAATATTTTTTGGAGATGAACGGATCGTCTATAAGATAAAACATCATTATATTCAGTAGAAGCTAGACAATCTGTAGCAGATACTATGTATAATGTATAATCTAGATGATCACTCAAAAACTGCTTTACTTCATCCATAATTTTTTGATCTTTTTTGATTACCTGCACTTTATCAAAATAATGATGTACGATAAATACTTTTTCTGCAGAATGGATCCATTGTGATAATTCTCCTTTATAAATAGATCCTTTTTCTCGATCGTCATCACGAATTGGAGTATTCGCTATTTCTTCTTGTAAAGCTTTTTCCTCCGGGGTAAGCTCAGGCTCTTTTTGAACAATAATCTCTTTCTCTTTGCCAGATAAAATCTCTCCCAGATACTTATTCTCGCCCAAACTTACCTGAGTCGTTAATTCAGGTTCTGCTATACCTTCATATTGTACCTTGATTTGATAACGGTGATTAGGTTTAACCCTGAAGGAATAATCTCCATTTTGATTAGTGTTCTTTTGGCCCACTGGATTCCAGTTACCGTCCTCATCTTCTTCCATTAATTGAACCATAGCACCTGATTGTGCAGATCCATCTGCTCTTGTCAACACTCTACCATT
>CAYTXC010000031.1:0-5463 GCA_964441425.1 uncultured Sphingobacterium sp. | reverse complement strand
GGAGTAAATCGTGCAAAAACTTCATTGCCCGCTGAATTCAACTCCGTCCAGGCCATAGGCTGCGACCACTTTCCATCATCCTGCATTCGGCTCACATACAAATCATATCCGCCCTTTCCACCCGGTAAGTCAGAACTGAATACCAACAGATCGCCGTTAGGATGAATAGCAGGATGCAACGCCATATATCCAGAATCAACCAGAGATAGATTGCGAATATTTTTAACAATACCATTGTTCCAATCGGCTTCAACAATACCGATCAATCGTGATCTATCCTTTCCTCTGAAAGGTTTATTCACATTCATATAAATCTTTTCAGTTTTGCTACTGAAAGACGTATGCCCAACATTATATTTCAAATCAGTAGTGCCTTCTAATGAAAGAGCAGAAAAACCTTTTTTCTTAGCCAACTTATTTGCTGAAAGACCAGATACTGTTTTTAAATGGGCATTATCTGCATGGACAAATTGTTTCGCCAACTGATTTTTCTGAATGGATTTGCGATAAACTGCACTATCCCATAAAGGACGATTTGGACTGGATGGTAATGCCTGGAATGTATCGGGAGAACTTAATATATGGGTATATCGATATCCATCCCACCCAAGAACTTTTGGAATCAACTCCGTTTTGCGTTCATTGCTTGTCCAATAGACTTTGCCATCTAACAGCATAGGAGAAAATTCCCTATAGTTCTTTTCATCAAGTTGTATGTAGTTAACATGCCAGTCGGCTGAATCACGACTCATGAATGCAGTGCGACTAAATCCTTTTGCTTTTTTCTGCCAACGGTTAAGCCCCTGTAATGTTTCAGAAGCTTCCGTGTAAGCTCCGTTCATTGCTTTCAATTCTGCCAATCTCCGACGAATTTCAATATCCTGCTTCATTACTTCCGGAACTTGCGCGTACCAATATGCAGCAGGTTCATATACCCTCATCTGCCAATAGCAATCTGCCAATCGAAACTTGATGGAATCCAATTGAACGGGTTTGAGTTTTGTTGCTTCTTTGGGCATCAAAAAAATGATACGCTCATACTGCTCAGCAGCTGATTGATAGTTCCATACTTCATACGCCTGATCAGCAAGCTTAAGCTGCTGTGCAGAAAGGGTAAGAGAACAAAAAAGCGATATGATTATATATATATTCTTCATGTAATCAATAATAACGTGGTGAAGTCAATTTTTTATCAGCACCGCCCATTTCCATACGTAACATCAATTCATGAGTGCCATTCTGATAATAACCCAATCGGGAAGTAGTATGATCATAAGAATATCCGATACGTAATTGTGGACTTAGCTGGTACTCCAGTAATCCTACCACAGATTCTTTTTGTCTATAACTTATGCCAAATCCCAGATCATTACCCAACCAAACATTCATATTGATATCCGCTTTAATTGGTGCACCACTCACTGCGGTTAATAAAATGGAGGGTTTTAACGTGATCAGTTCTGATATTGGGAAAATATACCCGCTGTTCAAGAAAAAATGGCCTTCATAGCCTGCCTGACGAATCAAGGTCTGGTTACGTGAATTGATGGCGGTTTTCAATAAGGCAGGCGAGGATAGCCCAATATAAAATCGATCGCGCATATATAAAGCCCCAATACCAAAACTCGGTAACCATCCATTGATGGATTGTTGCAAACTGGGATCTCCGGCATCATAAGGATTGGAACGATTATAATTGATGCTATAATTTAGCACACCGAAACTGGTACCGATCGAAAGTGTAGCATTCTCAAAGGGTGCACTGAATGCATAGAACCCTTGCAACCCATTGGTACGCTCTATTCCTATACCATCGGTATATAATTGAGCACCCCAACTATTATTCGTTTCGACAACACGTTTATCAAACGTAAAGGTTCCCGTAAATGGCGCACCTGGAAAATTAACCCATTGACGACGCAACAACATATTTACATTCGGTACTTCCCTATTTCCAGTATAGGCTGGATTAATATTGATCATATTGAACATATACTGCGAATACCGGGGCAACTGCTGAGCCCATAGTCCCATCGGTATAACCAATAATATTAGTATAATGATCTTTTTCATGCAGATTACTTTCGTTTTCATTAAAACTCACGTTTTAGGGTAAGGTATCCTCTGCGTACTTCTTTCACATTCGTTTGAGTATCTAATAAATCGATCAAATAGAAATACGTACCATTAGTCAGCTCTCTACCTAGGAAGTTCCCTTTACCAATACCATTGAAATCATTTTTATACTCATCACTGCTATAGACCACCTGACCTAAACGGTTGAATAAAGAAACTTTCACACGAACATGACTTGGTTTCTGGATGATCCATTTATCATTAAACCCATCATTATTCGGTGTGATGATATCTGGTATTTTCACATTTACCACTGGCAATAGATCGTTTGTAGGTATTCCTGGCCCTACTTGTACTCCAGCTGATCTGCTGAGATCGATCGATTGCTTTCTGGTAGTTCCCCACTTCGTTGTTGCAGTTATATCTGCCAAATTATTGATGGTACCACTATATCCATTGGGTTCTACTTTTACCATGATCACAATACTATCGGTTGCATTACCGGCAAGTGTACTGGATGCATTTAATAATTCAACAACCGTTCTGCCATTATAGCCGATATTTCTCGATAATGAACCGCTAACAGATGTAGATATAACCGTAAAGCTTACTGGTGATGGGAATGTTCTTACCAGATCATCTACCACACTGATATTGGTAATCGTTTCCGGACGAAGGTTTTTAATCGTAATCGTATATTTCATCATGAAGCTACCATCCGGACTCATCACCGGCTTAGTGGATGACTTAAAGAATAGTAATGCTTCCCCATTCGGAATCTTATCTCCGTTACAATCACCAGCCATCCAAGCTGGAGAAGGAGTTAAGGTCTGACTCGATAATATCAGTGAACATGGATCATGTGGATCCGTTCCATCACTTTTCTCTTTTGCATTGGTTACTCCATCTCCATCACAATCACCATTATTCCATGCAGCACCAGGAGTTAGCGTTACATTGGTTTTATTATATGAACATGGGTTCTTCAGGTCTGTCCCGTCCAGTAGTTCCTGATGATCTGGAACACCATCCCCATCAGTATCCATGATCGGTTCTACTAAAATATAAAGTGTTGCTTTGGCGCAATGAACCGGTGTTCCTCCACAAACTTCATAAACAATGGCTACTGTACCACTATATCCAACAGCTGGAGTAAAGTTGTAGGTGCCATCAGCATTCAATGTGAATGTGCCCTGTGCAGTTGATGGTCCGCTAACTAGTCGTGCACTCAAGGTTGCCCCTCCAGTATGCAGGTCATTGGCTAAAACAGAACCTGATGCATTTAGTCCGGCAATTGTTCGAGTGACATCATCACCAGCAACAGTTTTATCTGGCGTATTTGTAGGCTCAACTGTACAATAGACTACAGCGGTTTCACATAACACAGGATTGTTGTTATCACATATAGTATAGACTATACTATCGGTTCCCACAAATCCTGCTTTGGGAGTATAAGTAATGGTGCCATCCGCATTGATCTTGGCGCTACCATTCTTAGGCTGACCTGATATAACCAAACTAGATAGTACCAATGATCTTCCCGGATCACCCGCTCTATCGTTAGCCAGTACATGAACGACTACAGATTTGTTCTCTTTGGTAGTAGCTACATCGTGATTGGCTATCGGCTTATCGCTAGCCGATGGATCCAGTACAGTGATTAGCAGGGGTATGGTTGGACAAGGAGTCACACCTCCTGGCACACAAACTGGAACATTATATATGTACTTGCCTGGCGTTGTACCCTTGAACGTGTAACTACCATCTGGGTTCATGGTAATACTACCTCCAGATGGGTTAGAAGATGCTGGCACAGGGCTACCATAAGTAGATCCCTGGGGCAACTTATCATTAGTTCCTACATTCCCATTAACCGGAACATTACTATTCGCCAGGTTGAGGTCTGGAGTTGCTATTGGAACAGGATCCACCAGTATATGGAGTGTTGCTTTAGCACAGGTTGCTGGTGTCCCACCACAAACTTCATAAACAATATCAACCGGACCACTAAATCCTGGCGCAGGAGTAAAGGTATAGGTACCATCGGCATTGATCACCAGTTTACCTTTGTCATTACTGATGGATTGCGGCGTTACGGCAAGAGATCCATCACCCGTATTCTTATCATTCAACAATACATTTCCACTGATCACCCCTGTGCCATCTGTACTGCCTAATCCATGATTATAATCATCACTGGCAATGGTTAGCGCCGCTGATCCAGGAGGTTGGACATTAAAGTATGCAACAGCCTCTGTACATTTCACAGGCACACTCTTATCACATATCTTATATACCACACTATCCATACCATAATAACCGTTCTGGGGAGTATATGTGATAGTTCCATCAGCATTGAGAACTACTTTGCCTTTTGAAGGTTGATCTACTAAACTCAAACTGGATAGATCTAATCTTCCGCCAAGATCGCCAGCCTTATCATTTGCCAATATATTAAGTGTTGCAGATCCATTATTTGCCACAATAGTATAATCATTATTGGCAACCGGTTTATCTGTTGCAGTAGCCGGATCAAGTACAGTGATCTCCAATGGTGAAGTTGGACAAGGTATTGGGCCATTTGGTGCACATACCGGGACATAATAAATATACTTACCGGGTATAGAGGCACTGAACGTATAACTGCCATCTGCATTTATCGTGATCTTCCCATCTGCAGGATTATCCACTGCAGAAATAGGAGCACCATAATGGGTTCCCGCCGGCACTTTATCATTACTTGATAGATTTCCATTTACTGGTACTTGAATATTAGTGATATTAATGTCGGGTACCGGAGTTGCCGCTGGTAAAATTCTGATCGTATCATACTGACAAGGATTAGTAACATATCCGGTTAGTGTATCAATCACTTTGATACAATACACATATGTTCCTGGAATACTTGGCAATGATGGAGGTATAGTACTACAGTTATTTCCATTGGCATCGCAATAAAATGGCGCAATACCTGGAATAGAAGGTAAAGGCTTTACGGTTGGTGCAATATTCGGTGGGTTTGTTGGATCACCCTGGGTATATATTCCATTCAATGGTTTCGGCTGCGGAAGAACCTTAATCGTATCGTACTGACATGGCTTTGATGTATTTCCGGTTGCCGTATCAATACTCTTGATGCAATACACATACATACCTGGTTGTGTTGGCAACGCTGGTGGTGTGGTGCTGCAGTTTTGACCATTTACATCACAATAGTATGGCACTACTCCCGGAACATTTGGAAGTGGTTTTACACTCGGTGCAATGGTCGGCGGATTCGTCGGATCACCTTCGGTGTAATAGCCATTGTTCGGAATAGGTTTGGGAAGGATCTTAATCGTATCGTACTGACATGGCTTTGATGTATTTCCGGTTGCCGTATCAATA
>CAYTXC010000030.1:0-16119 GCA_964441425.1 uncultured Sphingobacterium sp. | reverse complement strand
CTGACGGGGTCACGAATAAATAAGCAGTTACAAGATGTGACTGCTTTTTTTATATAGAAAATTACACTTTACAGCATCGAACCAATCAAAAAGGGAGGCTTAGCCTCCCTTTTTGATTAGTATGTTATCTTAAATGTTAATACTCCCATTGCACGAATGCCTCTAATGCGGCATATTTCGGAAGGCCTAACTTATCATATAAATCTGCAGTACCAGCATTTCTCTCTTCCGCACGCTGCCAAAATTCACGGCTGTCTGTTCCCTGAAATACAACGCCGTCTTTTTGCGACTGATGTATAAATATTCCATTACGCTTCTGTATAACTTGACCTGGACTCATTGGAATGGTCATATCCACATCCCATGGATCCCACTCTGCCCATGCCCCTCGATATAACCACAAACGACAATCTTTGATGGATGGATCTTTTGCTGCTTTTAATCGTTTCAAGGCTTCAATCAAAATATCGAAACATACTTTATGAGTTCCATGTGGATCGGCAAAATCACCTGCAGCAAAGATCTGATGTGGCTTAACCTCCCGGATCAACTCCATCGTTAGTTTAATATCCTCTTCTCCCGGAGGATTTTTTTCTATTAATCCAGTTTCGTAAAATGGAAGATTCATAAAATGAATATGCTCATCTTTAATGCCAACGTATCTGCACGTGGCTCTTGCTTCTGTTCTGCGAATCAACCCTTTTATGGCACGAATATCATCTGTATCTTTTTGTAATGATTTTTTAGAATTGATGAAATTATATGCTTCCTGCCAGATATTATTTGTACAATTATTATCAATGCCAAAAATCCTGTCGAACTCTACAGCAAAATCAATTTGGCGCATGACAAATTCATCACTCACTGCAATGTTTCCCGAAGTTTGATAGGCCACATGTACTTCATGTCCCTGCTCATGTAAACGGATGAAGGTGCCTCCCATCGAGATGATATCATCATCGGGGTGAGGGGAGAAGATGATGACGCGTTTTGATTTTGGTTCCTGACGTTCTGGGTGACGAGGAACGTTTTCAGAATATTTCCCACCTGGCCATCCGGTTATCGTATCCCGCATGCCATTGAAAACTTTGAGGTTGATGTCATAGGCAGAACCAAATCGTACCATAAGATCACTCAAACCGAAATTGTTATAATCATTTGCGGTTAGCATCAGGATCGGCTTATTCAATGCGTATGCCATCGTGCACACCGCTTTGCGAATCATTTTGGTAGTCCATTCCACTTCTCCGGTAAGCCAGGGTGATTTATACCTTGTAAGGTCTTCAGCCGCATTATGATCTAAAATAACTTCGCAATGATCATGTTCTTGTAAAAATGAGGCCGGAACAAAATCTGTCACATTGCCCTCCACGGATTCTCTGATTACGGGTGCTTTACGTTGACCCCAAGCCAGCAGCACTATTTTTTTCGCTTTTAAAATAGTATTTATTCCCACTGTTATAGCCAGTCGTGGCACTTCGGCAATACTTGCGAATTCATATGTGTTTGCTAAACGAGTGCTGTTATCTAATGCCACTAATCTTGTACCCGAATGGCGACCAGAACCAGGCTCATTGAATCCAATATGCCCGTTCATTCCAATCCCCAACACTTGATAATCTATTCCTCCTGCTTCTTCGATTTTTTTCTCGTAAGCGGCAGCATACGTACGAACATCATTTTTTTCTATGGTACCATCAGGTACATGTGTGTTAGCCTTATTTATATCAATATGATTGAAGAGGTTAACGTTCATGAAATTATGGTAACTCTGTATGGCAGTAGGCTCGATAGGGTAGTACTCATCCAGGTTGAAGGAAATAACATTTTTGAAACTTAATCCTTCTTCTTTGTGCAATCTGACTAATTCCTTGTACAAGGCTTTTGGTGTGGAACCAGTTGCCAATCCGAGTACACAAGGCTTTCCTTCTTTTTGTTTCTGCTGTATAAGATCTGCAATTTCGCGAGCAACATGTGCAGAAGCCAGTTTGTCATCTTCAAATACCCGAACGGGTATCTTTTCAAACGAATCTGCTAAACTCATGGTAAGAATTTACGTGTTATAAGGAGTCATAAAGATACTTAATCCAAAAACAATATCTCAGACAAAATATATAGAACGATGGATCTTTAAGGGTTGTACTGCAGTTCAAATAGCAGGGGCCAAAGTTTACCGGTTACATAAAGTTTTTTGGTATTTGGTTCCCAGGCGATGCCATTGAGAACAGCACCATGGATATTGTTTTTGATATAGCTGATATCCCCTTTAGCATATTGCTGAAGTATATCATTCAGCTCCAACTTACCCATTACATGGCCGCTTTTAGGATCGATCTTGATGATGTAGGAATACTCTAGTCGGTTTGCCAGTATGGTTCCATTTACAAACTCTAGTTCATTGATGTTGTTCACCGGACCCAAATGATCAGATACGGATATAACCCGTTCCAGTTTAAGCGAACCTGGTTTTACCACATAAATCTTATCGGATCCATCACTGATATAAAGTGATTTGCCATCATTCGTGATGCCCCATCCTTCATTGCTCCAGGGTAATTCACCCATCAACTTAAAGCTTACAGGATCATACAACAGAACCTTATTGTTTTGCCAGGTCAGTTGATAAAGTGTATCGCCTAAAACGGAAATACCTTCTCCAAATAACGAGTTATCGAGTTTTTTAATCGTAATAGGATTTCCAGATTTGAGATCCACTTTTCGGAGAGATGAACTTCCCTCTAATCCTGTACTTTCCAGCAATACTCCTTTATAAAATTCAAGTCCTTGGGTAAATGCCGCCGTATCGTGCGGAAACACATTTAGTACGGTATATGGGAGCATGGTAGCTTCGGGAATGCCCGATGTTATTGGCTCATCGCTGGATGATGGATCACTTGATTGATCACTGTTGCCACAAGAATAGAGTGTAATGGCCAATCCAATGATCAATAATTTATGCATCATGAAAAAGTATTTGCTAATGGAAGGACGCTGGTTGTACAGAATCCATCAATTAAATATCAATAGCCTCACCATAGGCAGCAGCAGCAGCTTCTTTAACGGCTTCACTCAACGTTGGGTGAGGATGAACCGCATTCAGAATTTCATGGTGGGTTGTTTCTAATTTACGTGCTGTAACCACTTCCGCGATCAGTTCTGTTACACCCTGACCGATCATATGTGCGCCCAAAAATTCACCGTACTTGGCATCGAATATTACCTTAACGAATCCTTCTGTAGCACCGGCAGCACTGGCTTTACCGCTGGCCATGAATGGGAACTTGCCCACTTTAATATCATATCCTGCTTCTTTAGCAGCTTTTTCGGTAAATCCTACAGAAGCTATTTCAGGTGAACAATAGGTGCAACCTGGAATATTATTATAATCCATTGGTTGTGGCTGATGATGTGATTTCTTCTCGGTGTATGCAATGTATTCAGCAGCATTGATACCTTCTTTACTGGCTACATGTGCCAAAGCCTGACCAGGGGAGCAATCGCCTATGGCAAATACACCAGCCATTGTAGTCTGTTGGAATTTATCCACCAGAATACGTCCTTTATCTGTTTTGATGCCGTTCTCTTCTAAGCCAATATTTTC
Source organism: uncultured Sphingobacterium sp. (assembly GCA_964441425.1). Taxonomy (GTDB): domain Bacteria; phylum Bacteroidota; class Bacteroidia; order Chitinophagales; family Chitinophagaceae; genus Pollutibacter. Next base: position 12,518 of record CAYTXC010000030.1, on the reverse strand, counting down.
AATATTAGACTGAATACCTACAGCACTCAATAAAATATCTGCTTCCAATGCAGACTCACCAGCCGCTGTTTTTACAGTTGCCTTCACACCAGTACCTGTAGTATCCGTTTTGGTTACTTCAGCGTTGGTCATGATGGTAATCCCTTTCTTGGTCAATTGTTTTTGCAATTCTTTACTGATCTCCTCATCTTCAACGGGAACAATGCGGGGCATATATTCAACGATAGTCACTTTAGTGCCCATGCTGTTGTAAAAATCTGCAAATTCAACTCCGATCGCACCGCTACCCACCACGATCATACTCTTAGGCTGTTGTGGCAAAACCATAGCTTCACGGTATCCAATAATTTTTTTTCCATCGATTGGCATGGCAGGCAGTTGACGACTACGCGCACCTGTTGCAATGATGATGTATTTAGATTCTATGATCTTTTTAGTTCCATCTGCCACTGCTACTTCCAGCTTCCCTTTTCCAGCAATCTTGCCGTAACCCATGATCACATCGATCTTGTTCTTCTTCATTAAGAATTGAACTCCTTTACTCATTTTATCCGCTACACCACGACTTCTTTTAATTACAGCTCCGAAATCATGAGAAACTCCATTGCTCTGGATACCATAATCCGCACTATGTTTTACATATTCATATACCTGTGCACTTTTCAAAAGCGCTTTAGTCGGGATACAACCCCAATTGAGGCAAACCCCTCCAAGACTTTCTTTTTCAACGATTGCTACCTTTAAGCCCAATTGAGAAGCCCGGATCGCGGCCGGATATCCGCCGGGACCACTCCCCAGAACGATTACGTCGTATGCCATAGCGAAAAATAGATTTGAATTGGCTGCGAAGGTATGAAGAATTGACTAATTTGCTAAACGACGAATTGGCTAATAAAACATCATTTTTGGGAGCTAATACTATCGAGGAACGCTAAAATCGGGATGCAGCCCACCTGCCATGGCCAAGTATTATGAAATTTCCCAGGTATTTTTTTGTGGAGCTGAAAATTCCACTTACCTTTGCCATCCCAAAATTTCATACAATGGCAAGAGTATGTCAGGTAACAGGTAAGAAACCCATCGGCGGACACTACGTTTCGCATTCTAATATTAAGACCAAGAGAAGGTTTCTTCCTAATCTGCAATCTAAGCGCTTTTTCCTTGCAGAGGAAGGAAAATGGATCACATTGAAAGTGTCAGCTGATGCTATCCGTACCATCAACAAGCGAGGTCTTTATACCGTAGTGAAGGAAATGAGAGCGAACGGCGCAAACATTTAATTAAATTTCAAATCGAACGACAATGGCAAAGAAAGGTAACAGGGTTCAGGTGATTTTGGAATGTACGGAGCATAAGACCACCGGACTTCCAGGTACCAGTCGTTATATCAGCTCAAAGAATAAGAAGAATACGCCTGAGCGTCTGGAGCTGAAAAAGTACAACCCGATTATGAAGAAATATACTATTCACAAAGAAATTAAATAATCATGGCAAAGGCAGCTTCTAAAAACGCGAAAGTAAAAGACCTTAAGGCTTCTGCCGAAGCGAAAAACTGGACTAAAGTGATCAGAGCAGTGCGTAGCCCTAAGTCTGGTGCCTATACCTTTAAAGAGACTATCGTCCACAAGGATAAGGTTAAAGATTTTCTGGCTCAGAAATAATCTGGTCCATATTTGATTGATGAGCTGTTCTGTATTTATCGGGACAGCTTTTCTTATTTTTACCTATTCCTTTAAACACATGCACTATGGGTTTTTTCGATAAGCTATTTGGCAAAAAAGAAAAGGAATCTCTTGATCAAGGTCTTGAGAAAACAAGAGAGAACTTCTTCACCAAGATCACCAAGGCTGTTGCCGGTAAAAGCACAGTCGATGATGAGGTTTTGGATAACCTGGAAGAAGCTTTGGTTTCTGCCGATGTGGGAATTGAGACCACAGTTAAGATTATTGAGCAGATTGAAAAGAGAGTTTCAAGGGATAAATACATCAATACCAATGAATTAAACAAGATACTTAAAGAAGAAATTGAATCCATTCTGGTAGATGCCAAAGAGGAATCTTATCGTGATTTCAATACCCCATCGGGTACTAAGCCCTATGTGATCCTGGTAGTTGGGGTAAATGGTGTAGGTAAAACGACCACCATTGGTAAATTAGCCCACAATTTTCAGACTGCCGGTAAATCCGTTCTCCTGGGTGCCGCGGATACGTTTCGTGCCGCTGCGGTTGATCAGCTGACCATCTGGAGTGAACGTGCCGGAGTTCCTATCGTTAAAAAAGAAATGGGAGCCGATCCAGCTTCTGTAGCCTTCGATACCGTAAACAGTGCCGTTGCTCGTGGATCTGATGTAGTCCTTATAGATACAGCTGGTCGTCTTCATAATAAAGCGCATCTCATGGAGGAGCTAACCAAGATCAGGAGGGTGATTCAGAAAGTCATTCCTGATGCCCCTCATGAAGTTTTATTGGTACTGGATGGATCTACCGGACAAAACGCATTGGAACAGGCTCGTCATTTTACGGCGGCAACAGACGTAACAGCCCTGGCTATCACCAAATTGGATGGAACGGCCAAAGGGGGCGTGGTACTCGCTATCGCTAGTCAATTTGCCATCCCCGTAAAGTTTGTGGGAGTAGGTGAAAAAATGGAAGATCTTCTGGTATTCAATAAGCATGAATTCGTGGATTCCATCTTTAAATTATCCTAAGGATCGTACATTCGATCATGCGTAATCTTCTTTTACTGACCTTTTTATGGACTGCTTTATCTGGTTATACACAACCATTAACGGTAGGCACTTTCAATATTCGATACGATAATCCGCGAGATTCGGGTAATCTTTGGAAGGATCGGGCTGCTGTATGTGCTTCCCTTATCATGTTTCATCAATTTGATATTGTAGGAACTCAAGAAGGATTAAAGCATCAATTGGAACAGCTTCAAAACATGCTACCAGAATATCAATATTTTGGAGTAGGAAGGGATGATGGCCAATCAGCAGGAGAGCATTCCGCTATTTTCATACGGAAGGACCGATTCGAAAAACTGGAAGGTGGTGATTTCTGGCTTTCCACCACTCCTGAAAAGCCGGGTAAATCCTGGGATGCAGCTCTGTCAAGGATTTGTACCTGGGTTAAGCTTAAAGACAAACAAACTAAAAAGACGTTTTATGTTTTTAATGCACACTACGATCACGTTGGGGTTCAGGCTCGTATTGAAAGTAGTAAATTGATTTTGTCGCGCTTTACAGATGTAGCTGGTAAAAATCCGGTAATCGTAATGGGCGATCTGAATGGTAATCATGATAGTCAATGGTATCGTACCTTTCAGGAAAGTGGTTTAGTAAAGGATGCATTATGGTTATCTCCCATAAAATATCGTAATAATGGGTCATTTAATGCCTTCAAGGCCGCAGGTATTACCCAAGATGTGATCGATCATATCTTCATTACTCCAGGTTTTTCTGTAGAACGATATGGAATACTCACCGATACATATTTTGGTAAATTCCCGTCTGATCATTTTCCGGTGCTGGTCACGCTTCGTTTTCAATAATGTGTGCCCGATTGGCTAATTAGGTATCTTTGCTCAGTTTATGAAAACAAGGACGTTAAAGAAAGATAAAGTTAACATCATTACGCTGGGCTGTAGTAAAAATTTAGTGGACAGTGAAGTGTTAAGCGGCCAGCTGAAGGCAAATGATATTAATGTGGTGCATGAAAACAAAAAGATCGATCACAATATCGTGATCGTTAATACTTGTGGATTTATTGATAAGGCTAAAGAGGAGTCAGTTAATACTATACTCGAGCAAGTAGAACTTAAACGTAAAGGTAAACTCGATAAAGTTTATGTAACCGGATGTCTTAGTGAACGATATAAGCATAATTTGGAAGAGGAGATACCTGAAGTGGATGCCTATTTCGGAACAATGGAATTGCCCTTGATTCTGAAAACACTTGAGGCTGATTATAAAGCAGAATTGGTGGGCGAGCGGTTATTAAGTACACCCTCGCATTATGCCTATATGAAGATCAGCGAGGGATGTAACCGAACATGTTCTTTTTGCGCTATTCCATTAATGCGTGGTCAGCATATTAGTCGCCCTATTGAAGAATTGGTGATGGAAGCAGAACGTTTGGTCAAGTCAGGAGTAAAAGAGATCATGCTGATCGCGCAAGAGCTCACTTATTATGGTCTGGATATATACAAGAAGCGTGATCTGCCTCGATTGCTTCATGCTCTTGCGGATGTGAAAGGTGTAGAATGGATTCGTTTACATTACGCCTATCCATCAAAATTTCCCTTGGATATCATTGATGCGATAAAGGAAAGGCCGAATATCTGTAACTATCTGGACATGCCCCTTCAGCATGCTGCCAATAATATGTTGAAAGCAATGAAGCGGCAGATCACCCGAGAAGAAATGACGGAACTGATTCATTCGATCCGAGAAAGGCTTCCGGAGATTTGCCTGCGAACTACGTTGATTGCTGGATTTCCTGGTGAAACAGAAGATGATGTTGAGGAATTAAAGGGATTTTTAGAAGAGCATCGTTTTGATCGGGTGGGTATTTTTACATATTCACATGAAGAAGGAACCTCAGCACATGATCTGGTGGATGATGTGCCTCAGGAGGTCAAAGAGGCCAGGGCTCAAGAGATCATGGAGTTGCAGCAAGAGATCAGTTACGAAAAGAATCAGGAAAAAATCGGAAAAACCTTTAAGGTTTTAATCGATAAAAAAGAGTCGGGTCGTTATTTAGGCAGAACAGAATTTGATTCTGTTGAAGTAGATAATGAGGTTATCGTGCATGCTGATCGTTTACTTAAACCTGGTGACTTTGTTCAAGTAAAGATCACCAAGGCATATGATTTCGATCTGGAAGGGGAGTTAGTTTAACCAAAAATAAAAAACGTGGAATGTCGTTCGCGGTTATTGCCTGTTGAAAAAACCGGAATGTTCTCCGGACTGGTTGCAGATTATCTTAAAGATAGTCCTGAACTCAATCATCTATACTCCGTAAAGGTTAGTATAAATGGTGTTCGTGAGTCTATTCAGCAACGTCAGGCTTTTCCTACTGATCGGAAACGGCTTCATGAGGTATTATCAGAATGGTATAATGGTGTAGCTTCTCCAAAGCAGCAGTCAAATATAGACTCTATATTGTCTGATCACACCTTCACTATATGTACTGCTCACCAATGTAATATTTTTACTGGCTATCTCTACTTTGTTTTTAAGATTCTACACGTTATCCGAATAGCCGAAACTTTAAATAAAGAATTCCCTGAGCAAAATTTTGTCCCGGTTTATTATATGGGAAGTGAGGATAATGATCTGGATGAACTTGGACAAATTAACATTGATGGAGTAGCCTATACATGGAATACTAACCAAAAGGGTGCTGTAGGTAGAATGAAAGTAGATAAAAATCTGCTTCAACTCATCACTCAAATGGAGGGGCAACTTGGTGTATTCCCCAAAGGTGCCGAAGTGGTAAAACTGTTGCGTAAATCATATAAAGAAGGCGTAACCATTGCTAATGCCACCTTCGATCTGGTTAATGAATTATTCAGTGCATACGGCCTTTTGGTGTTGGTAGCGGATGATGCCCGGTTCAAATCAGTCTATAAAAATGTGATGCGAAATGATCTTTTGCTCCATGATGCTGAACGTTTGGTAAAGCAAACCAATTCTTATCTTGAAAAAACCTATAAAGTACAAGTTCATCCACGTGAAATCAACTTATTCTATTTCACTGAAGGTTCAAGAGAACGCATTATCAAAACGAATGATCAATACCATATAGATAATTCTTCCATTGTATTTACCGAAGAGGAAATCTTACATGAAGTAGATCAACATCCTGAGCGATTTAGTCCGAATGTGGTATTACGTGCTATGTATCAAGAAATGATTCTTCCTGATATTGCATTTGTGGGTGGGGGTGCAGAAATAGCTTACTGGTTGGAGCTGAAGGCTATGTTTGATCATTTTAAAGTTCCCTTCCCCATGTTGGTTTTACGAAATAGTTTTCTTTTGTATTCGGCCGAAATTGAGCAAAAGCTGAAAGCAATGGGGATACAAGTAGAAGAACTTTTCCTTTCTGAATATGAACTAATGAATCGTTACCTGGAGGTTCATTCTGATAAAAGTTTAGATACAAATGATGAGCAAGGCATGGCCAATGAACTATTCCATGGGCTGAAACAGAAAGCAGGGATAATTGATCAATCGTTGATACAGCATTTGGATGCACTTCAAACCCAACTACATAAAAAACTACAAGAGGCATCCAAAAAAATGCTGAGGGCTGAAAAGCGTAAATACGAAGTCCAAAAAGGACAACTTTTAAAAATTAAAGCTCAACTATTCCCCGCTGGCAGTTTACAGGAACGTAGGGAAAACATTTTACCATTCTATGCACAATATGGACCTGCATGTATTGATGCGATCTATCAACACTCTACATCTTTTTGGCAGCAGTTTATTTTACTTTCAATAGAGGATTAATAGCCAGACCTATCTGTATGTTTTATCTCGCCGGTAGCGAGGCCCATTCTTTTCTTTGCTTCTTCCACAATTAAGGCAGTTGCTGTAGCTCCGATTCGGGTAACTCCCAGTTCTTTCATCTTCATCAATTCATCCAGCGAACGAATACCTCCAGCTGCTTTAACCTGAACGCCAGGTGCCACATTTTCCAACATGAGTGTACAATCTTCCAAGGTAGCTCCTTTCGTTGAAAATTTCCCATCTTCACCTTTGGTATAACCATATCCGGTAGATGTTTTTACAAATGCAACTGGAATATTACTGCAGATCTGACAAAGTTTTATTTTTTGCGCATCAACCAGATAATCATTTTCAAAAATTACTTTTAAAATAGCTCCATGTGCAACCGTTTCCGTATTGATACGAGTAATCTCCTCTGTAACATAATCCCAATCGCCTTGAACCACTTTCCCAATATTCACCACCATATCAATTTCTTTTGCTCCGCTCAGACAAGCCTCACGTGTTTCAAAAACTTTTGTTTCAATAGTTTGAGATCCATGAGGGAAACCGATTACGGTACAAACAGGGATGCCCGAACCTTGAAGTAACTCAACTGCTTTTTTTACGGCATAAGGCTTAATGCAAACCGAGGCAGTTTTATACTGCATTGCTACTTTACATCCTTCTTCGAGATCGCTATCGGTTGTTGTAGGTTGAAGGATCGAATGATCGATCATGCCTGCTATAGCCGCTATATCGTAAATCATGTACTTATTTTTTATCTAAAGTATTTTCCCAACCAGCCTCTCGTAGCTTATCGATTTTAGATTCTACTTCCTGGTTCATATCTTTTTTGAACTGATCCATTTTCTTTCCTTTTTCTGTATCGAATGCGCCAATAATTTGGGCAGCAAGAATACCGGCATTTTTTGCTGCATTCAATGCAACAGTAGCCACTGGAACTCCATTGGGCATTTGCAGAATCGATAGAATTGAGTCCCATCCATCGATAGAATTAGATGATTTGACCGGAACACCAATAACGGGTAATGATGTTAAGGCAGCTACCATTCCGGGTAGATGAGCTGCACCGCCTGCGCCGGCAATGATCACTTTCAATCCTCTATCACGAGCTGTGGTAGCATATTCCACCATCCGAACCGGAGTTCGGTGTGCGGATACAACCGTAAGCTCGAAGGAGATATCCACAGAACTTAAAAAATCAGCTGCTGCTTTCATTACATCAAGGTCGCTGTCAGAACCCATGATGATACCAACTAAAGGATTGTTCATATTATACTGCTTTAACTGATCACGCGTAAAGTTTGCTTGATGATAGCTGCTTTACGCATAAGATTGGTTTTATCTTTATCGATGATCGTCACATGTCCCATTTTTCTTCCAGGTGCTGTAAGCTTTTTACCATAAAGATGAACGAAAGCATTTTCCATTTTCAGGATCTCATCCATTCCTTCATATTTGGCCTCACCTGTAAATCCATCCGCACCTAATATATTTACCATCATGCTGGGCATGATCATAGCTGTTCCACCTAATGGATAGTTCAACAAAATTCTCCAAAGCATATCAAACTGAGAACTAAAATGCGCTTCAATAGTATGATGCCCACTGTTGTGCACACGAGGTGCAGTCTCATTAACAAACACATCACTATTGCCATCCACAAACATTTCAATAGCAAAAATACCCGCAGATCCGAAGTTTCTGGCAACGGATAATGCCAATGCCTCCGCTTTCCAAATCGCTTTTTCGGCTATATCAGCCGGACAAAGCTGAAAATCGAGCAGGTTCAAATAGGGGTCGAAAATCATCTCCACAGGTGGATAGATCACGTGCGAACCATTTTCTGATATAGCTACCGTTATAGCTATTTCTTTATGAATGTCCACCATTTTCTCCAATACACTGGGGGCATTAAAACCATTATCCAGGTCGTCAACGGATTTTAAAATCTGTACTCCTTTTCCATCATATCCACCCATTCCTAACTTATGTACAGCAGGCAGGAAGTCAACATGCTTTTTCAAGTCTTCCCGATCTTGCGTTATAAGGAAAGCAGGAGAGGGTATGTTGTTTTTAAGATAATATTCTTTTTGGAGGATCTTATTCTTAATGGTACGAAGCGCTGAAGGTTTCGGGATGATCCGCTTTCCTTCTGACTCTAATTTTTCTAAAGCTTCTATATTGACGTTTTCAATTTCGATGGTTAATGCATCAACAAGCTGCCCAAAAGCATAAACAGCATCAAAATCACGAATATCACCAAGTACAAAATGATGGCAAAGATGTGCGGAGGGACAGTCTGCATCTTTCTCCATAACCCAGGTTTCCACCGGATAATTTGGAGCTTCCTGAAGCATCATTCTTCCCAGTTGTCCACCGCCTAAAATTCCAACTTTCATGAGTGTGAAGATAACAAATCAATTTATAACAATTCAGTTCAAGGTCTTTCCTTAATTTTGACTCATGCTCCGATTATGTTTATCGATCCTGGCAATAGGTCTGTGTATTAACGTAATGGCTCAAAACTCGTTTGTTGATTATCAACGATCATTTGGACGGGTAAATGAAGCTTTTCGTAAAAAAGAGGATACGCTTCGCCGTGAATTTGTAGTTAAGAAACTGGTATGGCCGGCGAACTATGTATATCTACGCTCTTTCAAATACGACAGTGAACTGGAGGTTTGGGTAAGATCTTCGATAAAAGAGGAATTCAAACTTTTTAAAACCTATAAAGTTTGTGCATTGGCTGGAACTATGGGTCCGAAACGGGTTGAAGGCGATTATCAAGTTCCGGAAGGGTTCTATTACATTAACGAATTCAAGCCCAATAGTACCTATCATTTGTCGTTAGGACTGAATTATCCTAATCCTTCTGATGTGATTCTTTCCGATTCAAACAGGCCTGGGGGGGATATCTACATTCATGGTAGCTGTGTTACAGAAGGATGTATTCCCATCACGAATCCCCAGATCGAAGAATTGTATGTATTAACCGCACATGCCAGAAGCAGTGGTCAGGACTTCATTCCGGTGCACATTTTCCCCATTCGTTTTGATAACCCAAAGAGCATGGCTTTTCTGGAAAAAACAATGGCTAATGATAAAGAATTACAGGCTTTTGAAAAGACAATGAAGCAGGCCTATGATTTTTTTAATATAACCAGACAATTACCCGTGGTGAGTGTTAATGCCAAGGGAGAATATGTATTATATTAATTTATTTTTTCTTTGAGTAAAGCCTGTACGGTAACATTATTTTGTTGCAGCATCCGAATCTCCAACTTCGAGGTCATACCTTCCAATAATCCTTTTTGAGGATGGCGTATGGTTAGCAGGTTAAATCCTTTTTCTACTTCCACATCAAATAATGTAGTAGCCGTTTCGGCAAGTTTATTAATTTTTTCCACTTGATCATCAATACAAACTTGTATCGAAACTGCCCCAGTAGCGAGTAAATTTGGACGAATATGTAACGCTGCAAGCCATTTGTAAAGTTCAGCAACGGGCTGTTCTCCCACAAACGAGAAATCCTTAGTTTTCAGGTTAATCAGTACCTGATCTTTTTTTAATACTATAATGGGGGGTAAATTTTTAATTAGTGCATTATGAATAACCGTTCCGGTTAGTTCCGGCTCCAGGAAACATTTTACATATAGGGGAATGCTTTTATTCTGAAGTGGTTTGATGGTTTTGGGATGGATTACCTGTGCACCATAATAGGCCATTTCAATCACTTCATCATAGTTCAATTCAGCCAGGATTTCTGCTGATGGGAATTGCTTAGGGTCGGCATTCATCACTCCCTTTACATCTTTCCATATGGTCAGACTATCGGCATCTAAAATATGGGCGAAAATAGCAGCGGAATAATCGCTACCTTCTCTACCCAGCGTTGTACTTTCGTTATCATCCGTAGCTCCTATGAAACCTTGAGTGATCACGATATGGACATCTTTAAATTCGGGTATAACCTGATTGGTTATATTGGAGCGGGTAATTTCCCAGTTGAGATTGGCATCTCTGAAATTATTATCCGTTCTGAAGCAATCCCGGACATCGATCCATTTATTTGAAATACCCTCTTCATTGAGATATGCACTGATAATGGTAGTGGAAAGTAGTTCGCCTATACAAACAATTTGGTCGTAATAATAATCGTATTCCCGGACTGGTTGATCATGTAACAGCCATTCTACTTCGGTGTATAGATCTGTCAGTAGCCGTTCAGTAGGTAAAGCCTGCTTAACCAGTAAATATTTAGCGAGATCATTATGCGATTGTTTAATCTGTTTAAACAAGTTGAGAGCTTCTTCTTTTTTGCCTTCATAAAAAGCTTCTACCACTTTTTCCAGGGCATTGGTTGTTTTTCCCATGGCAGAGATCACTACCATCACGTTTTCATGAGTATGATCTTGAATGATAGCGGCAATATTCTGGATTTTTTCTACTGAACTAATGCTGGCACCTCCAAATTTGAAGACTTTCATTGCACAAAGTTATGTAATTGAACTGTTGACGGTTTCTTATTTGTATAAAATTGCGTTATGATCAACAGGCTGATACAAACACTGGACGAATTCACCATTCATCAAATGCGGACCTATCCTAATGCCACCGGAGAATTAGCGGGTTTATTGCGCGATATCGGGCTAGCGGCAAAGCGAATAAATGTAGAAGTCAATAAGGCTGGATTAGTGGATATATTGGGCAATAATGGTACTATCAATATACATCATGAAGAGGTTAAAAAGCTTGATGACTTTGCTAATCAACAGTTAATGGGGGTATTACGTCATGGTATAAGTTGTGCTGGCATTGCCAGTGAAGAAGTAGATAATTTTATCGCTTTTGACGATCCAGTTAGTAATCAGTCGAAATATATTTGTTTGTTTGACCCGTTGGATGGAAGCAGTAATATTGATGTGAATGTCTCCATAGGCACCATTTTCAGTATCTATCGTCGTATTACACCATTGGGTACACCCGCTGGGATCGAAGATTTTTTGCAGGCGGGTATTCATCAGGTGGCTGCGGGCTATATCGTTTATGGGTCATCTACTATGATGGTTTACGCAACCAGAAGAGGTGTGAACGGGTTTACGCTGGATCCGGCAATTGGTGAATTTTCCTTAAGTCACCCCGATATCCATTGCCCTGAAAAAGGCAAGATATATTCCGTTAATCATGGAAATTTCTTTCGGTTTTCATCGTCTGTTCAACGATACATTACATATTGTCAGCAAATTGATGAAAAAGGTGGCGGACCATTTTCACAACGATATATCGGCAGTATGGTAGCGGATGTACACCGCAATCTTATTAAAGGGGGAATTTTCATGTACCCCGGAACAACAGAAAGCCCTAAGGGGAAACTAAGGTTGATGTATGAATGCAACCCATTTGCTTTTATTCTGGAAAAGGCGGGAGGATTGGCAACAGATGGGGAGCAACGAATTTTAGACATAAAACCTGAATATCTTCATCAACGAAGTCCTATGTTTGCAGGAAGCAAGGCCATGATGCATGACCTTGAATCTTTTTTAAAAGAGCAAACTATTGATACAGGCAATCATTCAGGTTAAAAACCTGGTAAAACTATATGATCGTTATGAGGCGGTAAAAGACATCAGCTTTGATGTTTTGGATGGAGAGATATTTGGGCTTCTTGGTCCTAATGGGGCAGGCAAATCCAATACGCTTGAAATTATGGAAACCCTTCGGGAAAAAACATCTGGAGAGATTAATATTGCCGGGTTCTCTATAGATGAAAATCCTGATGCCATAAAGTCGATCATCGGCATACAATTACAAACTTCCGGCTTTTATCCAGGGCTGACATTATTAGAACAGATCGATCTGTTCAATGGATTATATGGAGCTAATGCGGATGCCATGAATCTTCTGTCGTTGGTTCAGCTAGAGGATAAGGCGAAAAGTCCGTATAAATCTCTAAGTGGTGGACAAAAGCAACGTTTCGCAATCGCCACCACGCTGA
>CAYTXC010000029.1:0-22739 GCA_964441425.1 uncultured Sphingobacterium sp. | reverse complement strand
AAAGGAAAAAATAACTGGAAAGATCAAACGATACATTTAGCGGTTTCACAAATTGTGATGAATGCAATTGTACGACCTACCAAGATTTTGTCAAATCGCTTACGTCCAGATGGATCAGAATATTCCTCTTTTCCTAGTGGACATACTTCAATGGCGTTTGTCAATGCAGAATTCCTCTGGCAGGAATATAAACATCGCAATAAATGGCTAGCCGCTTCAGGATATGTAGCGGCTGCAACCACCGGTTATTTGCGCATGCAACACAATCGGCACTGGTTTAGTGATATTATAGCTGGAGCGGGAATTGGAATACTTTCTACGAAACTAACCTACTGGGCCTACCCTCGATTGGTTAGAATGGTAAAAAAGAAACGCTTACCTAAATAAAAGGAGCAAGGTTAAAATTATCCCGGCTATCGTGAAATACATTCCTTTTTTAAAGATTGCTGTTTGAGGCATAAACATCCAGAAAGAGGAAAGTACAAAGAATAATAATGAGGTTCCAAAAAATAAATTTAGAAAGAAGAGTGGTTCCTTAGATTTTGCCTTATGGAGTTTTGTCATCTTATTAAGCACAACGGGCAACTCTTTTACTTTATATTCTGCAACCCCAGTAACTTTATTGTACGTTCCTTCTTTAAACACAGCTATATCGCCTTCAACAGAGCTGAATCGTAATTCTTTGATGGCAAGTGCTTTGCCTAATTGCTCATCAGATAATCCAGGTTTTTCCGTTTTTTTATATGAATTTTCCTGTTTTAAAAAATCAGTATCACGAAAAATCATCACCATGCCACTAACGGCATAAACAGCCATGATGCCGGCAAGAAAAAAACCAAGATATCTATGCACTACGCGCATTGTTGAACCGAAATGATTAGCCATAAAACAAAGCTTTATAAGATGCTAAAGTAAGATTTGTTCCTAAATTTAAGATAATCCAACGCAACCTTAAACTGTATTTTCTTATCTTACCACCATAATTCTATAGATATGTATAGTACGTATATTTTTCTTGGGCTTGCTGCCCTTTTTGTCTTTTCTGGACTTCTTACTGTAAATCAAGGTTCTGTAGCCATTATCACTATGTTTGGTAAATACAGACGAGTACTTCATCCGGGATTACGTTTTAAAATTCCGTTCATTGAAACCGTTTTTAAAAGGATCAGTATCCAAAACCAGAGTATTGAATTGGAATTCCAGGCGGTAACCATCGACCAAGCTAATGTTTATTTCAAGAGTATGATCCTTTATTCTGTGCAAAATTCGGATGAAGAGACCATGAAAAAAGTTGCATTCAAATTCATCAGTAATAAAGATTTCATGCAAGCCCTTGTCAGAACGGTTGAAGGCAGTATTCGTGCCTATGTAGCTACAAAAAAGCAAGCAGAAATTCTTACAGCCAGAAGAGAGATCGTGGACTATGTAAAGGAACAGATCGACCATAGTTTGGAAGATTGGGGATATCACCTTCAGGATCTGCAAATGAACGATATCACTTTCGATCAACAGATCATGGAAAGTATGAGTCGCGTAGTAGCCAGTAACAATTTAAAGGCAGCAGCAGAAAATGAAGGTCAGGCCTTGCTCATCACTAAAACAAAAGCGGCTGAAGCAGAGGGTAATGCTATAAAGATCTCTGCACAGGCTGAAAAAGAGGCTGCTCAATTAAGAGGACAGGGTGTGGCATTATTCAGACAGGAAGTAGCTCGTGGTATGTCGGAAGCTGCAGAAGAAATGAAGCAGGCAAACCTCGATACCAATGTAATCTTATTCAGTATGTGGACTGAGGCCATTAAAAACTTTGCTGAATACGGAAAAGGGAATGTTATCTTCCTGGATGGCAGTGCAGATGGGATGGACAAAACAATGAAACAAATGATGGCGTTGATCTCTCAGAAAAATCAATAAAAAAACACTTACGTATTTAACCCGATCATGAATATGATCGGGTTTTTTATTTATAGCTTGTCATTTTTGTAAAAAAAACTAACAATTGTTAGTTAAATATTGGGTAAGTAAAAAGAATTTGGCCTAATTTGCCCCCTTTAATGGTAAGCCATACGTAAATCTTAACTCAATGATGGTAATTAATCAAAAGCTTACGACCTCATCTCGTATCCATTCCGTTGATTTTACCAATCCGGAATTTGGGAAAGACTGTACCGATCATATGTTTTGTGCGGAATATGAAAACGGTGAGTGGACAAACCCACGTATTATCCCATTTGGGAATCTTGAAATATCTCCTGCCATGCTTGCACTGCACTACGGACAATCCGTATTTGAAGGCATGAAAGCATTCAGGATGCAAGATGGAAGAATTTCAGTTTTTCGACCTGAAAAACATCTCGTTCGATTGAATAGATCACTCGATAGAATGTGTATGCCAGAGGTTCCAAAAGATTTATTCTTTGACGCACTCACTACACTTTTACGAATCGATCAACAATGGATACCAGGTGCTCCGGAAACTTCACTATACATAAGGCCCTTCTGTTTCGCATCAGAATCAAGATTAAAAATTAAAATCTCTGATCGCTACCATTTCATGATTCTCGCCAGCCCCTCTGGAAAATATTTTGGCAAGCCCTTCAAATTGAAAGTAGAAACGGAATTTACCAGAACAGCTGAAGGCGGTACTGGTTATGCAAAATGTGCAGGGAATTATGGAAGCAGTTTTTATCCAGTGAAAAAAGCTGTAGAACAGGGTTTTGATCAAGTGATATGGACGGATGCAAGTGAACATAAATTCATTGACGAAGCAGGAATGATGAATATCATGTTCATGGTAGATGGTAAACTCATTACACCTGTGTTGAATACAGCTATTCTAGATGGCATCACCCGTGATTCCGTTCTGACGATTGCCAAAGATCTGGGTATTATCGTTGAAGAAAGAAAAATCTCCGTTGATGAATTGGAATCATATCTTAAAGACGGGCGGGTAACGGAAATTTTTGGAACTGGAACTGCAGCAGTGGTTGCCCCTGTTGCACTGATCCGCATCGGAGATAAAGATTACAACATACCTGCGCCCAGTAGTGAATCATTCCAAATCAAGGCTTATGCTTTATTGAATAAGATCAGAACCGGACAAGCAGCAGATACACACAATTGGAATTATATCATTTAATTAATTTGCTATGATTCATATTCAGGATTTCAATAACGAACAAGTTAAACGACTCCCTGAACACCTCAAGAAATACATTGTTGATCAGGAGTATGATCGATACACACCTGTTGACCATGCACTCTGGCGCTATGTGATGCGACAAAACTACAGCTACCTCAAAGTTGCAGCCTATTACCCCTATATCCCAGGCTTGAAAAAAGCAGGTCTGACTATTGAAAAAATTCCATCACTTCAGGAAATCAATGATGCACTTTCTGACATTGGCTGGGGCGCCGTTACCGTTGATGGTTTCATTCCCCCCGCAGCATTTATGGAATACCAGGCGTGGCGGGTATTGGTAATAGCTGCAGATATTCGAACACTCGATCATATTGAATATACGCCTGCCCCGGATATAATTCATGAATCTGCCGGACACGCACCGATCATCAGCGATGTCCATTATAATCGATTCTTAAGTCACCTTGGTGCAGTTGGAACAAAAGCAATGTTTTCCAGACAGGACCATGAACTTTATGAGGCGATTCGAGCTTTATCCATTTTGAAAGAAACGCCCAATGCTGACCCTGCTGAAGTTAGGGCCGCAGAAAATAAATTAGAAGAATGTCAGCAAAATATGGGTGAGCCTTCTGAAATGGCCTTACTCAGTAGATTACAATGGTGGACAGTTGAATATGGATTGATAGGGCCACTTAATAACCCTAAAATCTATGGTGCAGGTTTATTATCATCGATCGGCGAAAGTGCATCCTGTATGAGACCTGAAGTGAAAAAGATTCCCTATACCATTGATGCGATCAACTACGCCTACGATATTACGAAACCTCAACCGCAATTATTCGTTACCCCAACATTTGAAAATCTACTTGATGTATTGCACACTTTCGAGTCTAGTATGGCGATGACAACTGGTGGAGTAAGTGGCCTAGAAAAAGCTATAGCCTCAGAACAGATCTGTACTATAGTATTACACAATGGCCTTCAAGTATGCGGACAAGTGAGTGCATTTGATATCGATCCGGAATTTGGTGTACAATGGATAAGTACAAAAGGACCATCAGCATTATGCAGAAACGATAAGGCCTTGATCCATTTTGGACCCGATCAATTTAAACTAGGGTGCAGAATATTGATTGGAAAAATAAAAGATACCCGATTACCACTAGATCAGCTGGACCATACTGCACTATCCGAATTAGGTATTAAGGAAGATACCATCTGCTCCTTTACGCTTTCCAATGGCACCATTATCAATGGGAAAATCAATTCCATTATATATTTCAATAATACATTAGAGCAAATACATTTTGACTTTGTAGATATTGTTACAGCAAATGGTAAGATCCTCTTTACTAAAAAAGAAGGTGAATTGAAATTGATCGTGGGTTCTGCTATACCTTCAGTTTTTAGTGGTTCTGCAGATAAAATGTTATTCGATGATGGATTGCATTTGTCAGGTAAAAAAACAGAACGCATCTGTTATACCCAAAAAGACTTACAATACCACAACTTAATTGGAAGGATTCGGAATATCCGGGAAGGGAAAGAAAAGATAGAAGCGTTAAGTGCAGTTTGGAATGTATTACAAGAAAATTTTACTGATGACTGGTTGGGAGCTATGGAGCTTGCTGAAATTACCGCAACGAAACCAGAATTTAGTATGCTTTACTGGGAAGTTAGATCATATCTTGAAAATAAGTTACTAGCCAATCCTGATCAATCAAAACTGATCAAAGATGGGCTTTCCATCATTGATCGTAAACTTGAATTTCATTAATTCAGGATAGCTGAACTGCCAGACACCAAGCCTTTAAAATATCCCCTTGCTTAAGTAATAACTTTATTTGAGCATATACTTCATGGCTAGTATTTTTATTCAATTTTTCTAACCATTCCGGCTCAACCAACTTGTAGGCTTCGTCTTTTGAAGGAGGATCATGTAGATTAGCTAGTTTAGCTTTTTCATTTTGTGTAAGCCAATCGGCATGGTAAAGGGATTTAGGTAATCGATCAAAGCCCATGCCAATTTTCTCATTTGGTTTTTCCAATTGGAATAATGAGTCCTTATTGATTCGGGCATACCAATTCCCGCCCAATCGCGCTACAAGATCAAGAGCATGCTGATCTACATTACCATTTGCATCTAAAATTTTTTCAGAGAGATGAATACGTAAGATCTCGGCTACTACTAGATTTCCCGAACCTGCTTTTTCACCCAATGGAATCACTTGATTTATTTTACATTCTAGTTGAACAGGTGATTCTGCAACCCTTGGAGGTTTGACCACCTCTGATTCAAGCATAGTAAAACCAGCCTTTTCAAATTCATTCACCCCCTGAGGATATTCACAACTCGCTAAAGATGTTTGTCCAACCATATCATAACTCACGATATTGATTACACATTCAGGAATCTCCAAAATATTATCTAGAGTATGCTTAGTGGTATTATCGCGAAGACGTCTTGAGGGTGAAAAGATACAGATGGGTGGCTGAACACTGAAGATATTGAAATAGCTGAACGGACTAAGATTCACTTCGCCTTTACTATTGATTGTTGATGCGAAACAAATTGGGCGTGGTGCGATAACATACTGCAAAATATTCTGTAACTGCATTCCAGTTAGTGCCGATGCATCTTTCGTTACCATCTATAGTTTCTTTAGATTAAGAATTGACCAATCTGTCTGCTCTGCTCTAATATGGTTAGTAAGTTCTCCAAGTCCGTCAACTTCAAGCGTGACAACATCACCTTCTCTTAACCATTGGGGCACTGCATTTGGATCATTTAATTTTGCTGTACCATTAAGCTCCAGAAAGCAACCCGTTCCCACGGTTCCAGAGCCAATAACATCACCTGGATAAATATCCACGCCATAAGACACGCGCTCAATGATCTCCGCAAAGGTCCAGTCCATTTCTTTCATATTACCACTTGATACTTGCACACCATTAATCGTACACGTCATCTTCATATCATATTGTACGCCGATATGATTCTCTTTAGTAGCGGTCCGATACTTTTCCAATTCATCTGTAGTTACTAACCATGGTCCGATCGTAGTAGCAAAATCCTTGCCTTTAGCCGGTCCAAGATTCAACAACATTTCTTCCATCTGAAGCGTTCTGGCGCTTAAATCATTCATAATAGTATAACCGGCAATGTATTGATCAGCATCACAGGCTTTTATATTTCGTCCTTTTTTGCCGATTACGATCGCCACTTCCAATTCAAAATCTAATTGCCTAAAATGATCGGGCATTAGGGAAATCTCACCAGGGCCGAATATCGCATTATGATTAGTAAAATAGAAGATCGGATACTGATCGAATTCAGGGATCATTGGCACACCTCTGTTTCTTCGGGCAGTAGCCACATGCTGCCGAAAAGCATAGCCATCGCGGCAAGATCTTGGCCGAGGCACAGGGGCTAACAGCTGGTAGTTCTGAATCGATGTAAAAGCCTCAGCGTCAACTAATATTTTTTGTTCGCATTCTTTAAGAAGTTCTATTGCACGCTCCCCTCCCTCCAGAAAAAGCATCATATCATCTGGTAATTCAGGATGAAGTTCCGCAACGGAATAGAGCCTATTGTTTACGAAAAGTCCTAAATGCTCAGCATTCGAGAAATAAGTGGATAATTTCATACAGCTACAGCTTTCAAATGCTGTAAAATTAGCGATTAATTTACGAACTTTGGCGGCAATGTGTTGTTGAAAATTAAGTGAACAAAACGATTCGTTATGCCAATTTACCACACGCTAGGACAGGTGCCTCCTAAGAGACATACTGCTTTTCGCAAACCAGATGGAACCTTATATGCTGAAGAATTAGTATCCACTCATGGTTTCTCAAGTTTATATTCCCTGGTTTATCACTGTCATCCACCTACTATCGTTAAAACATTAGGCGAACCGTATTCTGTCGAGCCTAAAATTGCAAGAGAAAAGCACTTGCGACACACCAGTTTAATTGGATTTAATATTAAACCAGAAGATGATTATCTACAGAGTAGGAAACCAGTTCTGGTGAATAGTGATCTCCAGATTTCACTGGCTGCGCCTCGCAAATCTATGACTGATTATTTTTACAAGAACAGTCAGGGGGATGAGATCATTTTCATACATGAAGGATCAGGTGAACTTCGATCAGGATTTGGAACTATCCGTTTTGGATATGGTGATTATATTGTTGTACCGAGAGGAACGATCTATCAGATCACATTTGATAGCCCGGATAACCGATTGTTCATTATTGAAAGTTATACACCAATCCGCTTCCCAAAACGATATTTAAATGAAGTAGGCCAGTTGATGGAACATGCGCCATTCTGTGAACGCGACATTCGAAGACCTCTGGATCTGATCACTCATGATGAGATCGGAGATTTCAAAGTGCTGATCAAGAAACAGGGTTTGATCTATCCTTATGTTTACGGCACTCACCCTTTTGATTTTATTGGCTGGGATGGTTACCATTATCCATGGGCTTTTTCCATACATAATTTTGAACCCATTACTGGTCGAATACATCAACCGCCACCAGTACATCAAACTTTCGAAGGCGGAAATTTTGTAGTATGCTCATTTGTGCCACGTAAATACGATTATCATCCATTGGCTATACCCGCACCTTACAATCATAGTAATGTTGACAGTGATGAGGTATTGTATTATGTAGATGGTGATTTCATGAGCAGAAAATCAGTAGTAAAGGGACAGATCACCCTGCACCCAGGCGGTATTCCCCACGGACCTCATCCGGGAACGGTAGAGAAGAGTATAGGGAAAGAGAAAACCGAAGAACTTGCGGTGATGATTGATCCGTTCAGACCGCTGATGTTAACGGAATATGCCCTTCAGATTGAAGACGAATCTTATCACAAAAGCTGGCAATTTAATATTGAATAATATGGAGATGGATACATTGAAACAGAAGGCAACCATGGCAACTGAAGATTTCTTGCCATTGCTGGGAACTGATTTTGTTGAGTTCTATGTAGGTAATGCAAAACAAGCCGCACACTATTATAAAACGGCATTCGGATTTCAGGCATTAGCCTATTCAGGTCCCGAAACCGGAGATCGTGAAAAAGTATCTTACGTATTGAAACAAGATAAAGTACGTTTGATCCTCACGACTGCACTGCACGCTGATCATCCTATTGCTCAACATACTAACCTGCATGGTGATGGTGTCAAAGCCATTGCCTTGACCGTTGATGATGCAAGAGACGCATTTCATCAAACAACAAAAAGAGGGGCAAAGCCTTTCATGGAGCCACGTGAAACCAAAGATGAAAAGGGTATTATAGTGATGAGTGGTATCCATATTTATGGTGATACTGTGCATTTGTTCATAGAGCGAAAAAACTATAAAGGCAATTTTATGCCTGGTTTCAAAAATTGGACATCAGATTATAATCCTGAGCCAGTAGGGTTAAAATATATCGATCACTGTGTAGGGAATGTAGGCTGGAATGAAATGAATCCCTGGGTGAAATTTTACGAAGATGTAATGGGCTTTAAAAATATTCTCACCTTTGATGATACACAGATCTCTACTGAATATTCTGCTCTCATGAGTAAAGTAATGAGCAATGGAAACGGATATGTAAAGTTCCCTATCAACGAGCCTGCCGAAGGAAAGAAAAAGTCACAGGTTGAGGAATATCTCGATTTTTATAATGGACCAGGGGTGCAACATATAGCCATTGCAACAGATAACATCATTGAAACAGTTACCAAGCTTAGATCAAGAGGTGTTGAGTTCCTCCAAGTTCCCGGAACATACTACGATGATTTAGCCAAACGAGTTGGACCAATTGAAGAAGATATCGACAGACTTCGACCTCTCGGCATTCTGGTGGATCGAGATGATGAAGGATACTTATTACAGATCTTCACTAAACCCGTTGAAGATCGTCCAACCTTATTTTACGAGATCATACAACGAAGAGGAGCACGTTCATTTGGTGCTGGTAATTTCAAGGCATTATTCGAAGCCTTAGAAAGAGAGCAAGCTCTTCGTGGAAATTTATAAACTATAACGCCATCTCCGGAATATCGCCATGTATAATGAGCTTACCGGAGGTGGCATTTTTTATCTGTTCAACCGAAACTCCCGGAGCCCGTTCGATTAATATAAACCCTCCTTCTGGAGCAATTTCCAATACAGCTAATTCGGTAAATATTTTTTTGACACAGCGTATTCCCGTGATAGGAAGTGTACAGGATTCAAGTAACTTACTTTCTCCTGCCTTGTTTACATGCTGCATGGCTACAAGTATATTTTTAGATGCAGCAACCAAATCCATTGCGCCACCCATTCCTTTAACCATTTTACCTGGTATCTTCCAATTAGCAATATCACCCTTTTCTGATACCTCCATTGCACCAAGAATGGTCATACTAACCTTACCAGAGTGTATCATGCCAAAGCTCATAGCAGAATCGAAACTAGAAGCGCCTGGAAGCGCAGTTATCGTTTGTTTACCTGCATTGATCAGGTCTGCATCAACCTCCTCCTCAACAGGAAATGGACCGGTACCCAGTAAACCATTCTCTGTTTGAAACACTACATTGATCCCTTGAGGTATATAATTGGCAACTAATGTGGGTATTCCAATACCCAAATTTACATATGAATTATGCATCACTTCCCTGGCTATTCGCTTAGCGATTCCTTCTTTATCCAGCATATACTAACTTTTTTGGGTAGTTCTTTTTTCTATTCGCTTTTCGTAGTTATTCCCCTTAAATATTCTATGAACGTAAATCCCCGGAGTATGTATGTGATCCGGATCCAGAGCCCCTGGCTCTACCAGTTCCTCCACTTCAGCTATAGTGATTTTGCCAGCCATAGCCATCAGTGGATTGAAATTTCTTGAGGTTCGTCTGAATATCAGATTGCCATCATGATCACCCTTCCATGCTTTAACAATAGCAAAATCTGCCTGGAAAGCATGTTCCAATAAATATTCCTTACCATTGAAATTTCGAATCTCTTTACCCTCAGCTACTTCAGTACCCACACCGGCTGCCGTAAAAATGGCAGGCATTCCGTATCCAGCCGCCAAGCAACGGAAAGCTAGTGTTCCCTGTGGAATCAATTCCACTTCTAGCTCTCCAGATAATAACTGACGTTCGAATTCTTCATTTTCGCCAACATATGAAGAGATCATTTTTTTCACCTGACGAGTAGCCAGTAACTTCCCTATCCCAAAACCGTCAACACCTGCATTATTGGATATACAAGTCAAATCACGTACTCCCTTTTGAACAAGGGCATCTATACAATTTTCTGGTATGCCACATAGTCCAAATCCACCCAAGAGTATCGTAGCACCGCTACAGATATCATGCAGCGCTTCAACTGGACCATTTACGCGTTTATCGATCATGAAATAGGTAAAGTTTTATTCGTGAAGATAACAACGATACTTACAAATTGTTAACTTCGCCAGGCTAAATTTACTCAACGATGTCAATGCTGAAATCATATTCCGACGGTTTCTTTAATGTAAGTGCCGAACATGGATTCCTGCCTATTTCCATTCCACTGGAAAAGCTACCCACTCGGTATGAAAAAGTTCAAGAAGTACTGGATGCTATGCCGGTTAAATTACCCAATGGCGAACCCGGACTACTGGGAATCCCAAATAAAATTGAAGAAGCTGTTGCAGCTCTTCCTAATTACATTGGTCTTGTAGAGCAAGAAACAGATAAGCAAATCATTCAAGCGTTATTTAGAGCATATTCCTTTTTAACATCTGCTTTTACGCTGGAATTATCTTTTCAAACATTCAGAGAATCCGGAAATTATGGAAAAGCCCGAAACATATTACCTCCTCAGCTCGCACAACCCTTTGTTGCAGTAGCCGATAAACTAGAGGCATTCCCTTGGATGGACTATCACTATAGTTATTCACTGGGAAATTATCACAAGAAAGATAAGAATGGAAATCTTGATTGGACAAATCTAGATATGTGTGTTCGCTTTTCTGGGCAATCAGATGAATCAGGATTCATTATGTTGCATGTGGATATCAATCAATATTCTCCAGAATTAGTTGGATCCGTAATGGACACCCTTGATGCTGCAGCTAACAATGATATTCATAAGGCGGAAGATGCATTAGATCGTAATATGAAAACACTACGATTGATGAATGAA
Organism: uncultured Sphingobacterium sp.; assembly: GCA_964441425.1. Classification (GTDB taxonomy): domain Bacteria; phylum Bacteroidota; class Bacteroidia; order Chitinophagales; family Chitinophagaceae; genus Pollutibacter. The sequence goes on along the minus strand of CAYTXC010000029.1, from coordinate 11,425 downwards.
CGCAGAAAAGAAATGTGGAAAGCCTCAAGATGGCAACATTATAATGATTTTAGAGTCTTTATAATGGGAGTAAAAGGAAATGAAGAATTGTTTGGTCCTGGCGTTACATACCAGGGGGTATGGGATGAACCTAAACAATTCAGAGGCCAAACCGGAGCACAGGATGATATCATTCCTATGGAAGATATTTTCAGTGGTGTAACAGCGTATTATCCTCAGAATGAATTGACCAAATACCTGATGGATCTAAGGGCATATCGACCAAAATGTATTCAGCAGTTTTTTATAGACCTGGAGAAATCAATGCGGGACATACATCCAAAAGGTCTAATGGGATACCTGACAGATAATAAAAGTTATAATGGTCTATCCAGATTATTGGCTATTCTCGAAGAGATCTATTTCTTCAGAAATGGACATTGGCAGTTTGTGCAGAAATACATTATGGCCAATACAAAATATGCTAAAGCAACTGGTGGCACACCAATAACAAGTTGGTTACCGAATCAAATCAAAGCAGTCTTAAATCAAATGCAGGACGTAATGAACGTTATGGATCAACTGAATCAAAAAGGTGATGAAACATCTATAGCCATCTACGATAGCATCCATAAATCCATTGAGCACAAAAGAAAATTACTGGCTGATCAATTGGAAATGGTTGCACAGGCTCAGTATTCAGCTGAAAAAGTATTTGAGCTCAATGAACGCTATGGATTAAAAGATGAACGCTAGAGAATTTTTATAGATATTCATTATGAAATTAGCCACTATTATAAAGTTTAGTTTTTTAGGAGGATTGATCACTGCGAGCATAGGCGCTTTTCTTAAGATTCTTCACGCCGAAGTTGCCGATATGCTGCTAGCTATATGCTTAGTCCTGAATGTAATTTTCATAGCTACATCTGTATATGAAGTTCGTTCATCTATTCGGATTGATTTCCGAGAAAAAACAATGTGGACCATAGCTCTACTTTTTATGCCAGGATTATCCGGTATTGTTTACTTTCTTTTAGGTAGAAGAAGAGTGTAATGAATGCAAATAACACAGTTCACTTCAAACAAAACGCAACATAACTATCGCCTCGCACACCACCCCACTTTGATCCCCCACAGGCTATTACAATATACTGCTTACCATTGATGGCGTAAACTGCAGGCGTGGCAATACCAGGAGCAGGCAGCTGCGTTTCCCAAACTAACGTTCCGTTTCGCTTATTGTATGCCCTAAACTTGCCATCTGCAGATGCGCCTATAAATAATAAGCCTCCGGCTGTAACTACTGAACCTCCATAGTTTTCCCGTCCTGTTATAGGAACACCCTTTTTAGTTAGTTCCGGAAATTCGCCAAATGGGATCTTCCATACAAATTGCCCCGTATTTAAATTGATAGCATTCAAGGTGCCCCATGGCGGACTGATAGCAGGATAACCATCTTTAGTCAAAAACTTATTATACCCTGTAAAACCATATTGCTGCTCTGCTGATCTTCTTTCGATACCTTTTTTACTAGTATATGCCTTAGTATGCTCGGACGTTACATTCAACACGTATGCAGCAATGGCTTTTTTCTCTTCTGTATTCAAGTTTTTAAAACCAGGCATCATTCTTCTGCCACTATTGAGTAATGAAATAAATGATTCAGTTGTGTATTTCAGCTTAGCGTCTTCTATGGATGGGAAATTACCTGAGCCTTGCAGCTTTACACCATGACAACCTCGGCAATGCTGCTCATACAACGTAATGCCAGCCTGTAGTATAGTTGGCTTATCAAGACGCTTCTGTTTATTCTCTACCATTTGTAGAATCCAGGCCATTTCATTGGCATTGACATATAGAATATTGGTTGTAGGATCTACAGAAGGGCCACCCCACTCACCACCTCCATCATAGCCAGGTAATACAATAGTACCTTTAACGGATGGAGGTGTATAAATACTTCCAGCTCGATATTGATTAAATAAGCTACGAAGCTGGCGCTGCTCAGCCGTATCCGTAGTGATCGTATTAATATCCTGTATAGTTAGATGTTGCCTGGCAAAAGGTTTTGGCAATATTGGGAAGGGTTGTGTAGGAGATAATTTTTCATTGATCAATGTGGTTAGAGTAGGAACGCGTCGTTCTTCAACAGGAAATAAAGGTTTACCCGTTTCTCTGTCTAATATAAAAACCATTCCTGTTTTGGTGGTTTGTGCTACAGCATCTATTTTTTTACCGTTCCGATTTAGCGATAGCAATACAGGAGGTGTAGGTACATCCATATCCCAAACATCGTGATGCACTGTCTGAAAATGCCATATCAGTTTTCCCGTAGCCGCATTTAACGCTAAAATACAATTCCCAAACAATCCATCTCCTCTTCTGTGTCCACCATAAAAATCATTGGTAGGATTACCGGTTGGAGCAAATAATATTCCCCTCTTTTCATCTAAACTAAAACCACCCCAGCTATTGGTGGAACCATAATATGTATAGGCCGTGCTATCCTCCCAGGTTTCGTAACCTTTTTCACCTGGATATGGTATCGTATGAAAAATCCATTTTTGCTTTCCTGTAATAATATCAAAAGCCCGTATGTGACCAGGAGTCAGCTCACCTACCAGACCACTTACAATAAAAAGATCTTTATACACGATAGCTGGAGATGTAGGTGCTACATATACAGTAGAATCTGGACGATCGAGCCCTTTATGTAAGTTGATGCCCCCCTGATCACCAAATGTAGAAACTAATTTCCCCGTTCTTGCATGTACTGCATAGGCGATTGAACCTGCCGTAAAAATAATTCGACGATCCTCACCATTTTCCCAGTAGGCTACCCCTCGATTTTGATTAATACTATGACGATGCCATTTTTGATTTTGAAGAGAATCAGATGGATCGAATTGCCAGATCTCTTTTCCAGTTTCTGCATCAAGTGCAAAAAGTTTTAGCTTTGGCGAAACTCCATATAATATTTTATTGATGATGATCGGATTGCATTGTATAGGTCCATATTGACTACTATCCCCCCCTTCAGATCGATAAACCCAAGCTATTCCCAGTTGATGTACATTGGATGTGTCGATCTGATCTAATGATGAATAGCGTAAGTTCTTTTTAGATCCACCTGTCACACTCCATTGATCATAATACTCGTCAGAAATCAATATACTACTGACCAGTAACACAACAAAAAGACTCAAGCATATATAAATAACGTTATCTCGCTGTAAAAAGGATTGCATTTTGGATAAACTAAATTGAATTATGAACAACCTAAAATACAGTTTTAATAGGAAATGTCTATATTCATGAACATTAAATTTCTACATGAAAAGAAGAGCTTTAGTCAGATCTGTAGCTTTATCTACAATTGGTCTATCCTTATCAAAGCAATCTTTATCTACGATTAAAGAATCAACGGGCCTTCGTGATAAAAATAAAGGGAGTTTTTCTATGGATGGTAATAAAATCCGATTTACGCATCCATTGGTATCAAAGCCATTTTCTATTACCATGCTGGCTGATACTCATTTATTTAGAGATGATACTAGAGGTGAAATGTATAGTCCTTACAGTAAACGTATGGCAAAAGCCTATAATCAAACCAAACACTACCAAACTGGTAGAGATATAAATCCAGAGATTGCTTTTGAAGAAACAATACAATTAGCAAAAGATCAAAATAGTTCTTTACTCGCTTTAGTAGGGGACATTTTCAGCTATCCGTCAGAAGCAGCCATAGATTGGGTTCTCGACAGGTTGAAAAATACTGACATCCCATATGTTTATACCGCAGGGAATCATGATTGGCATTATGAAGGCATGGAAGGCAGTTCAGAACAGTTAAGAGACACCTGGATCAAAAAAAGACTCTTACCTTTTTACCAAGGAAGAGACCCATATAAGCAAAAAATAGAAATGAATGGCATCAATTTAGTGATATTGGATAATTCAACATATGAAATCAATGAAGAACAATTGCGTTTTTTAAAAGATTGTATGGCAGAAAATAAACCAATTGTCTTGATGGTTCATATTCCTCTATATGCGCCTGGAAGAAATTTGGGTTTTGGATGTGGTCATCCACAATGGAATGCTAAAAATGATAAGAGTTATACGTTAGAGCGCAGGCTGCCTTGGAGAGAAACAGGACACACAACATCTACCTTGAAATTTTATGATACAGTATTTTCTTCAAATAATATTCTTGGCATTCTCACGGGACATATACATAATCAATCTATAGATATCATAAATGGTATCCCACAAATTGTAGCGGAAGCTAATGCCGAAGGAGGATTTCTACATATAAACTTTTTACCTGAGTAATAAATCAACACCTAAATTTGCTCGCATGCATAAAATATACATAAACGTAATATTACTGAGTATGTTTTTAGTTATAGCCGCTCCGAATAAAACTCAAGCTGCACATATAGTTATAACGGATACCATAACGGCAATAAGTGATCCTCCGAAAAAAGAAGGACCCAAGAAGAACAGATTGGCCCTCTGGAGTTTTATTCTATCTGGGGCAGGGTTTTTATTCTTACTTTTTCCTTATTTGTCCATTGCATCCCCCTATTTACTAGTTGGAGGCGTAGTTACGGGTATAATGGCACTGAGTCAAATCAAGAAAAATAAACAAAAAGGGAAAGGATTAGCTATTGGAGGTTTGATCATTGGAGGAGTTTCAATAGTCGCTATAATCACTGCCATAATTTTCTTTCTGACTATATTTTGGTGATTTACATAAGATTAAAAAGTTTCTATGTACGAAAAGAAAACTCAACCTTTAGCGTCAAAACGAAAATTTGTAATACGGATTATACGCAATATGTTGTTTATCTTAGGACTGATCAGCATATCTCTAATTATTGGAATTTTTGGATATCACTACCTGGCAGAAGCTAGCTGGATTGACGCTTTTCATAATGCCAGCATGATTTTAAGTGGAATGGGGCCAGTAATTACTATAGAATCTAAAAATGGGAAAATTTTTTCCTCATTTTATGCTTTATTTAGTGGGCTCGTGTTTGTAACAAATTTGAGTGTCTTATTAGCGCCAATAATACATAGAATTTTACATAGTATCCATTTGGATGATTAAATTATAATATAAAATCCTTGATATACTTTTCAAATTTTAAAACCCGCTTATGCCAAATTTGCAAGTTTTTTTAGTGCTGCTATAAACTGATCTAACTCTGCCAAACTAGTATAAATATTTGGCGTGATTCGGCAACCATGAACATTCGCTTCGTCAATAGCTACTGTATAGATCTTGAATTCTTCTAACAATCGCTTTGCCAAATCTCCAGGTTTGATACCTTCAATACCCACATTAGCAATACCACAGCACCTGATTGGATCTTCAGGAGTGTTCAGTATGATTTTTGGATGATTTCGCACGCGAGAAGTCCAATATTGCTGAAGAAATCGTAAACGCGCTTCTTTACGATCAGCCCCTATCATGTTATAATAATCAATAGAATCAGAAATAGTAAGGTCAGTTGCAGAGGGATGTGTGCCCGTATGACTGATACGCAAGATTTTAAATGGATCTTTTTCCCACCCTACCAATAAGGGCCAGATTGCTGGCATTTTCTCTTTTTTTACGTAAAGAAGCCCGGCACCAAGGGGAGCACTCAACCATTTGTGCAATGAACTTCCATAGTAGTCGCAATTAAGATCAGGTATCTTAAACTTAAAATGAGCAATGGCATGTGCACCATCAACACAAACCTCAACGCCTTTCGCATGAGCCATATCACATATCTTGCGAATAGGCAGAATTTGTCCAGTTATATTGATGATGTGTGAAACAAGTATCAATTTTGTTTTTGACGTAATAGCATTCGAATAGATCGAAACGATGTCGTCATCAGAAGATGGATGATTAGGGATAGAAATAGTTTTATTGATCACCCCATACCGATTAGCGACATGCTTAAGCATTTCTTTTATTGACCCATAATCCTGCTCGGCCATGATGGTTTCATCGCCGACCTGCCATTTCTTACCGGCAATAACAATATCTAATGATTCTGTTGTATTTCGAGTAATGGCAATTTCTTCAGCAGAGCAGCCAACCAGATCAGCTAGCTTAGCCGTAACGCGCTTTTTGTTTTCAACAGCATGGTTACGCATATACCAGGCACCCTGATAATTAACTTCTTTAATATGCGCTATATACTTATCCAGTAAAGGCTGAGGGATAAAATTATAGTACCCATTCTCAAGATTTATATAGTCAGCCTTCAGAAGATATTGACTACGAATGGTCATCCAAAAAGATTCATCCTTAGCCAACTGATCAACAGGAAGATTACCATTATGACCAATAAACTCAGCTAATGCTTCCATACCAATAGCTGTGCCTAAACTGGAAAGAATCGATGTTTTAAGGAAGGTTCTTTTATTCATAAAATATATGTAAGCATTTATTATCCGAATACTTCGTGTATTAGAATGATCTCAAAACAAAGCAGCGTCATCCATGCTCCATTTGTATCCCAAATTTCTTCATTTGATGATGCATAACCTTAAACCAAAATGGTGGGAATAATGCCAGTAAGATCATTCCAGGATAACCGGTTGGCATCTGAGGAGCATCATCCATATGTCGCAGTATCTGATATTTCCGTGAGGCAAGATAATGATGGTCGCTATGACGGCTCAATTCAAACAACATTAAACGACCGATAATATGGTTACTATTCCAGCTGTGCGTAGGTAAAACTCTTTCGTAAGATGTACCATCAGTGGTTTCTCGTTGCAATCCATAATGCTCGATATAATTTACTGTTTCCAATAATAGGGCTCCAATTAAAGCTGCTATAAGAAAACATACACAAACCATTGCCCCAAATAAAAGAAATATAGACATTACAAAGACAATTTGAATGCTTTGAAACCAAAACATTTCATTATTCAGTATGGGATATGTATTATTTCGTTTCTTGGCATCACCAATGGCAATATGCCAGGCACTTTGGTAGGTACCTATTAAAGTTTGCATCCAAAATGCATAAATTGATTGCTTATATTTTGCTGTGCTCGGATCATGCGGAGTAGCAACATGCTTGTGATGTCCTTTATTATGCTCAATAAAAAAATGCATATATAAGCTGGTTAGCAATAATGATTTTGACAGAAATTGCTCAAAACGATGACTACGATGTCCAAGCTCATGGGCTACATTGATTCCAAATGTTCCGCATAATAAACCCATACTTATTATCTTCCCTAAAGTATCCTGGAATGGATCTTTTTCATGGATACATGATAAAAAAGTGAGCAATAAAAAAAATTGAGCGGGTACTGTAAGCCATAGAACAAAATCATATGCCTTGTTGACTTTTGCTAATTGTTCTTCTGCAGCATCTAGATTTTTGGGGTCGGGAGGTATGAAAAGTTCCACCAGAGGTACTAATATGAAAATATAACATAAAGGCACCCAACAGTACCAACCTGCTGAATGAAAACTTAAATACGCCAAAATAAATAAGGTAAATGGGGCGGCATATTTAAAAACACTCACAAATGATCGCATTCTTAAATTTAAGAAAAAGTATCGTAACGGTATGTAATTATTTCAAATAGTAACGATTAGAATTTATAAAACTTTCGATAGCTTAATTTCTTCCCTTTACTATCTTCTATCTTTAATAAATATACCCCCCGTTGAATATTGTCTATAGGAAAAAGTCTCCTTCGTTGTTGCATATTCCAATTAGCCACTACCCGACCATCTGTAGTTAATAGGGTTATAAAAACTTCATTTTGAGGAACTCTACCCAGATCAATAGAAAGATTACTGCTTCCTGGGTTGGGAAATATTCGAATGATCTCATTTGATGCCAATCCTGAGGAGGCAGATGTAACTAGAAGCGTAAATACATCACTGGTATCTGCACAACCAGGAGTGTTCGTTATACGAACCCTGTAATTTCCAGGATCAATTGGTTTATGCTGAGCATTTGTTGCTCCAGATAGTACAGCATTATTTAATAACCATTGATAACTTGCATATGTTGATGGTGCAGATAAATTTGATCCATCCCAACTAATAGTAGGTTTAGCAGGCATGGCATTTACAATCACCTGTTTACTGATACTATCCTTGCAACCCAAATCACTAGTTGTGATCAACTTCACTATATACGTACCCGTAGCTGCATATGTTCGATTTGAATTTGTTGAAGTAGCCGAACTTCCATCTCCAAAATTCCATAAATAACTAAGTGTTCCAGAACTAATGGTAGAGGTATTCGTAAAATTGAAACTATTAGTCGTAATACACTGTGAAACTGTATTGATTGAAAATGCCGGAATCATTCGAGGAGTAAAGCTTACTTTAATAGATTTTCTAGCCTCACATCCGCCCAGGTTAGTAATTACCAGATCATAGTATCCAGTATCTCTGGCATAGATAAAATGTTTAGAACCAACTATTACTCCATTCTTGAACCAGCGTGTTTGATATCCTTGTACGGAATCAATTTTAAGTAATGCAGAATCTGATAGACTACATATCAAACTATCAATAGTTAATGTAAACGAAGGTGAATTGGCAGAACAAGGAAATTTAAATTGAGTAAAATCTAACTGAATAGCAGGTACTGCATTTAATGATTGATTTGGTGCTTTCAAGACCAATATAGATTGCTCTTTTGAATTATTAGAAGGTATGGGCATATAATGTGCATACCCTATTTGTTGCTGTATAAAATCCTCTGATCGGCCTGTTAGATCAAGATGAAAGCTTTTGAAACCCTTACCCGTATTCAATAAAACTCTTTTTACATACCGCTGCGAATCAATTTTAGGCCAAAAATCCAATTCTGGTTGCTGCCAACTTCGCCAACCCCAACCAGTAAAAGGAAGAATATCAACAAGGCCATCTCCATTTAAATCGGCAACTGTAATTCCATTTGCAGCAGATATTTTTTGAGGATCATATTGCATGGCTGAATCCAAGTATTGGTTAGATATATTACCCGTTTTATCATAAATCTGAATTCTAGCCCCAGCTGGCATATCGATATCATAGGGGCCAACATAATTTGGATATTCCATCGTAACAACTTCAAGCTTTCCATCTTTATCCACATCATAAATATGAACGCCCCAATCATTGACTGGTGCATACCTATATACATCGTTACGGCCATTTTTTGTAAATGTTCTTTCTACAATAGGAATGATAGCTATAGTGTCTGATTTTTCAAAAATAGAAAGCTTATCCCCTTTCTTATAGGATAAGATTCTTATTTTCTCCAACTTTCTTCCGTTATCCAGCCAATCCTGAACAGCAAAATAATTTTTATTGGATTCCTCTTGGCGAATTTGACCAATAGAAATAAAATGCTTCCATGATTCTGTAGGTCGAGGAGGGGGCAATGCTCTATAGCTTTCAAAAATTGAATTTCGAATGAGTGTATCAATTTTTTTATTATTTAAAATAATTTCGCCGTGAAAATCATATTGATATAACATATTCGCTTCGGTAAAATTTAAGTTGAACTGCTTATTTATCTTAAATTTTGAACCAGTATTTTCCCACCAGAAATAGGCACTTCGTGGCCCAGGTGTAGGCGTCATGACTTGACTTCTTCTGTAGGTAGGATAAAACATATCCAGATCGCCATCATTATCTATATCATATGTCCATACCTGAAGTTCACCGATTAATGTTTTATCAATTTCAATATAATTAGGCTTAAATGAAAACTCAGATCCTTTATTTTCATAAAATTCCTGAAAATAAGTAGGCGGTCCATTCTCCGTTTGAATGTATCCTAACACAAGATCAAGATCTCCATCTCCATCTCCATCTAACATATTTAACCGCTCACACGATATAGTATTAGTACCTATATAAATATTTTTTTCAATGCTTTTACCTGTAACAGGATAGTTGGTCACGCCTCGATTCGTGACTACAGATAGAACTTGTGAACGATCTGATGAAACATAATTTCCATTTTCATCTTTTTGATTGATATATAGATTGATAAAGTCTTTTTTACCATCTTTATCAAAATCAATTCCTCTTAAATTGAGTGCCTGTTTAAATAGAGGGGTAAGTATTCGTCTTTCAAATCTATTATTACCCATATTCTTATAATAAATTCCATCTTGCATAGATGAAACCAGAATATCAATTTTATCATCAAAATCCCAATCACCTAGTGTTACATTGAATTGTACATATGTAGGATCATCAATTATTTCGGTGATCTCAAATGTCATATTTCCTTTATTTATCAATATAAAGGAATTGATTCCGAACATTCTTGATTGTCCTCCATTAAGTGGAGAGTTTCCGCCTATCCACCATTCTCCCATATAGCTAAGAACAAGATCTAGTTTTCCATCACCATTCAAATCTGCATAATCATAAATGACATTATTTAGTGAATCCCGAACAGATGGCTTGAATTCCTTGACATTGAAGGAATATAATTTTTTACCTGTATAGTCATTTATAGAGAATATGGGTGGCAATGGAGAACCATTAGTAGATTCATAGGATATAATATCCGGGATTCCATCATCATTAACATCATAGATAGAATTTCGTCCTGCAACATGATCGTTCCAGTTCAGATTTGGAAATTGTTCGGTATTAACAGCAGGAACCCGATTTTTCCAATCCTCCATAGGCTTGGTAAAATTTGAAACCAAAATCTTCAATCTGCCTGAGCCATCAACATCCATCAAATTAGCTGACTCAGTATTAAAATTATCTGGAAAATCAACTCTACTGAAACCAGAATTGGTTTGCAAAAACAATTTATCTGGGGTGTGATCACCACCACCGGGGTATAAATATGGCGATTTATCCTCTGGCGTACCATGATAATTTTGTGTGGGTGCTAAAACATCAGGTTTGTTATCATTATTCACATCACCTACAGTGAACTGACCTGGATCGCCAAGTGTATAAAATGAGAAGGGCTTATTATTTTTGAATAATAGTGTTGTGTCCATTGATTGATTGTAAAAAACAGAAACAACTCCATCTCTTCTCTTATTATGCATATAAGGCTGAATAATAATATCTTTTCTACCATCATTATTCATATCTGCGACCTGAACCCAGCGGTTGAACTCATATGAAAAACCCGAATCACGCATTTCCTTATGAAGGGCTGAATCTACAACAAAAGTCGAGGGAATAAATTTTTTGATAGGGATCTGAGCATTAGTGGTAGTACTTAAAAAAAAGCTGATGCACGCTAGTGGAAAGAAACGGGTCATATTAAGGAGTTGATTTTTTCTAAACTCGCTAAATCCAGTTAATCGAGTTATTAAATAGGTGAATAATTAAATGAATTTTCCTTTTTTACCTATGATATTTAATAATTTCTATCTATTTAAGATACTAAAAATCCACCAAAAATGGCTTATATTGATGTATCTCTTTACTCAA
>CAYTXC010000028.1:0-23813 GCA_964441425.1 uncultured Sphingobacterium sp. | reverse complement strand
TTACAATTCGCTCCAAACCTGAGCTGCAAATTTCTCCAACGAAGGATCCCTGGCCCCCATCAACAGTAGAACGGTACCTTCTGAAAAATGAGGACGCATCGTTTCCACTAGTTGGTTTCGATCTTCCACAAAAAAAGCATTGACCCCCTTTGCCTTCAGATCACCGATCAAGTCTGCAGCTGAAATATCCTTAGTGGTTGTTCCCCCCGCATAAAAGATCTCACTCATCCAGACCTCATCCCCTTCTCTAATTGCTGTACTGATTTCTTCACCAAAATCCTGACGTAAAAATTTTGTTGGCGCATAACCATGAGGCTGAAACCAGGCAATCAGTTTTTTTGCTGCTGGCTGACATGCACGAATCGAAGCAGCACATTTCACCGGATTGTGTGCATAATCATCGATCAACGTAACAGATCCTTTTGTACCCCATACCTGGTGACGGCGATAGATGCCCTCATATGATGCAATAGCTCTTGCTGCAACAGAAAGTTCTACGCCAACTTTAGAGGTAATCGCCACAGCAGCTAACACATTTTCCATATTATGCTTCCCAACAGAATGTAACAGGAATGGCTGTTTATTGATCTCAAAACGAATGTCTAATCCTCGTTGATCAAATGCACTGGCCTTATAGCCTGCTTCCATATTTTCATCGATCGTAAAATCCCAAGCTGATTCTTTGGATAAACGCGCCGCTAAAGGATGGGAACGATTCACAGAAAAATATCTGCTTTTATTTTTGAACGTTTGGAATATGTCCAACAACACATCGATCTCTTTATGATCTTTGTCTATATTCAGCAATAAACCTATCTCTGCCTCATATTGAACGATCGATCCATCACTTTCATCAGCCTCGATTACCAGCCATTCACCCTTCCCAACCTTAGCATTACCAATCCTACCTTCCTTTATTAAACAGGTTAGCCCTGCTCCGCTGATAATACTCGCCCCCATTCCTGCCTCTTCAAGTATGGCGAAGATCATGGCAGATGTTGTACTCTTTCCAGAAGTACCCCCAACTGCAATAGTACGTTTAGTCTTACAGATCAACGATAACAAATCACTGCGCTTAATGATTGGAATAGCAAATGTTTTAGCCTGCTGCACTTCAGGTACAGTATCTTCTACTGCAGTAGAAACAATGACCAATTCAATTCCCTCATGAATACCAGATCCATCTTGCGGAAAACATGTAATGCCATCCGCTTCTAATTTTATTTTGATATCTTCTGCTTCGCCTTTTGAAAAATATCGATCAGATCCTGAAACATTTTTTCCAATTCCGTTAAGATATTGAGCAAGGGCACTCATGCCCGTTCCGGCAATACCAATAAAAAATACATGTTGAATTTTATCTAAGGATTGGATCATCATGCAATTTAAATAAATTACTGACGGAATCTGCTACAAAAAATCAGATAATAAAAGATATACGCAACTAACTACAGGATTTATTTCACACCATCAAGCAAATGCTTATTTTAGTTTTATGAAAAGATTATTCATATGTATATTTTTCATGCTGTCATTACAAGCGACAGCCCAGCAAATCGTAGCCCTTTCTTCAAGTGAAAAAATATCGATCAGAGGATTATCTGTAGTGGATGATAATACCATATGGGCTAGTGGCACACAGGGCAAGATTGGCTTGTCCACAGATGGTGGTAAAACCTGGATTTGGAATCAGGTAAAAGGATTGGAGAAAACAGATTTCAGAGATATTGAAGGATTTGATGCTCGGACAGCCGTGATCATGGGCATTGATTCCCCTGGTGTCGTATTAAAAACATTCAATGGTGGACAAACCTGGAAAATAGTACACACAGAAAATATTTCCGGGGTATTTATGGATGCTATGGAATTTTGGGAGAATGGAAACGGGATTATAGTTGGAGATCCTATTGATAGGAAACCTTTTATTCTTCGAACATCTGATTTTGGCAATAATTGGACGCGCTATACCCATCACAACATTACAGATTTCAATGAAGGTGAAGCCATGTTCGCTTCCAGTGGAACAAACATTAGGGCATATTCGACCAAAGAAGCGGTCATGATCACTGGTGGGAAATCATCTCGGATATTACTTCATGAAAAATGGTATGATCTTCCGTTGTTACAAGGACAAAACTCTACGGGAGCCAATTCCATTGCGGTATCAAAAGGAAGATTCATTGTAGTGGGTGGCGACTTTATGCACGATACAATCCGAACTGGTAATGCTGCCATCAGCCATGATGGGAAAACATGGACTATTCCTACAACACCTCCTTATGGATATCGTTCCTGCGTGGAATTCATAAGCCATAAAACGTTTATAACCTGCGGTACCAGTGGTGTAGATATATCCACTGATAATGGAGAAAATTGGAAACTTATTTCCCGAGAAGGATATCATGTAGTGCGTAGAGCAAAAAACGGAACTGCGGTATATCTGGCGGGGTCTAAAGGTAGGATTGCCGTATTAAGGTTTTAAAATCGAGAGACATGTTATGTACATGCTCCCGATTTTACTAACCTAATTAGTTTTGACTGCTTAAATTTCGGAAGTCAACCGGAACGAGTTTACTAACTCCTGCTTCCTGCATCGTCACTCCATAAATAATATCAACTGTACTCATGGTCATCTTATTGTGGGTAACAATGATGAATTGCGATTCTTTACTGAACTGGCGGATCATATTGGTGAACTTATGAACATTCGCATCATCTAAGGGAGCATCTACCTCATCCAAAATACAGAATGGCGCAGGCTTAATCAGATAAATAGCAAACAATAATGCTGTAGCGGTTAAGGTCTTCTCTCCTCCACTCAATTGGGTAATGGAAGAAGGTCGTTTACCTTTAGGCTTAGCGATAATATCGATCCCAGTATCGGCAAGATTAGTTGGATCTTCCATAATCACATCCGCCGTATCTTCTTCCGTGGACAGCGCGTTAAACACCTTCTGGAAGGTCTCACGAACTTGTGTGAAGGTATCTAGGAATTTCTGATTAGCAGTAGCCTCAACTTCCTGAATAGTTTGCATGAGACTATCCTTTGCGGTTACTAAATCTGTCTTTTGCTCCATGATAAACTCATAGCGCTTCTTCATCTCCTGGAAAGCTTCAATCGCTGTTGGGTTAACTTCACCTATATTCTCGAGACGCTTTTTCATTTTATCGCAAGTCGCCTGAAGATCCTCAAGCGTTTCTTCGGTCACTCGCGGTTCGTCAAGTATTTCGTCAATATTTACTTTGAACTCTACATTCAATCGCTCTTTTATACCAGCTAATTGTAAACGCAGTTCCGTAACACGATCTTTAATCGACGTCAGTAACTGATCCAGCATTTCCTTACCCTTCACCTTATGGCGGAGTTCACTTTCTTTAGCAGCCAATTCATTACGGAGATTGTAATACAACTGATCGGCTTCACTTAATTTTTTCTGCTCTTCTTCTTTTTGCTGCAACAGAGCCACCAAGGTTTCTTGAATTACCTCAAGATTAACTGTTGTTTCTTCGATCTGACCAGTAGCCTCTTCCAACTGAGTTTGGCTATTGGTAATCTGTTGGCGGAGATCGGTCAGCTGGTTGGTTTTGAATTCAATCTCCTGATTCAAGGCCACTAACCGGCTTTGCTGACGAGTAAATTGAAGATTGGCATCGTTATACGCAGCATTTGCAAAATTATATTCTTGATCGGCTTGTGCATATTCCTGCTCCATACCCTGCAACTGCACCGATAAGTCCTCCATTTGTTGATTATACTTATCCAGCAATTCTCGGACATCAGCAATACTGTCCACATGTTGTTGCATTTGAGCCTGCACATCTGCCAGGCGAGCATCACCCGCCTCCTGACTATGCTGAAGATTTTCAATTTTGCTTTCTAGGGCAACAAGTTGATTGGTAAGACTATTTATCAATTCCTGCGTTTGACGGATCACATTTTCTTTAAGATCCTCATTGTAGGCAATAACTTCATTATGCTTTGACTGTATCTGTTGTTTACGTTCCGTAACTATAGCATTTTGAATGGTAATGTCTTCTTGAAGCTTTTCCAGATTCTTAGCTCTACCGATCTTTTTACCTTCAAAAAGACCAACACTTCCGCCAGTTAATGAAAAAGTTCCTTTCACATATTTCCCTGATTTTTCAATCACCACATTTCCATTAGACTGTTCAAGAGCCGATTCGCTTTCCGCAATAATCACATTCCCCAATAAATATTTTACCAGAGATGCGTATTTAGCATCATACTCTACTACCTGCAATGCAGGAATCGTACCGGCAATAGTATCTGCTTCTTTATATGGAGCTGCCTGAAGTTTATCCAACAAAAAGAAATTCGCTTTACCTTTTTTATGCTCATCCAATAAATGAACTGCAGTTAGACCTTCTTTTAGATCATTTACCACGTAATAATTCAAATAGGGTTCAAGCACATTTTCCAGTGCCGCGCGATATTCTTCTTTAACGTAAATGATGTCTGAAAGGATTGGTGCTTCGTGATTCCAATTCGGATTGTTATGCAGGAATTTTACACTATCCGGATATCCTTCCATAGAATCGATCAAACTCTTTAAAAGGTCATATTCATTGCGACGAGCATCTAATGTCCGGTTTTCATCCGCTAATGTACTGCGAAGCTCCTCCAGCTCACTTTGAGTAGTAAAGATTTGTGACTTGGTTAACTCATGCTTTTGCTGCAGCTGTTCTAGATCTGTTTTCTTTTCTGCCAACTCAGTTTTTTTGGCATCTTTTTCCAGACTTAACTGAGTAATCTGCGTTTGGCGATTTTCCTTTTCCTCATTTAACTGGAGAAGTACACGCTGTAAATTCTGAATAGAACTATCCGCTACAGCTACCTGCTTTTCTGCATCAAATTGCTGACGTTGTAAAGCCTGGTTTGTTCTACGTAATTCTTCTATGGTAGAACGACGCTGATCAAAAGCAAAACGTTTGGCCTCCACTTCTTCACGAAGACCTTCCAAGCGTGCTTCCAATTCAGAAACTTTACCCTGCTCCTCTTCGATCTGAAGCCCGGTGAATTGTATGCTTTCTTCCAGCCCTTTTAATTGTCCATCTGCTTTTTCAAGGAACCCACGAAGTGAGGTTTCTCTTTCCTTTAGATATTGTAATCGTTGAGTCGCCAGATTTTTCTCCGACTCTTTATTTCGAACGTTGTTTTGTAGTTCATTGAAAGAATGCTGCAATTCCTGCAAAGCTTTTTCTTTTTCAATGAAAGCTAATTTCTCTTCTTCCAAAGCCGCTTCAGCCAATGCGATGGCCGCTTCCAGCTCTATCTTTTTATTTACTTCTTCATCCTGCTGGTGTGTCAGTTCTTTGTAGGTGATATTAAAACCTTCAAGAGCAGCTTTTGCCAGTTCGATGCTGGTTTCACGATACTCCTTCTTGATCTCATAATATTTCTCGGCCTTTTTAGCTTGGTTCTCAAGCTGTTTCAACTGGTTATTGATCTCGAACAACAAATCTTCAATACGATTCAGATCCTGTTCGGTAGCATCCAGTTTCAGACGAGCCTCTTTTTTACGCGTCTTGTAAATACTGATCCCTGCAGCTTGCTCCAACATCTTCCGGCGACTGTTATCCTTATCTTTGATGATATCGTCCACCATGCCCAATTCAATAATCGCATATGAATCGGTACTGACACCTGTATCCAGAAAAAGATTATGGATATCTTTTAATCGACATTGAACATCATTGAGACGATATTCACTTTCACCGGATTTGTAAAATTTACGGGTAATGGTAACCGTATTAAATTCAGTAGGCAATAAATTCCGGGTATTCTCAAAAGTTAGACTGACTTCAGCCAAACCTGATGCACTTCTCGATTTACTTCCATTAAAAACCAGACTTTCCAGATTTTCACTTCGAAGATTACTGATTTTATGCTCGCCGATTACCCAACGGATAGAATCGACAATATTTGACTTACCACATCCATTTGGACCGATGATCCCGGTAATACCCTCGTCAAAATTTAATATAGTTTTATCCGCAAAACTCTTGAACCCCTTGATTTCCAGACTTTTTAAACGCACTGTTGGTTTTTTTTATAGAACTCCCACAAATAGAAATAGGAATGTAAAATAAACACAGGATTTTGCTTTGCCGTCATTTGTATTCACCAGTTATCAACAATTAATTCAGTCTTCTAAATTTTTACTTTAGCAAACATCTTTAAATAGCTGATAATGTGATTTTTATGCTTTATTTCAATAAGTTTTACTACTCATTGAATATCGAGTTCATATTTATCGAGAAAACCTGCTAGACCATCTCGAATTACTTTTAAATGCTTAATCCTATTCCGTTCAGGATCAATAGAATAATGAAACGAAGTTTGAAGATTGGCTTGCCTAAGATCTGTATTTTGAAATATGGCGCCATTCAGGTCCGATTCACTAAAAACAGCGTTGGAAAGATCTGCATTAGTAAAGTCGGCTTCGTGAAGTTTACATCGCTCAAAATGCACGGAATGAAGTTTTATGGAGGTAAAGGAAGCCAACTTGAGATCACAGTTCTTAAAAATGGGCGGCTGCAGAAATGGGATACAATCATCAAATCTTAACCCCACCAGTTTACAAGTTATAAAGCTGCATTCACGGAACGACGTACGAGATAAATTTGCATTACTGAGGTTGCAATCTGAAAACGTACATTCAATAAAAATGACCGATGAAAGATCCAGACCGGAGAGGTCACACTGTTCAAATCGAACACATTCTACTTCCTCTGGTCTAAATGAAAAAGAAGCAAGATCTTCAGGCGTTATGATTTTCTCCATCTTACTTTACCCTTTTTTTAAGCTCCATAACCGTGATGGTCATAAAACGACCTACCTGCTTCCCATTTCTAAATGAGGCTACACGGAATGTTTCTGCATCTTTAGGAATTTCCAGCGGCACCTGATATTTCGGGTAAAATTGATCAGGATAAGAATTGTCAAAACTATAGTGAAGGTCTAACCCTTGTATTTCAGGAGTAAGCTCTACTAAAATGCTCGTTCCATTCTTTTTTACGTTTACATCAGGTTCATAGATGCTAGGAGCATACTTGGTTTCTGCCATTTCAAAACGAGGGAATTGCTCCTCTACGCGCTTTAGGAAACTATCCCAATTTTTGGATGTGGCAGGTGACCATACTGACTCCGAAATAGCTAATCCTCTTGGCCAAGTCATGTATTGGGCTTGACGGAGATTATAGACTTGTTCGGTCCATAAATTTGCCTGTCCGCCTTTGATGAAGGTAGGATCCACACCATTAGGCAGTGGATCGAAAGAATATGTTTTTTTCAAACGGAGGCTAGCATAAACTGGAGGCTCCATAGATATATCCCCCTGCATATAATCCAAATAAGCAAATGTGGTTGGACTCATCACCACTTCATGTCCTTTTTTAGCAGCTGTAATACCGCCTTCCATACCGCGCCAACTCATGACTGCAGCACCAGGAACGAGACCACCCTGCAGAATCTCATCCCACCCAATTAATTTCTTTCCTTTAGACGTAATGATCTTATTCACTCGACTAACAAAATATGCCTGCACTTCATCCAGATCCTTTAATTTTTCCCTAGCCATCAATGCTTTAATATCTGGACTTTTTTCCCAAAAATTGCGTGCTGTTTCATCACCACCCATATGGATATAGTCAAATGGGAAAAGCTGTGCGACTTCTCCAAAAATTTTATCCAGGAACGTAAAAACTTTTTCATTGGCAGGATTAAGCGTATTGTCAAGTAATCCATAAAAATGCCCGCTTGGCGGCCATTCCATGAACTTTTCGCCAGAATTGACCTGATATTTTCCAGGTGTGGACGTCAGCTCTGGATAAGCCGCAATAGCCGCTAAACTATGTCCAGGTACATCAATTTCAGGTAAGATATCTACCTTACGTTCTTTCGCATATTGAACCAGCTCACGTATATCTTCCTGAGTATAAAATCCACCATGATCACGTGGTTCATTAGGTTCAGGTTTAGAGAACGTTCCAAAACGGCCTACTTTCTTTACATTCCAGGCTCCTACTTCAGTAAGTTTAGGAAAAGATTTGATCTCCAGCCGCCACCCTTGATCGTCGGTAAGGTGAAAATGAAGGATATTGAACTTAAACTTCACCATATCATCGATATAACGCTTGACTTCTTCTTTGGTGAAAAAGTGACGAGAGACATCCAGCATCAAACCTCGCCATCCGAAACGCGGATAATCCATTACCGAAACTCCAGAGATTACCCAATCCACATTGTTCGCACGAGTTCTACTTTCTATTTGTGCCGGAAAAAGCTGACGAAGGGTTTGAATTCCATAAAAAAGACCAGCAGTGGTATTTGCCTTGATATACACCCCTGCACCATTCGCTTCCAACCGATATCCTTCTTTACCGATTAGGGTATCTTGCTTTTCCGGAATTTCTAAATAAATATTTCCCGTGCCTCTGGTTGAAACCCCAGACCATACGGGCATTTCATAGCCTGTTGGCTTGCTGATCAAGTTGGATAAATAGAGCGCTAGATGTTTCATTTCTGGTTTTTCCGGACTATAGCTAATTCCAGAAGCAGGTTGGAGTACAAAGTTGCCAGTGCCTTCCTTTACTTCAACAGGCTGGGGAATAATCTTAGGCTGAGCCAAAGAAACCGAGAGCAATAAAGAAGCAAAAACGAATAGGAACAAGATTTTTTTCATATGCATTACTTATCCGGTTAAAGGTAAATTATTAATCCCTTTTGTGGAAAATCGGTTAGCGTTTAGCAAATGTTAATGTAGAATAACAATATTTTAATGTTTAAAGCAAGAAAAGACCGAACTTGACATCCTATTTAATTGTATTCATAGAGTATTACACTATCATAAACGTCAATACTTTTGCTATTGATGAATCATCAATTAAAAATTAAAAACAAAACATAAGAATGAAAAAAATGTTTTTTTTCCTGATACTCGGACTCACTCTTCAAGTACAGGCACAGCGTGTGGTAGAAAAAGCTATTATTAAAATGAATATGCAAATCACTTTCCCTGAAAATTGGGGCGGTGGCGGACCTGGTGGTGGTGGCGATGATAATGGAATGAGAATGATGCCACGAGATATAGAAACGGCTATGACCGTATTCTACAAAGGTGATCAAACTAAAATTGAGACATCCTCTGATTTTGGAAAAAACTACACGTTCATCGATCGTAAAGAAAAAAAGACGACCACCCTTATGGAAATGATGGGGCGTAAACAAGGTTTTTATTCAACTGATGCTGAAGCAGAAGCCATGACCAAAAGAATGGATTCCATCCGTGCTCTTCGTAGGGATTCATTGGAAAAGATGGGATTGCGATTTAATGATGGTGGACCCGAGATCTTATATACTGAAGAATCAAAAAAAATTGCTGGAATTACCTGTAAAAAAGCGATCATCAAAACAAAAGATCGTCAGGGTGCTGTAACGGAAACAGCTGTTTGGTATGCACCTGATTTTAAAATGGGCGCAGGCTTTGCAACTAGCGGAGGGAGCCAGGGCGGAGGTATGATGCGTGGGGGTATGAGTATGAGTCTGCCGGGTATGGAAAAGCTTAATGGTTTTCCCATGGAATACGAAACGACCAGGCAAAACGGTATGAAAACGTATATGGTAGTAACCAAGGTGGACCTGGATGCGAATATCGATGATAAAACTTTTGAGATCCCCAAGGGTTATGATATTAAGCCAATGTCTGAAATGGGTGGCCAAGGAGGCGGTGGTTTCCGCATGATCATGGGCAGCCAGCGGGGCGGCGGTAATTAATATGCAACATATTGTACTTACACTAAGTCGGTATCCCAATAAACACATCTTAACGGCTATACATAGCATGCCGTTCTTTCGCATACCGTTGTTTTTAAATAAGCAGATAGCGTTTTTCAAACTGATGGGGTGCGGTAAGAACGGCGTGTTTAGTTTACAGTCCGACTGGAATCAATGGGCATTATTAACCTATAGTGCGGATACAGGTAACTTCCAGGATTATGAAAAATGGAAGCAGAAGTATTACGGAAAATTTATTTCCAATTGGTGGAAATTCTGCGGTTGTGAAACCTGGACCATTATCTTGGAACCTGTTTTATCCCATGGCACCTGGAATAAAATATCCCTGAAAACAAGCCCTCTACCCTTATCTATAGATGAACCAGTTGCCGTGCTAACAAGAGCCACAATTAAAACGCATAAAGCTTATGATTTCTGGAAGAATGTTGTTCCCATACAAAAGCAAATAACGAATATACCCGGATTGACATTTTCCATCGGGATGGGCGAAATGCCTTTATTCAGACAGGCAACATTCAGCATTTGGGAGAACCAAGAGATGATGAAAGCATTTGCCTATAGTAAAACACGACATAAGGATGTAGTGAAACAAACTCGAGAGAATAAATGGTATTCTGAAGAAATGTTCACTCGATTCAGAATAGTGCGAACGGCAGGCAGTATCTTTGGAAGCAATCCATTTCCAAAAGATAGGTAAATCGGAAGTCATGAAGAATATCAAGCTGATTGAAGTTCCCTCGGAGATCGGAGCGGGAACCAGAGGAGCCAGTTTAGGCATTGATGCGATCAAGATAGCTGCACTTGATTTCATGAGCAGCTTTTTCATTCATTTTCCTTCTGAAAAAGTTCCTTGTGAAAACCGGTTATTATTTGAACCGATTACTTCTCCCTATGCAAAGCGCATCAATGGAATTCATACCATGTATGAAAGAGTAAGCAGTGCCATACATGAATCCATCACCAATGGAATTTTCCCAATTGTATTGAGCGGAGATCATAGTATTGCAGGAGCTACAATTGCGGGAATCAAGATGGCCAAGCCTGAATCGAGATTAGGCGTTATCTGGATAGATGCACATGCCGATCTTCACACTCCCTATACTACCCCATCAGGTAATTTGCATGGAATGCCACTTGCCATATCACTTGGTATTGATAATAAAGAAAGTCGCCTGCATAATGTAGATCAAGATACTATTGAACAATGGGAAAAGTTAAAACGATTTGGAGGTAGCTCACCCAAAGTGCTGCCAGAGGATATTGTGTTGATTGCGCTTCGTGACTATGAAAAAGAAGAAAAATATTTGATCGATAAATTAGGTATTCGGGTCATCACTACATCTGAAATCAGAAGAAAAGGCCTGGAAAATATTGTACGTTCGGCGACCAATCATTTATCTTCCTGCTCTGATATTTATGTAAGCTTTGATGTAGATAGCCTTGATGCAGGCATATCCAGGGGGACAGGAACACCCGTAGAAAATGGATTAAAAGAAAGAGAAGCTGAGGACATGGTATTTAAATTCATGCAGCTTCGTAACATCTGCTGCTTTGAGGTTACAGAAGTAAATCCGACTCTTGATAAAGAAAATTTAATGGCAGAAATCGCTTTTAATATCTTACAAAGAAGTGCAAATATCTTGTTGATGAACTAATCGCCATTCAAAACTTTTCGCATTGCCTCATCAAAACTATGTGGATCATAATTCAGCTCTCTCCTCGCCTTTTCAATGATGAAGGGAGTTTTAAGGGGTCGGCGGGCAACTTGTGTAAAGGTTGAAGCATCAACTTTTTCAGCTATGGAGGCATCCAGATCTAAATACGCTGCAACATGTTGTACTATGTCGTAAGGAGATAAATTATTTTTCCCTGCAATATTCCAGACACCTTCTGATTTCTTATCTGCTATGGTAAATAAAGCCCATACCAGGTCAGCTGCATAAGTAGTAGCCCGTATCTGATCACTTACCACTTTAAATGGAATAGCTTTTTCTAATGCTGATCGCGCCCATGAAATGATATTTGATCTTGTACCACTGAGTACATTTCCATAGATTAAAACGGTACGAACAATAGCTGAGCCAAAGGGATAACTTTTTACATATTTTTCCGCCATCCATTTGGTTTGACCATAAAAATTTACTGGATCAGGAATAGCGTTCTCATCATATGGCCCATCCTCTCCAGAAAAAATAAAATCCGTTGATAGGAAGATAAAAAATGCCTGAAAAGCTTCAGCAGCATTTAGTAAATATGTAGAAGCCGTGACATTATTCAATAATGCTTTCTCTTTTTGTTCTTCACATTCATCTGCCTGCGCCATTGCTGCGGTGTGAATAACAATATCAGGGGAATATTTTGCAAAAACATCATGAATTCTTTGTTGATTAGTTATGTCCATTTCTTCATATATATATTCTCCAACAGGCAATCGAGATTCCCCCCGGCCAGTGAAAATAATTCGACCATTCCACTGTGCTCGTAGTTTGAAGATATATTGACCAACCAGTCCGTGAGCACCTGTTATTAGTAAAGTTTTGCCACTCATAGAACGGAAAATTACCGCATTATTTTTTTATTAACATAAGTCATTGCTTTCCCCTAAACCTTTTCCTTTTTGCCTAAACGGCGTTATCTTCGAGCTCCCTTTTGGGGGGAAATCAGTACTTTCGCTTCTCGAACAGCTAAAGTAGTCAACGATTGAGCCAGAATGTTAATCGGCAATTACCATGAACAAAAAAGTTACAAAAATTGGTGTCCTCACTTCTGGTGGAGATGCACCTGGAATGAATGCAGCGATTAGAGCTGTTGTCCGCACTGCCCTATATGAAGGATATGAAGTATTTGGTATCATGCGTGGCTACCAGGGTATGCTGGATGATGAAATTCAACAACTGGAATCCAGAAGTGTGGCTAATATCATTCAACGAGGAGGAACTATTCTAAAAACGGCACGTTGCAAAGATTTCATGACTCCTGAGGGAAGAGCAAAAGCATATGAAAATCTTAAAAAAAGAGGGATTGACGGATTAGTGATCATTGGAGGAGATGGATCATTCAGAGGCGCACAGATCTTTTCAAATGAGTTTGATATACCCTGTATAGGCATCCCTGGCACTATCGATAAAGACATTGCAGGTACCGATTCCACCATTGGATTTGATACTGCAGTAAACACCGCCGTTGAAGCGATAGACAAGATAAGAGATACGGCAGATGCACATGATCGGTTATTTGTCATTGAGGTGATGGGACGAGATGCAGGTTATATAGCCCTTCATAGTGGGATTGCCACTGGTGCAGAAAATATCTTGATCCCTGAACGAAAAACACATCTGGAAGAGCTGGTGAATTCATTATTAGAGCAAGAGCGCAGGAGGAAATTAGTGAATTTGGTGGTGGTAGCTGAAGGCGATGATGTTGGGGGTGGTAATGAAGTTGGCAAGATTATAAAAGAGCGTGTACCTAAAGCCGATGTTCGTGTTTGTATTCTCGGACACATTCAACGTGGTGGAGCACCTACTTGCTTAGACAGATTGATCGCAAGCAGAATGGGTTATGCCGCAGTAGAATGTTTAAAAGAAGGAAAGCATAATGTTATGGTTGGTATCGTCAATAATAAAATGCATTTCACCCCATTAGATAATGCCATTAAAGCCAAACAGAAAATTAGTGAAGAATGGTTTAAGATCGTTAAGATCCTCGCCAGTTAACCCTTAAATAATACTATGGCAAAAAATATAGAAAAATATTTACACAAGGATATGGATAAGGATGCGGGTATTCGTCATACGCATCACAAAACTAAGATCGTCGCAACCGTTGGTCCTGCCTGTGATACGTATGATAAATTACTCGCTCTAGTTAAAGCAGGAGTGAATGTATTCCGATTAAATTTCTCACACGGCTCACATGAAGATAAATTGAAGATCATTGAGCACATCCGTAAGATCAATTCCACACAGCCATATAATATCGCTATACTAGGAGATCTCCAAGGCCCCAAGCTCAGAGTAGGTGAGATTGAGAATAATGCTTTGGCTGTAAAAGAAGGCGATATCCTAACCTTTGTCAATGAAAAATGTGTTGGAACATTGGACAGGATTTATGTTTCTTATCCTAACCTAGCCGGAGATGTTAAGATTGGAAACAAAATCATGATTGATGATGGTAAGATCGAAGTTGAAGTAAAAGAAATCACCAAAGAAGGCCATGTGAAAGTAATGGTTACTTTGGGTGGCGTAATCTCTTCAAAAAAAGGAATTAACCTTCCAGATACAAAAATATCATTACCTGCACTAACTGAAAAAGATCTTGCCGACCTGGATTTTATCATGGAGCAAAAGCTCGACTGGGTAGCCCTGTCGTTTGTCCGAAATGTAAAAGACATTACTGGAATCAAAGCTATTCTGTCGGAAAATAAAAGTCTGACAAAAGTTATCGCCAAGATTGAAAAGCCT
Source organism: uncultured Sphingobacterium sp. (assembly GCA_964441425.1). GTDB lineage: Bacteria > Bacteroidota > Bacteroidia > Chitinophagales > Chitinophagaceae > Pollutibacter. Next base: position 9,536 of record CAYTXC010000028.1, on the reverse strand, counting down.
GAAGCAGTCGTTAATATTCGCGAGATCATTTTAGAATCGGATGCAATCATGATTGCACGTGGAGATCTTGGAGTGGAAATTCCTGTTGAACAAGTGCCTCTAGTGCAAAAGCAGATCATTAGAAAATGTTTACATCGGGCTAAGCCTGTAATTGTAGCAACACAAATGATGGAGAGTATGATCGATAGGATCAAACCTAACCGCAGTGAAACAACTGATGTTGCCAATGCCGTTTTGGAAGGTGCTGATGCTGTAATGCTTTCCGGTGAAACAGCAGCTGGTCAATATCCTGTTTTGGTAGTAGAGACCATGCGAAAAATCATTCATGAAGTAGAACAAAAAGAATATCGGTATAATCGTGAAGAGGATCTGAAACCGCTTCCCCACTCACCTTCTTTCCATAGCGATGCTATCTGTTATAATGCCTGTAAGCTTGCCGAAGATGTTAATGCTGATGCATTAATCGGAATGACAGCAAGTGGTTATACAGCTTTTATGTTAAGTAGTTATCGTCCTAAAGCGCCACTTTATATTTTCACAAAAGAAAGAGCTCTGGTGAATCAACTAAGTTTAAGTTGGGGGGTGCGAGCTTTTTTCTATGATGAAGAAGAAAGTATGGATGATATTATTGAAGATCAGATACAGATACTTAAAACAAGAGGATTTCTAAAAGAAGGCGATATGGTCGTAAACACGGGAAGTATCCCCATTCAACTACATCTTCCCACCAACATGATCAAGATAACCAAGGTTTAATTCTGAATTTTTCAGCATTTTACCTATAAATACATATGTTTAGTTCATGCTGAACGAAAACGGACTAACTATTTATACTGATGGTGCTGCCAGAGGAAATCCAGGCAGAGGTGGCTATGGGACCATCTTAATGTGGAAGGACAACAAAAAAGAACTTTCGGCTGGGTATAGGTTAACCACAAATAATAGGATGGAACTAATGAGCGTTATCGCAGGTCTTGAAGCCTTAACGCGTAAAGGTCTTGATATCGTCATCTATTCAGACAGTCAGTATGTAGTAAAAGCTGTAAAGGAAGGATGGTTGGAGAATTGGATCAGAACAAACTTCAAAGGTGGAAAGAAAAATATCGATCTCTGGAAGAGATTTTATCAATTGTCAAAAGAACACCATATTCGATTTCACTGGGTTAAAGGACATGCAGAAAATCCATACAATAACCGATGTGACGAGTTAGCAACTTCAGCTGCTGACGGACAGCATTTATTGATCGATCAATATTACGAAGAAGAAAATCGTTCGGCTTAGGCTTGTTGTACGTTCAAACGCTTAAGGAACAATTGATGGGCACCGAATAAAACCGCACCAAAAAAGAAAGTTGACAAGATACTCATTTGATAGAACGGAATTCCATCCGCATAGCATAGCATCAGTCCTTCCAAGGTACTGGGACGATGATAACCACCTCCCCCTATCCATACAGAGAAATTAGACATTAGGAAATAGGCAGTTGGACCAGCAATGAATCCACCAACTAATGTCTTCAGTTTTTGACTATTCATCAGAAAACCGATTAAGGTTAATGACGTGATCATGAGATAGTTTTCAACCTGACCAGCGTAGAATCCTTGTATAGGGGTTAAATCCATTATGAAAAGTGCCTGATACAATAAATCCGACAAAAACATGGATAACAAAGGAAAGGCGAAAGCAAATCGTTTATCCTTTACAACCGCACCAGCAAATAAAGCCATGGCAATCTGAGGAGCAAAACCATATGGTCGAGGTAAGACACGATATAAAGAGGCCACCAGAACCAATAAAGTGAAATTTATGACAAGTTGACGATTCAGTTTCATGCTATGTGTTGATTAATCGATAGCAAAAATAGCTTTTTAAGGATATAGGTAAAGTTTCTGTTTATTTTAGTTTTCCTCATATATGTGGATTACTTGAACAATAACCACCCTATCCCCAATGGTTTGGATATTTATGGCACAAATGCCCTTATGAAACTCAATGATCCCTCAGCGTTTACATTTTCCTTAGGTTTCAGAAAAAACGCCTCTCCTTTTGCTGCTTTCATGCCGGCAATAGTACCTTCTCCTTCTAATACAAATAGAATTTCGGGGCCAGTAGTCTCTACTGTATAATTTTCTCCAGCTTTCAATGTTACCATAGAAAGACTAAAATCAGGTACCGGGCAGATAAAGCGTTTTTCGAAACCTGACATTATCGGTTCCATTTTTTGAGGATGGATGGGATCAAAACTTGTGTGTTTCATCAGTTCAGTAACATCCACATGCTTAGGTGTTAATCCGCCACGTAATACATTATCAGAATTAGACATTAATTCAACATTTTGTCCTTCCAGATATGCATGAGGTAATCCTGCTCCCTGAAATATAGCTTCTCCTTTTTTTAAGTTTACTAAATTGAAAAAATAAATGGAAAAAATACCTCGATCAAAACGATCAGGATAGGTAATCATAGCTCTTGCCGCCCAAAAATCGGGTGAAGATTTTGGAATTTCATTCACCTCATAGGCAGGGAGGATACGAGCCGCCAATGGAGAAAGCATCCTATCTACTTCCTTTTGACTCATTTCCATAACATACTTATAAAGAGCCCTATATCCTTTTTCTTTAAAAATATTAAGTAACGCGTTGAACTCTGGAACCTTAGATAATGTTGCCCTTAATTGTTGCTCAGGTTGAAATCCATGCAATAACCAAAAATCACCGAGGGCGACCATCATCTCAGGTTTATGATTAGCATCTCTATAATTTCGGTTTGACGCATCTAATGGAATCCCTTGAAGATTTTCTTTTTCAAAACCTTTCTTTGCCTCCTCTTTTGTGGGATGAACCTGAATGGATAGCATCTCACGTACATCAAGGATTTTAAGTAAATAAGGAAGCTCAGTGAAATGTTTCAAGACTTCGCTTCCAAGAAATTGATCACGGGAATTTCTTATCAACTCAGCGAGGTCCTTTCTTTCACCTTCAGTAATTATGGAAGAAGGAGCTGAAGGGTGAATACCCATCCAATATTCGGCAAAGGGGCGGTTTTCGTTGTTGGAAACGCCCAATAATTCAGGGAGAAACCCCCTACCACCCCATGCATAGTGCTGTACCTTTCCTTCCAGTTTAAACATATCTGAATGACGATTATGAAACACAACGAAGTTAAGCGAAGTAGGCGAATCATTGGAATAGAAGGTGAAAACATTGCTTGCCAATTTTTTGAATCTATTGGTTTTGAGATCTTAGAAACAAATTGGCGGCACCGACATCAGGAGATTGATATAATCGCAACTGATGGCAAATCACTCCATATCATTGAAGTCAAAACGCAAACTTCAGAAACTGGAGGATTTCCAGAGGAAAGTGTAGATCGAAAAAAAATGCTAAACATCATCAAAGCCGCTGAAGCCTATATGAATATGAACACGAAATGGAATACGTTACAATTTGACATCCTATCTATTTTATTGAAAAACGGAGAACCTGAAATATTATGGATCGAAGATGTTTATTTGTAAAAGAATGCCCCTATTTGAATTGTTGCATCATTCTTTCCACCATATTAAATGTTGCCGGACAAAATTCAATATTCTGGTGGTGAACATGTATATAGTCTTCCACTTTTTTCTTGCTCAAATGAGGAAAGCCAGAACAGTCTGATGGTCTAACTGCATAGATTGAACATTTATTTGTTTTCATGTCCAAAAACTGACAGGGTTGCTTGACATTCATCCAATCCCCAGTTCGATCTTTAAGTAAATAGGTCTTACGAAAATCATTTGCAGTTGTTCCCAAAAAATTGGCAATACGTTTAATATCAGCATTTGTAAAGGTTGGCGTCATAGATTTGCAACAATTTGCACAACTAAGGCAGTCAACCTCCTTCCAAACGTTAGGTTCTGTAGTTACGGCCCACTGATCAAGTGTTTTAGGCGGTGTTTTCTTTAATCGAGTTAGAAACATTCTCATTTTTCGTTTATTAGAGGCCACACGTTTCTTAAAAGTCTTCAGGCTGAGAGGTTGCATATGTTAAAATGAACGGCAAATATGGACAAAAGAAAACTATCTATAAAAAAATTTATTTTGCACTTATGTGGGAACCATACAAAAAAGGCTTCCGGGCGTTCTTATTTTTAGAACGATCATTATCTGATGCAACAGTTGATGCATATCTTAGGGATGTAGAAAAATTTACACAATACCTCGGCTATAAACAGAAAACACTACCTCCTTCTGACATTACGCTTAATGATATTCAGGATTTCTTAAAATGGATTGCTGAATTAGGCATGAGTCCTACATCTCAATCCCGTGTCATAAGCGGACTTAGAAACTTTTTTCAGTATTGCGTATCTGAACAAATCATAAAGACAGATCCTTGTGAACTTGTTGACACACCCAGATTAAAAAGAACGTTACCCGATGTACTAACCTTAGAAGAGATTGAGGAGATGATCAAACAAATTGATCACAGCAAGGAAGAAGGGTTACGCAACAGAGCCATAATGGAAACCATGTATAGCTGTGGACTAAGAGTTTCGGAAGTGGTAACAATGAAAATACCGCATTTATTTTTGGAAGCAGGTTTTATTCGGGTCATTGGAAAAGGAAACAAAGAAAGAATGGTTCCCATTGGGCATGATGCAGTAAAGCAGGTTAAGTTATATCTGGATCATACCCGGTTAGGACAAACTACCAAAAAAGGGGACGAAGAAATACTTTTTCTAAACCGAAGAGGGAGCAGATTATCCAGGGTAATGATTTTTATGATCATTAAGGATTTGGCAACGAGAGCTGGCCTTCAGAAAAATATTTCTCCACATACTATTCGTCACTCTTTTGCAACCCATTTAGTGGAAGGCGGTGCCGATTTAAGAGCTGTACAAGAGATGCTTGGTCATGAAAGTATAACCACTACCGAAATTTATACCCATTTGGATAGAGAATTTTTAAGGGAAACCCTCATACAATTTCACCCTTCTTTTCAAAGAAAACATGAAAAATAGGTCAGAAGTTCTACTTTTGCCCTTTAAAATAGTCTGTCATGAAGAAGTTTTTTGTAACCTTTCTTTTTGCAGGAAGCATGATTGTTTCCCAAGCACAAACCATTAAAACCCCTGCCCCATCAACGGCACAAACGGTAAAACAAGAATTTGGTTTGTCCAATGTAGAACTAAGCTATTCCAGGCCAAATGCTAAAGGAAGAAGCATTTTTGGTGATCTAGTACCTAACAACGCTGTGTGGCGTACTGGTGCTAACGGAGCAACCACATTAACCTTTAGTGATGAGGTCATCATCGGAGGAAAAAAGATTCCTGCCGGGAAATATGGGCTGTTAACCATACCCAACAGCGGTAGCTGGACATTTATTATCACGAAACAAACTGATGTTACTTCTCCTTCAGCCTACAAGCAAGATCAGGATGTAGTAAGGGTTACAGCAACGCCAGTAGATATGCCATTCGATACAGAAACCTTTACCATGCAATTCATGAATGTTAAGTCAAACTCTATGGACCTGCTGGTTTTATGGGAAAAAACAGCTGTTTTTCTGCCCATAACTGCAGATATAGATTCAAAGGTGATGGCACAGATCGATAACGCCATGAATAAGGATGCTAAGCCTTATTTTCAAGCTGCCATGTATTATTTGGACAATAACAAAGACCTTAATAAAGCAAATGAATGGTTAGATAAAGCCATTGTACAAACGCCAACTGCTTTTTGGGTATGGCATCAAAAAGCCAATTGCTTAGCGCGTATAGGTAAAAAACAAGAGGCTATTGTAGCCGCTACGAAATCAATTGAACTGGCAAAAGCAGCAAAAAATCCGGATTATGTTACTTTAAATGAGAAGCTATTAAGCTCACTTAAGTAACTTATTGATTTTCAATTAAAAACAATCTTTTTCTATAGGCTAAACCTCAAAAAAAACACTTTTAAACCCATTTTCAAACCATTTAGGAATATCCTGTAAGCGAAAAGTGGTAAAAATAATTTGATAAGATGCTCAAACTATTATTACTTTAACCTCGTTTGGATTAAAATTCATTGCTTATGAAACGATTAGCATTTATTGCTGTCTTAGCTCTTTTACTGTCACCCATACTGACCTTTGCACAAGGACAGGTGGTTTCAGGAGCAGTCCGTAATTCACTTACCAAAGAAGCGGTAAGTGCGGCATCAGTAACCATTAAAGGATCAACTTCAGGAACGTTTACCGATGACAAAGGTAATTTCCGCCTGACTGTACCTTCTAGTGTTAAATTTCCTTTTACATTAGTTATTTCATCAATCGGCTTTTCAGAATTGGAAATTTCTGTAGCTGCTGCTGGAGAGCAATCGATCAATCTTATGCCAAGTGCCGCACTTGGTGAAGAGTTGGTTGTATCCGCTACTCGTCTCCCAACCCGTATTTTGGAATCACCGGTTTCAATTGAAAGGGTAAGTGGGGCAACGTTACGCAATGCTCCAGTTGCCAACTACTATGATATCGTAACGAACCTGAAAGGTGTGGATATGGTTGCATCCAGCTTAACTTTTAGAACAGTAACTACGCGTGGATTTGCCGGAAGTGGTAATACCCGCTTCAATCAAATGATTGATGGAATGGATAACCAGGCTCCTGGTTTGAATTTCTCTGTGGGTTCGGTTATTGGGCTTACTGAATTAGATGTAGAAAGCATGGAATTACTTCAAGGTGCCTCATCAGCTCTTTACGGACCTGGTGGAATGAATGGTACCTTACTGATCAATTCTAAAAGTCCATTCCGCCATCAAGGTTTGTCTTTTCAAACTAAGATGGGGATGATGCATACAGATTCGAAATACCGCCAACCAGGTGGTTACCATAACTGGAGTCTTCGTTATGCTGAGAAAGTAAATGACAGATTTGCATTCAAGATTAATACAGAGTTAATTCAGGCAAAAGACTGGCTCGCTGCAGACTATCGTAATGTTAATCGCAATAACCGAATTACGGAAAACTTAATTGCAGGCACACGTGAAACTGATCCCAACTATGATGGTGTGAATGTTTATGGAGATGAAACAACTATCGATCTCCGTCAGGTATTAAATGGAATTGCCGGACAAGCGCCATTCCTTGCTCCTTATATTTCCACTTTAACGGGCAGACCAATGAATGTTTCAAGAACAGGATATACTGAAAAGGAAATAACAGATCCCAACACCATCAACTTCAAATTAGGTGGCGCTCTACATTATAAATTGAATAATAATGTTGAAGCTGTATTTTCCGGATTCTGGGGCACGGGTAATTCTGTTTATACAGGTAGTGACCGTTATATCTTGAAAGATCTGAAGATGGCGCAGTATAAACTTGAATTAAATGCTAAGCGCTGGATGCTCCGTGCTTACACAACTCAGGAGAATTCTGGCCAAGCTTATAACGCCACAATTGCAGCACGTCTTTTCAACGAAGCATGGAAACCCTCTCTTCAATGGTACACTGAATATGGTCAGGCTTTCTTAGCAGCCAAGTTAAATGGGGCTACCGATGTGGCTGCGCATGCTACCGGAAGGGCAACAGCTGATGTTGGACGTCCTGCAGCAAAATCTGAACGATTCAATCAATTATTTGATAAGCTAAGAACCACTCCAATTTCAAAAGGCGGTGGTCAATTCCTAGACAGAACTGATCTCTATGCAGTAGAAGGCCAATATAATTTAAGTGATCTTACCGGAAAATTTGCCGACATTCTTGTTGGAGGTAATTTCCGTCGTTTTGTACTGAATTCACAGGGTACATTATTTGCAGACTCTACAGGAACTATTCCTATTAATGAATACGGAGTTTATATCCAGGCGTCTAAACCATTATTCAACGAAACGGTTAAGTTTACCGTATCTGGACGCTACGATAAGAATCAGAACTTCCAAGGTCGTTTTACTCCAAGAGCAACAGCTAATGTGAAACTTGCTAAGAATCACAATCTTCGCTTTTCTTATCAGCAAGCTTATCGTTTCCCATCCACTCAAAATCAGTTCATCAACCTGGCTGTAGGTGGTGCAACATTAATCGGTGGTGTTCCTGCCATGTTGAATTATTACAACTTTGCAGGTAATCCGGTTTATTCACTTAACGATCTGCTAAGTCCAACACCTCAGTTAAAAGTGCAACCATTCGGTGAGTTCAAACCAGAATCGGTTAACTCTTTTGAAGCAGGATATCGTGCTTTATCGGCAAATAAGCGCTTAATGGTGGATGTGTATGGATATTTTGGAGAGTACAAAAACTTCATTACCAGTGTGAATGTTGTGCAATCTATAACCGCCAATCCTCAGCCTACAGATATTCTTGATCCAGCAAAGCGTCGTATTCTTCAGGTTCCGATCAATTCACCTACTTTAGTTAAGACATATGGCGCAGGTATCAGTATAGAATATAACTTCCAAAAAGGATTCTTTACTAACCTGAATGGTAGCTTCGACAAATTGGGCGAAGTACCAAATGGTTATATCACCAATTTCAATGCTCCGAACTATCGTTACAATGTAACTTTTGGAAATAATGGTTTCCTAAAAGATAAGCGTACGGCATTCAACATCGCATATCGCTGGCAGGATGCATTCTTCTACACCAGTTCACTGGCTAATGGATATGTTCCCGCTTATCACAACGTAGATGCCCAGATTAGCTATAAGTTCCCTCAAATCAAATCTGTAATGCGAATTGGAGCAACAAACATTTTGAACCAATACTTCATTACGGCAATTGCTAATCCGTCTATCGGGGGCATGTATTATGTAGGATTTGCCTATAACATTAACTAATTAAGAACGGTAAAAAAAGATCATTATGAACCGACTTACAACATTCAAACCTATTTTCATAGCCCTGTTCCTGATATTAGGTTTCGGTTTAACATCTTGTAACAAAGATGTTCCCGCACCTAGTGCAATTATTACACTTAATCCAACAGGTAATACTATTGGAGATATTGTAAACACAGATGCTAATTTCAGTTATTTGAAGGCTGCAGTAACAAGAGCAGGCCTATTAGCAGCATTACAAAACAGAGATGCCCGTTTTACTGTTTTTGCTCCAGACAACGCTGCTTTCAATCGTTTATTTGCAGCGTTGGGATTACCACAAGCAGAAGCAACAGTTGGTGCATTGCCTCTGGCTACACTTGCCGGAATTCTGCAATATCATGTGGTGCCTGGACAAGTTATTTCCAGCACTATGATTCCGGAAACATTCCCCAATGCAGCCATGCCTACTTTGATTCAGGCATCCACTGCAAGTCCATTTACCAGATTGGTTAATTATCCATCTCGCAGAGGATCTGCTGCATTTGTTGATAATATACCTGTTGCCCAAGCGGATATTAATGCAGCAAATGGTATAATCCATCGTATGGCTGGTGTAATTGTTCCGCCAAATACCTCTGCAACGGTTTTATCCACTCTAGCAGCTGATGCAAACTTTACCTATTTAGTTGCTGCCGTAACGCGTGCAGATGGTGGCTTACCAGCATCTTCCAGATTTTCAACTTTATTGAATACCGCAA
>CAYTXC010000027.1:21223-26326 GCA_964441425.1 uncultured Sphingobacterium sp. | reverse complement strand
CGAGCGGATTCGAACCGCTGTAGAAGGTTTTGCAGACCTCTGCCTAGCCACTCGGCCACGGAACCATTTTGCTAGGGCAAATGTAGGATTTTCCTGCTACATTTGTCTAACATTCTTTAACCAAAATCTTTATCGGCATTAAACCGATTTTCACTCCTATATGCAGCGGATCCAAGATTCAGAACTCATCATAAATGAACGCGGAGCTATCTACCATTTGGATATCCACCCTGAAGAGCTGGCGGATACAGTTATCACAGTGGGCGATCCCGGCCGCGTTTCAGAAGTAACGAAATATTTTGATTCCCTTGAGTCGCATCAGGAACATAGAGAATTTATCAGCCATACCGGATATCTCGGTAAAAAAAGAATCACTGTTCTTTCCACCGGAATCGGTCCAGACAACATCGATATTGTGATGAACGAATTGGATGCCTTGGCTAATATTGATTTTGAAACTCGTACCATAAAATCCGCGCATCGTTCCTTACAGATATTTCGTTTGGGCACATCCGGATCACTGCAACCAGAAATTCCAGTTGATGGATTAGTGGCTGGAACACATGGTTTGGGTTTAGACAATTTGCTTCATTTTTATCGTCCGGAACTACAGGAGGATGAACGTCAAATATTGCAAGCTTTTTCAGCCTATACACAACTGTCTTCGCCACTTTCCAATCCCTATATTACTGCCGCCTCTTCTGCCCTGCTCAAACATTTTGCCAAAGGTTATCATAGCGGCATAACCGTTACCTGTCCTGGTTTTTACGGACCTCAAGGAAGAATATTACGATTAGGACTGGCTCGCCCTGAATTAGTTCAACGATTGCAAGAGTTTCATTTTGGATCGCATCGTATTTCAAATTTTGAAATGGAAACGTCCGCCATCTATGGATTAGGAAGATTATTAGGTCACCAATGTTTATCGCTGAATGTTATCGTAGCCAATCGGGTAGCAAAAACATATTCAAAAGATGCTAAAGTGGCAATAGATAATCTGATCAAAACATCCTTGGAGATTATTGAAAAAATATGAGTACCTCTTTACCTTTTTACAAATATCAAGGAACCGGAAATGATTTTGTGATCATCGATGGAAGAATGCATTTGCCTATTTTATCAAAAGCACAGATCCATTTTATCTGTGATCGGCGTTTTGGTATTGGGGCGGATGGATTCATGATCTTATTAAATAAAGATGGATATGATTTTGAGATGACATATTATAATGCTGATGGTAACGAAGGAAGCATGTGTGGAAATGGAGGAAGATGTCTGGTAAAGTTTGCCTTTGATCAAGGAATACATAGATCTATATATAAATTCATGGCAATCGACGGAGAACATCTGGCTGAAATGGCTGATAATGGATGGGTCAGGTTAAAGATGAATGATGTAGAAAAGGTAAACGAAGATCAAGGAAATTTCATTCTCAATACTGGCTCTCCCCATTATGTAAATTTTGTGAATGATCTAAAGGATTTTGCTGTAACTGAGCAAGGAAAAGCAATTCGATATAGTGATACGTTCACCAAAGAAGGCATCAATGTAAATTTTGTGGAGAACATAAATGATCATACCATTTTCGTAAGAACGTACGAACGTGGTGTAGAAGCAGAAACATGGAGTTGTGGAACAGGTGTGACGGCATCTGCATTAATGTCGGCTCACAATGAACTTGGATTCAACAAAGTAGATGTGAAAACATTAGGTGGAAATCTTTCTGTGGAATACGATCGTATGGGAGAACAAGAATTTAGAAATATATGGCTTTGTGGGCCTGCATCATATGTTTTTCATGGAACAATTGAACTAAATGACTAATTTACTGATCAGCTCAATAGTCCAGTAGTTGATAAATCAATCTGAAAGGGATGATCCAATTCTTTAAAAACATAGACGGCACAACAGCTTCCATTGATAAACCAGAAAATGGAACCTGGGTAAATATTCTACCCCCCTTTAAACATGAAGAATTTTCAGAGATTGCAGAACAGTTGGAGATTCCATTGGAATTCCTGCAAGACTCTTTGGATATTGATGAGCGTTCACGTTTTGAAGAAGAGGATAATGTGAAGTTGATCGTAATCAAAACACCAACAGAAAATAATTCATTCAACGATAGTGATTCATACTATATTACAATTCCGATCTGTATCATTCTAACGCATCATCAAATTGTTACGGTGAATTCTTTTGAGAATGGTGCCATTCAAAAATTTTTGAATACGTTCCAGAATCGTCATCCCGATAAGCGAAATATGATGGTGTTGAAGATCTTTGAAAAAGTAACGCAAACTTTTATCGATTATCTGAAAGAGATCAATCAACGAAGGAATCTGTTGGAGCAGCGATTATATGAAGCTAATCGAAATGAAGAATTACTAGAACTGATGCGTATTCAGAAAAGCTTGGTATATCTCGTTACGGCTCTTCGTTCTAACGAGCTCTTATTAATGAAATTGGAGCGTACCAATATGCTCAGTTTAACGGAAGACGAACGTGAATTTTTGAATGATCAGATCGTAGATATGTCGCAAGCGCTTGAAATGGCAAACATCTACACGAATATACTCAGCTCCACTTTAGATGCGTTTGCCAGTATTATCGCCAATAATCAAAACGTAGTATTGAAACGTTTAGCTGGTATAACCATCATACTTCAATTCCCTGTTTTAGTTGCCAGCATGTATGGCATGAATGTTCCTATACCCTATCAGGATCAGCCACATGCTTTTTACATACCTATTATTTTTTCATTAGGTATTTCTTTTGTCATAGCTTGGCTATTTGTAAAGAAAAAATGGTTCTAAATGTTTAATATCCGCGTTTATGGTATTCTAACTGATGACCAGAACAGAATTCTGGTTGCTGATGAATATATCCGAGGAGGTTATTATACTAAATTTCCCGGAGGAGGATTGGAATTTGGGGAAGGAACGCGTGATTGTTTAAAAAGAGAATTCATTGAAGAGATGAGTCTGCAGATTCATGTAGGAGATCATCTGTACACAACCGATTTTTTCCAAATGTCGGCTTTTAACCCAGAGCATCAGATCATATCTATCTATTATCATGTAAAAGCATTAGAGCCTATCACGGCGCCCATCAGGGAAAAGCAATTTGATTTCGATGCAGCCCAATTAGATGTCTATGCCAAAACCGGCGAGATTGAAACTTTCCGCTTCATTGATTGGGAAAATTTCTCTTCAGCATCAGTCACACTGCCCATCGATAAAGTAGTAGCCGATCTGATCAAATCCAGACCTACATATCTTTAAGGGCCGCAATCTTCATGTCTCTTGCGGTTGCTGCACCCAAGTAGGATTCACAGAAATAGTGAACCAGATAAACCAAAGGAGTCATCAGAATAGCGACAAGAAATTTATATGCATAGGCGGTTAATGCCCAGCTCATGGTTTGGGCCGCAGGAACTCCTCTGAAAATAGTAAAGGCAACATAGGTAACCACAATACTATCGATGAATTGAGACACAACTGTACTCATGGTAGCCCTTGCCCAGATTGATTTCTCCCCAGTAATCACTTTAATCTTTCTAAAAACAAATGCATCAATGAGTTGTCCAAGTACAAAAGCGATCAAAGAACCAATAATAATATTCATTCCTTGACCAAAAATAGCGTTGAATGCTGCCTGCATATCCGGAACGCCCATCTCTTTACCTGAACCAAGCCAGTAAGCAGTATCTGGGCTGGTATGAATAGCAAAATAAAAAATTGCAAAGGCAAACCCAATAAGAGCAACTGTAAGTAAAGTCAGAAATCGAACTCCCCTAACTCCATAATATTCATTGATAATATCGGTCATAATGAAAATAACCGGCCAAGGCATTACACCGGCAGTAAGATTAAAGGAAAGACCATCCTGCCCCAATAAAGAAAAACTTGCTTTAGGCAGTCCGAGTGTATCCTCCAGGGAGAATATCTTTACCCCAATAACTTCGGCAATGAGAACGGTGGCTACAAAAAGCCCCCCCAGAATCATAAAAAGTTTAGTGGGGCGGTCTTTCATTATATTGTGAATCATAAGGAAAAGATAAGCATTTACCCAGAAATTGATAATCCTTTGTATTTTGCCATTCAGAATGTAATAGCATGCAGAAATTGAATGTTCAGAAATTATGGCCCCATGCGGTGGCAATTATCTCGTTTATTTTCATATCCCTAATCTATTGTAAACCTGCTTTAGATGGAAAAGTATTACAGCAGAGTGATGTGATGCACTGGAAAGGAATGAGTAAAGATATACAGGATTATAAGGAGACCCATGGAACAGCACCACTTTGGACGATCAATATGTTCAGTGGAATGCCGGGATTCCAGATCGCTACCAATAATAATAACTATCTGGCATATTATGCCAATGAGCTATTCTCCTTATATATTCCCAAACCCTTCAATTTCTTTATTCTGGCCTGTTTAGGATTTTACTTCCTAGGGCTGGTGTTAGGGGCAAACCCCTGGATGGCGATGACGGGTGCACTCGCTTATGCCTATTCCACCTATGATCCCGTGATCATTTCTGTAGGGCATGACACCAAAATGTTATCGATAGCCTACATGCCTGCTGCTTTAGGAGGTTTGATGTTGATATTTCAGGGACAATATAGACTGGGCGCAGCTTTTACAGCCTTATTCTCCTCTATTCTGATTTACCAGAATCACTTCCAGATCGTTTATTATTTTGGAATAATGGTGGTGTTCATGACCATTGGGCATGTAATCATCTGGATAAAAGATCAGAAGTATAAACATTTGATTAGAGCCTTATCGCTCTCTTTAGCCATGGGATTAATTGGTATCCTGACCAATGCCATGATGCTGATGACAACTTACGATTATTCTAAAGCAACCATAAGGGGCGGTCAAGCTGCTTTAAACCTTAATGATAGTACCAAAGTAAAAAAGAATACTGGAGGCTTAGATACCGCTTATGCATTCATGTATGGAAGCTACGGCCAGGCTGAATTAATGACACTCATGATCCCGGAGGTGTATGGAGGATCCCCTCGACCACTTGGTGAAGAATCTAAATTGGTTCAGGTAATGCAAGAAAAAGGATTACCAGGAGAATTTGCAAATC
>CAYTXC010000027.1:0-21213 GCA_964441425.1 uncultured Sphingobacterium sp. | reverse complement strand
CAAGTATATGGTGCGTTTCCTGCTTATTGGGGGGAACAGCCCGGGCATGCTGGACCTGTTTATTTAGGGGCATTGATCTGCTTTCTGTTCGTCTTCGCCCTGTTCTATGTCAAAAGCGCGCATAAATGGTGGTTACTAGCCGTTACCCTGTTAGCATTGTTGATGTCGCTGGGAAAAAACCTAGCCGGTTTCAACACGTTCTTATTCGAAAATTTACCACTATATAATAAGTTCAGGGCTCCAGCAATGATCTTGGTTATCCCTCAACTAAGTTTTGCCATACTAGCAGTTTTAGCCCTTTCTCAAACCTTTAAATCAGATTCCAATAAAGAAGGTCTTTTGAAAGATCTGAAAAAGGCAGGACTGGCCACTGCAGGAATTTTTGCCCTTGCCGTCATCATGTATTTGAATTTTGATTACACAAATAGTAGAGATCAATATATCCAACAACAACTTTCACAAGTATTAACACAAGATCCTGCTATAGCAAAAGAAATTGTAAAAGCTGCAGCAGCTGATCGACAATCGCTCTTTGCTTCAGACCTGATGCGATCTTTATTTTTTGTTTCCGCAGCATTTTTTTTAATCTTCCTGTATGCAAAAAATAAATTAAAAGGAGAATATGCCGTTGTTGCACTTTTATTTCTAACGGCAATAGATATTATTCCGGTAGGAAAAAGATATTTGACCAATGATAATTTTCTAGAACCGGAAGAAAATGAAGCAGCATTTACTCCTACAGCTGCTGATCTGGCTATACTCCAGGATAAAGAGCCCAACTTCAGAGTATTTAATTTAACTCAGGATGTATTCAATGATGCGATTACTTCTTATCATCATCAATCTATAGGTGGATATCATGCTGCTAAACTTAGTTTATATCAAGACCTCATAGAAAATCAACTTTCTAAGCAACCTATGAATGTTCAGGTATTGAATATGTTGAATACAAAATACTTGATCGTTCCTGATTCAACAGGTCAACCTGTAGAACAACAAAATCCGGGAGCATTGGGAAGTGCCTGGTTGGTTAAGTCGATCAAATTTGTTCCAGATGCCAGGTCTGAAATGAAAGCGCTGGATAGCTTTGATGCCGCAAATGAAGCGATTGTGCAGGAATCATTTAAATCAAATATTAAGTCAATACCAGTTTTTGATTCAACGGCAAAAATTCAGTTAATCAAAAATGATAATGATGTGGTAAACTATAGTTTTGAATCCACTACTCCACAATTTGCAGTATTCAGTGAGGTATATTATGATCGAGGCTGGAAAGCATTTATCGATAATCAGGAAGTCCCAATCGTTAAAACAAATTATGTGTTACGAGGATTATCTGTTCCTGCTGGTAAACATGTGATCGACTTTAGATTTGAACCGCAGTCGTATATCATGGGGCAAAAGATTACAACTACAAGTCAAATTATACTTATTGCGATTTTTTTACTAGCTATTTTCCTGGAATTCAGAAATCGAAAAAAAGAAACGGCTTAGATGTCGAAGCTGATCAGTGTAGTTTGGTATAAAGTATTTCCCGCTGAATTTGGCGGACAGAAAGGTGTTGCGGAGTTTACGCAATACCTTTCTCATTTAATACCTGTACATATTATTTGCTCTCAAAATAATAACTGGTACAATGAAATGTTTACAGGAGAAAAGTTACTACCTACCGATAAACTACAATTCATCAAAAGGAAGACATATAAAATTATCGAAGATGCCATCGTATCTCAAAAGCCTACTTCCTTGCTACTTGAACACCCTTATTATGGATGGCATGGCGTTAGGCTAACTAAAAAATTTAAGTTGAACTTAATTGTTCGTTCCCATAATATCGAATTTGACCGTTTTAAAAAGCTAGGTAAATGGTGGTGGCCTTTTCTCTATTTTTTAGAAAGATATACTCATCGACATGCACAATTAAGCTTATTCAAAACAAATGAGGATCGAGATTTGGCTATTAAACATTTTCAGCTTGATCCAGACAAAACGATGCTTGCACCAATTGGAATGAAACGAAAACATCCTCCGTTAACCAAAGAAAAAGTAAATGCACGTAACACATTAGTCACAAAACACAATATCCATCCGGAACATAAAATTTTACTATTCAATGGAACGCTGGATTATGCTCCCAATGCGCTAGCATTAAAACATATTGTAGAAGAAATCTTACCGATCCTCGCCGAACAAAGAAAAGACTTCACTTTACTGGTAACTGGTAGAAATGAAAAACCCCTTTTCAACTGGATAAACAAATTACAGCATCCCAATATGATACAAGTTGGTTATGTGAACAATGTTAGTCCGTATTTTCTAGGGGCCGATATATTTTTAAATCCAGTATCGAATGGTGGGGGTATGAAGGTTAAACTGGTTGAAGCACTCGAAAATGATCTCACTGTGATCTCCTACAGAACGGCCGCTAATGGAATTGATCCATCTCTTTGTGGGAAAAAGCTCACCATTGTTCCAGACAATGAAGTACATGCATTTGTACAGGCTATCCAGGAAAAATGGACGACGCATGAACCAATACCACCATTTTTTTTTGACAGCTATCATTGGGAAAAGATCGTGAAAGAAGTGGTAGAAAGAATAGATATCCTGTAACTATTGATTATTTTTGAAAATAATGCCTTTGTTGTCTGTCATAATGCCCGTTTATAACGTAGAGAAGTATATACAAGCTTCCATCGATAGCATATTGAATCAAGATTTTCAGGATTTTGAATTCATCATCATAAATGATGGCTCAACGGATGGTTCTGAGGCAAAAATTCAAACATATACTGACCCCCGAATCCGGTATATTTCTAATCATGGTAACATGGGATTAGTTTTCACGCTAAATCTGGGGATTGAAAAAGCAACAGGAGAATGGATAGCCAGGATGGATGGTGATGATATAAGTTTACCTAACAGATTCTCAGAACAATTAAAATATTTGAAAGACCATACTGAAATTGATATACTAGCTTCAACGGTTAAGCTGATCAATGAAGAAGATGAATATATTGGCACCTGGGAAGATGATATGAAAGCGGTCACTTCATCACAAATTCGAAAATATCTTCCCAAAAATAATTGTATTGCCCATCCAACCATTATATGCAAAACAGAACTATTGCGTTCATTTTTATATAGGTCTTCACAATCCCAAGCGGAAGACTATGATCTATGGCTTCGGATGGCAGCAGCGGGTAAAAAATTCGCGAAGTTAGAAAACCCACTAGTGCTCCATCGTATTGTTTCGAATTCATTTACGCGCTCCAGGCAACATAATGTATTTCGTAAGCTAGCAAAAACTAAATGGCAGTTTTTAAAAAATTCCAAAGGACACCATTATTCTACAGGATTTTTACTGGAAACCGCCATTTATACCGCTCTGGATTTAATAAGGTCATGCCTAAAATCACTAAAGCAGCGCTATGTGGTATAAACTAGTGATCATAAAAAGGATCATTGAAGATCTAATTATTTTCCCATTTGTTTTATGGGGAAGATTAAGATCATATTCATTTTTACCACGAAAATTCTATGATATTTATTTCTTTTTCCCCTTCTTTCATACCGGCGGGGCAGAAAAAGTTCACACTCAAATTACACATACTTTTAAAGGCAGACAAGCCTTAATTATATTTACCCGCAAATCACACCATGACGCTTTTTACGCCCAGTTTAAATCTTCGGGGCACGATATCATCGATATTTCAAACTATACTGATAACAAATGGCAGTATTGGAATAATCTTATATACCGTGGTATATTGGCAGGTTATATTGAAACCCAAAAAGAAAGATGTGTGGTATTCAATGGGCATTCCAATTTTGCATACAAATTAAGCCGATGGTTAAGGAAGGATATTCCTCAATATGAATTGATTCATTCATTCAACAGCTTTTCCTATATCCGTATCCCCTTTATTGCCTATTATAAGAAAACAGTGATGATCAGCAAAAACAGAATTGACGATCACATCAGGCAGTATCATCGTTATGGAATACCATCAGCATATGAAAGCAGGATTCAATACATTCAAAATGCGATTGACTTGCCACAAAAAAGGCAACGTGTTTTTGCAGATCATTTACGCGTGATGTATGTTGGCAGAAGCACACCGGAAAAAAGAGTGCATCTGGCTGCTGCCATCGCAAATCAAGCTAGAGAAAAACAATTACCTATTTCCATGACATTCGTTGGTGATGTTGCTGCATCACTCACCGTAGAAAATAAAGAGAAAGATGTAATCTGCGGAAATATATCAGACCCAAATGAATTAAACAGATTATATCGTGAACAGGCTGATGTACTTTTAATACCCTCTACTACTGAAGGTTTGCCCATGGTGATGATGGAAGCAATGGCACATGGCGCGGTTATTATGGCCACACCCGTTGGCGATATTCCGTTTCATATAATTCCGGAACAAAATGGTTTTCTTTTCTCTTCTGTTAACGATGAGGAGTTGATCATTACAGAGGCTATCGAATTTTTACACCGATTATTATCCGATAAAGAACATTTAAAACATATTTCTGAAACCAATACAGAGCAAGCTTTTCGTAACTATGGATTGCCTAGATTTGAGCAGGAATACAAAAATCTTTTAGACCTGAATTGATGTTGAAACCGATCAGTTTTGTCATAATAACCTATAATCGTCCTAACGATATGTTGGCTCTGGTTAAAAACATTGCTACCTTACATCGTGCTGATGAACTATTGCAGGAAGTCATTATCGTGAATAATGCTTCTACTGCTGATTATACTGAAACCAAAAACTTTATCAAAACCCACCCCAATCTCCCATTCAACTTCATCGATTCACATGAAAACCTGGGTGTAGCGAAAGGAAGAAATTTTGCCGTAAAACATAGTACTGGTAAATACCTTATCATGTTAGATGATGATGCCGAAATGGGAAATCCGGATTGCCTGGAAAGTTTACTGAAAGAATTTGAGCAGCAAAGTGGCTCGAGAGAGACAGCGATCATCTCATTCCGGGTAGAATATTTCGATACCCGAAAAATTCAGGCAAATGCCTTTCCGCATAAAGAGCTAGAGAGGCATAAAGATCTGGAGCGATTTGAGACCTATTATTTTGCAGGTGGTGCCCATGCTATTAGAAGAGACCTTTTTTTACAGATGGGCGGCTATCCCGTAGATTTTTTTTATGGCATGGAAGAATACGATCTCAGTTATCGATTGATTGATGCAGGACATGCCATTCGATATGCGGGTAAAGTATTGATGTTGCATAAAGAATCGCCACTTGGCCGAAGCACCAAAAAGGAAAAGCTGGCCATGTTATGGCTTAATAAATCCAAGGTGGCCTGGAGGTATTTACCCATTCAATATTTTTGGTCAACATCCGTTATGTGGTCAATTGAGTATTTGCGCAAAACGCAATTTGATCTATTTGGCTTTATCAAAGGGTGGAAAGAAGTACTACGAATTAGACATGAAGAAAAAAGAAAAGAGATAAACAAAAATACACTCGCCTATTTAAGATCCGTACGCGCCAGACTTTGGTATTAGAGAGAAAGAAGTTTTTTCCTGAACAATTCCATACCTTTTTTCATTTGATCATCCAGCTCATATTTGATGTAATGAGTATAATATTTATACAGATCCGTAAACCCTATTTTGGCTTCCATGACTATTTGTTCAAGGTTTGCAAAACCTAAACGGTTAGCATCGTTGAACTCCTTTATAAACGCATTATTTATAGGCTTATTGGCAATCCAGCAAGCAAATACAAAAGGAAGACCAGTGTGTAACTTCCAAGCTTCACCCAGATCATACATAAACATAGAATGTTGCTTTTGCTGCAAGGCTCGATCTCCTATGATAATGGCAGCTGTATCTTTTTTTATCTGAGCTTTAAAATCTTCATTGGAAGCGGGAATCCACTGAATTTCTTTTTTCCAATATTCACGCATCAGCAACTGAGCTAGTGCAACAGAAGTACGAGATTGATAGTCCAGTATAATGGTGGTGATCTGCTCTATAGGAACTTCACTGAAAATAGCCACAGAATCCACTGCACCATCACATCCAATACCATATTCGCCAATTATTTGGGCATGAGGAACTTTGTCAAACACCGTAACCGGTACCAAACCGATATCAATTGAGCCTTCAATAAGCTTAGTCGCTACGTTTGCCGGATAATCCGATATCAATTCGATCTTTTCACGAATGCTCCCTCTTTCCAATCCGTAGATCAGCGGTTTTGTATTCAGATAACTGACTGCTCCTATCCTAATTTTCCTATCCAACACCTTTAGCGTAATTTCGGGGTGCAAATTAACGTAATAACACGAATATGGACTTAAGCGCTCTTACGGCTATTTCCCCGATCGATGGACGATATCGTGGGCAATTACAGCAACTCGACCAGTATTTCTCAGAATATGCCCTGATTAAATACCGCGTACAGGTAGAAATTGAGTATTTCATTGCCCTTGGCGAGAAAAAGTTCTTCCCTCTGGAAAAATCGGCACACAAGGCTCTTAGAGCCATTTATACCGAGTTTTCCCCAGAAAAAGCCCAGGAGATCAAAAACATTGAAAAAATCACTAACCACGATGTAAAAGCGGTTGAGTATTATATCAAAAGAGAGCTGGAAGGCTTAAAGCTGGATAAGCATAAAGAATGGGTACATTTTGGGCTTACTTCTCAGGATATCAATAATACATCGGTACCCATGATGTGGAGAGATGCTCTCGAGCAAGAATATTTTCCTGGAATTTCCAATATCATACTGGAATGGAAGAAAATGGCCAAAGCCTGGAAAGATGTTCCCTTATTAGCCAGAACACATGGTCAACCCGCTTCTCCTACACGTTTAGGAAAGGAAATTATGGTGTTTGTAGAACGCTTACAGAATCAGGTGGACTTGATGCAACATATTCCATACTCTTGCAAATTTGGCGGAGCTACAGGTAATTTCAATGCACATCACGTAGCTTACCCAGAAACGCAATGGGGTAAATTTGCGGATGATTTCTGCTCTAAGAAATTAGGACTACAACGTCAACACTTTACTACACAGATCGAACATTATGATTATCTGGCCGCGCATTTTGATTCAATCAAACGAATCAATACGATTCTGATTGATTTTAGTAGAGATATCTGGACCTATATTTCGATGGATTATTTCAAGCAGAAGACTAAGAAAGGAGAAGTGGGAAGTTCGGCGATGCCGCATAAAGTAAATCCTATCGATTTTGAAAACGCAGAAGGAAATTTGGGGCTGGCTAATGCTATTTTTGAACATCTGGCCATAAAACTTCCGATTTCCCGTTTGCAACGTGATCTTACTGATTCAACGGTTTTACGAAATATTGGTGTTCCGTTTGCACATACGATATTATCCTTCCGATCACTGGAAAAAGGAATGAGCAAGTTAGTATTACATGAAAAGAAAATCAGAGAAGACCTAGATCATAACTGGGCTGTAGTGGCTGAAGCAATTCAAACGGTATTACGCAGAGAGAACTTTCCGCAGCCATATGAAGCTTTAAAAGAATTAACGCGAGGAAATGATCACATCACTGAAGCTGCGATCTTTAAATTTATTGATAGCCTAAATGTATCGCAACGTGTTAAGAAAGAGCTGAAGAAGATTAGACCAGATACTTACGTTGGTGAATAATAAAATAAAATTGATTAATGTATTAGAATGTAAATAATCAATTATTTATTGATCTCCGAAGTAAAGTGGAACGTAATATCTGGATTATTGGTCATTTCAGTATTTAGGTACCATTCACTCTGTGCGAGATAAACCAGATGACCATCCTTATCCGTTACCACATTGGAAGTTTTGAATCGAATGAAATCTTCCATCGTCTTTTTATCCTCACAGGTGATCCAGCAGGCCTTGTAATAGGGTAAACTATTCAATTGAACAGAAGCTCCATATTCCTGAAGCAAACGATATTGAATAACTTCAAATTGAAGTTCACCTACACAACCAATGATCTTTCTATTTCCGCCATGTTGTGTGAACAATTGTGCCACTCCTTCATCCGTTAACTGATTCAACCCCTTCTCCAACTGCTTGGTCTTCATTGGATCTTTATTGATCACCTCTTTGAAGATTTCAGGAGAGAATGAAGGTATTCCAGTAAAGTAGAAATCTTCCCCTTCCGTTAGGGTATCTCCGATCTTGAAATTGCCTGTATCAAAAAGTCCAACCACATCACCCGGATAAGCCTCTTCGATCACATCTTTATCGCGAGCCATGAAGCTGTAAGGATTACTAAAACGAACATCTTTATCTAAACGAACATGATGAAAATATTTATTGCGTTCGAATTTACCTGAGCATACTCTTAAAAAAGCAATACGATCACGGTGTCGTGGATCGAGATTCGCATGAATTTTGAAAACAAAGCCGCTGAACTTATCCTCATGTACATCAATTATTCTTTTTGTTGTCTCCAAGCTTCTTGGAGTAGGTGCAATACGAATAAATGTATCCAGTAGTTCTTTCACTCCAAAGTTGTTGATAGCACTACCAAAAAATACAGGGGCAGCCTTCCCTTCTAAATATGGGGTTGGATCGAAATTACCATAGACTCCTTGTATTAGTTCTACATCATCCCGAAGTTGATGAGCATCCTTCTCTCCTACTAAACCTTCCAGTTGAGGATCTTTTAATTCCTCTATTGGTACGATATCCTCATCAGTTGCTTTTTGGTTTGGATTAAATAAGAGTAAACTTTTATCGTATAAATTATAGACACCTTTAAAATCCTTACCCATATTGATGGGCCAGCTTAACGGATGAAGATGAATATTCAATTCCTTTTCGATCTCATCCAAAAGATCAAATGGTACTTTACCATCGCGATCGAGTTTGTTGATGAACACAATAACCGGTGTATCGCGCATACGACAAACTTCCATTAGTTTTCTCGTTTGTTCTTCAACTCCTTTTACACTATCCACAACCAGTATAACGGAGTCAACTGCAGTTAATGTACGATAGGTATCTTCTGCGAAGTCTTTGTGACCAGGCGTATCCAACAGATTGATCAGCTTATCCTTATACTGAAAGGACATTACCGAAGTAGCTACAGAGATACCCCTTTGCCGCTCGATTTCCATAAAATCGGAAGTCGCATGCTTTTTGATCTTATTACTTTTCACCGCACCAGCCACCTGAATGGCACCACCGAAAAGAAGAAATTTTTCCGTCAGTGTTGTTTTACCGGCATCCGGATGCGAAATGATCGCAAATGTTCTGCGTTTTTGTATCTCACTATCGTATTTCATGCGGGGGCAAAGGTAGAACTTTGCAGCCAAAACAGTATCTTTAAGCACAATCAAAAATGATATGAGCTTGGTGGAGCAGAGGATCTCTTCTTTTCAAAAGGCCAGACGTTATAAGATTTGGCGAAGTAAGATTTTTCATGAAATTCGGGATATCCTAATCATTCTTTTAGCAGCAGTTTCCGCTGGCTTTGGATTAAAAGGATTTCTACTACCCAATGAATTTGTAGATGGAGGGGCAACGGGTATCTCACTATTGATCAATACAACAACCGACATTTCACTATCCTATTTATTGATCTTAGTGAATATTCCTTTTGTAATCTTAGGGTATAAGCAAATTGGCAAAAGTTTTGTCATTAAAACCGCATTTGCCATAGGCATGCTAGCGCTGGTGGTGGCTTTTTTCCCTTATCCGGTAATTACATCGGATAAATTACTCATATCTGTTTTTGGGGGATTTTTTTTAGGGATGGGAATAGGATTAGCGGTGAGAGGGGGCGGAGTACTTGATGGTACTGAAATACTAGCCATTTTTGTAAGTCGTAGAAGTTCAATGACCATTGGTGACGTTATACTCATGTTGAACGTTTTAATCTTTTCCATTGCCGCCTATTTATTGGGGATCGAAACAGCATTATATGCCATGCTTACCTATCTCTCCGCCTCGAAAACGGTAGATTTCATTTTGGAAGGAATAGAAGAATTTACAGGAGTCACGATCATCTCTCCAAAATCAGAGGAGATTTGTAAGATGATCGTTGAAAAATTAGGAAGAGGAATTACCACATACAGAGGCACAGGGGGGTATGGTAAAAAGGGTTTTAGAAAATATGATCATGATATTATTTATACCGTGATCACCCGTTTAGAGATATCTAAACTCCAAGGAGAGTTGGACATTATAGATCCCAATGCCTTTGTGGTTATGCATTCCATCCGGGATTCTAAAGGTGGAATGATCAAAAAAAGGCCGATGAAGGATTAAATCTTCCGTTTATACCATCTTCGACTCCACTGGCTATATACTTGGTATTTTTGCCAAAATGAAAAAGGTACTACAGATTATTAGTAATAGTTTTCGGCTTGCTATTCTGGAATTACGCAATAACAAATTGCGCACAACGCTCTCTTTATTGGGCGTAACCTTTGGCATCTTTTGCATCATCGGCGTTTTGGCAACCGTGAATAGTTTAGAACAAAACGTTCAGAATGATATCAAGTCGCTGGGAAGCAACACCATCTATATCGATAAATGGGATTATTCAGGTGGCCCCGATTACCCTTGGTGGAAATATGTGAATCGCCCAAAACCAAAGTATGAAGAAATGCGCATGCTTCATTCCACTTCTCCGTTGATAGACAAAATTGCCTATGTACTTAGTTCCAATGGGAATGTAGAAAGCGGAAACAGTATGTTGGAGAGAATTCAGGTCTATGGGCCTACCGAACAATTTGTCGAAATACAACCATTTGAAATTGCCCATGGACGATATTTCAACGCATTGGAACTGGCACAGGGAGGATCTGTTGCTGTCATCGGAAATGAAAATGCTGAACTCTTGTTCGGTAAACCCGAAAACGCAGTTGGGAAACATATTAAAGTTAGAGGTAAGAGTTCAACGATTGTAGGGGTGATCAAAAAACAAGGTAAAGGCTTTTTAGGTGGTGGATGGGAATTCGATCGGAGTGTTCTATTTACTTATCCTTTTTTCAGAACTGTTTTCATGGAAAGAGGAACTGACCCCATGATTATGGTACAAGGTAAAGAGGGTGTGAACATTGAAGCATTCCGTGGGGAATTAAAAGCTTCTATGCGGAATATACGCAGGTTGGGACCAAAAGAAGATGATGATTTTTCTTTGAATGCCGTAAGTGATTTTAGCAAACAAGCTGCTGGTTTTTTTTCCTCTGTTAGCTTAGGTGGATGGTTTATTGGAATCCTGAGCTTGATTGTTGGAGCATTCAGTATTGCCAACATTATGTTCGTTACAGTTCGCGAACGAACAGCTATTATCGGCCTTAAAAAAGCCATCGGAGCAAAACGAAATACCATCTTAATTGAATTTCTACTGGAATCATCATTTATTTGCCTTTTAGGAGGAATGATAGGCTTGTTGATGGTATTTGGATTAACTTTTATTTTAACCAATGCGTTTGGATTTCCAGTTTTCATCTCCTTCAAGATCTTGATTTTGGCCCTTTCCATTTGTATTGCCATAGGAATTCTTGCCGGTATTATCCCGGCATCAATTGCTGCTAGATTAGATCCGGTGGTAGCAATTCGATCGAAATAACTACTTTTATAGATGTTCTCATTTGTATGGACCATCTTACGCCAAACTTTGGATGAGCTGGCTAATAATAAGCTCAGGACATTTCTATCTCTACTCGGAATAGCCATCGGTATTTTTTGTATTATATCCATCCAGGCTACTACCGATAGTTTAGAAAATACTATACGATCCGATATGAAGAAAATCGGACTCAATACCATTTTCATTCAAAAATTTCCATTTGGCGGCGGTGGTGGTCCTAACGAGTGGTGGAAATATATTTCGAGACCAAATCCTAAACTGGAAGAGGCTGAATATGTAGAAAAACAATCATTATATGCACGAAATGTAGCCTATGCCTGTTTTAATCGTTCCAACATGGAATATGAAAATAGTGTATTGGAGAATGTTACCTGGTATGGTATCAGTGAAAAATTTGACAGAATACAAGAGGTGGAAATTTTAGCTGGAAGATATCTAAGCTCTACCGAATTTGATAATGGATCACCCGTTATGGTTATGGGTTATGAGAATGCTGTAAGGCTATTTGAAAATCCCGAGAAAGCTGTAGGTAAAATTGTACAACTTGGAAGCAATAAAGTATTGGTGGTTGGGGTAACTAAAAAAGCGGGTAGAAGTTTGATCGGAGGATGGGACTTTGATAATATTGTTATGGTAAGTGCAAAGTACTGTAAACGCATTGCCAACTTCCGTTTTTTGGATGGATTCATCATGGTGCAGACGTATGATAATGTACCGACTGAGAACTTGATTGGTGAATTAAGAGGTATCATGCGTGCTAAACGCAGATTAAGCCCGAAAGAAGAAGATAATTTCTCTTTAAATGATGTAACAGCAGGTTCAGCATCAATGGATTCTTTATTTGCCAATATCAATTTAGGAGGTTGGTTCATTGCCATTTTATCGTTAATTGTGGGCGGATTTGGAGTAGCAAACATCATGTTTGTAACCGTTAGAGAGCGCACACCTATCATTGGTCTCAAAAAAGCCATTGGGGCTAAACGTTCTACTATCTTAGGTGAGTTTTTGCTTGAGTCTGCATTTCTTTGCATAATTGGAGGGTTGATCGGATTATTGCTCGTTATACCACTCACCTTCATATTATCTAGTGTGCTAAAATTCAATATTTATTTATCCTGGAGCAATTTTGCGTTATCCATATTTTTATGCATTTTAATTGGGATAGTGAGTGGCATTCTTCCGGCCTCAGCAGCAGCGAAAATGGATCCTGTAAATGCCATTAGATCTCGTTAATTTATGAGATAAGCCGCTTACCTTTGCGGAATGCGTCCAATAAATATTTTAGCCATTGAAACCTCTTGTGATGAAACAAGCGCATCAATATGCTCCAATGGTAAGATATTATCAAATATTGTTTCTACACAGGAGATACATCAACAATATGGAGGCGTAGTTCCAGAACTGGCTAGCAGAGCACATATGCAGCATATCATTCCAGTAGTGGATGCTGCACTTCAAAAAGCAGAAATAACCTTAAAAGACTTATCTGCTATAGCCTTTACACAGTCGCCCGGTTTAATTGGGGCATTATTAGTTGGAGCAGGAGTTGCTAAATCGATGGCATTAGCCCTAAACATCCCCTTAATCAGCGTTCAGCACATGCATGCTCATGTATTGGCTAATCTGATCCATGAACCTAAACCATCTTTCCCATTCCTATGTTTAACAGTTAGTGGAGGCCATACTCAAATTGTAAAATGTAGCAGTCCACTCGAAATGGAAGTGATCGGGAAATCAAGAGATGATGCAGCTGGAGAAGCTTATGATAAGACTGCAAAATTAATTGGACTTCCCTACCCTGGCGGACCATTGATCGATCAATATGCAGCAAAGGGAGATCCGTTTAAATATTCATTTCCAGAGCCTCAGATTGATGGGTTAGATTTCAGTTTTAGTGGAATCAAAACGGCAATTTTGTATTTCTTAAAAGAGAAACAAAAAGAAGACCCAAACTTTGTAGAGAAAAACCTGAATGACATCTGTGCATCTATACAACATCGTATTAATAGTATTTTGTTGAGTAAGTTAAAAAAAGCGGCTACTCAAACTGGAATCAACGAAATCTGTATGGCAGGTGGCGTTTCCGCAAATAAGGGATTGCGACATTCCTTACAAGAGCTTGGGAATAAAATGAACTGGAATGTATATGTTCCGCCGTTTGAATTTTGTACTGACAATGCTGGAATGATCGCTATTACAGGCCATTACAAATTTTTATCCGGTGAATTGGCAGGACTGGACATTTCACCAGAGGCACGCTAGAACCTAGGAATAAGGTCAATCCATCAATTCTAAGATCTGCAAATCTATTTACATGAGCGATTTTTCATTTAAGCAATTTACCATATCACAAAATCGATGTGCTCAAAAGGTTAGTACCGATGCGTGTATTTTTGGTGCTTGGGTCACAGAAAAAATGGATTTACCAACAAGGGTCCTAGATATTGGAGCAGGTACAGGTCTATTGATGTTGATGATCGCACAAAAATCAAACGCAATCATCGATGGAATTGAAATAGATGATAATGCTTTTGAGGAACTACAAGAGAATCTTAGAAAAGCTGAATTTTCATCAAGAGTATTTGCAGTAAAAGGAGATGCGAGAAACTTTCTATTTCCGCATGAATATGATCTCATCATTTCAAATCCACCTTTCTATGAAAATCAACTCCTAGCCGAAAATGCACATAAAAATATAGCCTGGCATAGTAGTATGCTAAAATTAGAAGAGCTATTTACCGTAGTGAAAAAAAATCTTTCCTCAACAGGTAAATTTGCTATTATCATTCCATTTGCAAGAATAGAAGAAACAATCGAATTAGCCTCAAATATTGCATTACATGCTAATCAACAAGCTTTGATTCGGCATTCTTTACATCATGAATACACCAGAGTATTATTATTATTTACTTACAAAGAAGATCTTTTCCAAAAGGAGATCATCAATATAAAAGAATTAGATGGTAGGTATTCAGTACGGATGATCGAATTATTAGATGATTACTATTTGAATATCAGATTTTAGAATACCCATATTCTTTCATGAAGGAATATCCTGATGTGATCTCCCCTTTTTGGATCAATGTGGCTCTCTTTAACGTTCCATCATCTGGTTCCAATTGCAATAGTTTTGGTAAAATATGCTTGATTAATTGTTCTCCAAAATACCGAGAAGCATCACGGGGCAATTCGTTTGGCAGATTTCCAACGGCTATGATATCAGTAGAATGGGGTAAATAAGGTGCTGTTTTTTCCAATGTTGTTCGATCTACACCATATACAGGGTTAAAAATATCTTGATCTCCATAATTAATAGGGATAGAACCATGTATATCGTCTGTAATGTCTGAAATAGTTTTAATACGAAATGAAGGTTGTGTGACATCTTTCTTCTCAAAGAGTCTAGGTATCTGTTTATCCCAGTAAACTCCATTCATTAATATATCCGTTTGAGCTAAATAAGGTTTGAAAATGGAGGTATATTGTTCAGGAAAATCATGAAAATGATCTCTGCTATACGTACCCTTTTCCTTGTGTGCGTAAAGATCTGCTCCTTTAAGTTGAACATAAACAGGATACTGAAATTCACGTGATAGATATTGATCGGGTTCTACTTCATGGATACCCATAAGATTCATGATCTCTAATACCCCATGTGCCACTCTACCTGAACCGGTTACCGTAATTTTTAAATTGGGGAGTTTTAACCCAAAGTAACTATGAATGAGTTCTCTGAAACTCCTTTGCTTATACACTCTTTCCAAATGAAATAATCCAGTTCTTTCACCATAACACATGATCCCATTATGTGCACCAACAATTCCTGCAAAAAATCCAAATCCAATAATACGAGTGCCATCTTCATGCTCCATACATTCATAATCGATCAAGGTACTTTTCTTTTGGATTATGGTTTGAAACATTTTTTGGTTGTTAGGTTGTAATTTTTTGGTGTGAGAGAAAAATAAATAGGTTTTATTTTCTAACAGTTTTTCTGCCGGTACCTCTTTAATACCCAAAAGAATATCACAACCTTGAATATCATCAGATATGGTAACACCTGCCATTTGATATTCTTTGTTGGAATAACAACGATTAAACGAAGATTGAACCACTATCTTGATATCAGAAAATTGATTTTGAAGCCATTTGCATTGTGAAGGAGTAAGGGCTACACGATTATCAGCTGGCACTTTATCTTCTCGGATCAAGCCTAGGATTATCATGGCATAATTTACGAATTTGCAGACTAGTAGGTTTACGGATTTTGAACTTTTAACTAAAAATCACAAATTCCAGAAACCACGAATTCACCAATTTAAAAATTGCCTATATTTGCCGTCCCATAGCCCAGATGGCGGAACTGGTAGACGCGTCAGACTCAAAATCTGGTACTCGCAAGGGTGTGCAGGTTCGATTCCTGTTCTGGGCACAAAAATAGTCCTGCATACAATGTAGGACTATTTTTTACCACCATTCTAAACTTGCACCTGCTTTAGCTGTGATGGACGACCCGCCGATCTCACTGGCAAAACGAATTTGAAGGACGCCATTAACTAATGGTCTGATCACCCCTTCTATTGTGGCTATATTTTCATTTACATTGGAGTTATTATTACATAGTAAAGGCAAATTCGGTGCACTTAAAAAATTCACAGTCTCAGAGCTTGCGCCTAAGGTATATCGGGAGATATAACTTAAAAAACTATAGGTTGGTACATTAATTGTCCAACGGCTGCCATTATTAGTTGAGTTACTGGTATATGGAATGATCGCATAAAAACGGTAAATAGTACCCGCCACCACATTAAAAGACAATCCAGTCACATCTTGCAAAGTATTCCCTGTAGCATTATTATTTGTAATATCAGAGGTGATGGTTATCATCTGCCGTCCTACTGTATTGGGCTTCACAAATACGCCATCCGCACGAAGGAAATTCTCCGTTCCTCCACCACTAGCCGGCACCAGTCCTTTTTCTGTTGACGTGAATATAGACAACATAGAGGTAACATTAGCAGGTGTAAGATCCTCTACATTACCCACGCCAGCAGTTATTCTGCCTTTTATGATAGGAGAAGAAACTTGAGACAGCATCGGATTTGAAATAATATTAGATGAACCGTTTAATTCTGTTGAAAAAAGATTTGAAAATAGACGGGTGTTAATATTTCCATTATCATCCGATACTAACATTCTGGTTTGTGTTGTATTTGATCCCAATCCTTCAAAGCGAAGTGTACCTTTACTATGTAACTGGGCGGTTGGAGTGAACGTTCCAATACCTACTAAGCCAGAATTTTTATTCGAAAGATTATTACCTGTTAATTTCCATTTACTACTGTCTATGGTAACACGTGTTCCTTTCGGGTCTATCATTACCTGACTGTAAATCGAATAGGAAAAAAGAATAGAGCAGATGACCAATAGTTGCTTTCTCATGACAATCAAAATGATTAATCAACACAAACATTTAAGGAAAATGAATGTGTTGATTAATGTTGTTATTGAATTGGGATTAAATTCAAGGGTTTTTAATTATTTTACCCATTGTACTTCTATAATATCATCTACTGCTACCAGTGAACTCAATGCTGAAGTAAGGGTAACTTGTCCGGCAGTTGTGGTATAATCCAATACGGGTATGAGTTTAGCACCATTTCTAAAAACCCAAACTTTAGAGGAATTAGCCGGCATATTTGCCACAGAAAAACTACTTTGTCCAGCAGTAGTAGTAAAATATTGATTACCACTCTGAAGTAACGTTTCCGCTGTTACTATCTTCAATGTACCATCGCTTGAGGCCACAACCAGACTATCACTAGCTAGAGAACCACTCTGTAATCCTGTAATCTTAAGATTATTGGTAGCGGATGTAGTCAAAGTAGTAGGTTTAGTAAGTGTACCTCCTAATTCAACACTATTACCCGTTTTAGTCAGACCATTCCCAAAACTGAGGGCATTGAAAAGAGCCGATGCAGAAATAAATTTCAGCTGCCCGGTTGACGGATTGATGACCATTACACTATCGGTAGTATTAGAACCAGGTTGCAAACCAGTGATCTGCAGAAAATTTTCCGCACTAGTTGCAATTGTTGTCACTTGATTCAATGCGCCACCTAATTGAACAGTTTGTCCATTTTTTGTAAGCCCATTATTGGCTTGCTTAAGAAAATTACTATCGGCCAATTGTTTTGGAGTCACAAAAAGTAAAGTACTATCTGCTTTCGTAATTACGGCAGCTGTGTTGGAGATCACCCATTTGATTGTTCCCTTGTTATCGATAACCTTGGTTGTGTCTTTTTGGGCAAAAGCAGTGACAGACAATGAAATACTTGTGATCAGAAAGAAAAGGATCTTTTTCATTTTGTAGTTTTTGAATTTTTATAATAATTGAATGATTCTGATATGATCGCCTGTATTACAGGGCAGTTCTGAAATAATGGTATTGCTTCCATTTATAGTAAAAGATATTAGAACACCATTCCGAAACAGAAAAACTTTATCAGGGTCAGCTATAGTAAAGGGTGTTTGAAATATGGATTGCCCATTGGATACCACTATATGATGTATAGTTTTGGCACCACTTAAGAACGGCAGAGTGGATAAGAAAGTACTGTCCGAAAAATTATTAGGACTAATCGCTTTGATCCATTTATTTCCATCACTAAAATATACTCCAGGGCTTACATCGTTTTTAGTGTTTATATTATACACAATCATACCCGCTTCAAAATTTTTTAAAGGATCAGGGACAGAAGTAGATTGAAGAGAAAGACGAGGAAGAAGTAGCCCTTTATTTTTCGATTCTAGCTCTAACATTGCATTTGGATTTAGCGTTCGGGAGTTATCACCAATTTTAATTTGCGCCCAAGCTGTATCGAAGTATAGAGAACTTAATAAGGCTAATACAATAGCTGTTAATCGCTGTAAAATGTTGTATCTCATTTTATGTATCTAGTATTTTATAAATTTATTTGCGAGAGTAAGAGGACTTCCATTCACATCTAGAAGCTGCATGATATATGCCCCAGAAACCAGACCTGAAATGTTTGCAGATAATTGGTTTATACCACGAGTGCATACTACTTTGATAGTGTTGATTTTCTGTCCGATAGCATTATAGATGATCAGATCGGCAATACCAGAATATTCGGTTTTGAATCGAAGTTGGATATTGGTTTGATTGGAGATTGGATTGGGAAATAATACCAGCCTGGGCAATCCTCTGAAATCACCAGATCCAAAGGATTTGATTTTCCCAATTGAGATTGCCGAGATTCCCGGAATCATTATTCCACTTATTTTACTTTGCTCCGTATTTCCAGTTGCGGTAGGCTTACCACTGAGATCAATCCAGCTTGATCCATTCCAGCCAACTAATCGCAATTCCGAAGTGTCGGCAAACTGAGTAAGATCAGGCATACTAACCGTGATCATTATACCATCACCATCACCGGTTGTAAAAGCACCAAGATTTCCATCTTTGCCTACCATCCAATCCCACTGTCCGGTGGAAGTAACCAACACAATAGGATCACTCACTTTGTCGATCGGATGAAAGCCAGCGAATGGAAGCGTTGGATCAGCAGTGAAAGAAGGGTCTCCTTCAATCCATGCAGTTGCATAAGCATCAGATGATTGTTGTGGAGTAGAAATTTCAAGTTGACGAAGTTTATTACCACTTCCAACCGGGAATAAAAACGGATCGGCCCCAAATTTTTTTATATAGCCATCAATATGAAATTGATCTGAATAATTGCTAAAGTATCCTTTACCAAATACACTGAAAAAACCCGGGCTTGCTTGTCGATCAGATAACCACTTGGTAGCCGTAATCAGGGAAATATCCACATCACCATAGTTGACCATTTCCATTCCTGCTGGAACTTGAACGGTTTGTGCAGCCAACTTTACACTAATGATGGATGCAATAAAGCAAATCAACGATCGTCTCATTTTAAATTTATGGATATTTTATTGAAAGCGTTTGCTATATCGCTACAATAAATTCCATACCAGCATAAACTGTGGTAACGATCTATAAGTTATATATAGATAAACAGAGTATTGGCGGTTGTAGAGTGCAATCTACATACTCAGTTGTTTTTTGCTGTTACTATACGATGCAGATTTTTGCGAATAGATTTTCCCCAAAGGCTATATCCTCTATCATTATAATGCAGCTTGTCTTCTAGAAATAAGGAGCTGTCTGGTTTGTTGTCCTTCCCAATAAATTTTTCGGTTGCCGAAATGAAATATAAACCTTCCTTAGATGAACAATACGTTTTGATTAAATTATTAGTCTCTTGAATATTATTCCATACCGACCATCTTTTCTCACTGGGTGAAATAGCCAACCAGGTAATTGGAATTTCAGGATATTTAGCTCGAATTATCTGCACAACGTATTTAAATAGTTCTAAAACTTGCAATGGAGTTTTATCTCTGCTCCCTCCAACTATATCATTTCCCACATATAAAAAAATAGCTTTAGGCTGATGAGGATATATAAGTTGCTTGGCATAGTAAGAAACATCTGCCAAATTAGAGCCTCCAAATCCACGATGAATAATATCATCATATTTGAGATCCTCTCTAATATTCTTCCATAGACGTATATATGAACTTCCAATAAACAATATGGCATCCTGTCCATGCTTTTCAACAGCATTCAAACTATCGAAGTGTAAAATTTCAGCCTCCCATCGTTTAACTCCAATATCATTTGAAGGCTTGTTGATCTTCAATCTCGTAAATAACCAATCAACGGATTCAGTGAAGCAGCTATCTAATTGAGTTTTCTTCGAATCGAGAGTATGCCCTACCCCATAGAACGGTCTCCATGAAGTGGGAATACCTGATTCAAGACAACGTTGGTACAAGATATAAGGTCCATATTTAAACCCATGATAGTCATAAGAGCTATCGTATGGTACAGTTTTGTCTAATGTACCAGCAGTATTGTAAAGTGGAATATTGGAGTTGTTTATCCAATTATGGTCGATCATAGCCCCCCAGAAATTCAAAACTGCCTTTACAGAAGAAGAATGTTCCATAAATGAAGGTTGACCTTCTATAGGACCCCACTGAAGCTGATCAATTTCCTTAGGAATTTCACTATTATCCATATAGGCTATAGCTAAGCTGGTCATAGCTCCAGCCGAAGAACCTGCCAGAAAGAACTGAGTAGTATCTAGTCCCCACGCAAAGGCATTCGCTTTTAAAAACCGAATAGCTGTTCTTCCATCTTGTTGTGCCCTATACATAGCCTCCGCATAATCATTTTTCGTTTTCGTAGATTCAATGCCTAAACGATAGCTGATTGAAGCGGTTACATAGCCTTTAGACGCAAATAACTTACATACATTTTGTGCAACAGCTGTTTTACGACTACCATTAACAAAACCACCACCATGAATAAAAATCAGTACAGGACGATTTTTAACTGAATCAGCATGAGGCAAGTATAAATCAAGAAATAACTTTTCATTTTCATGCTTTATATTCCTAGCTTCGCCGTATGGAATATTCGTTATAGAGTCTAGAGTAGTAAATATCGTTTCTTTAAATCGCTGAGCAATACTCGCGTTTAAAAAAAAG
>CAYTXC010000026.1:3438-26750 GCA_964441425.1 uncultured Sphingobacterium sp. | reverse complement strand
AGCTGCTAAGAAAGCTGCTCCTAAGAAGAAAGCTGCTAAGAAAGCTGCTAAGAAGTAATCGACACTTATCCAAGTGTAATACCAAAGTCCCGATGCAAATCGGGACTTTTTTCGTTTTTACAGAGATAATCATGCAAGTAATCAATTCGTAAATCGAATACATTTGCCTCATGTATTCTAATGATTTTATATCCGATCAATTCTCCCTGCTATCCAAATTGATGGACATACATGGGGAAAATCCTTTTAAATCGAAATCATATAGCGCTGCTGCCTTTACTATTGATAAGCTGCCCATACAACTCCATACCTTATCCCCTTCCGATATAGTGGCTACAAAAGGAATTGGTGAATCCACAGGTAGAAAAATCCTAGAGATTCTGGAAACTGGAAAGCTTGGTGTACTGGATCAATTGATCGCCCTAACGCCTTCAGGGATTTTGGACATGCTACAAATAAAAGGTATAGGCCCCAAAAAGATCAATACCATTTGGAAAGAAATGCAGATCGAAAGCCTGGGTGAACTATTGTATGCCTGTAATGAAAACCGACTTCTTCTCTATAAAGGATTTGGAGACAAAACACAACAGCATGTAAAAGATGCTATAGAATTCTTTTTATCCCATCAAGATCAGTTCCTTTTTGCCGAAGTAGAAGCCTTTGCTTTAGCCCTAAAAGATCAACTTCAGGTTTTATTCCCTGAGTTTAAAATAGAGCTTACCGGTGCTATTCGCCGACAGTTAGAGATCATTCGTGAACTGGAGTATGTTACCACCATATCTGGTTCATCATTGAAATTAATATTGAATGACCAAGGATTTGAGTTGAGGTCTGAAACGAATGATCTACTGGTTTTCAAATCCGGTACTATTCCAGTTCAATTCAGGCTAACGAATACAGAACAATTCAATCAAATTGTTTTTGAAACCAGCTGTAGTGAAGAATTTTTAGCTGCCTGGAAGAAAAAATATGGAACTGCCTGTTTATCCTCAGAACAAGATTATTTCAGCCAAAACCATCTATGCTATATTCCGGCATGTCTAAGAGAAGATCCAGCAATCCTAGAGAGAGCAGAATCTACCCTACCAACGTTGATCACCACTGAGGATATTAAGGGTATTATTCATAGCCATAGTAACTGGAGCGACGGATCAAATACGCTTGAAGAAATGACAAAAGCCTGTATAGATAGAGGATTAGAATATCTTGTCATCTCAGATCATAGTAAATCGGCATTCTATGCGAAAGGGTTGGCTGAAGAAAGAGTTATAGCTCAGCATCAACATATTGATGAACTCAATCAAAAATTTGCTCCATTCAAAATATTTAAAAGTATTGAAAGTGATATATTGAACGATGGATCACTGGATTATAGCGACGAATATCTTTCACGATTTGATTTGGTCATCGCTTCTGTACATTCGAATTTGAAAATGAATGCAGAAAAAGCCATGCATCGTTTATTAACGGCCATATCGAATCCATACACTACAATATTAGGTCATATGACCGGTCGATTATTACTATCACGCCCCGGTTACCCAGTAAATCATGAGCAGATCATTGAAGCCTGTAAAAAACATAAGGTGGTCATCGAATTAAACGCCCATCCCCGTCGTTTAGATATAGACTGGAGATTTATCCAACGAGCTACTCAAGCAGGGGTGTTCATCTCCATTAACCCTGATGCGCATTCTATAGAAGGATTTGATGATGTACGTTATGGTGTATTGGCTGCACAGAAAGGCGGATTGACTGCCAAACAAAATCTAAGTAGTTTCAGCAGAGCTGAATTTGAAAAATTCATAAAGGAGAGAAATCAAAGTATTCAATAATTAGCGAAGGGCTTTTACTTTATTCCAAATGGCATCCATTTCTTCGAGTGTCATATCATGAAGGTATTGTCCGCTTTCTTCAGCCATTGCCTCCATTTTTTTAAATCGGTCGATGAATTTACGATTGGTTCGTTCCAAAGCCAATTCAGCATCTATATTTAAGAACCGAGAATAATTGACCATAGAAAAAAGTACATCACCAAATTCTTCTTCTATTTTATCCTGATGAGCAGATTGAATGGCCTCATTTAATTCAATAAATTCCTCGTCAATTTTTTCTCGTACCTGTTCAATTTTATCCCATTCAAATCCTACTTGTTTCGCCTTTTCCTGAAGACGTAAGGCTTTGACGATTGCAGGTAAACTATTAGGAACTCCAGATAAGACAGACCTTTTTCCTTCTTTTAATTTTAATTTTTCCCAATTACGTTTTACATCCTCTTCATCATTTACCACTATATCTCCGTAGATATGTGGATGCCTGGAGATAAGCTTCTCACAAATACCCTCCAAAATATCATGCATAGTAAATTTTCCCTGCTCACTTCCGATCTTGGCATAAAATACAATGTGCAGCAAAAGATCTCCCAGCTCTTCTTTAATGCCATTCCAGTCTTCAGCTACAATGGCATCAGCTAATTCATATAGTTCTTCTATGGTCAGCGAACGAAGTGATTGTATCGTTTGCTTTTTATCCCATGGACATTTAGCCCTTAAGTCATCCATAATTTGAAGAAGTTTAGCAAATGAAGCTGTACTATTATCCATGAATTGTCCTTTTTTGAGATGTTGTAAAAATATCGATGTTATTTGGTATGCTTGGTAAAATTCCTAAAATCATGTACGTTTGCAGCCCTGTATGCCCAGGTGGCGAAATTGGTAGACGCGCTACTTTGAGGTGGTAGTGGCCGAAAGGCTGTGCAAGTTCGAATCTTGTCTTGGGCACAAAAAAGGTTATCTGTATCGATAACCTTTTTTATTCTTAGAAGGACTATAATTCAGGTTCTACTTATACTGAATGGCATGGCTCCACGATTTTCCTTCATTCTCTAAAAACTGCTTAAAGCTGGATGCTGAGGTAAACCATTTAGAAGACTTTTCCCAGCCGGCATAAAACCGAAAAATGAATGGCTTTTTACCAACTGGAGAGGATACAAAATAAGTTTGAGTAATATCCGTCCCTTCATTTGCTGTTTTCCCACTACTATAAATGGTCCCAGGTTTTAACATAACCGACATACCGAGTAGATCATTATTCTCCGATTGCTTATCAAAAGTAAAAATGGCATTGAGCTCTTTTAATTCATTAACCTGCTTACTTTTAAGGTTTACTATACCTGTAACGATCTGGGCATCAGCAGGAGCATTTCTTATGGTTACCTTACTTTCTGAAAAATACTGTCCCCCCCAAATGGAAATTTCCTCCGTCACATGAACAGGTTTAGCATTTTCTAATACTCTCCATTCAGGATAGAATAAACGAAATATGGCTCTAATTGGACCATCCGCAATTTTTTGATAGATGATCTTTCCCATATTCACTCCGCCTAAACGAATCAAACTATCTCCAACTTGAAGGGCTAATGCTCCTGCTCCTAAAGATTTCCCTACTTTCAACACATCCATTCCCCAGGTCTGCTCCTCGTGATAACTAGCCTGATCAAACTTCCCTACTCGATCTAACACCATTTCAGCAGTCTTCTTGCCCCAAATATCTTTTCCATTTCGAATATCAAAGTAAAGTCTAAATCCAACTTTATCGTTTTCCCATGCCGGGCCTTCCGTAAGGAAAGGAGGTAATTTAACTTTTGTAAAATCGGTAGCCGGTTGACCAGATGGAACAGAATCTACTTGAAGATCAGGCCCAAATTCCGTACCATCTAATTTTCGCATATGACGAACATGTGCTCGTTGTACAGCAGAAACCAAAGGCTTTGATTCCGAAACCGTAGCGCTGAGCTTCAGTTCTTCTCCTGCCTTGAATGAGTATAAAAAAACCAGCTCATCCCAAATGCCGTCACCATTCAGATCATCAAACTGAGTGGCTATATCCTTCCCTTCTGCAGTTCGTAACTGAACATACTCTCCGGATTTTAGCTTTAGGCCTTTTTTACTGAAATCCGCTTTTGTCAGCATTAAGAGCTCATCAGTCCGATCAACAGAACTTGTATTTTTAAATGAAAAAATAGTTTGAGCGGCTAAACATAAGGGCAAAAATGAAAATACGATGGCAATGCATTTTTCTTTCATAAATAAATCAGAGATTAAAAGTTATGATTTGGCCTTTAATCGTTTTTATATCGTAAGTAAATGAAGGAATATTCTCCTCTCCCTTTCTTCCGGGTACAAGATAAAACGAATTAGGGTTTCCGCCTACTGCCGCTTTTGCATTTATAGAATGCGGCAAACGAATTCTACAATTCCCACCTAAAGTGGATTTTATACTAAGCTTTTTTATCTTCCCACTATCCCATGTCAATTCTAATATCTCAAACCCACCACGGGCCTTTAATCCCTTTACACTGCCTACATTCCACGCATCGGGTAAGGAAGGCAGTAGATGTATATAACCATCATGACTTTGAAGCAGCATTTCAGCCATTCCAGATGTACCAGCAAAATTACCATCGATCTGAAAAGGAGGATGCGCATCAAATAAATTTGCATAAGTCCCTCCTCCGTTGCTCATCTCAGTTTGGATAGAGCTGGTATATTTTAACAACTCCCTTATTAGTTTATAAGCATGGTTACCATCTTGTAGCCTTGCCCACCAGTTGATCTTCCAACCTTTGCTCCAGCCTGTACCACCATCTCCCCGAATCGCAAGCGTCTGTTTAGCCGCTTCAAAATAGTCTGGAGTATTCCCTTTCAGAATTTGCCGACCCGGATACAAACCAAATAAATGTGAAACATGTCGATGTTGGGGATCTGACTCTTTGAAATCTTTATACCATTCTTGAAGATATCCGCCCTTAGTGCTGATCTGAAGAGGAAATAATTTAGCGCGCGCTTCTATCAAACGCTTTTTAAATGCTTCATCTGTCTTAACTATATCAAGAGCTTGAATGGTATTCGTGAAAAGATCCCAGATGATCGACATATCCATAGTGGAGGCTATTGCCACGGAAAAGTGTTTACCACTTTTATCAATAAAGGTATTTTCTGGAGATGTTGAGGGCGCGGTTACGAGTTGTCCATTTTTATCTTCTACCAACCAATCTAATGTAAAGCGACATGCCTGAAGCATGATAGGTAAAGCATGATTGGATAAAAATAGCTTGTCGCCTGTATAGGCATAATGTTCCCAAAGGTGCTGACAAAGCCAGTTCCCTCCCATCATCCAGTTTGCCCAAACTGGATTTCCATTTCCTACATCACCCACAGGATTCGATGTTGCCCAAATCTCAGCATTATGATGTGCCACCCATCCGCTCAAGTTATAAAATTGCTTTGCCGTTTCAGTACCCGTAATAGATAAACCTTTTAGAAAATTCAGCAAAGGCATATGCAATTCAGAAAGATTTGTAACCTCAGCAGGCCAGTAATTCATTTCTGTATTGATGTTGATCGTATAATTAGAACTCCAGGGGGCGCGCAAATGAGGATTCCAGATACCTTGTAAGTTTGCTGGCGGACTCCCCGGACGAGATGCACTTATCAACAAGTAACGACCAAATTGAAAATACAATGTTTCTAATCCTGGGTCAAGTGCTCCATTTGCATATGCCTTTAATCGATCCTTAGTATTAAGTTTTTTGGCTTGTGCTTGTTGATCTGCACTGCCCAGA
The DNA here is from genome assembly GCA_964441425.1 of uncultured Sphingobacterium sp. Taxonomy (GTDB): domain Bacteria; phylum Bacteroidota; class Bacteroidia; order Chitinophagales; family Chitinophagaceae; genus Pollutibacter. The sequence goes on along the minus strand of CAYTXC010000026.1, from coordinate 21,127 downwards.
TCAAACTTTACTCTGTTGAAATATTGCTGATAATCCTTAATATGAGCATCTTTCAAAAGGGAATATTGATTTTTTTCAGCATTACGCAACAACTGAATTGCATTTGCATCTTCATTAAGCCCCTGACTATCGGGACATTTATCAAAGCCATTAAAACTGGTTGTAGCCACTACCAGCAGGATCAATTCATCAGCATCAGATACTTCAATTCCGGATGTATCGGTTGATACAGTACCGCCAGTTGACACTGCTTTTATCCGATATTGAAATCGCATACCATTACACCCAGTAGTATCTTCATAAATGATCGGGGTCCGACCTGGCTTATTATAATAGCTTGGATCAACATGAGCTGGAGCTTTCCCCTTTATGATTAACTCCTGATTACTTCCCCTCACAGCTTGATAACGCAATAAACTATTAGCACTGATCTTTATATGCAATCTTGCCTTTTGAGAAGCCGTATAACGCACCACAAATACATTTGAAGGGGCTGAGATGAAATACTCTCGAGTATATATAATCCCTTCAGATGTAAATCTCGTTAAGGCAACTGCATTGTCAATATTTAATTCTCGATAATAGTCAGAAACCGAACCAATTTGTTGTTTAATGCGGATATCACCTAATGGCAGATAAGACTCTGTGAAATAACCTTGCATCTTCCGGGCTAAATCATCAGCCGCAACATAATCTTCATTCGTTAATAATGCTTCTCGAAGGGGTTTTAGGTATTGAGGAGAAGCCGGATTAATTACCTTTTTGACTGGTCCGCCACTATACAAAGTACTTTCATTTAATTGGATTAGTTCCTCAGATACACCACCAAAAACCATAGCACCAATTTTCCCATTACCAATAGGCAGCGCCTCTTCCCAAACTGCCGCAGGTTTATCATACCAAAGAGTATGTTGAGCATGTAGAAAAGTTGGAAAAAATAGAAAGATCAAAATATATTTCGTCATATGCTTTAGATTATAGCCTGAATATGGAATGGCCTCATTTTTTAAAGACCATTAGCAGTGATCCCAAAATGGTTAACCATATGATCATTAGTTTAAACTGTTGCTCATTGATTTTACGTGTAAGGATACTCCCGGTATAAAAACCAATACCAAGAAAAGGAATTAACAAGAGATCAATGTTAGCTGTTTCCCATGTTATATTTTTCCAGTAGAAGATCTGAAAGGGTAATTTGAATAGATTGATTACCAAAAAAATCCATGCCGTTGTTCCAATAAAATCCTGCTTTGGTAATCGCATAGCCAGGAAATATAGATTAGCAAAAGCACCAGCCATATTTCCGATCATGGTGGTGAATCCTGCAACCAATCCCGTAATAGGAGCAAATCCTTTGAATGTTGGAATGATGACATTTTTATGTATAAACTCCATCCAGAATATGATTATAATGGTGATCAATATGGTAATAATCATAATCTGCCGAAACAAACTTTCATTCATATCCATCCCTAAATACACCCCCAATAAAATACCAACTATCATCCAGGGAAGAAGTTTCCATATATGTGCCCATTGCGTATGTCTGTTATAAAACTTGACTGCGGCCACATCACCCAAACATAATAAAGGAAGTACAATTCCTGTAGAGGATTTACCTCCGAACAACCAGGCCATGATGATGATGGCCAGCATATCTATACCCTTTAGGCCAGCCTTTCCCATGCCAACACAAAAAGCACCCAAAACTACCATAACCCACTCTAAAGGTTCAAGCATACTCATGTAATACCTAAAGTTTACAGCTCTTTGATCTTAATATTACGCCAGCGCACCTTTATACCACCTCCATCATGGATCTGCAAAGCAATAAAACCATTTGCCTGACCGATCTTAGCATCTTTGAAATATACCATTTGATGTCCATTCAGGAAAGTGGTTACCTCATCGCCATTTACCATGATCTTCATTTTATTCCACTCCCCTGTTTTTAACCATTGTTCATCTTCTTTTTTTGGCTGAATCAACCAACCTCGTCCGTAAGATTCATAAATCCCTCCCGTATGGCTATTCAATGGCGCAACTTCTACCTGCCACCCACTGATCTTTACACCCGTTATGGATGACCTGAAAAAAACACCACTATTACCGTTTGCTTCCTGTTTGAATTCGAGTGTTAAGATGAAGTTTTTATATGCCTGATCCGTTGACAAATAGCCATATTGTTTGTCGGGGCCACTTTCGCAGATCATATTACCCTCTTCAACATACCATTTTTCAGTTCCATGGGCCGTCCAGCCACTAAGATCTTTACCATTGAAGATTTTCTTGAATTGTGCCTGAACTTGTGTGAACCCTAGGATCAAGGCAAGAAATAGACTTATTTTTTTCATGTTTATGATTGTGTTAACTGAAAAATACGATTTGATCGGCAATTTCATCAGAAAAACTTATCTTCAAAATTCAACTGATCGTTCATATGAAAAGAAAAACATTTCTTCGAAACATTTCGTATTCCACAGCAGGTTTCTTTATCACAAAAGACCTATTCGCTTATCAAAAAGAAAAACTTTACGGTCATAATGGAATGCTTTATTCCATGGATACAGCCTGGAGCAAAGCAGATCAACTCAGAAATCCGGTAAATGATTGCCATGAAATGGTACAAGATGCCAAGGGCCGCATTTATCTTTTGACCAATGAAACCAAGAATAATGTTCTTGTCTATAATACCTCTGGAAAACTATTGAACAACTGGGGCACTGAATTCCCCGGTGCTCATGGGCTTTCCATAGCTGATGAAAATGGGGCTCAATATCTATTTATAACCGATACGAATAAAAATCAGGTTTATAAAACAACTCTTGATGGCAGATTATTACTAACCATAGATGCCCCGTTGGAAGCGGGTATCTATAAGGAAAAAAAACAATTTGTTCCTACAGAAGTAACCATCGATGAGCAAACAGGGGATTTCTTTATCGCAGATGGATATGGTGCTCAATATGTTTTACACTATGATGCAAAAGGAAAATTAAAAGGGTATTTTGGAGGCAGAGGTGAAGGAGATAAATACCTGGATAATGCACATGGAATTTGTATAGACCAGCGAGATGGTAATAAAACTTTATTAGTCACAGATCGTACGCGCAATTGCTTCAAACGTTTTTCGCTGAATGGAGATTTGCTTGATATTATTTCAATACCCGGAGCATGTGTATGCAGGCCTGTTATCCGTAACCAAAATCTTTACGTCGCGGTACTTCGCTCACCAGTGATCAGCAATGAGGGCTCTGGTTTTGTTACCATTCTGGATAAAGATAATAAGGTAGTATCTAACCTGGGAGGTACAGAGCCTATCTATGAAAATGGTAAACTTAAACCACTGGCACAGAAAGAAAAACTTTTTGTTCACCCGCATGATGTGTGTGTGGACAGAGATGAAAATATCTATGTGGCGCAGTGGGCTTCAGGAAAAGTTTATCCTTATAAATTTATCAGAAGAAAATAAATAAATTAAAGGCTGCAATAATCTTGCAGCCTTTTTTAATTCTTAAATTACTTTCGCTTACTTAAGATCAATTTCATGATGAACCATGCTAAAAGATAACCTGATCCACAAATGAGGAACATGATGTAATAACCCGTTTCAATATTATCTAGAGCCTTGTAATGATCAAATAATTTGCCAGCCAGCCTGGCGATGAGAATTCCACCCACTGCACCAGCCATTCCGCCTAAACCAACTACAGAGCCAACTGCAGGCTTACTAAACCTATCGGATACGGTTGTAAAGATATTAGCACTCCATGCCTGATGGCCTGCAGCTGCCAGACCAATAATGATAACGGCAAACCACATATTAAAAGATCCTGCCCACTGTGCCAATAATACCGGAACGGCAAATAATGCATAGATCAACATTGAAGATCTTCTTGCCCGAATTACATCCCATCCTTTACCGGTAAGATATAAAGGAATGTATCCGCCACCAATACTACCGAACATAGACATGACATAGACCAAGGCTACAGGTAAAGCAGTAGCTGTTCCGGATATGCCGTATTGCGCTTTTAAGAACGCGGGTAACCAGAACAAATAAAACCACCAAATTGGATCCGTAAGGAACTTACCGATCACAAATGCCCATGTGGCGGGGTAATTCATCAGCTTTCCCCATCTGGTTTCCGTAATTTCAGCTACTACACCTTCTGTTGTTTCTATAGAATCTGGATCAGATTCGATATAATGTAGTTCTGCTGCAGATAAACGCTTGTGCTTTCCTGGCTTTTCATACATGATCCACCAGAAAGCAAGCAAGATAAAACCAGTAAGACCCGTTAAGATAAATGCCATCTTCCAACCATATACTTCTGCAATAAAAGGAACCGTAAGTGGTGCCAGTATAGCTCCTATGCCTGTCCCTGAATTGAATATTCCGGTTGCCAATGCTCTTTCTTTTTTAGGAAACCATTCTGCCACTGTTTTTATAGCAGATGGGAAGTTCCCAGCCTCACTAACCCCCAATGCGGAACGAGCAATAACGAATCCTCCAGTTGAGCCTACTAAGGCATGGGCTACTGCAGCAACACTCCATAGCAGGATCGACCAAAAATATCCAAGCTTAGTCCCCAATTTATCAATGATAGCGCCAGCGAATAATAAACCGATTGCATAAGACAATTGAAATGCAATAACAATGTTAGAGTAATCCGTTTCGGTCCAAGCAAATTCTTTTTCAAGACTTGGCTTAAGCAGACTGATTACTGTACGATCCAGATAGTTGATGGTTGTGGCAAAAAATACAAGTGCACATATGGTCCACCTGTAATTGCCGATTCGGGTTGTATTCATATTGCAAGTTCTACGTTAAACAATCTTATCTTCCCATCCAACCTCCATCTACATTGATGATAGTACCATGCATGTAGTCTGAAAGTGCTGAAGCTAAAAATACAGAAGGACCTTGCAGATCCTCCGGTTGACCCCAGCGCTGGGCAGGAATCCGTTCTAAAATAGATTTACTACGCACTGGATCTTCCTGTAATGCCTTAGTATTATCCGTGGCAATATATCCAGGAGCAATTCCATTTACATGCACACCTTTACCAGCCCACTCGTTGGCAAATGCTTTTACTAAACCAGCTACTGCTGATTTACTAGCGGTATAAGCTGCTACATTTATTCCTCCCTGATAGGATAGCATCGAACAAATGAAAATAATTTTACCTGACCCTGCTTCCAGCATACCCTTTCCTAACTCTCTGGTTAGTATAAATTGTGCATCCAGATTAACAGATAACACTCTATCCCACTCCTCATCTGGAAATTCTGCAACCGGCTTTCGATAGATCATACCTGCATTATTGATCAGAATATCCACCTTACCAGATGCCTTTATCTTTTCAATGGTGGCATACAATTCTGCTCTGTTTTCAAAATCAACAGAATACGAAGTAAATTTCACTCCGGCTTTAGTTATAGCATCAGCGGCTTCCTCTCCAGATGAACGAGCTAATCCAATTATATTGGCTCCTGCTTCCGCTAATCCAATTGCTATAGCTTTTCCAATTCCTTTATTATAACCGGTTACTACCGCCGTCTTTCCTTTCAGATTTATTAAAAACCTACTCATCTTTTTTATTTGATTTCATTTACCGCTACCATATCCATATCCTTATAATCCTGATTTTCACCAGCCATCGACCAGACAAAAGAATAATTTGCTGTACCAGCTCCACTATGAATGCTCCAAGAAGGAGAATATACCGCTTCTCCATCTCGCATTATGATGTGTCGGGTTTCATCTGGTTTTCCCATTAAATGAACTACCATCTGATGATCTGGAACATTGAAATATAAATAAATTTCATGTCGGCGCAAATGCACATGCGGTGGCATAGTATTCCAGATACTACCGGCTTGAAGTTCCGTAAAGCCCATGACCAGCTGATTGGAACTTACTTTGCCTGGAATGATGCACTGATAAATCTTTCTGAAATTGGCATTCTCTGCCTGACCAGCAACCAGAGGTTCAACATTTTCATACGGAATATGAACGATCGGACACGGCTGGTAAGCAGGTGCTGAATTCATATAAAATTTTGCAGGATTATGGGCATCATCACTTGAAAACGTAATATCTTTTACGCCCACGCCTATGTATAAAGAATCTTTTGTTCGCATTGAATAATGCTCTCCATCTGCTACCACTTTACCTGGGCCACCAACGTTGATGATCCCTAATTCACGACGTTCCAACAAATAAGCAGACTTTGTAAAATCATGAAATACCGGTAATAATAAATCACGCTGTAAAGGAACAGCTCCCAACACGATCATACGGTCTTCGGCTATATAATATCCTGAAACATCGCCCGATACAAAAACTTCCGGCAAGTGAAAATTTGAACGAAGAGCTGAAGTGTCCATTAACTTCATTTCTTCGAAACTTCTGGTACTGATATATTGTAACTTTTCCATACGAATTGCAAGTGTACCGAAGATAAGCATATAGTTGATAGGCAATCGATTGAATAATTTAATTTCAGCGTATATTTAGTCACTATAAATCAACAGCATGTGTAAAAGAATATATATTTCTTTACTATCCACCTTGTTTGTCATGCAGTCATTCTCTCAGCAAAAAATGAATGTCATTTTTATTCTAGCGGATGACCACCGATATGATGCCATGGGTTTTTATAATAAATATGATGGCCTTAAAACCCCGAACATGGATAAGATGTCTCGTGAAGGGGTTCATTTCCAAAATGCATTTGTAAGTACCGCGCTTTGCTCACCAAGCAGAGCCAGTATCTTAACGGGGCAATATGCGCATACCCATAAAGTGGTGGATAACCAGGCCCCTCTTCCTGTGGGACTTACCTTTTTTCCTCAATATTTGCAAAACGAAGGATATCAGACAGCTTTTATCGGGAAATGGCATATGGGGAATACGGATGATATGCCTCAAAAAGGATTTGATTACTGGCTTAGTTTTCGCGGCCAAGGCACTTACTACAACACTACCTTGAATGAAAATGGCAAACGTTTTAAAGTAGAAGACAGTTTACATATATCAGATGTGTTAACGAATAAAGCTATTCAATTTTTAAAAGATAATGCCAAGAAACCCTTCTTCTTATATCTTTCCCATAAAGCTGTCCATGCTGAATTCGAACCTACACAAAGACATAAGGGTTTGCAATCAAATATGAAGATTTATAACCCGCCATCCATGTATCTAACGGTAAAAGATACGTTGGAGAAATATAAACATATTTCAACTGCACCCATAAATTACAGGGACATACCCAAATGGGTTATTAATCAGCGTAACAGCTGGCACGGAGTGGATTATTTGTATCACGGACAAATCGCCTTCAATGATTTTATCAGAGGTTATCTTGAAACGGTGAGAAGTGTTGATGAAAGTATAGGCAGCGTTATTTCTTATTTGGAGGAAAATGGATTAGACAAAAACACTATCGTGTTTTATATGGGCGATAATGGTTTTAGTTTTGGAGAGCACGGCTTAATCGATAAACGACATGCTTATGAGGAATCAATGCGTGTACCTCTTTTAGTTTATGCCCCTGGAATGGGAAAAAAAGGTGTAAAAGCTGAACAGCTTGTACAGGGAATTGATATTGCGCCTACTATACTACAAATTGCCGGAATTCCAGTTCCAGCAAATATGCAAGGAAAAAGCTTTCTTCCCTTAGTGAAAGGAGAACAAATTCCATGGCGGGATAGGATCTTTTACGAATATTACTGGGAGTATGATTTCCCTCAAACGCCAACTATTTTTTCTGTTCGCACGAATCGCTTTAAATATATTTTTAACCATGGTATCTGGGATATAAATGAATTATATGATTTGAAGTATGATCCTTATGAAATGAACAATCTGATCAGAGATACCAGTTATAGAAAATTATCCAAAGAATTGAGAGATGATCTGTTCGGATGGCTGAAACAAACAGGCGGACAACAAATTCCATTGCAACCTTTGGGATCACCAAGAAGTGATCATATTTATAGGGGGATTTATTAATTAGCTGTTCTATATTGTACCTTTACATTATGGATATCCGCAATAACATTCTCGAAACAATAGGCAACACCCCCATGATCAGGTTGAATAAGATCACCCGTGATCTTCCCTGCACAGTGGTTGCCAAAGTGGATTATTTTAATCCGGGCAACTCTATTAAGGATCGTATGGCACTCAAGATGCTAGAGGTTGCGGAAAAAGAGGGAAAGATCAAACCTGGCGGCACACTTATCGAATGTACTTCAGGGAATACTGGAATGGGGTTAGCCCTAGCTGCTGTGGTTAAAGGCTATCGCTGCATCTTCACCACAACGGATAAACAATCCAAAGAAAAAGTAGATATCCTCAAAGCTGTTGGAGCTGAAGTGATTGTTTGCCCAACCAATGTAGATCCTGAAGATCCAAGAAGTTATTATTCTGTGGCTCAACGGCTGGCTCGGGAGATCCCAAATTCATTTCACTTCAATCAATACGATAATCTGGCCAATCGCTTAGCCCATTATGAAACTACTGGACCGGAGATCTGGAATCAAACGGATGGAAAAGTCACCCATGTGGTGGTTACAGCTGGAACAGGCGGGACCGTTACAGGCATTGGTATGTATCTCAAAGAAAAAAATCCTCATATAAAAATTTGGGCAGTCGATGTATATGGTTCCCTTTTAACGAAATATTTCCGTACAGGCGAGATTGACATGAATGAAGTTCACCCCTATGTGAGTGAAGGCTTTGGCGAAGATTTTGTGCCTCAGAATTATGATATGTCCGTGATCGATCAATTTGAGCAAGTAACCGATAAAGATGGTGCCGTTATGGCTCGCCGACTCGCTAAAGAAGAAGGGATGTTCTGTGGATATAGTGCGGGTAGTTGTTTACAGGGTTTGATTCAATTGAAAGATCAACTTAAAAAAGATGATCTGGTCGTTTGCATATTCCATGACCATGGAAGCCGTTATGTGGGCAAGATCTATAATGACCAATGGATGATGGAAAGAGGTTTCCTGGATGTGAAGACCTTCAAGGATATTGTTTCCTCTCGAAGCAGTAAACAAAAATTGATTCACATTTCTCCAGAAACCCAGGTAGCTGAAGCGGTGGATCTGATGCGTAAATATGATATCGAACATATTCCCGTAATGCAGGAAGGCGAACCAATTGGTTCAATCAGTGAAAATGGATTGTTTCAGAAGATGTTCACCGATCTGGATATTCGAAGTAAAAAGGTGAATGACGTGATGGAAGCCCCTTTCCCTCTGGTGGATGTCAATACGCCTATTGAACGTATTAGTACCCTTATTAATAAAGAAAATGGAGCCGTTTTGGGACGGGATGAAAGTGCTCATTATCATATCGTTACAAAGTATGATATCATACAAAGTATGGCTCGGTAAATTTCAAAGCTCCTCAGCCCCAGTGGGCAATATTTCCTATATTTGTCGGCGAGCCGATAGGCCATGATGTTATGTTTATAGCGTCACTATTGTTCATCGCCGTAAATTGATTTATGGATTACAATCAGGACGATTTTATATCAGGTGCAGAGCAGACAGAAGAATCAGGTGGATGGTTCCGAAGAGTAAGAAAAGGGATCCTTACCTCTACATCAGAAAAAAAAGATGTACCGGAAGGGCTTTGGACGAAATGTCCCCAGTGTAAATTCACGGCTACCATACAAGAGCTTGAAGACAGTCTGTACGTTTGTCCGAAATGTGCTTATCATCACCGCATAGGAAGTGAGGACTATTTTGATATCCTTTTTGATAATAAGGAATACACGGAATTATTCGCAGAAGTAAAATCAGTGGATTATCTGGAATTCGTGGATATGAAACCCTATAAAAAAAGGCTAAAAGAGGCTTACGAAAAAACCGGACTACATGACTCCATAACGGTTGCCCACGGTAAGATTGAAGGCATGGGATTGGTAGTAGCTTGTATGGATTTTGCCTTTATTGGAGGGTCGTTAGGTTCTGTTATGGGTGAAAAGATCGCTCGTGGCGTTGATTTCTGTCTTCAGCACAAATTACCATTCATGATCGTTTCCAAAAGTGGGGGTGCACGTATGATGGAATCCGCATTTTCGTTAATGCAGCTGCCTAAAACATTAGGTAAGATTTCCCAGATGGCTGACGCTGGTCTCCCTTATATTTCACTCTGTACCGATCCAACATATGGTGGAACAACAGCATCTTTCGCGATGATGGGTGATATCAATATCGGAGAACCAGGCGCTATGATCGGATTTGCCGGCCCAAGGGTAATTAAAGAAACTATTAAAAAAGAACTACCCAGTGGTTTCCAAACAGCTGAGTTTGTGATGGAACATGGCTTCTTAGACCTGATCACTCCTCGTCAGGAACTTAAAGCTACCTTGGCACAGCTCCTGTTACATTTTAAGAATTAAGGCTGTAAATAGCCACCCATGGAAATTAAAAACCGTTCTGCGTTTTTCGAATATCAAATCGACGATAAGATCGATGCAGGTATGGTATTGACGGGAACGGAAGTTAAATCCCTACGCGCGGGTAAAGCCAGCTTTAATGACAGCTATTGTTTATTTCAGGGAGATGAGCTCTATATACGCAGTTTACATATCTCAGAATATACTCAGGGAACATACAATAATCATAATCCTGTAAGGGAACGCAAACTTTTATTGAATAAAAAAGAATTGCGAAAATGGCAGGCGAAGATCAAAGAGAAAGGATATACGATTATTCCATTACGAATCTATTTCTCTGAAAGTGGAAAAGCTAAAATACAAATCGGATTAGCCAGAGGTAAAAAACTTCACGACAAAAGAGAGAGCATTAAAGAACGTGATGCAAAAAGGGAATTGGATAGAATTCGTAAATAGTAAATGGGGCATTGGCCCCATTTACTATTTAGAAGAGTTCTTGTTGGAGATCTGGCTTATCTTGCTTATGCACCCATTCAAATTCCGTTGACTTAGAAAAGTCTGTAAGCTTATTCCCTACTGCTCTCCAGCCCATCACCTCAACAAAGTTTTGGATACGCACCTTAGACGTACGCTGTGTCGTTCCTCTTCCCGATTTGATCAACATAATTGGATCTTTGTCAGTAGTGACCGCATCAATATAATTATGTTCTCCCTCTTTTATACAATAAAACTTACTATTCAATGTCTGTGTTTCAACTTTGAAACGCTTCACATTGAATTGGAGTTTATCATGATCTAAATAGATAACCGTAATAATTCTCTCCGGATCGAACTTTTCGATCTTTACAACATTTTCTGCATCTAACCTACGGTTCAATTCAGTATCACAAACTTCATATTGCCCATCATGATAAACCACCAACAGTTTATCATCGGGTTGAAAACTTCCCAGATACTCCCCTTTCTCTTCAGTATTTAATCTTCCGAATTGATCATCAAACCAAAGTTTACGTCCACTCAGGGTTGAACGTCCTTTCTCTTTCAACTTCACATTCTTCACGGGATATTTGGTCACCTGGTTACCTGAAGCTCCACGACCTTTGATATCCATTTCTTCAAAATAGAAATCCAAGGTCTTGATACGAGCTGAACAATTCGGACTTAAGATTACATTTACTACTTCTGCCTCTCCATTTGGGTTAGCAGTGAAATAGTGTACCTTACTTTTATCCGAACCTTTAGTCAGATCATATTCTTTATCTCGGGTTACACCCGTTACATTGAAACGCTTGGCATATGTAATTCCAGATGCACCATCGGTATAGATCATGTTATAGGTCATCCGTTCATCATGCTTACTGAAGACGGCAACATGTACAATATCTTTTCCGATATATACTTTATCACCAACTTTCACCACTTTCATAATGCCTCGGCGGGTGAATACGATTATATCATCTAGATCAGAACATTCCGCTACCAATTCATCTTTCTTTAATCCTGTTCCAACGAAACCATCCGTCCGATTCACATAAATCTTGGTATTCGCAATTGCTACATGTTTAGCTTCGATAACATCAAATGGTTTGATCTCTGTTTTACGCTCTCTACCCTTACCATATTTCTTCAACAGCTCTTCAAAATATGCGATCGCATATTCTGTAAGATGGGCTAAATGATGCTTAGTCTGCTTGATCTCTTCTTCAAGGGATTTGATCTGACGGATCAGATCATCTATATCCAATTTATATATTCGACGAACAGGTTTCTCGGTAAGCTTGAGTATGTCTTCACGGGTGATATCACGCTTCATTCGCTTCAAAAATGGTTGGAATGCATCATGTATAGCCTTCAACACTTTATCCCAGGTCTCATGTTTTTTTTCCAGCTCTTTGTATATCTTCTCTTCGAAAAATATTTTTTCCAAGGAGGTATAGTGCCATTTATCTTCCAGCTCTTGCAATTTGATCTCCAATTCCTGACGCAATAGATCCTTTGTATGGTCGGTACTGATCCTTAACAGATCACTGGCGCCAACGAATACTGGCTTTTCATCCAGGATCACACAGGTGTTTGGAGAGATGCTCACCTCACAATCCGTAAAGGCATAAAGTGCGTCAATCGTAATATCAGGAGAAATACCAGGAGCTAATTCAACCGTGATCTCTACATCTGCTGCTGTATTATCCGTTACTTTTTTGATCTTGATTTTACCCTGGTCGTTCGCTTTAACAATAGAGTCCATCAACTGCGTGGTGGTCACTCCATAAGGCACATCGGTGATGCGGATAGTCTTTTTATCTACCTCTTCGATATGTGCGCGACATTTTATCCTTCCACCGCGTTTACCATCGTTATAGGCATCGGCATCGATCATACCTCCCGTCGGGAAATCAGGATAGAGTTCAAATTTTTTCCCCTTAAGGTATTTGATGGAAGCATCAATCAGTTCGCAAAAATTATGTGGAAGAATTTTCGTTGACAATCCAACCGCGATACCTTCAGCACCCTGAGCCAATACCAATGGAAATTTCATGGGAAGAGCCACTGGTTCTTTTTTGCGACCATCATAGCTCAATTGCCATTCTGTGGTCTTGGCATTAAAAGCTACATCTAGAGCAAATTTGCTTAAACGGGCTTCAATGTAACGTGGAGCTGCCGCATCATCACCCGTGCGCATGTCTCCCCAGTTACCCTGTGTATCGATGAGCAGATCTTTTTGTCCGATATTGACTAAGGCATCCTGAATACTGCGATCGCCATGCGGATGATACTGCATGGTTTGTCCGATGATGTTTGCCGCCTTATTCAAACGTCCATCATCCATTTCTTTCATGGCATACAGAATACGACGCTGAACTGGTTTCAATCCATCCTGAATGGCTGGTACGGCACGTTCCAGAATAACATAGGAGGCATAATCCAAAAACCAGTTCTTATACTGACCATGAATACCGCCTTCTATTAAATGTGCTTCATTTGGCTTCTTAGCTGATGCCATTTTATCTCCCTATTTTCAATTATTCAGATACTATTGCTTCTTCAGATGCAGGTGCTTTACCGGGCATCTTTACCTCAAAATCTTTCATCCCTTTTAATTCACCCTGCGCTTCCATTACGCCTTTAGCCACAAGTTCTTTCAATCTCCATAACATGAAGGCATCTCCAGTCGTTTGTTTATTCTTACTTAAAAATTGATGGATCACTTTAGAGGCTTTCTGCCATTCGCCACTCACGAATTTTTTCAGGTCTGCATCATAAAAATCCTCATCATACTGCGCCAGTTTTTTTCCTCCTTCCAGAATGCGAACCATTTTGTTTTCAGCAGCTAATTTTTTCCATTCATCCGGATCCACTTCAAATTCAGAAAGGGTAATGGGTCGGGCCAGTTTCTTAGCTTTCATGAATTCTTTTGGCGGGATAACGGATAACCAATCCGGATAGAAAATCGCTCCTTTTTCATTGATGAACGGAAGATTATTCAGGTATAAAATAAAAACACGAGATTGATAATCTTTCAGTTGACTCATCAACCAGAAATAACCACTTACATCATGCTTATTTTGTGCGGCCCATATCCAAAGTATCTCATCGGGGTTGGTGTTCAGTGTTTCAAGCAATGAAGCCACTACCTCATCATCATGCACCACGCCATTTTCGACCAGTCCTTCATGATCACCACCCGACACTACCGTTTTCCACCATTCATTTCGGGCAGTCCTTCCTTCAGGAGAATAGAGATCTGCTATTGGACCAACAGCATAATCATCCTTGATCTCCAAGATCTCGCCTTGTAGGCTTTCATCTAATTCAACGGCTTGTTTAAGAACAGCCATATCTGCAGTATTAAAGACTATATGAATCATATTTCCATGATAAAATTTATTCGGCAACTTTTGCTTCTTGTGCAACACCTTCTACTTCATCCTGCTCAATTCGAAGATTTGACACGATAAAATCCTGGCGCTCAGGAGTATTCTTACCCATGTAATATTCCAGTAATTGTTGGATATGCGTATGCTGTTCCAGGATCACAGGTTGTTTACGCATATCAGCACCAATAAATCTTCCAAATTCGTCTGGGCTAATCTCACCTAAACCTTTAAATCTAGTAATCTCTGCCTTCTCTCCAAGTTTACGCATCGCCTGCTGCTTTTCTTGTTCATGGTAACAATAGATGGTTTCTTGTTTGTTACGAACCCGAAATAAAGGGGTTTCTAAAATATATACATGCCCATCACGTACCAGATCGGGAAAGAATTGTAAAAAGAAAGTCATCAACAGCAAGCGAATATGCATGCCGTCCACATCAGCATCTGTAGCAATCACAATATTATTGTAACGTAAGAATTCAATACCTTCTTCAATATTCAAGGCATGTTGAAGCAAATTAAATTCTTCGTTTTCGTAAACAATCTTTTTGGTAAGGCCAAAACAGTTTAATGGTTTACCGCGCAAACTGAATACCGCCTGCGTTTCGACATCTCTTGATTTGGTAATGGATCCACTTGCTGAATCACCCTCCGTTATAAATATGGTAGTTTGTAATTGTTTGGCGATGAATTCCTCTTTATGACGGGTTGGAGGCTCCGCATCAAAATGCAATCTACAATCCCTCAGTTTACGATTATGCAGATTAGCTTTTTTGGCTCGCTCATTTGCGAGTTTTTTTATACCCGCCATATCCTTTCGCTCACGTTCACTTTGTTCAATGCGACGCTTCAGGGCTTCAGCGATGGTAGGATTTTTATGCAGAAAATTATCCAGTTCTTTTAGCAAAAAATCAGCAACAAAAGCTTTCATAGATGGCCCACCTTCATAAACCGATTGAGAACCCAATTTTGTTTTGGTCTGCGATTCAAAGACAGGCTCTTGCACACGAACTGATATTGCAGCTACCATGGATTGTCGGATATCCGACGTATCATAATCCTTCTTGAAAAATTCGCGAATGGTTTTTACATATGCTTCTCGAAATGCCTGAACATGTGTACCGCCTTGAGTGGTATATTGTCCATTAACAAAACTGTAGATATCTTCACCATACTCATTATTATGGGTAATAGCCAATTCGATATCCTCCCCTTTTAAATGGATGATCGGATAGCGGATCTCATCTTCATTTGTTTTCCGTTGTAAAAGATCCAGCAGACCATTTTTACTAACGTATTTCTTACCATTAAAGGAAATGACCAGACCTGCATTGAGATAGCAATAATTCCATAGCTGATTTTCCAGAAATTCAGGAATGAATTTAAAATTTCGGAATACAGTATTATCTGGGATGAAGGTTACGAAGGTTCCATTCTCACCAGCTGATTTTGCTTCTTTATGTTCTTTGATGAGAACGCCTTTTTCAAACTCAGCCGTTTTCTCCTTTCCCTCTCGATAGGACGTAACTTTAAAGAAAGTACTTAATGCGTTTACTGCTTTTGTACCTACACCATTAAGTCCCACACTTTTTTGAAAGGCACGACTGTCGTATTTCGCACCGGTGTTGATCTTACTAACCACATCCACTACTTTACCCAAAGGGATACCACGACCATAATCGCGAATCATCACTGTATTGTCTTTGATTTCAATATCTACCTGTCGGCCATACCCCATCGTATGCTCATCAATGCAGTTATCGATCACCTCTTTTACAAGAACATAAATCCCATCATCCGGGCTGCTTCCATCTCCCAGTTTACCAATATACATTCCGGGTCTTAGACGAATATGCTCCCTCCAATCCAGACTTTTTATCGAGTCTTCTGTATATTCAAAATCTTGTGTTTCTTTTTCTTTTGACATAATTTCTGAAAAGCCAGCGAATTTACAAGTAAAAGCACAGTGTTCGTTCGTTACCGGTCGTCTATGATTTTCCACATATGTTAACGACCATACAAATATATTGATTATCAATCAATTAAATTATGCATAGGTGAAAACACCGTTAAAGGTTGAGGAAAATAACTTGATAGGAAATACAGAAGTTGTAATTTCGAATTCTACGCTACTCACACCACCCATTAAATCTCCCGGCCGGGGTAATTGGCACCCATTAGCATTCAGTAAAGCAGATAAATTACAAGTGTATGTATTCGTATGCGCTGTTAGAACCCGGTTGTTATTATCTGATCCAGGAGAAAAAAGAGGATCCTATTACGCTGATCAGGGTTAATGTAGAAACTGATCATTGTATGTTTCTTTCAAGCTTTCCAGAGCAGGAACTATTAATGTGGAAACGTAAAGCGGATCCTATTTTCGACATTATAGAACTTTTAAGTGATGAAGCCGTAAGTTCCTGGGAGGAATCCTTTAATGCCAAATATGATGTGGAAGAAGACGATGAATATGAATAGCGTTTGAATCCATAATAAGGGATGCATTGCGCTTAATTACCACACCCATATGCATGCTGAACGATAGAATGGGGAACAAACTAGCTCTTCCGACCGCTCAGTACCCAAACTAAATAAAATACAATAAGCAGTAGGATACCACCACCACCAAAAAGAAACATGGTCATGGTTTTTTGTCCGTGAGTTGACAAAACCATAAATACGGCAGTGATCAAATACAATACATAGATGAAGATGAGTGTAGATATCCTTTTATCCATACAAAATATGCTTTGAGGTGCAAATATATATAAATAAACGAATTGTCTAAAAGACTAATTGGCTAATAGACGATATCCGTATTAGCCAATTAGACAATAAACAAATGAGACAGTCCTATACCAACTTCCAACCTTCTCTATACTCACGTTTAACCCACTGATTTGCCTCTTCGAAGTTGGTCACTCGCAAGTTTTGAGCATCCCATAAAAGTTTTTTGCGGCCAAGCCACTTATCATTCCAGCCCGTCAATTTTGGATTCTTCAATTGGAAGGCACGCAATGCCAGATTACCAATTAATATGGATTCAGTAAACGGACCCGCAAAATCGAATGGAGAAGAGGTAAAGCCTTTTCCATAACCATCGATGCAAGCATTAACCCATTGTACATAGTGACCTTCAGGAACACGCTTGATGGTTTCAGCTGGCATATCTTCTTGTTGGTTTCTAGACAAGGGAAGTAAACGTGGTTTTGCACCATAGCAATCCGCCAATAGCTTACCTTTTGTTCCATGGAACAATACACCCCCATCCCAGTTGCCAAATGCTTCTTCAGGACCTAGTTCCTCTGGTCGCTCAGGCATCAGTCCACCATCATACCAGGAAACTTTGATCTTTCCTTTACCATCTGTTCGAGGATATGTTAGGTGAATGATGGA
>CAYTXC010000026.1:0-3428 GCA_964441425.1 uncultured Sphingobacterium sp. | reverse complement strand
ATGGAAGAAGCCGGACAGGAATCTGTATTTATGGTATCATCCCACATTTTAGCCCAGAGTGTCGCTACACTGGCTTCTACTGATTCTGGATAAAGAATAGGTGCACAGCGGAATACAGGATCCATGATATGACAGGCCATATCTCCTAATGATCCTGTTCCAAATGCCCACCAACCACGCCAATTAAATGGAAGATAATCTGGATGAAAATCAATTTTTTTGGCAGGACCCAACCATAAATCCCAATCCAATTCATTGGGTATGGTATGCGTTCCAGTTGGTGTGGGTAACCCCTGAGGCCATACTGGACGATTGGTCCAGCAATCGATCTTAACTATATCACCGATCTTACCGGCATCAATCAATTCTTTTGTACGACGAACTCCATCACCAGAACCACCCTGATTACCCATTTGGGTTACTACTTTATATTTTTTGGCAG
Source organism: uncultured Sphingobacterium sp. (assembly GCA_964441425.1). Classification (GTDB taxonomy): domain Bacteria; phylum Bacteroidota; class Bacteroidia; order Chitinophagales; family Chitinophagaceae; genus Pollutibacter. The sequence continues at coordinate 2,986 of CAYTXC010000026.1, read as the reverse complement.
CTTCAGTCAACACCCGAGCTTCAAAGATATCATGCGATAAAGGCTTTTGAACATAAACATGCTTTCCCAATTGCATGGCTGGTAATGCTGCTACAGCATGCGTATTATCTGGAGTGGATACTGAAACAGCATCTATGTTTTTGTGTTCTTTATCCAACATCTCCCTAAAGTCTTTATAGACTTTAGCTTTAGGGAAACGCTTAACCGATTTGGTGATCATTCGATCATCAACATCGGCAAAACAAACAATATTCGCCTTTGGACTTTTTGCAAATTCAGCCAGATCTGATTCACCCTTACCACCAGCACCTATACCGGCAATATTGAGCATATCGCTTGGTGCTAAAAATCCTTTACCTAGAACATGTCTAGGAACGATCGTAAAACCTGCCACTGCCATGGAAGCGTCCCGAAGAAACTGCCGACGTGCCCATTTCTTTTTCTTGTTTGCGTTTTGCATGTTGAATATTGATTTTAGAGTATAACGTTTATAGATCAGGAGAATTTAACACACTCTTTCATTTCTTTTTCTGAATAAGCCAAACCATATTGTTTCAATACATCATCCGGCACTCCATTCCATTGGTTGGGTGTATTGCCCATATACCCTATATCCTTCACTCCAATTTCTGAGGTATAAAAACCAGTGAGTGTTAAGTTACGCATCAAACTAAAAAATGAAACACCTTGAGCTAACTCAGGCTTTGCTTTTTTAGGATACGCAATTTCATCCACGATTTCTATCTGTTGTTTTGCAGATAAATCTTTGAATGCTTTTTCAAACTTTTTAGAGGAGAAAATATCTAACCATTTTAACCCGCCACGCATAGGTATCTGATGATCCGGCATGTCTTTCACAATAAACTCGATAAACTCTGGAACTTTCGCATCAGTTGCACTTCCGCTCAATTCATCTTTTGGAATGATGATATCCGCCAGAATAGAAATTGTGGCCATTTCATGCTCGTTGAAAAAAGTATAGGACGTAACTTTTTTATAGTGATCAACTTCTTCTGGTTGACGATCCAAGCCAACAGCACCGCCACCAGGATTACTTTCTGCGATATTTGCCTTTTTGTCTGTTGACTTACAGGCATCCAAAATTAAACTAGCTGAAACGGTTCCTACAGCAAGTGCTTTTAGGGATTGTCTGCGATCCATACTATCAATTTAGTTTAGTAAATTAAATTTCTTTTTTCTTCATGCTGTCGATGATATACTCTGATGCCCGCATCGACAATGCCATGATGGTCCAGGTTATATTTTTATCTGCTTGTGAAGTAAAGGCTGCACCATCCACAACAAATAGATTCTTGCAATCATGTCCCTGATTCCATTTATTTAATATGGAAGATTTGGCATTGCTTCCCATACGCGCTGTTCCCGCTTCATGGATAATCTTACCCGGAGCATCCAATCCATAATTATTTTCCGGGCCATCATCACCCCAAGTGATCACTGCACCCATATTATGCATGATCTCTTTAAATGTTTCTTTCATGTGCTTGGCCTGCTTCACTTCATAGTCACTCCATTTAACATTGAAACGAAGTACTGGAATACCGTATTTGTCCACAACGTTCGGGTCTATCTCACAATAGTTATCGAATCTTGCTACAGCTTCACCTCTTCCAGCCATACCCACGCCAGCACCATAGAAGAAACGCATATCTTCTTTTAAAGATGACCCATATCCTCCTGCCTCTTTTTTCTTTCCATTTACGGCATATGTTCCATTCATTCCTTCAATACCCCAACCAACTCCATAAGCAGGTTGCCCCATACCACCCCAGTATTCAATATGATATCCTCTTGGAAAATCCAGCTTTCTGTTATCACCCCACCATGGTGAATAGACATGCATACCTCCAACACCGTCTTCATTATATCGTTTACGTCCGAATAATTCCGGTATGATACCACCCATGGCGGCACCTGTCGAATCGTGTAGATAATGTCCCAGAACACCGCTGGAATTACATAGACCATTAGGGTGACGAGCAGATTTTGAATTCAACATCAATCGAGTGGATTCACAGGCGCTAGCAGCCAGGATTACCGTACGCCCCATCACCTGATATTCTTGTCCGTCTATTTTACTCACATATGAAATACCTGTGGCGAGCCCTTCATTATCGGTTAGTACTTCACGTGCCATAGCCATGGTCACGAGATCGACATTTCCAGTTTTGATAGCTGGTTTCACCAACACAGATGATGAAGAAAAATCTGCATGAACTGTACATCCGCGATTACATTGGGAACAATAGAAACATTGCCCACGTTCATCATTTATTTTTTGAGTAAGAATGGATAAACGGGAAGGAATTACCGGAACTCCAGCTTTAAATCCAGCCTTTTTGATCATCAATTCATGTAAGCGAGGTTTCGGTGGAGGAAGAAAAATACCATCGGGATCATTCTCTAACCCTTCATTCGTACCAAATACACCTACCAAACGATCGAGTCTATCATAAAAGGGTTTGATGTCCTCATAGCCAATTGGCCAGTCTTCACCGAGGCCATCAATACTTTTTCTTTTGAAATCTTTGGGGCCAAAACGAAGGGAAATGCGACCCCAGTGATTGGTCCTTCCGCCCACCATTCGTGAACGCCACCAATCCCATTGCGTTCCAGCTACTTTAGTATAGGGCTCTCCTTCAATCTCCCATCCCCAGTAACTTGCATCAAAATCACCGAATGGTCGGAATTTTGTACTTGCTCCACGACGGGGTGAATCCCAAGGATTCTTCAGTTGCGTAACATTCTCCGCCGGATCATACTTTGCTCCTGCTTCAATCAAACAGACTTTCAATCCTGCTTTCGCTAATGTATAGGCAGCCATTCCTCCGCCTGCTCCTGAGCCTACTATTATAGCGTCATACGTTTTCGGCTGCTTTTTCACCTGAAAATCCGGCATAAATACAATTGAGTTTTTAACAGTTGAATTCGAAAATTAAGGAAAAAATACACGCAAAAAGCAGAT
>CAYTXC010000025.1:18252-28124 GCA_964441425.1 uncultured Sphingobacterium sp. | reverse complement strand
TTTATTTATATCGGCAATCTTCGGGCTTTGACTTCACATAATAACTTTTATAGTTAGTAGCCTTAGGATCCATACATCCTTCTAAATTCAGGATTTCAATTTTCCTGAATTCTACCGGATGACTTTCACTTTGCAAAGAGATCGTTCCTTTTGAAATCAACTGTCCATTAGTCCCCCACTTTGTTTCCTGTGCATCAACATTTCCACCACCGATCTGTGGGTTTTCATAACGAAGTACCTCTTCTCCATTAGCATAATGAACGATAAGGGAATCACCCAATACTAATACTTCTGCATGAACCCACTGATCTCCATGATATGTTTTGGATGTGGAATTCAGGCAATGCTGGGTAAATAGTTTTCCCTCTCTAACTACATGGGTACCAGGCGTACAAAGATTACAAGTGGTGCGTGGATTTTTACCATCTCCACCCAAAAGCTGTACTTCAATGGACACCGGGAAATCCTGATCCTTGCCCATGGATTCAGCGGTTTGACCATGAACCATGATGCCGCTATTTCGATATGCCCATCCCGGACCATTCTTTACTTGTTCACCAATAAAGCGATATTGTAAACGGATACGATAATAACCATATTGGGTATTATAAAACAAATGTCCGAACCGCTCATTAAAATCATCGTACGCATCATAGCTTACTACTATTTTACCATGTTGAACGCGGAACGTATTGCCAACATTTTCTCCTGCTTTGGCATATCGGATCTTAGGTGTCCATCCGGTCAAGTCTTTCCCATTGAACATAGACTCCCATTTTTGGGCAAAGGAGGTAAGACCAAGAAAAAGGCCAAGTATGCAGAGGAGTGGTTGTTTCATGGTAGCCAAGATACGAAGATTGGCTTATTGGCTGATCAAGTTGCTGACGAATTCAGTAAGTAAAAAAGGGGTCACATATGCCTCTTCTTCTCCTGGGTATATGAATTGCCGTATTATCTAAAAAAGGAGATTTATGAAAAAAGGCCTTCACGATTTATTATTTGCCATCTGGATCGACAGCCAGAAAGCCATGATCATCAGGGATGAACCTAGCGGAGTCTATCATTATGAATTGATCAAAAATGAACATAGTAATGAACATTTCCCAGGGGAGAAAACAGATAAAACAGGATTATTCGGCACTACCCTTAACAATGAATCCCATGATCAAAACAGAGAGAATGAACATTTGAAAAAATTTATCAAACAAGTGGCAAACAACATCCGGTATGCCAACACTATATATATTATGGGTCCCGGAGATACGCGACATTTACTTCAAAATGAACTGGAGGGTCATAAAGACCTGGAGAAAATCATTATTCAAAATTCTCCTGCAGAAAAAATGGACAAAGATGCCTTTGAGCGAAAAGCTCGATCATTATTTTCTGTCGCATAAGAATAAACCAATTTTCGTATCTTACGAGGGTTAAACAACCAAAATGAAAAAAATGATTATGGCCGCAGCTTTATTCGCGGCCCTTCAAACGAATGCACAACAAAAAGTTACCGTTAATGGTACGCTTTCAGGCTTTAAAGAAACGGTTGAAAAAGTATATGTGAACTACCGCGGTAGCGATAGTTGGAAAATGGACTCCGCTATGGTGTCTAATGGGAAATATACACTTTCGATTGAGGCTGCTGAGCCATCTACATTGATGTTAAGAGCTAAATTTCAGAAAACGGATCCTCCACGTATGGGAAAAAGAAGTGATATGGCTTCGCTTTTCCTGGAACCAGGATCAGTTAATGTAAGTCACACAGACTCCTTTTCAAATGTGAAGGTGAGCGGATCCAAAGCGTATCAAGCTTTTGAAAAATTAAATGATAAATTAAAGCCGAGCAATGATGCCATGATGGCGCTGAATGATGAGTATCGTGCACTGGCCGCAAAAAAAGATGAAGCGGGTTTAGCCAAACTGGAAGAAAAAGCAGATGCTATTCAGGCCCAACAAAAAGAATTGTATAAAGCTGAGTTATTATCTAACCCTGAAACACCTTTAGCGTTGTATCTTTTAGATCGTATAGCTGGATATGACATCAATGCAGATGAAGTAGAACCATTATTCGCTAAACTTCCTGCCGCAGCTAAACAATGGCCATCCGCGAAAACTATGGCAGATAAAATTGCTACAGCAAAATTAACGGGTATAGGTCGTGTTGCCCCTGAGTTCACACAAAATGATACTTTGGGTAATCCCGTAGCCTTATCGTCTTTACGTGGAAAATATGTATTGATAGATTTCTGGGCCAGCTGGTGTGGGCCATGCCGTAAGGAAAATCCAAATGTGGTAAAAGCCTTTCAAACACATAAGGACAAAGGATTTACTGTTTTAGGGGTTTCCCTTGATCAGCCTAATGCTAAAGATAAATGGATGAAAGCGATACACGATGATAACCTTACCTGGACACATGTATCCGATCTTCAATATTGGAAAAACGCAGTTGCAGTTCAATATGGCATACAAGCTATTCCACAGAATTATTTACTGGATCGTGATGGGAAGATCGTAGCCAAAAATTTGCGTGGGGAAGAGCTCAATAAGAAATTAGCTGATCTGTTGAAATAATATTGCATTAGTTTTTTGAAGCCGGCCTTGATGGTCGGCTTTTTTGTTTATCAATTCTATACTGAACGATTTCTTTAATTAATTCAATGGGTAAAGGCTCATCCAATGGAAATTGAACTGTCCCCTTTGAATAGGTGTATTTTGAAAACTTATGTGCAAAATGAGCGATCCCATCTGCTCCAGGATATAATCCGATATGATTTTTATAGGCAGCAAAATGAATCAGATTGCCATTCAATTTGAATGTAGGGATACCATAACTGATCGCTTCTATAGCCTCAGGTGCCAAAGACTTTACTAATGCTCTAATCGATTCTAACTTATTCTGTACATCGTTCGGAAACTGCTGAATAAATGCCGATATGGAAGTTATTTTTTGCATGTCGCTATGCTAATATGAATATAAACTTTGTTTTTTACTATTTTCACTTCAGATGAAAAAAATCACTATTCTAATCTGTGGAGTAATCATTTGTAAACTCACATTTACCCAAACAAGAATACACCAAACGGGCACAAACAATAATGTATGGATCACCTATAATGGGGACCATAAGATCAATGAAAAATGGGGATTGCATGTTGATGGACATATCCGCCGAAATGATTTTCTAAGTAAGCCGCAACAATTACTCTTCCGTCCGGGCATCAATTACCATCTCAATAATAGTATTTCCTTCAGTGCAGGTTACACCTATGCTTATACATATGCATATGGCATATTCCCATCTCCTGCTGCATTCCCAGAAAACCGATTTTGGGAACAAGTTCAGGTAAAAATACCCTTACAAAAAATAGAATGGATCAGTCGGCTTAGATTAGAACAGCGATTGGTAAAGACGCCGATCAAAAATACGCAAGGGGTTTATGAACCTGGTGATGCTGTTTACACCAACCGCTATCGATTGATGAATCGATTATCGATTCCCCTAAAAGGAAAAACGATTTCACCAGGAAGTACATACTTTACAGTCATGGATGAAATCATGATCAATAGCGGTAAAAATATTGGATTGAATATTTTTGATCAAAATCGGGCTTATCTAGCCATCGGCTATTTTTTTGCGAAGCTTGGAAAAATGGAGCTGGGCTATATGATGCAAAGTATTGTAAGAGCGGATGGCATTCGTATTGAAAAGAATAATACTATACAATTGACGTTGAATTCTACTGCACCATTTCACAAGAAAAAATAACGATAAGTGTGCAGATATAAAGTCGATAAATCTCCCTATCTTAGTAATATATGACACTATTTGTTGCAGGTCTGCCGTACGATGTGGACAACGCTGAACTAGAAGAAATCTTTGAAAAATTTGGTCCGGTAAAATCGGCCAAGGTTACACTCGACAGAGAAACAGGCAAGTCGCGCGGATTCGGTTTTGTAGAAATGGAAAACGAAGAAGATGCTTTACAGGCAATCGAATTACTCAGTGAAATTTCATTAGATAAAAAAGGGAAGCCACTCGTAGTTAAAAAAGCAGAAGATCGTTCCTCTACACCAAGGCCTCAGAACAGACCTCCACGATCCCCAAACACTGATCGATTCAATCGATGGTAAATAGAGAAAGCGGAACGTAAACGTTCCGCTTTTTTAATACAATACAGGATTCAAAGGAGTATCGATAATCTCTCCGATAGTAGCTCCCGGACACCAGGTATTCCAATCGTTGATTTGATTCTCATTTTCTGGATTCGCTAAACGCATATCTCTATCCATGTAAATGATGGTCATAACCTTCCGCATAGTATCGGTCGCATTCGGACCAGCCCTATGAAAAACCCAACCAGAATGAAAACTGATCTCTCCGGCATCAAATGCTTCTACCACATGCGGATAATCCGTAACACGTAATCTTTTTTCAATCACCAACTCACTTTCATCACTAATCGCTAACTCTCGACCCTCCACAATTTCATGGCTTCCTGCACAAAATTCTAAAGGGCCCATTTCTAAAGGAGTGGCTTGTAATGGCATCCATGCCGTGATCGTTTTATCTGAATCCAAAGGCCAGTAATACTGATCAGCATGCCATGGGGTATAGCCACCTCCTGGTTCCTTGTACAAAGCCTGATCGTGATATAACCGTACACCCGTACATTCCATCAACTCAGCAGCGATTCTGGCTAATCGTTTACTAAAAACCAACGTTTTGATTTGCTCATCTTCCAACCATAAATTCATCAACTGCAAAAAAGCTTTTCCATACGTGGATCTTTCCGATAATGCGGTTCGCTCTTTATTCAATGCATTCACTTTTTCCGTGATGACTTTTGAAAAATAAACAAGCGTTTCATCATTCAACACTTGCTTCAATTTGATGAATCGATGCTGCTGATAAAAAGCGATCTGCTCCTGGTTTAGTGCGTAAGGTAAATCTAAAAATGACTGAATGGAGGAAGGTATGGCAGACATATCGTTGAATTTCGAATTAAAATACACATTCTTCTTTATTCATCCAAAGTTTAAAAACTTTACTTTTAAGGATGAAATATTTACTTAGCACTTTTCTTCTTATTTTTCTTTCGACTATCGGAACAGCACAATCCCGGATACACATCATCCCACAGCCTACATCGGTTCACGAAACAACAGGATCATTTTTACTGCATCCGAATACGAAGATCGTCTATACACCTGACTTCAAAGAAGCTGCACTTTACTTGAGTGAGGTGTTGAAGATAAAAGCATTACCGGGAACTACGGGTTCTGCAAATAATATACTACTATCTAAAATAGTTAATAATGATTCGGCAGCCTATACCCTTACGATCAGCCCTAACCAAATTAAAGCATCTGCATCTCATACGGCAGGCATATTGAATGCCGTGCAATCTATCGCACAAGTTTATCTTACAGGTAATCAAAAAGAATTGCCCTGTGCAGTGATAACCGACAGGCCTCGATTTGGATATCGTGGATTTATGCTCGATGTATCGCGCAATTTTGCCTCTGTTGATTACGTTAAGAAAACGATCGACTTACTCAGCCTCTATAAAATGAATCGCTTACATCTTCACCTCACGGATGGTGCAGGTTGGAGAATCCAAATAGACCAATATCCGGAACTCACTAGGCATGCCGCCTGGAGAAGCAAACGCACCTGGAAAGAATGGTGGAGGGGAGAACGATTGTTTTCGACAGAAAATGATCCGGTAGCCTATGGTGGATATTATACAAAAGCTCAGGCCAAAGACTTGGTTGCCTATGCCGCAAAACGAGGCATTACCATCATCCCTGAAATTGAAATGCCCGGTCATTCGGATGAAGTGCTGGAAGCTTATCCTCATCTTAAATGTGCGCATGTTACAAAAATGACAGGTGAGTTCTGTATAGGGAATGACTCAACCTTTACATTCATGCAGGATGTACTCACCGAGATCATGGATATCTTCCCGTCAACGTATATTCATATTGGAGGTGACGAGGCGAACAAACAAAATTGGAAACAATGCCACAAATGCCAGAAACGCATCAAAGAAAATAACTTAAAAGATGAAGATGAACTCCAAAGCTATGCCATTCGTCGAATGGAAAAATTCATCTCCTCTAAAGGAAGAAAGTTATTAGGTTGGGATGAAATCCTGGAAGGCGGGCTGGCACCAGGTTCTACGGTGATGAGCTGGCGCGGAGAAAAAGGAGGCATTGAAGCGGCACGGATGGGCCATGATGTGATCATGACGCCGGGTAGCCATTGTTATTTTGATCACTACCAACAAGACCCTGCTACTCAACCGGAAGCAATTGGGGGATATCTTCCCTTAGAGAAAGTGTATGCGTATAATCCGATACCCGCTGAACTCGAAGCCGAAAAACAACATCATGTATTGGGCGCTCAGGCTAATTTATGGACAGAATATATTCCTACGGATGAACATAGAGATTATATGATCTTCCCACGCATCATAGCCCTAAGTGAAGCAGTATGGAGTGAAGAGAAACGAAAAAATTGGGAGAATTTTCTATCCCGACTATACTATCATTATGGGTTATTACAGGCAAAAAACGTTCAGTACTGCAGGCCTTCAGATAAAGTGGATATCAAACCGAAAATAGATTTGGCAACCGGTAATGCAGTGGTCACATTCAGTACAGAACACTATAAACCGTTGATCAGATATACACTGGATGGATCAGATCCGGTAAATAGCGCTGCTATTTATGACACACCATTCACCATTAACGGAACCACACACATACGTGCAGCCATATTTCGGAATAACAGATCCACCCAAAAACCGGATACGCTGTTGATCGATTTTCATAAAGCATTAGGTAAAAACGTTACATACCAAAAAAAATGGGTGAGCTATCCAGCACAAAAAGAATTGACTTTAGTGAATGGGTATAAAGGTTCACTTACCTATCAGGATGGACAATGGCAGGGATTCACCACAGATATGGATGTTGTAATCGATATGGACAAAACGGAAACATGGAATACTATTTCCTGTACGTTCATGCAATTAACGGGTCCGGGAGTATATATGCCTAACTATGTAGAAGTTTTTATTTCGAACGATGGCCAGAATTTTGTTTCTGCCGGCAAGGCGATGAACAGCATTGCCTCATCAGATTCCAGCCTGAGATTCAAAACGTTTCTGGTGGAAGTAAATGGAGTTTCGGGAAGATATATCCGCTTCTTCGCAAAGAATCAACGAGGATTCTTGTTTGCAGATGAGATCGTCGTTTATTAATGGATAGGTTTGAGCTGATCTGCTTAACATATGCTGTACAAGCTATATTAGTATAGCTCAAACTACCACAGTCTAAAAAAAGAAGCCCTTCCGGGCCTCTTTTAGTGTGGTGTTTTTATAAATTGAAGATCAATAGCAGATACAATCTACAATACCCTTTTATTTTTTGATATACTAACATTAAGATATGGCTTAATTGTCCATTCAATTGTCATAAATTATTATAACAAACTGTTTTTCAAGGCTTTTTATATTAAGCATATGTATTATTAATAAAAATTGGGAAACGAATACGTTTCATTTTATCTTAGAGAGGTAATATGAAAGGTATAATTTCCCTTTTTTGTACGCTACTGGCATTATCAATTTATGCGCAAGACTCCACGCTGAACCAGTCTGTTACAACAGATTTCTCTGCCCTGTACAAGATAAGGTCTCCAAAATTCAGATTATCACAAGAGGCCACCAGTAGGTGGGTGAAAGAGCACCCCTCGTTAGAAAATATAACTATTGAAGAGATACTCCCCTACCGATCTGGATTATTGATAATAGAAAATGGTACAGGGCGCATATTTTATACCGAAAGTTCTGGAACAGTTTCCAGAATGGACGAAACGCGACATGGTGGAGATAGATATGGAGCATTCAATTTTGTTTATAATGATACTATTTACAGTATCGGAGGATATGGCTTTTGGCACATCAATGGGGCGGTGAGGTTTTTCAACACGAAAACAAAAGAATGGAATATAATCAGGACAACCCAGAATGTAAAGGTGGCAAATGGAGTAAATGCCCTTTTCATATATTCCGAAAAAGAGAAAAAGATATTCGTTTTATATAAAAAATATGAAGATGAATATGTAATCACAGAAAAAAATGAAACAGAAGATAGAAAGATCTTTGTCCAGATATTTGATTTGACCACCAAAGATTGGTCGGCAAATACTTATACCCTTAATAAAAAAATTGCAGCGGATTTTCATGATATCATTCATCTGACTTCAAATAGTCGCTCTCTTTTTATTAGTTCTAAAAATTTTATCAAAATAATAGAGCTTGATCTACTCAATAACGAATTTTATGAAGCGGATGATCAACTCAACGATGAGTGGGTAGAACTAAATCGGAAAAGTCCAATACGCGCCAGCTATGCTTCCGACACCAGCATTATTATTTATGATCTTGAAGCTAATAAGCAGCATAGTATTCAAACTAAACCTGTAAACAGAAAAAAAATTGGACAGCTCTATGATCAATCTTCAATCCTAAGCGAGTTCCCTTTTGAATGGATAGTCATTATATCGCTTTGTATAACCAACCTATTTTTATTTTTTGGTTTTTTAAACCTGTATAAACAAAAAAAGAAACAACGCTTAGTGGATGAGGTAAATTCAAATGCAACAGATCAGCTTGTCGCCAAAGTAAAAAGCTTCACTGATCTGTTGGATGAAACCGAAACTAAAGTAGTTTATCATTTATTAAAAAACGTTAAAGAGGGTAAACTAACTTCTATCGACGAGATCAATAAAATATTAGGGATAGAAAAAAGATCCTACAAAATAAAAAACAATATGAGAGCCGATGTTCTTAAATTGATTAATAAAAAATTTATGGATTTTGCTTCGTCATCTGATGAACTGATCATCAGAGAAAGATCTAGTTTTGATAAGCGTTATTTTGAATACACGTTGAATGATCGATACGCCAATAAAATTGGAACCGCTATTTCAAACCTTTAGTCCATTTTTCTAGAATCATACGCTATGGGTACGCTGAATCCCCTCCAAAATCCATTTTAAAGAGAGATAAAAGATTGATTATCATATTATTTACGCCATAATTGACGTACATCTTTTATTGAAGAAATGGGCATTTCAATAAATAGAATAGTAGGAGAAGAAGAATAAACGAGAATCCCAATAACTAGCCTGATAGAATGGTATATTTGTCTAGGCTTAAAACAACGTTTTCATGAAAAAAGCATTGCTTTTAGGAACATTATGTTGTTCCATATCTATTTTTTCTTTTGGTCAATCCACGATTAAGGGTATCGTAAAAGGTCTGGTGAAAGGAGATAGTGCCATAGTTAGGGTACAGAAAAGTGGTGAGCAGTTTTTCTTTAAGAAAATTGGAGGAACCTCCACTAATGGAGACGTCCCTTTCGATTTTACCAATATCCAAAATGGGAAATGGGCCCTCAGTATTGATGCCAAGGGCTATTTGTTCCCAACAGCGAAGGTGATTGAATTAAGTAATACTACATCAGATAATACCATTACACTAACCAAAGCGCCCGCAGATAGTAATTTTTCTTATCAATGGCAGGATGATAGCAGCTATGTTGGTCATGCGCAACAAGCATACATAAACGATAAAGTTGAAATCAACATTTTAGGTAAAGCAGAAAAAGTTCCGGATGATTTTAATGCCATCAATTTACTCAATGAATATGGATTTTTTCTGAGTGATTCTATTTCCCCCTGGACAAGTGAAGACGCTTATCGTTTGTATCAAACAGTAAAAAAATTCAATTTTCAAAAATTTGGAGAGAGAGATTCCGTAAGAGTAAAAGTAGTATGGACCATTACAAATTCATTTATCGA
>CAYTXC010000025.1:0-18152 GCA_964441425.1 uncultured Sphingobacterium sp. | reverse complement strand
CCAGATGCTATGCAACGTCAGGATCAATTAAAATACATGGTACGAAGAGTAAACGGACAAAAACATCCCAAATATCCTGAAGCTCCTGCCATTGCCTGGGTAACCAATCAAAATATTGAATGGATGGAAAGTGCTTTTAAAGAGAATTCAATTGAATATATGCAACGATTGGTATTGCATGAAAAAGCACATTTTCTTTGGGAACATACATTTGATTCAACCACCAGAAAAGACTGGGCGGATCTGGGTGGTTGGTTTTTAGACCCTACATCCAATTCAGGTTGGTCCACCTCAAATACTACAGAATTTGTTTCCGCCTATGCGCACTTGAAAAATCCAAATGAAGATATGGCAGAAAGCATAGCTTTCTTCATCACAAACCCAGAGGCATTAAGAAGTAGATCGCTGAAAAAATTTGAATTTATCCGAGATAGAATCATGAAGGGGACGAGATATATATCAGTCATACGTCCCGACCTAACCTTCACGGTATATAACTTATACCCAGATTATAACTATCCGGGTAAAATAAAAAGAACAAAGCTTGAGGTTTTTGGAAAAGAAAATGAAGATAAAAAAGTAGTGCTGGAAATCGAGTTGACGATTATGAACAAGGCATTTGATGGTGCTGATTGGGCAAGCTGTACATTTATGAGCCCTATTGGAACTATTAAAGGTATGGGGTTAAGTCCTATAAATGCTGAAAAATCAATTCTCAGAGGAGAAATGATGTTGTCCAAATTAGTAAAAAGTGGATATTGGATTGTTCCTCAAATAACAATTGGCGATAGACAAGGAAATTTACGTTTAGAAAATAATTCAACTTATGGCCTCAAATGCTTTATCAACAATCCATTAGAAGATATAACACCTCCTTTATATCGTGAAAATTCCTTGAGATTGGATAGTGTTCAAGCAAAACTTTTAGATTTTACAGGAAGTCTTGCAGTGGATAGATGTGGCTCATGTGCAGATACAGTCAAACCAATTAATGCCATCAAAGTTAAATTTGACATCATTGAGAAAAATAAGATTAATCCTGATGGTAGAACATTAGCAACAATATACCTGCCTACATTTGATTCTACCAATCGATATAATATTCAACCTTATAGTTTTGAAGTACAAATAAATGGTAATGGAATAAAAAACGACTTCGTCGATAGTATGAAACAAGCAGAGTTTTACTTCCCAATTCCTGATTATTACCCTTCAGGGTGGTATTCTGTTTCTGCCTTAACTATGGCAGATCAAGCCTTAAACTACAGACAGGTTTTATTTGATAAAGACACGGCTAATAAAACTTATTTTATACCGCCATCGTATATAAATCAAAGAGCGCTTCGCGATAGCATTTACTTCAAAACAAAATACCCAGATATGAAACCTCCTGTTTTGGATTTAAACGATATCCAAATACAGGCAACCCCAACTAACCCAACCTCACCAAATGGAGAAACATTATTTGAAATGTGGCTTTGGGTAAAAGATGAATCAGATTTTCCTGGTAAGGCTTCTGGATTTACGCATGGTTCTTATACATTAAGAGATCCACAAGGTCTTGAACACCATTATTCTATGCAAAGAGACCTTGGAAATTTATACTATGAAGTAATTCCCGACTCATCTATTTATGGTTTTAAACGATATTATTTTAAAACGCTTTTACCAATGGGCTCTCCGCCCGGATTATGGGGTGTATCATCTATAACATTATTTGATAAAGCACGAAACAGAAAATATTACAACTTCGTTGAAATCGTACGCTTCGATGTAGAAGAATCCAAGGTCTTAAAAGTCAACCCGTATGTTGAAATTTTAGGGAAAAAAGTAAACATGTATAATGCAGATTCTGCTTCTGTAAAAATTGGCTGTAAATCTTGTAAGGATCAAAATTACCGACTACGGATGTACAGCTCTATGGGCGGAAACTCTGTGGTATTCGAAGGGAAAATGACAGCAGATACGATACAATTAAAGAACCTGAACTTGAAAGGGGTGAACGACGGCGTTCTATATGCCACAGTATTTATCTTAGATAGCAGCAAAGCACTCATCGGAACGGGTAAAGCAATCTATACTAAAGATACAAAACCGCCTACCAGCCAGAAGCTACAAACAAATCTGGCCAATTTTGGAAGATCAAATCTTGATTCTCTAATTGTACAGATTGAAACGGATGAACTCAATGGATCATATAATGCTGTATTGGTTCAAACCAGTATAGTAACGAATTCAACGAATCCACTGAGCTATCAGAATGTTTCAACATTCTCCACTAACGCCGTTGGAGATTCTATTTTGCTGATAGGGAATTATACTAGTGGAAAATTCAACTTCAATATGTCGGAGTTGAAAAATATGAAGGATGGTATAATTACACTTAAATTTTACCTAAAAGATTCCCTCGGAAATACAGGATCAGTTATAACTAAAGAAATATATAAAGACACCAAAGATCCCGTGATTGCTATCAGTCAAACCACAACTTCAGGTCTAACGTCAACCTTAACACTACGCACAAATGAAACTATAATGAATACCCTGGATAGTGCTGCTATAGTACTCAAGAATGCCTTATATAAGAGCATAACTAAAGTAGATAGCAGGACATTCAGACTCGTGGTGGACAGATCTTGTAACGATACATTAGCCATCGATATTAAATCGGGCAGCTTAGTCGATACAGTTGGGAATCGAAATATACTGACAAGCCTGTCGTCCATAGAAACTATAGTTCCAAAATCACCAACTGTAAAAGATCTGGATGGCTGTCAGGGTAGTGCTGTTATCTTAACTGCTACTCCTTCAACTGGAAATACGCTTAAATGGTACACCAGTTCATCCGGTGGAACAGGATCGACAACCGCACCTGCTATCAGCACTACTACCCCTGGAACTAACAGCTATTTTGTAACAGAAGTAGCTAATACGGGTTGCGAAAGTCAGCGGGTGCAAATTAAAGTAGTGATTAAACCAGTCCCTACAAAACCCGTAATAAGCTGGAATGGTTCTGAACTTTCAGTTGCCAATACTTATACAACCTACCAATGGTTGCTGAATAACGCCATAGTAAGTGGCGCAAATGCGGATAGATACAAACCATTGAATCCAGGTAGCTACAGATCTATTGTAACCAATAATGTAGCCTGTGCAGATACAAGTGCCGTCTTTGAACTGTTGGTCACTTCCGCTGGTGGTACGATGCTAGATGGAAGCAAAATAAAGGTGTTCCCTAATCCGGTTAGTAACAGCGCCATGATCGATCTGGGTAAAACCCCTTCCAAACCGGTAACGGCACAGTTGATTCAATTAGATGGGCGCTTAGTTGGAAAATGGAATCTGACCCAAAGAAAACAGGAACTCCAATTGAATTATGTATTGCCAGGAAGTTATATATTAGTAGTACATAATGGAAAAGAAAAAGCAGAAATTAAAATAATCAAACAATAAAATATGAAAAACCTTTTTTTATTACTGATCACCATCATTTTTTTTACCTCTTGTGAAAAAACAAAAGTTGAGGTTGAAGAAAATATTTCTTTTGAATTAAATGCAGCATCTGCGGTGATCAATAATGGTAATACATACGATGTGAAACTTACCATGAAAAGCAAAGTGCCCAGCTGGGGTGTTCGGGTAGAAGCAACAGCAACGGAAGAAGCCGGAGGGGCAACAGTTGGACCACAAGCTCCTGCTACTACACTCACCTTAACTACCACGAATTTATCTATTCAAAATTTACCCCGACAAAAATGGGTGGTGGTACAAGTGAAAGTAAGTTCGACCAAAACAACTACGAACTCATCGACCCAATCGTTCAGGATTATCTACAAATAACGAACCGATACTCATGATTTCCCGATGTGCTTTTTTATCAGCACATCGGGATTTTTTTTACAGGTTATCGTCGGGTCTTATACTGCTGTGCATAGTATTCATGTAGCTGCTGAGACAGGGTTTCTACTGTCGTTTTCATTTTGGGATCTGACGCCAGATTAATCGTTTCATTTGGATCATTTGCTAAATCGTACAGTTCAATGGCTAGTAGATCCTTGGGGTCAAATATTTTTTCTGTAGATATAAATTGATCGACCCACTCAGTAAAACGATATTGCTTGCCCCTTAGGGAATAACCCATTACATCTCTCGAACCTGATTTGTTTGCTCTTGGGTATTGACTGATGGCAAATGCTTTAATAGGGATATCACTCCCCTTCAGTGCTGGCAACAAACTTACCCCATCCAGATCTGATGGCGTCTTCAAGCCTGTAAGATCACAAAGAGTAGGGAATATGTCCACAAACTCAGCAGGATGACTGTATTTCTTGCCATTGGTTACCCCTGGAACTTTTATAAATAAGGGCACGTGTGTTGCTTGTTCAAAATTACTATGCTTATTCCATAAACTATGATCACCTAAATGCCAACCATGATCACCCCATATCACCACAATGGTATTTTTATCCAATCCATTTTCTTTCAGCGCATCTAATAGTTTCCCCACTTGAGCATCGATATAACTGATAGCAGCGTAATACCCATGAATCAATTCCCGTTGCTTACTATCCTCTAAGATTAGTAAATCTGATGTGTTATTTACAGATTTAATATCTGCATAACTTCGTAGTTCACCGGAATTATGAAAAGCTATATCCGGTCCATTGATTGATTTTTTTTGCCAGGTTGCTAGTTCTATTTTATTCCTATCGTAAAGATCCCAGTATTTTTTTGGTGCAATAAAAGGAAGATGAGGCTTTCGGAAACCAACAGCCAAAAAGAATGGTTTATTCCCATTCTTTAATTCTTTCAATCGGGAGACGGCAAAATTAGCCATAGCCCCATCTGTATAAGCATCATCTGGTACATCCATGCATTCTGTCGGTTTTTTGGCTTCACTTACCGCATCATCTCCACTCCCTAATTTTACACCTGCTTTTTCTTTCTCGCGAATAGTAGGATCCTGATACATGCCAAATGCTGGTTCTTCATAACCGGCAGCATAGGTAAACTTCTTTTTATATGGAACAGACCAGCTAACGGAATCGGCCTCTTTATCTACACTGCGCTGATCAAATATCTTCCCCATTCCAATAGTTCGGTATCCATTCATTTTAAAATACTGAGGTAACGTTACAATGTCTGGATTTTTGTCTCTGATCAACGTTTTCAAGTCCCATACTTTAGTTTTATCTGGTCGCAAACCAGTAAGCAAACTGGCCCTCGTTGGAGCACAAACAGCTTGCTGACAATAAGCACCTGTAAAAACGGTAGCCGTTTCAGATAGTTTATCAAAATTTGGTGTAATCGTTACCGAAGAACCATATGATTTAAAAACAGGCTTTAGATCGTCTATAGCGATGAATAATATATTCAGTTGCTTACCCGCTGAATTATCCTGTGCTGCAACTCCGCGTAGTAATAAAAAAGAAATCAGAATGGCAATACTGTATTTCATCGCATTATAATTATTATTTAAATGATAGCCTCATTTCCTGCATAACAAAACTCCATATGTCAGCAGCTTCTTCGATCTGCTTGGTCGTTGGTTTTCCCGCACCATGACCTGCCTTGGTTTCTACTCGAATCAACACTGGAGAACTGCCTTTATGCGCTTCTTGTAGTCTGGCTGCAAATTTAAAAGAGTGCGCAGGTACTACCCGATCATCGTGGTCCGCTGTTGTTACTAACGTAGATGGATAGCTTGTTCCATTTTTCAAATTATGAAGAGGAGAATAATGGATCAAATAGTTGAACTGATCAGCCACATCGCTTTTACCATATTCTACAGCCCATGCCCAACCAATCGTAAAAAGATGATAACGCAGCATGTCCATAACGCCTACCGCTGGCAATGCCACACGAAATAGATCTGGACGTTGTGCCATACAAGCCCCTACCAGTAATCCTCCATTAGATCCCCCTCGAATAGCCAGTAATTCTTTACGAGTATATTTATTCTTAATAAGAAATTCACCTGCACCAATAAAATCATCAAACACATTTTGCTTTTTATCTAACATCCCACCTTTATGCCAAGCTTCTCCGTATTCATTTCCCCCTCTGAGATTCACTACCACATATAGACCACCCTGCTCTAACCAAAATGCATTGGAAATGCTGAATCCCGGCGTTTGCGGAATATTAAAACCGCCATAACCATACATCAAAACAGGATTATTACCATCGAGCTTAAAGCCCTTTTTACCCGTAATGAACATAGGAACTTTTGTTCCATCTTTGCTGGTGAAGAAAACCTGACGAGTTTCATAATCTTCACTTTTAAATAGCGTTTCAGTTTTACGGAATAATGTTGACGCACCTGTTTCAACATGATACGAATAGATCGTAGCCGGATACGTATAAGAAGTGAATGTATAAAATAACGTCTTCTCCTCTTTTTTACCATTGAATCCAGATGCCGTTCCAAGCCCGGGTAATTTGATCTCTCTTACCAATTTACCCTCATAGGTATATTGATACACTTTTGTGGACGCATCCTTCAGATAAGAGCAAAACAAGTAGCCACCGGCCTTACCTACACCCAGTAATACTTCCGGTTTTTCACCCACAATCGTTTTCCAATTTTCCTGTGAAGGATTTTTTGGATCGATCAATACGATCTTAAAATTAGGCGCATCTTGATTTGTTTTTACTAATAAATGGTCGCCTTTATTATCAATTACATCCGGATCTGTTGTAAACCCAGCTATCAATGAAGAAAAAGATTGTTGACCTTTTTGCAGATCTTTCACCCAAACTTCGTTCCCACTGGTTCCCTCCGATGTAGAGATGATTAAGAAGCGAGCATCATCAGTTATATCTGCCCCTACATTACGTAATGGATGCTGATTATCTTCATAGATTAAAATATCTTCTGCCTGCTTCGTACCGATCTTATGATAATACACTTTATGGAACTGGTTTTGCTTCGACAATTTTGTCGCAGCATTCGGCTCAGGATATCGACTATAATAAAATCCTTCATCACCTTTCCAGGTAATGCCACTGAATTTGATCCATCTCAAGGTATCATCAATTGCTTGATTACTTTGTAAATCCTTAATTATAGCATCTTGCCAATCACTCCCACTTCTAGCAACGAGATAGGTTAGATATTTTGCATTCTTGGAGAAAGACATCGATCCTAAAGCCACTGTTCCATCAGATGAAAATCCATTGGGGTCCAGAAACACCTCAGGTTTGCCGTCTAAACCTTTTTGTCTATATACCACAGATTGATTTTGTAACCCGTCATTCTTGGAGAAATAATAATATTCTCCCTCTTTGTAAGGCGATCCGTATTTAGGATAATTCCAGAGTTGTGCTAATCGCGCTTTGACTTTAGATCGAAATGGAATGGAAGAGAGATAGGCATTGGTTACAGCGTTCTGAGCTGTTACCCATTGCTTGGTCTCTTCACTGTTATCATCTTCCAGCCAGCGATAAGGATCAGCAATCACTGTTCCGAAGTAATTATCTGTTACATCAGATTTTCTTGTTTCAGGATATTTCATTTGGGCAGTAACACTTAAAGAGAGTAAAAATGAGAAAAAAGCAAAATATGGTCGCATGGCAGATCAGTTTAATTTAGAATATTTAACAAGTAAATATAAAAAACATTGGGTGCGAATACCAATTCTGATGTAAATTCGTGAAGTACATGCAAGAAAATCTGATCGTTCATATAGCATCTAATGTTAATTATATTCGATTGAAAACCAGATTCAATCTTCGTTTTTTTGGTTTAACTGCCCTTTTATTCTTACTTCAGCCATTTTCATTTGCTTCCTTCCAGACTAGTTTAGGGTTTAAAAAGATAGACTCCGCCTATACTTATGCATTTTTTACAGAAAATATACCGGTTGATCATCATCAGAATATAGATCTTTTTATAGAAGTAGAGACGGCAGAGGAAGATGAGGTTAAGCATGCACCTGATCAAACTTGTTCTTTAAAAGGAAATTTAATCACATTAAAAGAACGCTACTACACCTCGTTTGTTAATATTCGCTATTTACAATTAGCCCAATCCAAACATCACAAGACTGAACCTCCTTTTTTTATACTCTACCATTCCTGGAAGAGTGATATTTTCTAGTTTTCATTTTAGCTACCGCTACTCTTAAGGGCACCCTTATGCCCCATTATTTACGCACTTATTAATCTGCCAAATAACCATTTTAATGAAAATAATTAGATCTATTGCCTTTTTGGCAAGTTTTGCACTTTTGGTATCCTGCAGCCATCACGAAGAAGAAAAAGAAAAAAACATTACGTTCATCGTAACCAGTCCAATGCAAAAGGATACCACTATTTTTAAAGAATATGTTGCACAGATAAGATCTGCTAATCATATTGAGCTTCGCTCTCAGGAGAAAGGATATCTTCAAAACATCTATGTTGACGAAGGTCAGTTTGTACGAAAAGGTCAACTCATGTTTAAACTTATGCCATCAATCTATGAGGCAGAGGTGGCAAAAGCAAGAGCTGAAGTCAATTTTGCTGAAATCGAATATAAAAACTCAAAGGGCTTAGCGGATAATAATATCGTTTCGGCAAATGAATTGGCTATGGCTAAAGCAAAACTGGATAAAGCTAAAGCAGAACTCCAATTGGCTCAGGCCCACCTAGGATTCACTGAAATTCGTGCTCCCTTCAATGGCATTATGGATAAATTCCATACCCGACTAGGAAGTCTGGTTGATGAAGGTGAATTACTAACCAGTTTATCTGATAATAGTAACATGTGGGTTTACTTCAATGTAGCTGAATCAGAATACTTGGATTACATCCAAAAGGTTAAAAGTAAAGAGCAACAAAAAGTATTGCTGCAAATGGCAAATAAGCAACTCTTTGAAACAGCTGGGTATGTAGAAACAATTGAAGCTGATTTCAATAATGAAACAGGGAATATAGCGTTTAGAGCATCGTTCCAAAATCCAAAAGGAATTCTTCGTCATGGTGAAACCGGAAATATCATGATGCCTATCGAACTTAAGAAGGCTATTATCATACCTCAAAAATCTACATTTGATGTGCTAGATAAAAAATTTGTTTACGTTGTGGATGGGAATGGAATATTGAAAGCAACACAAATAACCATTGCTCAAGAAATACCTCATCTATATGTAGTAGCAACAGGACTAAAGCCGACAGATAAAATTCTTGCAGAAGGTTTAGGTAAAGTAAAGAACAACGAGAAAATCAAATTCAATTTTATTCCTCTTGAAAAAGAATTAGCAGAGATCAAAAATATACACGCCGAATAAAGGCAAGAAAAAACTAGCAATAATGTTTAACAAGTTTATAAAAAGGCCTGTACTGGCTATTGCCTTGTCACTGGCAATTGTCTTTACAGGATTATTGGCTATTACAAAATCTCCTATCGCGCAGTTCCCGGAAATTGCCCCACCAAGGGTAAATATCTTCATAGAATTCCCAGGATCGAATGCTGACGTATTAGTAAAATCCACGCTTACCATTTTGGAACGTGCCATCAATGGTGTACAAGGTATGCAGTACATGCTTTCAGATGCCACCAGTGCGAGTGAAGCAACGCTTGAAGTGATCTTTGAACCAGGAACGGATCCTACCCTTGCCGCGGTAAGAGTAAAATCCAGGGTAGATCAAGTGATGACTAATCTTCCACCATTGGTGCAACGCGAGGGAGTGATCATTTCTCCCCTACAACCAAGTATGTTGATGTACTTGAATTTGTATAGTAAAGATAATAGCGTTGATGAAAAATTTCTTTTCAACTATGCCAATACGTTTATCCTTCCTGAATTACAGCGTATCAAAGGTATGGGTTTTGCACAAGCGATAGGTAGTCGTTCATTTGCTATCCGTGTATGGCTAGATCCGGAACGCATGAGAGCTTATAATATTTCAGCTACGGATGTGTTAAAAGCAATTGATGAACAAAGTGTATTGGCTCGACCTGGTCGCGTGGGTTTGAGTTCAGGTAAAACAGCACAATCTCAGGAGTATGTATTTACATACAAAGGTTGGTATAATACTCCAGAACAATACGACAACATTGTGGTGCGCGCCAATGCCGAAGGGGAGATCTTAAAATTAAAGGATGTTGCCAAAGTGGAAGTAGGATCTGAATTTGTAGATATATATTCTAATAAAGATGGACACCCTTCAGCTTCACTTGTATTGAAACAAAATCCTGGAAGTAATGCTAAAATTGTTATTGATGATGTAAAAGCTAAACTTCAAGAATTAAAAAAGGATTTCCCGCCAGGTATTGATTACGAGATCAACTACGATGTATCAAAGTTTGTGGACGCATCAATTGAGAAAGTATTACATACACTGGTTGAAGCATTTTTACTCGTAGCATTCGTAGTATTCATCTTCTTGGGAGATTGGAGATCTACTTTCATACCAATTCTTGCAGTTCCTGTTTCACTTATTGGCGCATTTGTTATTATGAATGCATTTGGCATAAGTATAAACCTAATCACTTTATTTGCATTAGTACTTGCCATTGGGGTAGTCGTAGATGATGCCATAGTAGTGGTAGAGGCGGTGCACGTAAAAATGGAGGAAGAAAATATTTCTCCTTATGCTGCTGTTCAAAAAGTAATTAAAGAAATCAGCGGTGCGATCATAGCCATCACACTCGTAATGGCATCGGTATTTATCCCGGTTACCTTTATGACTGGGCCTGTAGGTGTTTTATATCGCCAGTTCTCTCTAACAATGGCTAGTGCTATTGTGATATCTGGATTTGTAGCCTTAACCCTAACGCCAGTATTGTGTGCCATACTGTTGAAAAATACACATGGAAAACCAAAAAAACGAACCCCGATTCGTATATTCTTATCATGGTTCAATAAAACCTTTGACCAAGCAACGGATAAATATGAGAAGTTCCTGGGGATTATCGTAAACAGAAAAACAATTACGTTCGGTATCTTGATTTTATTTGGATTTGGAATAATGGGAGTAAACAAAGTTCTTCCTGCCGGCTTTATACCAAGTGAAGACCAGGGCCAGATCTATGCAATCATACAAACACCTCCAGGTACGACGTTAGAACGTACCAATGAAATATCTCGTAAACTTCAATTACTGTCAAGAGAAGTGGAGGGGGTTGCTTCAGTTACTTCATTGGCAGGATATGAAATTCTCACAGAGGGTCGTGGTTCTAATGCTGGAACCTGTTTGATCAATTTAAAAGATTGGTCGGAAAGGAAAAATGGAGTAAAAGAGATCATCGAAGAACTAGAAGAAAAATCAAAAGATCTTCCTGCCAATATTGAATACTTTGAACCACCTGCTGTTCCAGGTTATGGAACATCTGATGGATTCTCATTGCGCTTATTAGACAAAGGCAGTGATGTGAATTATCAGGAATTTGACCGTATAAATACAGAATTTTTAGAGGAGCTAAAAAAGCGAAAAGAACTGAGTGGATTATTCGCATTTTACTCTGCCAAATATCCGCAATATGAAATCTTTATCGATAATAATCTCGCCATGCAAAAAGGAGTGTCCATCGGAGAAGCGATGGAAAATTTGAATATTATGATCGGTAGTACATACGAGCAAGGTTTTATACGTTTCAATAACTACTATAAGGTTTACACCCAGGCAGGTCCTGAATTCCGAAAACAGCCCTCTGATCTTTTGAATATGTACATCAAAAATGAGCAAGGTGAAATGGTTCCATACTCTGCATTCATGAGCATCAAGAAAACACAAGGGCCAAATGAGATTGCAAGATATAATCTTTATATTTCTTCTTTAATCAATGGTACCCCAGCTAAAGGATATTCGTCGGGTGATGCAATCAATGCCATTAAAGAAGTGGCTGAAAAATCATTACCTCGTGGATATGATATTGCTTGGGAAGGTATTTCATATGACGAAGCAAAACGTGGCAATGAGGCACTCTATATTTTTTTAGTGGTAATATTTTTTGTTTACCTGATTTTATCTGCACAATATGAAAGTTTCATTTTACCATTGGCTGTTTTACTTTCCATATTCCCTGGGGTCTTTGGATCATTTTTCTTATTAAAAGCCATGGGATTATCGAACGATGTGTATGCTCAGATTGGATTGATCATGCTCGTAGGATTATTAGGAAAGAACGCAGTGTTAATTGTTGAGTTTGCCGTGCAAAAACATAATCATGGGGTAACTGCATTAGAAGCAGCAATTGCAGGAGCTAAGGCTCGTTTCCGTCCTATCCTGATGACTTCTTTCGCATTCATCGCAGGTTTAATCCCACTAGTTGTAGCAACTGGCCCAGGTGCTGTTGGAAACCATACTATTGGTGCTTCAGCATTAGGAGGTATGCTATTTGGAACAGTATTTGGAGTACTCGTAGTTCCTGGACTTTATTACATTTTTGCTAAACTACAGGAAGGAAGCTCATTAATCAGAGATGAAGATGAAAATCCACTTACAGAAGATTATGTGGAAAGCAAGTAAGATGAATACTAACCAAGCAGATTAAAAATTATTAAACGAATTAGAAATAATAAAATGAGAATTAAATTATTTTTTATTTTAATCATAGCCGGATTCTCTGCATGTAAAATTCCTGCACTAACCAGCAAACAAGAAAATAATGTATTACCTGAGTACTACAGCGATAAAGTAGATACTATAAATACATCTAGTATAAAATGGCGCCAGTATTTTACAGACCCATTTTTGATTGCTCTTATTGATACAGCTTTACAAAATAATCAGGAATTGAATATTGCACTACATGAAATTGAGATTGATAAAAATGAAGTTCAAGCACGCAGAGGAGAATATTTGCCATTTGTAACCTTTGGGGCAGGCGCCGGCTATGAAAAAACAGCTCGATACACCTGGAACGGTCTTTCCGAAGAAGACTTAAAAACCAATCCGGATAAAGGCCCAAAGCATGTGGGTGATTTCATGATTGGAGCTTATGCATCCTGGGAATTAGATGTTTGGAAAAAGCTGCATAATGCGAGAAAATCGGCTATACTCAACTATTTATCAACCATTGAGGGGCGGCATTTCATGGTCACCAATATGATAGCCGAAATATCAAGTTCCTATTATGAGCTATTAGCTTTAGATAATTTACTTTCGATCATCCAGCAGAACATCGAATTACAAAAAAATGCTTTACGCTTAGTAAAGCTAGAAAAAGAAGCAGCAAAGGTTTCACAATTAGCAGTTAATAGATTTGAAGCTCAATTATTAAATACCCAAAATTTACAGTTTGATATAAGGCAACGTATTGTAGAAACAGAGAACAGGATCAATTTTTTGACTGGAAGATTTCCTCAACCTATAGCAAGATCAAAAACTATATTGAGTGACATACAGGTTGATTTGATAAAAAGTGGTATCCCATCTCAGCTACTTTTGAACCGAACAGATATTCGTAAAGCTGAATTAGAACTAACCGCATCTAAACTAGATGTTCGAGTAGCAAGAGCTAATTTCTACCCTTCGTTCCGATTAACTTCAATTTTGAATTTATCAGCTTTTAACCCAACAGTTATTTTCAAGCCAGAATCTATTTTGTATAGTTTGGTAGCAGATGCAGTTGGCCCCTTGATAAATAAGAATGCGATCAAAGCCATATATGCTAATGCGAATGAGAAGCAAATTATCGCGGTATATAACTATGAGCGATCTATTCTTAACGCTTATATGGAAGTCGTTAATCAATTAGCTCAAATAGATAACTATGGTAAAAGCGTAGAGATAAAAACAAAAGAAGTAGAGATTTTAAATCAGTCAATCGATATTTCAAATAAGTTATTTACATCTGCTAGAGCAGATTACATTGAAGTATTACTAACTCAACGTGAAGCATTAGACTCAAGAATTGAACTGATTGAAACAAAGCTGAAGCAGCTACAGGCTAAAGTGAACATCTACCGTGCGTTAGGTGGAGGTTGGAATTAGGATAGGCCGTACATGAAAACTTAAAAGGGCTGTATGTATTACAGCCCTTTTGCATTTGGAGGTTTATTGGGCAATCTGATACGCTAATCTCAATTTTTCAGTTGCCGTGGATAACAGTGCAGTTTTTTTATTACTCGATCTGATCTCATCATTATTAGAAACCAGTACATCATCACAATTTTTTGTTTTATCCAGAATCTTGATCAAGGTTCCAGTTTCGGTATAATAGAAACGGTATTCACTTGTACTGCATAGCCCATTTTCTACACCATAGATAAAGAAGATGCGTCCATTCTTAAAATAGAATTCATAGCTGGTATTATATTCCCATCCTGATTGGTTATAAACTACTTTTGAATACCCCTTAGCATAACTGCACCTGGTGGCTTTTTGGTATGTACGCGTACCTTCAGGATTGATGTCCGATTCCCTACCTCTTGTCCCGCGGGCACAATTGGAACTAGAAGTTTGCTTATGAAGGCTGTTAACTTCAGCAAACATTTTACGGATCTCCAAAATTCTAGCTTCAGCCGACTGTGACCGTACTGAAGAGGTGGAAAAAATAAGGAAAATCAACAAAAACAAGGTAGAGTTCCGTTTCGGGTTCATTTTATGGATTTTTAAGCATTATTCAGAATATTATCGCCCCTAAAGATAATATTTTAGTGTATCTTAAATGGTTATTAAACACATAATCGTATGAAAAAGAAAGGCATAATCATCGGCGCAATACTGGTTATAGTCATTGGAGCCGCAGCTTATTTTTTACTTCCCTTTTTATCTGGAAAGGATCTTTCGAAATACATTCCCAAAAATGCGGTTTTTGCTATGAAAATAGACTTAGCACAGCTGGGCGGGAAAATTGATGTGAAAGAAATTCAAGACTTAAAATTCTTCCGAAAAGAAATAATGGGTCAAATGAAATCCTCTGAAAAGGATATGATGGAAAGTATCATGCAAAATCCACTGAAATCTGGAATACAGTTCAGAACTGCTCCTACTTTTTTCATTTTTGATCAATCGGATAATGAGCCTGTAGCTGTATTTATGTTTGGAATTGCTGATGCAAAATATTTTAAAACATTTATAAGTGACCTATCTAAAGACATTTCCGTAAAAGACCCTTCAAACGACGAATTTTACGAGGTATCGAATGATGACGATGAAAAGGTAAAAATATTTTTCAATGATGATGTAGCTATGTTGCTGGCTGATCTGGATAATAAGGACATCTCATTAAAAAAAGTAAGAGATAAACTAATAGGTCTTGAAAAAGAAAACTCGATTCTGTCTAATGAACTATTTACCTCATTAAATAGTCAAAAAAATGATGTAATGTGTTTTCTGAATAAAAAGGAATTAACAAAAATAATGGAAAATCAGAATGCATCTGGATTAGGTGAATCTGAATTACTCGGACTTTCGTATCTCCCAACAGGAATGGCTCTCAATTTTAATGTTGATGCTATTTCATTGAAAGCTTATACAACGGATAAAAGTGGGAACACCAATATGTTAAAAGAAAGTGGGATTTCCGTTGATGAACTGAAAAATATTGCCGCAAAAGGTAACCCTTTCGCCTTTATGACCATAAACATTGATCCCGTAAAGATGATAGATGCTGCTGTTGAAATGGCTGAATTGAATAACAATACATCTAAAGAAGAATTTTTACAAAGTGCGGATCAAATAGCTTCAACTTTCAATACCGACAGAGAGGGATTATTTAAACTTTTCAGTGGTAAAATGAGTATTGCCTATTCTGGAATTGTGGAACAGCCCAAAGTTGATTTATTCACTCTTGAAGAGACCATGTCAAAAGCGCCAAAAATTTATTTCTGGGCTAAATTGGGGAATAAACAATTAGCAAATTCAATGATAGAAAAAATGGTAGAAGCTGGTGAAGCAACAGAAACAGAAGGTCTATATGCACTCAACGAAAACAGCTATTCTCCTACTGTGTATTTAGGCCTAAAAGGAGATGACCTTTTTATTTCCACCGACTTAAATGGGATCAAAGGAAAGATCAAAAAAGATAGTTGGGAAGCTTTAGTTGATGGGAATGCAAAAACCTTGGCCACATCTAAACCTGTTTCAGCTTTTGTTGATCTGAACTACAAGAATTACCAAGATCTAGTGGAAGCATCAATGGGTGCAAGTGAGATAGAAATTTTTGATAAATTAAAAAAGAATGTGTTATCTGCATTCAAAAATATTAGCATCAGTTCCACAGATAAAGAATCAGAATTAGTATTGCAAATGAGTGAAGAGAAAAAGAATAGTTTACAAAGACTGATTCTAATTATGGATGAAGCATATAGAATTGCAAATTAACCTTAATATCTATAGGCTTGAAATTGGAGTTGACTCATATTAAACCACTTTCTTTTGAATATACTCAAAAAGAGAATTCGATATGGGATAACTATATCACGTTAGAAACTCCACAGGTTTGTAAAATTGTAGCGTCAAGCGGATCAGGTAAATCAACGTTGATTTCAATCCTTTCGGGATTGAGATCTGATTATGCCGGAGAAATTTTATTTGAAAATAAAAAAACACGTGACTATTCATCTCATGATTGGAGTATCCTACGTAGTAAAAAATTAAGCATGGTCTATCAAGACCTTAGACTTTTTAAAAATCTTACCGTAAGGCAAAACATTCAATTATCCCAGCAAATATCAGGAGCCGCTTATATTGAAGAAAAAGTGGACGAGTTAGCAGAAGAAATGAAAATCAGCGATCAACTCCACAAACCGGTAAGCAAACTATCATTTGGGCAGATGCAACGTGTAGCCATCATTAGAGCGATTATCAGAAATTTTGATTGGCTAATTCTGGACGAACCATTCAGCCATTTGGATCAACAAAATGCTACTATAGCATGGAAACTAATTACTGAAAAAGCCAGTGATAGAAAAGCAGGAATTATTATTGCTTGTCTGGATCCCTATGAATTTATCGCCGCAGATAAAATTTATCAACTTTAATCACCATCCAGTGTCAGGGAAAAAATATATTAAAACCATCATATCGGGAAACCATAAGCCAACACAAATTGGGCTGGCTATATTTGGATGCCTGATTGGATTTTTTCTGATACTGGTATCGGTTCAAAGTATAATCAATTTTAAATATTTATTTTCAGATGCCAAACAGGGCATCGGATCACAATATATGGTGATCAATAAAAAAGTAAGCCTATTCAGTTCGCTTAATATTTCAAAAACGTCATTTTCTAAGAACGAATTAAGTGAGCTCTCTACACATCCTTCCATTGAGAAATTTTCGCCGTTTGTAGGAAATGATTTTGAAGCAGAGGCTTATCTCGAATTAAAAGAACAAGGACAGCAGGTTAGTTTGAAAACCGATCTATTTCTGGAAAGCGTAGAAGATGATTTTATAGATGTGGAATTAGATAAATGGAAATGGGATGAACGCGATCCTCAAATACCGATTATTCTTCCATCTGACTTTATCAATTTATATAATTTCACCTATGCACCGGCCAGAGGATTGCCACAGCTTTCAAAGAGTACTGTGAAATTTTTTGGATTCTCTATAAATATGAGAGGTAATCAAGATCAGGCGGTTTTCAAGGCTAATATTATTGGATTCAGTGATCGTATTACGTCGATGATTGTACCTATTAGCTTTATGGAATACGCCAATAAAAGATTTGGCGGCACCAATCAAGACAATACACATTCTATTTACAGAATCATTACAGAAGTTAAGCCAGAAAAACTTTCTGCTTTCCAGCAATTTCTGCTCGAAAACAATTATGAGACGAATCAAGAATTATTGAGGAATGGAAAATTTGTTTCTCTTATGTACCTGATCATATCAGTAGTATTTATTATTGGGTTGATCATTACCTGTAATGCCTTCACAGGATTTATCCTTTACTTCAACCTCCTAATCTATAGATCTAAAGATGATATTGATTCCCTATTACGATTAGGATATGCCCATAATAAGCTGGTAAATAATTATATGGCTAATATTTCAATGATCATACTCGTTATCATTATGCTGGCACTTGGTGGTATGATTTGGTCACAATCGCTCGTATCGGAAATGTTATTTAAATATAGTTTTGAAATACCCGAGACAATTCATGCCTATCCTTTACTAACTATGGCAGCAGTAACCGGAATATTGCTGATGATATTTTATATACAGATCAGAAATGAGATCTTTAAAATTGCTTTACCTGGAAAATA
>CAYTXC010000024.1:14708-33839 GCA_964441425.1 uncultured Sphingobacterium sp. | reverse complement strand
TATTTTATATACAGATCAGAAATGAGATCTTTAAAATTGCTTTACCTGGAAAATAATTTCTTGAATTAGAATCGGGTAAATCTTAATTAATTTATAAACTTCATTTCAACTCTTCTGTTTTTTGCTCTTCCGGATTCGGTATCATTGGTTGACACAGGTTTTGACTCTCCAAAACCCACCACAACTAATTTATCGGGATTACATCCTTCATTGGTGAGAAAATCTTTTACTGCGTTTGCTCGTCGTTCGGACAATATTTGATTATCTTTTTCTTCCCCAATATTATCGGTATGCCCGGCAATTTCAACTTTCAGATCTTCTTTTTTAATTATTTGGGCAACTCGCTTTAACTCAGGAATTGAATAAGACAACAAATCAAATTTGCCAAATTCAAAAAATAAATTATTGATGGGTACGGCGATACCTTTATCAATCATTTCCTGAAATGTAACCAACTCTATAGTATTCTCAATATCAACCGCCTTATCCTTTTTTCTTAAATCAATATTACTGCTGAGTGGGAAATACTCTGAACGATCCACATAATATCCATAGATCTTACCCAGAGGAAGAACAATAAAATAACTTCCATCAACAGGATCACTCTTTGATTTACCGATATTTTTACCTGTTTCAAGATCTTCCCAAAGTATTTCAGCGTTTACAGGCCTGTTATTCCTGTCAAGTAATTTCCCTGAAATAGTGGCGACCAGATCCGGGCGTAAATGAGGAGGTAAATTCAACCAATAGATGTTATCATTTTCGGTAGGAGATGCACTTTTTGCAAAAAAAGCTTTTTCACCATTAGTTGAAATGGTATATGACCAATCTTTTTGGGGTGTATTAATTTCTTTGCCCAAATTTACCGGCTCACTCCAACAAGTCCAGCAGCTATCATTAAGACGTGTAGATTTAAAAACATCTTGGGCCCCTAATCCGCCATGACCACTGGAGGTAAAATATAATGTTTTCATATCGGGATGTAAAAATGGGCTTCGATCTCCATAAATAGTATTAATAGTAGGGCCAAGATTTATGGCATCGCCCCATTCTCCATTTTCATTTTTTAAACTTACATAAATGTCTGATGCGTGAGAATTTTCAGCATGATAATTGGCTATTTGTCCATCATCAATATAATAATCAAAATTCCCTTTACGAATTGAGGCAAATAATAAAGCCTTACCATCACTAGAAATCATCGCATCTGCTTGCCATGTTCCAGCATTAATATTATCTTCAAAAGGTATTGGTGTATCCCAACCAGTTAGTGTTTTATCTGAAGTATTCAATTTACCACTAATAAACATAATTAACTTATTACCATCCGTAGAAATACTTACAGGAGCATCGTTTGAACTTGAAAAAGAAAGATCAGAAACAACTTTGGCAATAGATCTTGTTTTAAGATTTGCTGCATAAACATCTTCACCCCCTATATTATCTTTTCGATCTCGACCGCAGAAATACATGGTTTTACCATCAGCAGTAACAACAGGGACATATTCACCACCTTCTTTCGTGTTGATTTCAGGACCATATGCCTGAATTTTGATCGTATTATCATATGGTCGCTCTAATAACTGCAATAGATTATCTACTTTTTTGGAATGGGCAGAAAAATATGGCTTATATATTTTTACTTTTTCAATAGCAGATGTCCAATTTTTCAACATAATATCATTCGAAATGAATTTTTGTAATGCCACAAAAGCACGTTCACGAGGAGCAGCATTCTTTATATAATAATCATAGCTATCTTTTAAAGTTTCATTATATCCGTATTCCATTTTTAAGTCATCAGCAAGACCAGCCAATTCGTAATCTTTAGCCTTTATATCTTGGAGAAGATCATCATCAAATTTTTCATAAAACGCATCCAATGTCTTTTTTTCGCCATCATCTGTATAAATATCATGAAAATAAAGTAAGCCACTTTTTCTACGTTCACCATCTGTATTTTCGATATAATATTCGATTTCAGAAAAATTATTGGTTCGCCTAGCTATAGAAAAAACACTATCCAACGCAATAAGATTTCTTGAGTTTTGAGAGAATTGCTGATAAAATCGCTTGTAACTCTCTAAATCACCCGATACTGTATTTTCTGAAAATTCCAATTCTTCAAATTTTGCATAGGCTATTTTATATTGTTTGCTTTTCGGATACTCCTTTATAAAGGATTGGAAAGCTTCCGAAGTATTGCTTTTTTCTGCTGCTAAAAATGCAAGTTCATGTATCTTCAAAATCGCCTTATCGACTTGAAGCGCTTTTGGATACTTGTTTATAAAATGCTTGTAGTCTTCAATCCCACCTGATGCTTCTACTTCTGCAAAAACCAGTTCATTCCGTTTTAATATCGCTTTGGGGATTTCTATAGCATCCGGATAAGAAGAAATAAATGTTTCATACGACAAAATGGTATTAACAGACTCTGCTGCTTTAAAGGCAACAAGATTTTTATTCTCAACCGCCTTAGATCTATACATTATGGGAGCATTTTTAAAATACAGTAAATATTTATCATATTCCGCAATAGTATTTTTGGAAATAGCATCGTCTAATGCACGTTTACAGATCATGTCTAATGCGCTGATCAATACTTCGGTATTAATAGGAACCTTACTCAAATTCTTTATTTCTTTCTCATCTCTTAACTCTCGGTAGAAATTTTGAGCAATTTGTATATGGTTATACGAAGTATATGGGTCATACCCACTATAATTTTTATCGGCAAGTAGTATAGCGTAACTGAAGTTTACACCAATATCATATGGCTCCTTCTGGACAGCCTTTTTTATTCTCTTTTCAGCCGTCTCAAAATTTCCTTTTTCAATGAGTTCCAGATATCCGGATTGTGCAGACGTAAATAGACTAAAATAATGTAGTATGATAATGAGTACAACTATCTTTTTCATGATAACATCAAATAGGAAACAAAATTACGAATTAATAAATTAACCTTAATGGTTATTATTAAATTCAGAACAGTTGGAAATCAAAACTTTGGACATTTTATACCTGCCGCATCAATAGAATTAGCCAATATCCACGATAATGAAACTTCTGTACTCTGAAAGGATAAAGGAGTAGCATTTTTATTTGAATATTTATAATCATAAGAAAATCCAGCTCTTAGATTATTCCACTCTACCCCCAGATACGGGATGAATGAATCTTTATTGCGTAACCAAGCACCTAGATATAATTCAGTTGACGTGTTCATTTTATCTACAACGACTCTACTAATCGCTGCGCCAACAACTAACTCCTTATAGTTAAATTGTTTTTGATATTGAAAACTAGTATGTAAGGTAGTTAAATATCCTAATTGCATAAATCCACCACCATGAATATTAAATCTATGTTGAAGAGTGTAATGGTTAGAATTAAATCCAAAATTAGGTTTAGCTAAATGATATAAAGAAGCTCCAACATATATTCCATTATCATTATCAATATTCAACTTATATAAAATTCCGGTATGCACATCAAAAAAATGCTTATTCAGATCTCTCCCTAATAAAATTTCTGATGTGGGAATGGTGAACCCACTAGGAGATATCTCATCTTCAAAATTTGCCTTATCTGCATCAAAGAGATAATTCCCCATCCCGCCTTGAAAACCAAGTGTAATGGATTGATGGCCATTTGCATCAAGACTTTTTTTATACGCAGCGGATAACAGCACATGATTTTCTTTTAAAATCCCATTACCCGTTTGATCCGCCAATAAAACCAAGCCTGCACTAAACTTATCAGATTTGGGTATTGATTTTGGGAATAATGATCCATCAACAGCTATGGTAGAGGTAATATAGGCATTACCGAAATCGGGCCATTGATTTCGATAATTACCTGCAACTCTAAGACGCCCGCTGAAATTGCCTGTATGAGCTGGGTTAAGTGTTAGAGGAGAAGCAAAGAATTGGGAAAAATGTGGATCCTGTGCCTGAACAAAATCAAGACATAATAGAAGACAAATGATTTGAATATATCTTACCAAGCTATCGTATTATAGTTATATTTCCTTTGATCATTTCGGTTCCCCCGCCCTCTACTTGTACCTTAATAAGATACACATAAGTGCCTGCAGGGGCTTTTTGCCCTTTATAATTCCCATCCCATCCACCAGAATATTCATTAGGGCGAACATTGGTTTTCTCAAAAACCTTTTCACCCCAGCGATTGAAAATCTGAAATTGCAACACACTTAAAACATCTTTACCAGATACTACATAGAAATAATCATTTCGCCCATCTCCATCCGGCGTAAATACATTGGGTAGGATGATGTGCCGTTGATAGTAAACATTTACATTTAACAAAGCAGAGTCCACACACCTGTTCTCAGTATTGGCGACTACTTTAATTTTTGTATTGGTTGTTGCGGTAATGACTGGGTTTGGACAATCAGCACAATTCAATGAAGTAGATGGTGTCCACCGTATAGCCTTATATGGACCTCCTGATATGGTGATCGGAATCGGCGTTGGCTCTCCCCGCATCACATCAATCGGATTTGAACCTAAATGAATCTTAAATGGAATAAAACCAATTTGATAATAATTATTACCTAAATCCGTTTCAT
Source organism: uncultured Sphingobacterium sp. (assembly GCA_964441425.1). Taxonomy (GTDB): domain Bacteria; phylum Bacteroidota; class Bacteroidia; order Chitinophagales; family Chitinophagaceae; genus Pollutibacter. The sequence continues at coordinate 29,248 of CAYTXC010000024.1, read as the reverse complement.
ATAAAACTTGACTTCCATTTATATACGCATAAACTTTGCCAGTTTTCGACGCCTTTAAAAGATGGGTAACATCCGCACAACCTGAACTAAAAATAGTTTTCGCTGGAATTATGGAACGACCTAATAATGTTACTCCAGAATTAAGTGTATCGCCATCATAATATATAACTTCTACATCTTTTTTAAGTCGATCATACCCATTTCCTAAACAGATAGTAGATTCTATAGATAAACTATCATTAGGATGACAATACAATTTTTTGTTTTCGATTTTTATATCGATTGGATACACATTAATTGTAGAAAATATACTATCCATACAACCCCATCGACTTATCGTATTCACTTTTACAATACTGGTATCTACAATACGAAAATCTGGTGTAAGGCAATTCTGACAACTTGCTGAAACAGGTGCAGTCCAAATAATATTCTTTGCCGTATTTGGAGTTATCGTTAATCGTAATGAAACAGTGGAATTGCTATATACAAGTGTGTCCATTGGAGATATGGTAAGCTTAGGTTGAAACGTAGTCCTAAACGCATTATTGTTTGATTCATTCACTTCATCAACGAGATTGTCTTCATCAAATACAACTCCTACCTCATCAAGTCGAAGTTGGTTAGCTTTCACAATATGAACAAACAATTGCTCACATTTACCCAGTACCCACTTATCCGTTACCAATGATGGGGTAAGCAATGCTTTTCCTGGTAAACTAGGTTGCCTGTCGTAAAAATTAATCTTCATTCCAGCTGGTATTGTATCATAACCTGCATTGTATAAGCCAAATACAATACGGATGCTGTCATTTTTATAACAATCCAGTTCATATATTCTAATGATTCCATCAGGCCTGGGATCAAGTACTGGCATAGTAAATACACGTGAAGTATCATAGCAAGTTCCTTTATTAGCAACTAGTTTTATTTTATAATTGCCATCACGAGGGAATTTATATGTATAATCTTTTGAAATTGATTTTAATGAATAATTCAACCCATTATGATCAGAAATAAACCATTGATAAGAATCGGCACCATATGATTTATTCCAAAAGAAAACAGAGTCAGGATAAATCGTTTCTTCAGATGCAATTAATCGCTTTGCTGGAGAAAACCGGGAAACTACACCACAATCCACGTATATATTTCCCTCATAGCTGGAGAAACAATTTTCATTACTGTTATAGGCAATCAGCTTGATCGTTTGCTTTCCTATGCTCGGGAAATTTAAGGTGATGTTATTTGATGTTCCAACCAATGAATTATTCAAAAACCATTTAAATGAACTCGCCCCCGTGGTGGTATTATTAAATGTTACATTATCTCCTGCTTTAGGGAAAGGATTTGAATCCCAATCGAATGAAGCATTGATATTTTCAGCACAAGGGATCGTACATTTATTGCTGGCGATTAGACTACCACTATTAAATACTTGAAGAAAAGCACGCATTCTATCTGCTTGCCCCTGGGTAAAAACAGAGGGGCATGGACTGCCATAATCCATGAAGTTGGAAATATTATCTGTAGTATCTTTTAAGAAAGGGCCTGAAAGAACATCTGTATTACAAGAGTTCTCAGGATTAGCACATGGAGAGGCATCTGTACTCGCATCTGGAGGTGTGTCACAAACCAAATCACCATCTGTAGTACAATCCGTATTCCTACAGTCCATAGCGGCAAATGTGTGTAAAAGAGAAAGGTAATGACCCATTTCATGGGCAAGCAGGGGCCCACCTAAACCTGCCACTACTAATCCTGAACCCGCACCTGCATATCCGCCAACCCCCATTCTACTCCAGGCTCCACATTTAAATTTCTGCATGATTTCAGCCTGTATCGCATCTACAACCCATATATTAATATACTTAGAACGATCCCAATCGAGTAGAGCACCAGGTTTATCGCCTTCCATATTCATATCATGTTGACCATAATAGGTAGTGGCGCGATCAATGCCTGAGGTTATACTACCATCAGGTCTTGTTCGTGCTAAACAGAATTGAATTTTAGTATCTACCCCACCTGGATCTCCGTCATAAGGACTTCGATGAGCAAAAGCATCATTAAGACCATTAAGTGCATCAGCCACCATTTTATCGGTAATCGCTTTTGGATTGGCCGTGATAATATGAAATACAACAGGGATTGTATAAAGCGTCGTACTATTGAAAACCTCATCTCCAGATAAAATAATATCGCGGATAGCAGCATTTGTTTTTTTCTCTTCAAGTACATATGTAGGATCTTTTCTCTTTTCCTGAAGCATTTCATCACTTACGCAAACAGGCATGAGCTGCGCTTGAACAGAAAAGAAATTTCCTACAAAACAAAATAGGATGAAAAGGGGTAAAACAGGATATATCTTTCGTGAAAACATTCACTATAAATATACCAATGCTTATAGAAAATGTTACGTACTGTGGGTAATATTAACAAAATGAAATGTTATATATAATTCAACAAATCATTTCTGCTTAATCAGTAATGCACTGACAACAGGTCGTTCCACTCCATTATCACCAGGTCTTAATAATAATTGATTTGCCACCACCATATTAGATGAGCCACCACCATCCAAATTAATAGCTTCTACACAAGTAAGTTGCTTCAACATAGTAGCGAGCTCAGTAAGATTTAAACCGGCATAGCCTCCGGAAGTATTATCCCCCTCGACAGCAAGTAACATCACGACTCCGCTACTATTATATCCTATTGCGGTTCTGGGTCGGGAGGTGGTATTATTGATACTGATGAGTTCTTCTGTATCGGTTATCGTAATATTTCCACTTCGTAATAACATGGGTGAACCGCCGATGGCAGATGTAGTTACCCATTTGGTTCCACCTGTCGGAAAACTTTCTGAAGGAACGGCCTGAGGCGATTTTCCCTCTGCATTAGGTGAAGCTGCCGGATAAGCATAAATGTTATCATTTGCCGTACCAACATGATAAATCCAAGCTGTAGAAGGACTACCAGAAGCGTTTACACCAAATGCTGCCCTCGTTGGATAGTAAGATGTACTTACTCCATTAAAATTTCTACTTACGGATCGGATATTAACGGACTGCACGGCTCCATTGTACTGAACCAAACTATAGGATTGATTACTACCAAAAAAACCACCATTTATACATCCATATACTACACCTGTTTCATCTTTATAAAAATCACTTACTTTTTTGGCCGTTGATGAAACAACAGGTTTAAATTCTATAAACGATTTTTTACTGTCGTATGCTAAACAAAAAGCCTTTGTTTTTCTACCTTGAAAAAGAGTATCAAAATAATAAAGCTCTACACCGTCAGGAAATGCAGCCGAAAGTAATGTAGCATATTTCCATCCTGCAGGTAAACTGATCAACTTGGCAGTTTTTACTGCCGGAGGTGGAGTTACAGGAGTTTGGGTGGTATCCTCTTTTTTACAACTAACCAGCACCCATAAAAAAATACTCAGAACAACGAATCGCTTTATAAACATAGACTAAAATTCTATTGATAAACAGGATTTACCGACTCTCTGATGGTTTCATAATAAAATAGCACTTCACCATTATACCCATATTTACGATTGATTTGTAACATGCTTTTGAACATCGTATCATCTACTCTGTAACCATTACCCAAAGAGGTTAGTATTCCAGGGAATACCCGACTTTTATATTCGGGTTTTACATGACTATCTATTGCTTTTAAGGTTTGCTCATAGGCATCAAGTTTATATCGATAAACCTGAGGGAAAATCCAATCCGCATATCCATTATGTAACCAATTTGGCCAATCCTGCAGATATTGCTCCTTACTCCAAGGATAAATACTAGGTGCCCAGGATACAATACAATTCTGGTTCACTTTTTTCACCGACTTGTACAGTTTTTTGCCAAAATCACTCAATTTATCTGCTTTCCATTGCAACCAGTTCCGTTCTTTTGGATCTGAAGGAGGACTAGCCCCCTCATGTTCTTTTGCATAAAGTTTTTTGGTGAAATCATCATATCCGCCTTCAGATGGCATTGCAGGCAAACGATCATCACCCTGAATACCATCAATATCATAATTGCGGACAACCTCCAATACAAGCTCCTGCATGAATTGCTGCACCGCTGGATGTATCGAATTCCACCAAAAAAAATTATTCTTCTTCAATAGATTACCATTACGATCTTTTCCGGCCCATTCAGGATAACGTGATAACCAATTCTGAGCACTGCTGTCCTTGTAGGCATAAGAAAATCCAAACTCAAACCAAGCATGGACTCTCAGCCCAACTTTATGCCCTTCATCAATAAATATTTTCAAGGGATCGAACCCATCATACACAGGATCTTGAGCAATCCCGATATATCTCTTTGTTACTTTGCTCGGATGCATCGTTAGCCCTCTGTTCCATACCACAACAAAAATATCGGTTAACCCATTGCGCTTACAATGTGAAACTGTCTGACGAATATTTTCTGGCGAACGCATGGCCTCACTTTCTACATTTGTAATCCACGTACCGCGAACAATATGTTGTTGTGCATGACTATATCCTGAGCTTAAAAGCAAAAAGAAAAATAAAAATGATTTTATTGATGGAGCCATGATTGTCTGTATTCTTTATAACGATTATATAAATGATGCGCTTGTATATAAGCAGATTGCGGACTCATAAAATGCGAGAATTCAAATGTTATGGCTTTATCGTAACCCGCTTTGTAGGCAGCCTCTAATTTTAATTTCAGCTTTTCAAATTTGATCGGTAAAAACTTTATAGGCATATCTCTGTCGAAACTTTCCGCATTCGTCCAGCACTTAAGGCCATATTTATCCGCTAATTTTTTATTTACCGAAAAGAAATCTTCAAGTTCATGAAAATCTATATGCCCATCCTGGAAAGCAACGGCATCAATGGATTGGTGAATACCATGAAAAATTTCATTCCACTCTTGTTCATGTTCCTTAAGGGATACTGTATCTTCTTTAGTTAGTACTCCTGATGCTGCCATCACTGCTTTTTTCCCATCAATCCAAGGGGAGATGAACACGGGTAGGTTGTTACTGATCTGCTTACACATTCTACCCATACTACTAAATGTTTCAACAGCTCCTTTTGTTTTTCTACTGATCTCCGTACTCAGGTACCAACCTTTAAACGATTTGTAGGCGCCATATTTATTCCAGAGCTCTTCGATAACATATCGATTAACATCGATTTCATGCTGCATATTTCCGGTATCCCAATAAACACCACTATCATATAATCCTATATATAATTGTATATCATATTTCTCTGCCAATCGCAGAAAAAGATCTACCAGATCAACAGGAGGATGATAACAACCATGATGTTGTACCAGATAAGATGATGGATAGGTGATGAAACGACGATACCCACATCGGATGATGATGGCTGTATCAATTCCTATTGCTTTCATGTGCTGAAAATCTTTTTCCCATTCTTCAGCACCCCAATTTTGATGGGGTATATCATGACTGATCTCGTCAATAAACGTACCTGTTATTAGCATCTATGTATGTTTAAATCTATTCTTGTTCAACTGGCTTAAGTGGTACAAACCATGTAACCAGAAACGCGGGTATTGTTGAAACGAGTACCCAGATAAAAAATTCTTTATACCCTAAATAATCACTTACAAAACCGCTGATCATGGAAGGAATCATAAAACCTAGATTCACTAGACCACTACCGAATGCATAATGCGCCATTTTGTACTTCCCTGGTGCGATCTGTTGCATAATAAATAAGATCAATCCGATAAATCCGAATCCATATCCAAAATATTCTATAGCAACGGCTGCTGCAATAACGGTGAGGCTTTCGGGAAGGGTAATGGCTAGATAGGTATAGGCTGCAAATGGTAAATTAAATATGCAGCAGAGTATGATCAAGGTTCTTCTGTTCAATCCTTTATTCGAAACAAAATAACCAGCTGCGATGGAGCCCAATACAAAAGCAATTGCTCCAAAAACACCATATAACAAACCAATCTGAGATGTGCTCAACCCCAAACCCCCATCGGTTCTTGCCGCTTTAAAAAATAAAGGCGTGATTTTAATCGCCTGTCCTTCGGCAAATCGATATAAAACAATAAACGCCAGTGCTGCCCAAATATGCTTTTTCTGAAAAAAAGTAATGATCACATCTTTCAATGTTGCCCAGCCATCTGCAAAACTGTTGGTGGTTCTCTCCTGTGTGCTTTGAGGTAACATCTTCATATTATATAACCCCATTACCAGCATGATGCTACCATAGATCATGAATACGATCATCCAAGCCGTAGGGATACCCACCTTTTTCTCTAATTCACCTGCTAGATAAACTAAAACGCCACCACTAACCACTTTGGCTATATTATAAAATGCCCCTTGCCATCCAACATATTTAGCCTGCTCTTTAGGAGAAAGCTCATTCAGATAAACACCATCTGCTGCGGTGTCATGTGTAGAACCACTGAATGCGATTAATGCTAACAGGGCAATTGAAATCGAAAAAAAATGATCAAGCTGCAAAGAAAGTCCTGCAAAATAAAAAAACACACCAGATATCATTTGGGTGGTATAGACAAAGAATTTCCTGGTTTTAAACATTTCTAAAAAAGGACCCCATAATGGTTTGATAGTCCAGGGCAACATGATCAACGATGTCCAAAAGGCGATCTGCGCATCGGTAATCCCCATGTTCTTATATAGTATAGCACTTGACGTGGAGAGTGCAACGAAGGGCAAACCCATGGCAAACCATGTGGTAGGTATCCAGTAAAATGGATGTCTGACCTTATTTATATGCATCGGGAACAGCTTAATTAATTAATTAAAAAAATTATAAATTAAAGATAATTTTTAATTTTTTTAATAAAGTTGGAAGAATAATTTTGAGCCTCACTTAATTTTACCAAATTACGATTGTATATGATGAAAAGATCGGTTTTTGCGTTGTTGATATGGTTATTTAGCTTATCGTGTACCAAGAAATCAGCACCGGTAGTTAATCCCCCCGTCACTAATCCAACTCCAGTCTGGGATCCTAATGCCATGAGAGGCATTTGGGTCACCACTACGGCAAGTACTGCACTGGATAGTAGAGAGAACATCAAAACTATGGTCAGCAACTGTAAAGCTGCAGGTATCAATACCATTTTTATTGTCGTCTATAACAATGCGCGCACGATATATCCCAGTTCAGTGATGCAGAAACTCATAGGAAAAACTCAATTAGAAAAATTTTCAGGAAGAGACCCCCTAAGAGAATGTGTAGAAGAGGCCAAAGCGCAGGGATTGAAAGTACACGCCTGGTTTGAGTATGGATTTTCCTCATCGTATTCGGCAAATGGAGGGGCAATAGTAGCAGCAAAACCTTCCTGGGCTGGTAAAGATCAAGCAGGAAATCTATTGGTAAAAAATGGGTTCGACTGGCTGAATGGATTAAACCCGGAAGTACAGCAATTCATGATCGATCTATTTAAAGAGGTGATCACTAATTATGAAGTGGATGGTGTACAAGGCGATGATAGACTTCCGGCCATGCCCAGTACTGGTGGTTATGATGCCTATACAGTAGATCTGTACAAAAGTGAAAATGGAGGTGCCCTACCTCCACCCAATCCTCTGGAGTCAAATTGGGTAAACTGGAGGGTTAGTAAACTAAATCAATTCGTGAAGCGATTGAATAAAGAAGTGAAAGCATTGAAACCTTCTATCCAACTGACTATGTCGCCAAGTCCATTCCCATGGGGAAGAGATGAATATCTTCAAGACTGGCCTACATGGGTGGATAGTGGATGGGTAGATGCGGTGATCCCACAATGTTACCGTTATGATATTGCTGCATACAATGCATCTTTACTGCAACAGAAATCCTTTCATCGAAATACTAAGGTGCCGCTCTATCCTGGAGTACTACTACGATCCGGAACATATACTGCAACAGATGGATTTTTATCTCAAATGATCCAGAGCAATCGTAATAATGGTTTCAAGGGTGAAGTATTTTTTTTCTTTGAAGGAATAAAAGATCGTAGTGGTTGGTTTCAAGGTCAGTATCCATTTATTCGATAAAAAAAGCAGGCCTCAAATGATGAGACCTGCTGTACACCAAAACTAAAAAATAATTACCACCCTGTATTCTGTGTCAACCCTGGATTATTATCTATCTCAGGTTGCGGGATAGGCCATAATTTATACTTCGCATTAGCATTATTTCGGATCTGATTACGGAAACGAATACGTCTGCTGATACTCGCTGTGTAATCTGGAATATTATTGGCGTCAAAGGTTGGTACCCCTGCTGGAAGTGCAGGATCTAACGATAGTCCTACAACAGGTCCTGAATTTGCTTTTTCATAAATATCCCATCTTCTTAAATCAAATAAACGTAATCCTTCACCAGCAAATTCTACTGCTCTTTCTCTGCGAACAAGTGTTCTAAGGGCTGCCTGACTGGTCAGTGTAGTGGCTGGTTGACCACCTCTTGCACGTACAGCATTGATGGCAGCTGTAACCGTTCCATCAATTTCATTCAACTCGATCTTAGACTCAGCATACATCAACAAGATATCAGCATAGCGCATCAATACATATCCCACTTTAGATTCAAAAGTATATTGAGTAGAGTCGTTATACTTATTCCAAACATAACCTACACCACCAATATTTCCAGTAGCACTAACTTGCCACTGAATACCGGCAGCCTGTGCACCGATCCAATCATTATTACCCGTTACATCATTGTAAACTCCTGTAGTCCAGTTGAACTTACGGCGAATGTTGGAATAAATATTAAAGATGGTGCGCTCTCGTAAATTATTATAAGGCAATGCTGCAGTTTTTGAAGCAAAATGCACCATCGTATCGCCAGGTATATAAATGCTCCATGCTAAACGACGATCTCTGTTCAAACGAGGATTGGCAGGATCATAGGTAGTGGAGGCATCAATACGATTTCCGCTTCTGTCTTCAAATTGATCTATCAAAGACTGTGAAGGGAAATGACTGGATTGTGAGTTAGTCACCTGACGAGGAACACCCAATATTGGTCCCCAGTTTTGTGGCTCATTCACATCGGTTGGATAGGTTTGGATAAACAAGATCTCTCTTCCTGCATTGGTACTTTGCCCAGCTAATGAAAACAAATTAGGGAAATTCGGATTCAACGAATATTGTGCTCCATCAATTACTGTTTTAGTAGCAGTAGCTGCCGTTCTGTAATCCTTAATCAATAAAGCCAGCTTTGCTTTTAAACCAAGGGCCATTCCTTTATTCACGCGACCTAATGTTTGCACCGGTGCTGTACCCGCAGCATCAAAAGCAGTTACGGCTTCATCCAGATCTTTATAAAGGTCGGCTACTATTGTAGCTACAGGAGTTCGTTTAGCACTAAGTACTTCACTAACTGTTGGGGGAGCTTTGTAATAAGGTACATCACCAAACCATGTCATCAAATGAAAATAACCCCATGCACGAAGTACAAGTGCTTCCGCTTTTAGTCTGTTGAAAGTAGCAGCCGGTACAGTTGATTTTCCATTTTCCATACCCGCGATCTGCTGATTCGCACGTTGCACTAATCGATATGCCTGGTTCCATGATGTGGTCGTTACTGCATTGTTCACCAGAAAAGGACCGCCATCTCCCATGGCAATAAGATCTTCAGCATTCCCTCCACGCTTAATAGCCATATCGGTTGAAGCCTCGATTGCAAATAATAATGGGGTGTTATTGGCCAAGTTCCACATAGCAGAAGCATACACTCCATTCAACCCTTGCTCTATCTCAGCCTGATTACTTAAGAATGTAGTAGCAGAAGATGCATCCAATGGTTTCCTGTCCAAAAACTTTTCGCAGGAACTAAAGCTGATGGTAGCTGCAGATAATATAAGATATATAAACTTTTTCATTGTATAGATTTTACCGTTCATTAAAAGGTTACGTTTACACCACCAGTAAATGTGCGCATAAGCGGATAGAACTCCGCGTTTGCACTATTAATCTCAGGATCAAATCCTTGCCATGCTTTTGAAATCGTCAGCAGATTCGCACAGCTGAAGTAAACACGCAGATTACTGATCTTAACTTTATCCAATGCCTTCTTCGGTACAGTGTAACCCAGGTTGACATTCTTTATTCTGAAATAAGCTGCACTTCTGATCCATTGATTGGAGAGTAAATAATTGTTTCCTCCAGAACCTGAAGGCAATAATCTAGGGAATAAAGCATTCAGATTATCTGGTCTCCAATAATTCTTATGGATGTCTAACAATGAAGCGGCAAAATCAGTAGAGTTGAATGGAACAGCACCTGTTCCACTTAAAAAGTTATTACGTCTGCCTACACCCTGACCAAAAATATTCAAATCCCAGTTGCTATACGTAAGATTAACATTGAGGCTATACTCATAGCGAGGGAAAGCATTACCAATAAAGGTACGATCGTTCACATCAATCTTACCATCAAGATTTAAGTCGGCATACTTCATATCACCAGGCTTTGGCCCATTAGCTGTAGTAGCACTCCAGGGAATACCAAACTGTACAGGTGAATTTTTTATGTCATTGGAATCCACAAAATATCCGGCACTAACATATCCAAAATAAGAACCCAAGGCTTGACCAGGAGCGGTACGAATGCCATCACCTATGAATGGTGTACCTTCTACCAGATTCAACACCTTATTCTTTACATCAGAAAGCATTCCGGTGACATCAAGTCCAAATTTGCCAAACGTCTTTCGGTAATTCAAGCTGATTTCCCATCCTCTGTTCTCCATGTTACCTGCATTAACAAAAGGATTAGAAAGGCCTCCGGCTGATTGTGGAAGGGTACGCTGCAGCAACATATCTTTCAATGTTTTCACATAATAATCTGCCGTGAACGTTAAATTATTCACAAGGGTAACATCCAATCCAATGTTCCATTGACGAGAAGTTTCCCAGCTCAGATCAGGATTAGCAAATTGTAACAAGGCAAACCCAAGATTAGTAGCATTGGCGAAATAAGCATTGGTACCATTTATAGGATTACTGTAACCAGCTTGTGCATAGAATGCATCAAAAGCATAGTTATTGCCAATATTCTGATTACCATTTCCACCAATGGAACCACGAAGTTTAGCTGTACTGATTACATTTTCAGCAAAACTCATGAATCGTTCTCTGGAAAGAATCCAACCCGCAGAAGCTGCACCAAAATTACCCCACTGTTTGTTACGTGCTTGAGAAAAACGAGAGGTTCCATCTCTACGTCCATTGAACTCTACATAATACTTATCGCTGAAATTATAGTTCACACGTGCAAAAAATCCGGCAAGTGCTAATTCTGAAGCTCCGGCATTATTATCGCGTATCCCTGAACCAAGATTTAAGTAAGGCTGATCTGGATTGATGAAACCCTGACGAGAAGCACCAAAGAAATAGTTAGTAAACAACTCCGATTGTCCACCAGCCAATGCCTTTATAGTATGCGCACCAAAACGTTTAGTATAAGTAGCCTGTCCTAAATATGTGGTATAAACGTTATTCGACCATGATTCTGATAAACTGGTATTACCAGGCCATGTCCCAATCAATGAATAAGTTGATGTGGCCAGATTAGGTTGATAAATACTGGCATTTTTTACAAATGTTTTTACATGTGGATTAGACGTTTGACGACCCCAATACCCTTCAAGTTCTAAACCTGCGATAGGTTTGAAATTAAATCCAAAACGAGTAAGTAAAATATTTCCACGGTTAACAGAGTTACCAGTGGCTTCTGCCATCGCAATTGGGTTACGGTTATTAGATTGTGCAGCCGTACCATACATACCCGGTCCATATAAACCTCCTCCGATAGCAGGTAAACCAATAGCTTGCCGAATGATGAATTCTGCAGATCCGGTTGACGGATTCGTAGTGATCGTATTCGTGTAAGCCAGTACACCCGATAACGTAAGCTTCTTGCTTACTTTAAATTCAGGATTCAAACGAAGATCATATTTATCAAATGAACTATTTTGGATCAACCCCTGCTGTGTTAGATAGGTAAATGATCCAAACAAATTCATCTTATCACTTCCACTATTCAACTGGATATTATGGTTCTGCATAATACCCGAATTGGTTAATACTTCACTTAACCAGTCGGTGTCAATAATATCTAAATTGTTCGCAACTTTTCCTTTGTAATTGTCGATCAAACTTTGCGGAAATACAAAAGCATTTGGATTACCTGTTCTGTTAATTTCTGCCACATTACTCAACTCCATGTGATCAATAGCACTAACTCGCTTTGGTATTGCCGTAGCTTGCTGTTGCGTGATAAAACCGTTGTACGCTACTTTGATCTGATCGCCTGTTGCACGTTTCGTTTTAACGAGGATTACACCATTACTGGCACGGTTACCATAAATGGCTGTTGATGCAGCATCTTTCAATAAGGTAATACTTTCAATTGCATTGGGATCGATGAGATCTAATGAACCCACTGCTAATCCATCCACAATAATTAATGGGGCATTACTTCCTGAAATAGAACCCTGTCCTCTTACTACGATGCTGGCACCATCCGCTCCAGGACGACCCGATTGCTGCTGAACCGTAACACCTGGCGCAAGACCTTGTAGTGCCTGACTTGTACTCGATACTTGTCTTCGATTTAACGCTGCATTGTTCAATGTTACCAAAGAACCCGTCAAACTGGCTTTCTTCTGTGTGCCATATCCCACCACCACAACTTCACCCATTTCACCAGATGTGGCTTCCAACGTAACATCAAGAGAGGTTCCAGTTACGGTTACTTCTTTCGATGCAAAGCCGATACCAGAGAAAACAAGTACAGCATTTTTTTCTGCAAGAATGCTATAGTCGCCTGACGACCCGGAAGATACCCCAGCTTTCTTTCCCTTAACTAATACAGTAATTCCTTCTGCTGGCTTCCCGGTTCCACTACTGGTGACCGTCCCAGACACTCTGATCTGTTGTGCTACCGCAAACTGTATGAACAGCAGCAGAATACAGGACAAGAGCGATGCCTTTTTCATAATTCTTAAGTTTTGGTTTATAGTTTATTTTGGCGCTTCACAGGATGAACTGGCATGGGATTCACTTGACGAAGTGTTCGTGGAATCCGCTTGCATACTTATGTTGAGTTTCTAATAGATTTTAGCTGGATAAAGAAAAGCAATATCTCAATTTTTTTTCAAACACCACTTAACTTTTTAAATTTTTTTATTTATTAGCGTGGAAATGTTAAACAGTCTGTCTAAAACTCATTAAATTGTAGCTCGCATTACAGGAACATTAGATTTGTGCTCATGCCAAGAAATAAGATTATATCTGAAGTGTTCAATGAGGATAGCTCCACAGGAGTAGCCTTGAAGAATAAAACACTTAAAAAATTAATATTCAACATATTAGATAAAACAGAGAGTAGTTCGATTACAGAATTGAGTAAAGAGCTGAACATAAGTGTGCCTAAAACCACCAGCCTGATCAATGAACTCATGGAAGATGGTCTCATTCGAGACTATGGTAAAGTCGAATCAACCGGTGGGAGAAAAGCAAGTCTATACGGTCTTGTACCAGATGCTTGTTATTTTTTGGGGGTTGATGTAAAGAAATATTATGTGAACATTGGTTTGATGAATTTCAAAAAACAATTGGTCACCCAAAAAAATCGTATCCCCTTCCGCTTAGAAAATACTCCTGAATCTTTGGCTCAATTAATCGCCATCCTCAGAACATTTATCAAAGAATCTCCTGTTAAAAAAGATAAGATCCTAAGTATGGGCATCAACCTCACGGGTCGTATCAACCATACGAAAGGCTATAGTTATAGCTACTATCATTTCCAGGAGGAACCGCTATCGCATTATATAAAAAATACCATTGGGATAAAAACTTACCTGGAGAATGACTCCAGATCAATGGCCTATGGAGAATTTATGTTTGCGGATGTTACTACAGAAAAAAATGCATTGTTCGTAAATCTTGATTATGGGGTTGGACTAGGAATGCTGATAGATGGGAACATGCACTATGGTAAATCTGGCTTTAGTGGTGAATTTGGACACACGCCGATCTTTGAGAATGAGATCATCTGTCGCTGTGGGAAAAAGGGATGCCTTGAAACAGAAGCCTCAGGTTCAGCATTAATAAGAAGACTACAAGAAAAAATTGCTGAAGGGTCCTCCTCGTCCATGAATAAAAAAAATAAAGGAGCCGAAATTACCCTCACTGATGTCATTAATGCAGCTAATAATGATGATATGCTGTGCATAGAATTGTTAGCTGAAATTGGAGATAAGCTAGGAAAAGGACTCTCCATATTAATCAATTTAATTAACCCGGAGCTTATCATTTTAGGAGGTGCTCTTTCTGAAACAGGCGACTATCTTCGCTTACCCACAAAAAGTGCTATAAATAAATACTCATTAAGTTTAGTGAACAATGACACTGAACTTAGACTTTCCAAACTTGGAGAAAAAGCAGGTATTCTTGGTGCTTGCTTATTTGCAAGAAACAAAGTGCTAACCGTAATTTAATGGCACGGCCGATTGCCTTTCC
>CAYTXC010000024.1:1558-14608 GCA_964441425.1 uncultured Sphingobacterium sp. | reverse complement strand
TTTTACCGTTTTAACAGATGGTAATGATGATGCCGTTACGGGTGGGGTAGTATTGATGATTGCTGGAGGATTATGTATGGCAGGCAGTATCCCGGTATTCATATCCTCTGCTAAAAACAAACAAAAAATGGTAGAGATGAATACAGGATTAAAAATGGAAAAAATTTCTAATCATATAAATACCAGATCTGCAAATTGGGTATATCCCGCTTTATCGCTACGATTGCAAATTCATTCTAAATAAATCGGTTGAATTAACATAATAGTAAAACTTATGTAGAGTTTTACTATTATGCAATTGATGAGATGGCAAGAAAGAAAGGTTATCTCACTAATATTACAATTCCTTGTTTTGTAATCCGATTACCATTTATATCTACACCTGCTACCGTTACCACATATGGATCTGGAGGCAATTGACTTCCCTGATGTGTACCATCCCACCTAACTTTCATATCATTAGTAATGAAAATTTGGCGATTATTCTTATCGGCAATTCTGAAATATTCTAGATACTTGATCTGTATATATTCTGGTGCATAGGAGTCATTGATGCCATCATTATTTGGAGAAAAGCCAGTAGCGATATAAATATCCGGCTTTTCAAATGCCCATACCTCCTGCTGATCCTTATATACACAACCTGCCGAATCCACAATGGTAATCGTGTACATCACTTTACTATCACTCAATTTATATACCGGTGATTTAATACGTGAATCAGACAATCCGGTAAACGGTACCCAGTTATAGGATCGTCCACCAGACGCTGCATTTAATTGCCCAGGCACACCTTTTACCCCTTGGATACGTGGATATACCAAATTCGCTCTTGGTGATTTTATGGATAGATTCACTACAGTATCATCAGTAAGGTCTGGGCAGTTAGCACTATATGCTATCAATCGTACCCGATGTGAGCCATATTGCTTAAATATATGCTGTGGATCTTTTACGGTTGATGTGTTCCCATCATCAAAACTCCATGAGAAACGAGTAACTGAATCTGGCAAGAACGCCGTACTGCTTCTATTGGTAAAATATACTGGGAAGCCCTGACAGCTATCTTGTGAAACAAACGAAGCAACTGGCTTACCATACACCATAAATGTTTTTACTAGGGTATCTACAACACAACTGCTATCACTCATAACCGTAAGTTTCAAACGCTTCAACCCAGGTGTCTGATACGTGTAAGAAGGTACAACAGCTCTTGAACGTGTAATGATGGTGTCGCCAAAATCCCACATGTATCGAACCAGCTTGGAGCTACCTAATCCAACAAAAGAACTATCCTTTGCTAAACTTGGAGAAGCCAAACAATTATCGGCAATTGAAAATACCGCCGTGGGTTTTTCATAATTAACTGTAGTAGTAAACACGGTATCAGAAATACAACCTCTTTCATCCACAACAGAATGTCTCACCATATAACGACCCGGCGTCGTGAACTGATAAGATGTATTGATACGGCCAGGTAAAACTGCACGGATTTCAGGTATATCCCAATATTGCTTGGCGATTGGGAAGAAACCTTTACTCGTATCGGTTAAATCGATCTTCAATTTGCCGCTACATGCATCCAACGTATCTAACCTGAATCCTGTCTTGATTTTATTCACTGCTAATGAAACAACAGGTACATCAACATCGCCACAAGAGTTGGATAAGATGACTTTATACAAACCAGTTTGATAAATATTGAAGTTGGTTAGTGCCAATTGATTCGATATCCCGGATTGGAGTAACGTTTTATCTCGGTACCAGGTAATACGTAGCGTATCATCATTATTACGAATAGGATCAACTTTCAATAATTTATCTTGTGCAAAACATAGTGTATCGGTATAAACTCCCTGTGGCGTAAATGGTAAATTCTTCATAATCAAATTACCATTAGGTGATAACGTTACTCCACAAATATTTTCTACCCGAACGGCATATCGAGCAACATCGTTCTGATTGAAACCTCTGATCAAAAGTGAGTCCAATTCTTTATCCGGCATGGGAAGATTATTCTTAAACCACTGGTATGTTACAGGCATCAAGGAGAAGACTCCAGGTTTTAGTACAATTTCGTCACCTTCACATACTTTTTTGTCAATAGGTAAAGTCGATAATAACAATGGTCTTTCAGCCAGATCTGCTTTTACTTCATTGGAATAGCTACTTCCGCATGAATTACTGATCCTTACGGAGTAAAAACCTTTATTTGCTTCTGTAAATCGATTTACGGTAAGTGATTTAGTTGTTTCCTTTATCAATAAAGCCTGATTAAAATACCATTGATAAGAAACATTTTCGTTTGGCAACTGCTTCACGTCTATAGTATAGTTCAATTGCGCATCTTTACAAACAGCTTGGGATGCCAGATCATTTAAGATAGCTGGCTTAGTATTAACTGTTACGGTTTGTAAAGCTGTATCCAGACAACCATTCTGGCTTTTTCCGTAAAGATATACTTTGAAATTATCTGCAAACTTATAACTATGCCCATCTGATACACGCTTACTATATACACCATCACCAAAATCCCAAGTCAGATCCACCGGTGTATTATCAGCAATTCTGACATTTGCACCAAACTCAAATCTGTTGTTTTCAAGACATTGCACAGGAGGCGTACTAACTAAATTGATACCTAATTGAGGACGAGGCTTAATAGCAAGCCCAACTTTATCACTGATAACACTACCACAAACAGAACTTACTTTTACATAATAGATACCCTGATTAGAGAAGGTAAGATTATTGAGAATAAATTCAGAAGAGGTCCCATTGACTAAAGCTACTTCATCCTTATACCACTGATATGTTGCTGCCGACTGGTTTGGATTAGCTAATGCGACCCTTGTAGTCCATGATGCTTCTTCACATATTTCTGAACTGATTGGATGCGTAGAGATCACAGGTAAGCTCACAACAGCTAACTTAAACATCGAAATATTTGCTGCACCACAACTATTCGATGCAGTCAAACTATACTGACCAGTATGTACCGGAGAAAGTGTACCGATAACCAAACGCTTGGATGTAGCTGAAGTGTTTACAAAATCGACTCCGTTCAATTTCCATTGATAAGTAGCATCTACATCTGCGTTCTTTAGATTATTAGTTACATCAATAGAGAAGTCAGTCCCCACGCAACGTTCTGCATCCTGGATCTTATTGATCACATCAATTTTCTCTCTAACCAAAACACGTACTAATGATGAGTTGACGCTTAAATTACAACTATTGGTAACTACTGCTTTATAGCTTCCGGCATCCGTTGCAGAAAGTTTAGCAAAACTCAACTTATTACTGGTTTGGCTAGGTAATAGAACATCATTTTTATACCAGGAGAATTTCAGAATATTATCATCTGATGCCGCAATAATCGTAGTTCCAGCATCTATACCAGAACACTCATTTATATCTAGTGGGTTCTGTGTAATAACCGGATTACCTACTAATGATAATCTCGCATTAGATGATGTGGTAACTCCACATAGATTACTAACCCTAACTGAGTACAACCCAATGTTACCGCTTCCAATATTTTGCAGTGAAATTTGTTGACTACTTGCATTACCTAGCAAAGTACCATCTTTATACCATTGGAAGGACAATGCAGTTTGATTTGGATTGGCAACTTCTACTGTATTTGTGAAATTGCTTCCCGTACATACTGAAGCGGTTAGAGGTTGCTTAGTTATGGCCGGACTGGAAATCACTTTCAATCCGAATACAGGTAAATCAGCTGAACCACAGCTATTAGTAGCCATAATACTATATTGACCTTCATTTGCAGGAGTAAGTGAATTGATCAACAATTTTCTTGAAGCAGCAGTTGAATTAATTACATCAACTCCATTCAATGTCCATTGGTAAATGGAAGAGCCATCTGCATTATTAAGGTTATTGGTTAGATCTACTGTTATATCAGATCCATTACAACGCTCAGCATCCATTATTTTATTGATGATACTGATTTTTTCTTTTACAAAAACTAAGGAGGTTACTGAACTTGAACTTAGGCCACAGCCATTGGTAACTACAGCCTTATATGTTCCTGCATCATTTGCTGTCAGTTTGGCAAAAGCCAATTTATTTGAAGTTTGACCACTTACCAATACATCGTTCTTATACCAGGCATACTTCAATATATTATCATCTGAAGTAGCTAAAATAATGGTGGATACTGAAGTTCCTGAACATTCATTTATACCCAAAGGATTTTGCGTTATTACTGGATTCCCTACAATAGATAATTTTCCATTATTGGATGGAGTGGTTCCACAAATATTCGAAACCCGTACAGCATACAATCCAATATTTGTAGTTGAAATATTTTGAAGAGAAAGTTGTTGTGTATTGGCATTACCTAATGCCACACCATCCTTATACCACTGATAAGATACAGGAATTTGATCTGGATTGGATAAGTCAACACTATTGGTAAAATCGCTACCCGCACAAACAGATGATGCCAGAGGTTGTTTGGTGATTTGAGGGGTTGATAAGATTTTAAGGGTGAACAATGGTAAAGTTGCAGATCCACAACTATTAGTAGCCGTAATCGCATATTTACCAGCCTGTGCTTGGGTTACAGAACCTAACCGAATACGATTGGTAAAAGCAGTAGCATCGTTTATTTCAACCTCATTCAACTTCCAGCGATAGGTTGATGATGGTTCTGTCCCGACCAGATTATTGAGAATATCAATATCTAGTTCAGTTCCAGAGCATATCTGACGATCCGCTAAAGACTCACTTAAACTCACCTTCTCTTTCACCACGATTTGGGAGACATTAGTAGAAGAACTAAGACTACATGCATTAGTTACAATGGCACGATATGATCCGGCATCTCCTGGTGCCAGACTATTGAAATCGATCTTGGATCCAAGCTGGTCTGCCATCAGATTTCCATTTTTATACCAGGCATAGGATAATGCTGATCCATCAGAAGTAGCGATCAAACTAATTGATTGTTTAGTCCCCACGCAATTGCTCAACGAAGTGGGTTGCTGGGTAATTTGAGGAGCAGTAGAAATCACCGTCAGCTTTCCAGCTCCAGATGTTTTGATGCCACAAATATTACTTGTCTGTAAAGCATATAAACCTTCATCAGCAACCTGGATCCTAGATAATACCAGCTGATCTTGTGAAGCTAAACCGGAACCCGTGTAGTTATTTCCATTTTTTAACCACTGATATACAAATGGGTTCGTTACCTCAGGTTCTACAACTTTTACTTTGAATGTAGCTGAGCCCTCTAAACAAGATGATACCGATTTTGGATTTTCCGAAAATTCTGGAACGTTGATCACTTTTACATTAACATCAGAAGTTACTGAACCACATATGTTCGTAGCGACCAAGGTGATCTTACCATTTTGAACATTCGAAACGGACGATATGGTATATTGACTAGCCGTCTGACCTGCTACGGCTACTCCATTCTGCTGCCAAGTCAATGAATAGGATGCCCCACCAGCAATGGTAGAAACAGAGGCATTCAATTGTAAACTGGTGTTCACGCAAATACCTGTTTCCAGAGATGGAGTAGTTTGAATCGAATTGATCTGAGGCAGATATTCTTCTCCAATGAATATTTCATTACTTAATATTTCACCTGCATCATTATTAAGCTTAACATAATAATAGCCCACATCTGCCAATGTAAAGTTTGGAAACGCAAGAGTAGGATCTACCGCGCCAGGCCTTATAACAGCAGTTTCACTTGGATCTTTTTTGTAGAACCACTGGTATTTAGGCACATCACCATCAATGCTAACCGCTTCTACATTAACTTGAATAGGCTTGCCCACACAAGCTCTGGCCGATACAGGTTGTTTCAAGATTATGGGAACATCATCTACGCGGACCTTGATCGTATTACTGCGAACGGTTCCGCAACCATTGGAAACGTTAACATAATATCTTCCAGAGTCACTTATTTGTGCATTGGTTATGCTGTTAAAGCGATCACTACTAAATATAATAGCAGATGAAGGGAGTTTGTACCATGAGTAAGAGAGCGAATTATTTCTTCCATTATTATTAGTTGAACTAGCTTTTACTTCTAAAACGATACCAGTATTTTTCTTTACAGCAATAAAATCAACTAGATCTTTATCAATTATAGGAACATTATCTATAACAATAGTTAGATTATTCCCACTATTATCAGTTAGAGATTTTTTTGAGCTACAACCACCGGCTGTTGCGGTCAGTGTAACAGAATAACTTCCTGCTGCCTTAAACTGATGTACAAGGTTTTGACTATTTGAAGTGGTCCCATCCGATACATTCCATAAATAGGTAACACCATTTACAAGAGGTGTGGTATTAGTAAAATTAAATGTAGCGTTATTTATACAGGCCTCAAATCGACGATCATTCGAATTAAATGTCTGTGCATTAACCGTAAAGTTTGCTCTAGGCAAAGCCTGATATGAAACGGTAACAGGTGTGGTCTGAATTTCAGCAGTACACCCGGTATTCATTACCTTAAGTGTATATAATCCTTCATCCGAAGCATTCATTGTAGGAATTCGGTAAGTAGAACTGTTTGATCCCGATATAGCACTACCATTCAAAAACCATTGATAACTTAATGAGGTTGAACCCCCATTATTGATATCGGCCGATAGCGTATATTCACTTCCTTCACAAACAACTTTACCTACAGGTTGTTTTTCAATTCTAGGTGACCCAATTACCGTGATATCCTCCGTGTTTGAACCACTGCATCCATATTGATTTTTACCCTCAAGCTTAACTATAAAGGTTCCAGTACTTGCATAACTATGAGTTGATGACGAAACGGAAACGCGGTCTCTTGAGCCATCACCAAAATCCCATATATACTCAATATTACCAGCTGTATTGGTGGTTCGGTTGGTAAACCCAAAACTATTACCAGACAGACACTGCTTATCTGCTGTATTCACTTCAAAATCCACTAAAGGCGTTGGATGAACAGAAACTTCAATAACGGCAGCACTAGTAACGGTACCACATGCATTGGTAATATCTACATAATAGTTACCGCCATCTGCAACTGTTGCATTATTTCGGGTAAATTCATGGGGAGGATTTCCAGATTGAGACCTACCTACTTCAACACCATTGCTTCGCTTCCATACAGATGTCTCATATCCTTTGGAATTTGTTTTGACATATAATTTGATAGACTCTTTCTCACAGTAATTGGTTAGGGGGGGTTGAGTGAATTCGGTAACTAAAGGAAGGGCGTCTTCATTGGTAACATCAAATATAAATCCTTCATCATTTCTATACCTACCACATGCATTTGAAATAATTGCTTTATACCTAGCATTTTTCCCAACACTACCAATAGTAACGGTAGGCGTATTGGTAGCCCCTATAATCCGACCATCGGTTGTTGACCAGGTTATTTCAGGTATGGCACCATTTATAGTATAAATATTTAACTTAAGCTGACGGGTTGAATTGGGATTATTACAAATTGATTTATCGGCAATGGGAGTTAAATCATCAGCTTTAGGTTTAGAAACAACCGTTAGTAAAGCTGCATTACTGGTTGATGCCCCACATTCATTTCTGGCTGTCAAGGTATATGAACCCGTATTACTTGTATTTACAGGAGCAAAATTATATTGATCAGTAGTCCCATTTCCAAGAGGTGCCCCATTAAATGCCCAACTATACGTTATTTTAGAAACGGTTCCAGATTTATTTCTTGCAGCACCTGATAGGGTTAGATTCGTTTCTTCACAAACTGTTTGCGTAAGAGGCTGCGTAATGATCTCTGGTGCCTGATGTACTCCAATCGTAATAGTGTTACTTATTGCACTACCACA
Source organism: uncultured Sphingobacterium sp. (assembly GCA_964441425.1). GTDB lineage: Bacteria > Bacteroidota > Bacteroidia > Chitinophagales > Chitinophagaceae > Pollutibacter. The sequence continues at coordinate 6,773 of CAYTXC010000024.1, read as the reverse complement.
AATATTGGTAGATTTTAGTTTGTACACCCCTGCATTCGCTAACGTACTGGTAGTAATAGAATATAAAGGTGTATTTTGTTCAACTAACACTACATCATCTCTATACCAGGTATAGGTTACGGTTGCGCCATTAGATAGATCTTTTTTAAGAAAAAATGTTATGGATGAACCCAAACAAACAGTAGGTGTGAGCGCTTGCTCATTAACTGGAATGCCAGTACCAATCTCAACTTCTGGTTTTTTGGCAACCGTTAAAATGAAGGTGCCACCATTCACAGTGCCGCATGAATTTTTTACAGCAACAGAATAGGTTTTGGCGTCATTAGTACCAACTGATGCAAAACTTAGCGAGGAGGCAGTAGCTCCTGGAACAGCTATATTACTGGCACTCCAAACATAGCTCAAATCACCACCTCCATTAGAATTAGCCACTACTGATGCTGATGCGGGAGAACCTTCACATACCGAAGCATTTTGCGGTGGCGTTACTATTGATGGCACGCCTTTAACCGTAACATTCACTGCATTACTTGTCAACGCTAACCCGCAGGCATTAGATAATTTGACTCTATAAACACCTGCATCGTTTGTTGTAGCCGGAATGGTGTACTGAGCACTTGTTGCACCTGAAATATCAACATTATTCTTTGTCCACTGATAATTTTCTGTATGGGTAGCCGTAACGGACATAGCCAAACTGGTTCCTACGCAAACGTCAGAAGGAATGGTCAATGTAGTAATAGATGGAGATTGCAATACGTTCACATTAAAGGCAGGACCGCTTACTGGAGCACAACCATTATTGACTCTTAAAAAATATGAGCCCGCCTGATCAGTTCTGAGATTTGTCAGATTCAACTGTGCTGTGGTCTGAGCATTAAGTTCTGAGCCATTAAAGAACCATTGATAGTCAAAGTCGCCTATATTGGTATTTGACAATACTGGTGAAACGATCAGACTACTATTAATACAAGCTGTCTTATCGGTGACTGCACCTATAGTAGGAGTTGATTTTAGTTGTACGGCAATACTTTTATTGACATCAGAAGAATTGGTAGGACCACAGGAATTGGATACTTGCAATGTGTAGGTGCCTACATTATTTGATTGAAAGTTATTGACTATAAGTGTTTGACCAATCTCATTGGTAATAAGCACCCCATTTCTCGACCATGCATACGTAATCAAATCATCTCCACTACCTGTCACACTTGAGTTCAATGTTACATTCTCACCTGCACAAACTTGTGATGGGCCACTTATAGAAACGATAGTTGGCTTTTGTTTAATGGTTACATCAGCCGCAATACTGGTTGTTGTACCACAAGCATTCGTTGCTAGATAAGTATATCTACCTCCGGTGGCTAATACAGCATTTGCCACATTTACATTGCTCGTCGTGTTACCGAGATCCTGATTGTCTTTCTGCCACTTCGCTGACGTCGATCCTGTTGACGTAGCACTAAGGGTTAACGCGGTTCCCACACATAAAGAAGTGGAAACAGGTTGTGTAGTAATGACTGGCTTTTGATTTACTGTTAATTGAAAATCTGCACTGGTAGTGGTGCCGCAACTGTTTGTTATATCTACGGCATAAGTAGCAGCATCTGAATTTTGAGCACTGGATATTGTAAACGAAGAATTAGTTGCATTTAAAATATTTCCTCCAGCTTTCTTCCACTGATATTGCAGGGCACCACCACTATTTGTGTTGGCCACTACAGATGAAGTTATTGATCCATCCAAACAAACTGAGTTACTAGCCGGTGGTGTTACTATACTAGGTTTTGATTTGATGGTAACGGAAATAGGGTCGCTTGTAAGATTAGACCCACAAGAATTAGAAAGTTTTACACGATATTCACCAGCGTTGGTCGTAGTACTGTTAGCTACTACGTACTGAGGAGATGTTGCCCCTGCAATGTCAACGTTATTTTTAGTCCATTGAAAAGTCTGTACACCGGTTGCATCTACTGAAAGCGAGAGCGCTTCTCCTGAACAAATTTGTGTGGCTGAAGATAAGGAACGAATTACTACATTCTGAACTACGCTAATAGCAAAATTATTACTATAAACAGGAGCACAATTATTATTAATAACAAACTGATATGATCCTGCTTGGTTAGTCTGCATATTGTTCAAGACCAATTGTTGGTTCGTTTGACCAGTTAATAATGATCCATTGAAAAACCATTGATAGGTCACGGTTCCAGATCCAAGATTTGAAACCACTGGAGTTACGGTTAAACCGCCATTGATACAAGCGATTTGATCACTAATAACGCCAATAGAAGGAGTAGTAGTCAATTGAATATTTACATTCTTACTAACGGAAGCAGAAGTCGTGGTTCCACAAGTATTAGTCGCCTCCAGTGAATACGTACCCGCATTTGCCGATTGAAAATTATTGATCACTACAGATGAGCGTATCTCATTAGTCAGTACCGTTCCATTCAACAACCACTTGTAACTAACATTATCACCATTGCCCACTACCGTACTGCTGATCGTAACCGTTGAACCCGCACAAACAGACGATGGAGCCGTAACCGCTGAAATCGTAGGCTTCTGCTTTACCTCTACTACCGCCGCACTACTGGTGGTGGTCCCACAGGCATTCGTTGCTAAATAGGTATAACGACCAGCATCCGTTAACGCTACATTCCCTACACTAACACTACTGGATGTATTCCCCAGATCCTGATCATCCTTCTGCCACTTCGCTGACGTCGATCCCGTTGCTGTAGCACTCAGAGATAAAGCCGAACCTAAACACAAAGATGATGAAGCAGGTTGTGCCGTAATCACCGGCTTTTGATTTACCGCTAATTGAACATCTGCACTGGTGGTAGTACCGCAACTATTTATTACATCAACTGAATACGTTCCGGCATCTGCACTCTGCGCACCGGTAATCGTTAAAGTTGAACTCGTTGCAGTAGAAATATTCCCTCCAGCTTTCTTCCACTGATATTGTAATGCACCTCCACCATTGGTATTGGCTACTACAGAAAACGTTACAGACCCATCCACACATACAGAAGCACTAACCGGTGGAGTGACTATAGTAGGTTTAGCGTTTACCGTAACTACTATTGCATTGCTCGTAATGGTATATCCACAGGCATTTGAAAGCTTTACTCTATATGTTCCCGCATCATTGGTTGTTGCAGTAATGGAATATTGTGCAGTAGTAGCACCATTGATATCTACATCATTCTTAGTCCACTGATACGTCTGCGTATTTGATGCATCCACCGATAATGAGAGCGTAGAACCTGAACATAGTTGAGTAGCGCTGGATAAGCTTCTGACAGTAGGTGCTTGCTGAACACTAATGTTGAATGCACTACCACTATACTCGCCACAACCATTGTTCACCGTAAGCTGGTATGAACCTGCTTGATTAGACTGAATATTGGTTAAGCTTAATGATGCATTCTGTTGATTAGCTAGCAATGTCCCATTAAAAAACCATTTATACGTTACGGTTCCCCCGCTGATGTTGGTGATAACCGGTGATACCGTAAGACTACCATTGATACAAGCAGTTTGATCACTAACCGATCCAATAGAAGGCGCGGTAGTCAATTGAATATTTACATTCTTACTAACGGAAGCAGAAGTCGTGGTTCCACAAGTATTAGTCGCCTCCAGTGAATACGTACCCGCATTTGCCGATTGAAAATTATTGATCACTACAGATGAGCGTATCTCATTAGTCAGTACCGTTCCATTCAACAACCACTTGTAACTAACATTATCACCATTGCCCACTACCGTACTGCTGATCGTAACCGTTGAACCCGCACAAACAGACGATGGAGCCGTAACCGCTGAAATCGTAGGCTTCTGCTTTACCTCTACTACCGCCGCACTACTGGTGGTGGTCCCACAGGCATTCGTTGCTAAATAGGTATAACGACCAGCATCCGTTAACGCTACATTCCCTACACTAACACTACTGGATGTATTCCCCAGATCCTGATCATCCTTCTGCCACTTCGCTGACGTCGATCCCGTTGCTGTAGCACTCAGAGATAAAGCCGAACCTAAACACAAAGATGATGAAGCAGGTTGTGCCGTAATCACCGGCTTTTGATTTACCGAAAGTTGAAAGTTACTGCTTGAAGTAGATCCACAAGAATTAGTGACATCCACACTATATAATGCAGCATCTGTTGTTTGAATATTAGTAAATGATATAGAAGCACCAGTGGCACCTGGAATATTTACTCCAGCTTTCTTCCATTGATAGGTCAATGTCCCACCACCATTTGATTGTGCAGTAGCTGTTAAGGTATATGAAGTTCCAACACAAACATTTTCCTGACTGGCAGATAAGCTTACTGTTGGCTTATTAATTAGGGTGAGGTTGATTACAGAAGAAGTTACAGAGGCTGTTGAGGTGGCACAAGTATTACTTACTTGAACATAGTATGCTTGCGCATCTGCTGCACTGAAATTAGATATAACCAATCGGTTAGTATTTTCAGAGGGTATAACAGCGCCATTCTTATACCATACGTAAGTCAACGTTGAATTATTGGGAGAACTAGCCGTTACCTGTAAGGTTTGGGTGGCTGTTTCACAAACATTTGCACTACTTGAAAAAGCAGAAATAACAGGTGTACAATTTTGTGCTATACCAGCAAATGGTAAGAACAATAATAGAAAAGAAATAATATGGTGCTTACATTTCATAATCATGACAAACATCTTTATTAGAAACAACTCATGTGCTTTCTGGCCAATCTGGTATCTTGTTCGGATTGAGTAAATAAATACTGAAATCCAAGCTCAAAAGAATTGGCATTTCTCAAATAGCTTATGTTAGGGTTAATGGGAATATTATAAGTAAATGACGTTCGAAACGGCCCCGTATGTATAGTCATATAAGGCGAAATAGAATGATTGATGGTGTAAATAGCTCCCGCATCAAGTCCAACTGATTTATCCAAATCAGGGAAATACTGATAAGCCGCTACAAGGGAGGTCGTATTTTGTTTCCCCATTGTGCTATGTAATGCCCCTAAAAATAATTGGGTGTAATCTGATGTAAATCGAGAATATCCGACATGATAGTTAAACGTATGGGGATATCGATTAGCGAGATTGGTTTTAAAGGAACTGGCTTGATTGACATTATATACACTAATACCAGCCACAAAACTTTCAAATTCATTGACCATTTGGTACATCACTCCCGTATTCA
>CAYTXC010000024.1:0-1548 GCA_964441425.1 uncultured Sphingobacterium sp. | reverse complement strand
ACATTGATAATCTGAATAGGTTCATTATTAGGTAATGCATTCGTGTAACCAATTACATCAAACTGATTAGGGAAAAGTAATCCTGTGTAATCAATTCGCTTGGTATTATACCGCCCCTGAAATCCTACTGTGATGGATTGCGTACCATCAAAATTTAATCCTTTGCTGTAGGAAAGCGTACCTGAAACCGACTGATGAGAAAATACATCCAATGTTTTATTAGAGTATGCATTTATTCCAAAGCCTATCTCATCATTCTCTGGGACAAAGGTGAAATATGGCCTCATCTGCAGTGAGGTATTGTAGAATTTAGACGTCACTACCTGCGAGTATGCTTGTGAACGATATAAGCCGCTCCATTTGATCTCCTCATCAAAATATCCGGCAAATGCTGGATTTACATTTAATTGGTTTTGCTGGTATTGCGTAAAAAAAGGCAACTGAGCTAAACCTTCCTGTTTGAAAACCAAGGAAAAGAGGGTCGAGAGAAGTAGGGATAGTGCTTTTCTGCGTAGCGATCCTTTGACACAATGATATAACATCAATATTGGGATTTAACCGTTTTATTCCATTATAATCTTTCATAGCTGAAATAACATAATAAACGTAGGCCATATGTAGCCAAACGATTTTAAGCTAAATCAATAAATAATTGATATTCAATTATTTATGCGATTACGCGCTAGTTTAGGATGTTTTTCTGGTCAAGCCAATTTTCACAGGTACGTATCGAAAATAAAATAGGAGGATAAAGATAGGCTTTTAATAGCCGCTTCGATAAAAATGTGGAGATCTTTTTTTGGAGAATTAAATTATTGTTTATGCTTTAACATTGCTTTAAGGTATTAGGGGGTGCAGAACAAATAAAGAATATATCCTATTGGGTTACTACCTAAAGGAGGTAAAGCATCCGATTTGAGTACATTATTTCAAAAAATCCTCGACAAACCTTGTACAGTATTGTTTGATCATGTCCCTTACCTTCCTAAATTCATTCCATATTTCTTCATCTGTTCCCTGCACTTTAGCGGGATCCGGGAAATTATAATGTAATTGCTTGGCTTTACTGGGGAAATATGGACACCTTTCTTTTGCGTTATCGCATACGGTGATTACAAAATCAAATTCAATACTCGCGTATTCTAAAATATTATTTGACGTGTGATGTGAAATATCAATACCATCTTCAGCCATTATAGTGATGGCTCTAGGATTGACCCCATGTGTTTCTACACCAGCGCTGTAAACTTCTACTTTATCTTCACCAAATAGTTGCAAATACCCATGAGCAATTTGACTGCGGCATGAATTACCGGTACAAAGGACTAAAATTTTCTTTTTCATAATTCATACGAATAACCAAATGATATTAATAATTGAGTATTACGGTTCAAAATTATATATCAATTGAAGTGTAGTTATTGAAGAGGTTATTATAATTAGTTTCTTATATTATAATATATATTATTTCATGTGTTAAATTTTAACAACAGCCTGAACCCGGTGTACAAGAGGATGATTTTTCTGTTGATGGTTTCTTTGCAAAAA
>CAYTXC010000023.1:15189-34165 GCA_964441425.1 uncultured Sphingobacterium sp. | reverse complement strand
TCCATAGGAACATGGCCAACATTGGGGTAAATTTCCACCTTGCTGTCTTTTATATCTTGCTTGAATTTATAAGCATTCTCTACACTGATCACATTATCTCTATCCCCCCAAAGAATTAATGTTGGGGTTTTTACCGCATTGATCTGCCCCTTGTTTTTAGTAGTGGCAAAAGAGCCTTTAAAGATCTGAAGTGCGGCCTCGCGATTTCCTTCCCGTATTGCCATATCGTGATATCGTTCTACACGTGCCTCTGTCACATGGGTCTGATCAACATAAATCGTTTCCAAACTTTTTCGGATCAACACTTTAGGGGTAATGAATAGTAATAGATTGTTAATGATTGGGGTGGATGCCAGTTTAAAACCTAATGAACCGCTTTCATTTTTTTTAGGATACCCTGCCGCATCAATGAGGATCAATTTGTTCACTAGGTTCGGATTATGCAACGCATAATTCCAGGCGATGCCGCCACCCATCGAGTTTCCTACCAGAATACATTGTTTTACTTGTAATCTCGAAGTAAATGAATCGATGAATGCAGAATAAAAATCATAGTTGTATGTGTTCTCAGGTGAAGGACCCGTTAGTCCGAATCCTGGTAGGTCCATACTGATTACTCTTTTTTCCCCTGATAAAACAAGGGCAAGACTATCCCATGTGTTTAGAGATGACGACATACCATGTAACAGGATCAAGGGTATAGAATCAGATGGTACCCCTTCATCCCGGTAATGCACCTTCATCCCCATGAGCGGCATAAATTGCGAAGCGTTATTCGTATAAAGGGGTATCAGCTCTTCAACCGGTTTGTCGCGATCACTGAAAACAAACAATAGTATGCATAAAATACCGATGATCCCACCGATTATTTTTAATCCTCGTGTCATATGAAATAAAAATACTGAATTGTCTTAGCATATTTACGTCTTTTTGATTTTACATAATTATTCTAGCTGTTTTATCCGAATAAATAAAGTGAGATTCGCTAAAAGAAAATTTTTATGTGTGGCGCTATATTCTTACTTCAATTTTCATAATTTCAGGGTGTAATGAAGTTTGATGTAAATCAATTTGAACAGGTAGTAATCAGAAGATATTCTATCCTATTAATAGCGTTCTTGGTTTTTGTAATTTCCTGTCGAAAGACAGAGCTACCTGTAACACCTACACCTTCACCATCACCTCCTAAAATCAATATCATATCCCCACCAGATATCGGATTTCATTTTGTGGGATATTTTCCTTCTTATCGAGATCCTGCTACAGTGCCCGATGTCAAGTTCAGGATGTGTAATATTGTCAACTATGCTTTCGCTACCGTTTTAGCTACTGGGGATATAACCATTCCTAATTCTGCACGACTTGTGCTTGTTTCCGAAAAGGCCAAAAGCAATGGTGCAAAAATATTTCTTTCTTTTTCTGGGTCTGTAAATAACTGGCAACAAATGGCAGCATCCGCTGCTAGCCGAAATTATTTCATCCGTCAGGTATTGTCTGCTGTACGTTCTTACCGACTTGATGGGGTGGATATCGATTGGGAATATCCATCAACCGCGGATGGAACGGCTCAAACGTTTAGTAGTCTTATGAAAGAACTGGGAGACAGCTGCCATGTAGATGGAAAATATTATTTATCGGCAGCCATCACCTCCGGTAAGTATCCAGGTGCGATCCGGGATGCTATTTCTGCAGAATTATTGCAAGGTAGTCATATAGATTTTTATAATATTATGGCTTATGATGATTTCAGTACTATATTACCCTACCGTCATCATAGCGACATGTCGCTTGCTGAAACAGCTCTCCATTATTGGATCAATACGAGAGGAATGCCTAAGCGAAGAGCTGTTCTAGGTATCCCTGCTTATGGAAGGCCATCTGGCATAACGCAGACAAATACAGTACTAACTTATTCGGCTATACTTAGTCAGGGTGGGAAACCAGATTCCGATAGTGCGATTGTAACATCATCCGGTTTTTCTCCTTATATGATATATTACAATGGTACGGTAACGGTTAAACGTAAATCTGCTTTTGCTAGATCGGTTGGCAACGGTGTAATGTTTTGGGAAAAATGGCAAGATACTCATGATGGTACATCTTTGATGAAGGCAGCTTGTGATACTTTAGGCAGGCCTTACTGAAAATACTCCTTTCTTTTCTATGATGTAGTCTTTATCGATGTTGTAGCTCCAGAAGTATAACTCAGCCACTTTATAGGCAGCTACTAAAGGAGGGAAAACCCATGGGATGGCGATAATTCCAACAATTATCCTCCCGAAGTTTATCCATTGACTGGGTTTGACGACTACCATAACAATTGTTTTTTAAATATTAAAGGTGTTTTTCAGAGGTTAGTACAAAACAAAAACACTATGATAGAACAAAACACAAGTGCGGGTATATTTTCATTAAGGTAGTCATAAGAAGCCGGGGTTCAAAAAGAAAAGAGGTTTGATGAGTATGTTAAGTCTTAAGTGTTAAGGTTTGAGTTCTTGACTTTTGACTGTTGAAAAGATATCGTCATCGAAATTGCTTTTTAGTACTTACCATAACGGATTAGATCTCTAAACTATTATGATAAGACTAACTTCTCTTATCCTTCTTCCCCCCGGCTGCGGCTTTTACGCCGCGAGTTCTGTACTTTGATTAAAGTAGTCCAGTTCGTTTTGTATCTGGTCTATTTCTTCAGAGTACATATTAACCAGATGATCTCTTTCCTGAACGGAGATCTCACTTACTACAAACTTATCCTTTTCCGAGTATCTGTCTTCCATTTTCCCATTTTCACAACTAAGTTCTTTGAGGTGTATGATCATATTTTTCAACTCACTCATACGATATATTTTAGTGAGTATGGGGGTATTGGATACTTGTATTTTTGTTTTTAGTTCCACCAGTTCATCCGATAGTGTCTTGATTTTATCCCAAACCTCACGAGGCGAGTAGGGTCTATTCTTTTCATTGACAACATCTACGGTATTGTATTTGTGTAACCGTCTGATTTCGTCTTTCATTTGACCGATTAGGACATTTTTCTTTTTGAGGGCATTTTTTAGTGTCATGGTGTTATTTTTTTGATGAATAATTTACTGCCTGATTTTTTAATTCAATAAGACATCTTCCTATTATTCTTTTACATCACCAACAGGTGAAATAGAGAATAGCAGATAATAAAATCTAAACAATAGTTCTTATTGCTTTAAAAATGGCTTCGAATGGTAATGTTTTGTATCTGATCCGATGTTTTGACGTAGAAGTCCACATTATTTTACCACCGTAGTTCGGTAACTCGGTTGGTACCCTTTTGGGGATTCGAAATGCTGTGCAAAGATAAATAGGATAGTGTTAAGAAAAAACTAAAGCAGTGTTCTTATACAAATTAAGTTGATCTGATTGGAATCTTTGTTGAAACTTTATTTACATAAAATGGATTTCATAGATCGATATGTTGAATGTTTGGGTATTTTGAGATAGGAGTATCAATGCTAAAAATTCTATAATTTGTAGGGACAAATTTTTTCTATCTTGATAATACAAGATATTTGTAGGCGTTAAATTCCTAAACATGAATGAGATCATCTGCCCCAAATGCCAAAATGCCTTTAAAATTGATGAGGCCGGTTATGCTGAAATTTTACAACAAGTGCGAAATCAGGAATTTGAAGACGAATTAAAAAAACGTGAACAAGCATTACATAAAGAAAAGGAATCTGCGGTAGCATTGGCCAAAGAACAAGTGCAAAATTTACTTAAAGATGAAATTGCAGCTAAAGAGAAAGAAATCATTTCATTAAGAGGTGAAAAAGAAACAGAATTGATGTCGCTTAAATCACAAAAGGATAGTGAATTAACGGCATTGAATGCTAGATTACTTGCCTATGAAACAGAAAAGAAACTTGCTATAACAGAAGCGCTAAGTGAAGTTCAGAAAGAACGTGACCGACTAGCCAATTCACTGGAGTCTGAGAAAAAACTCAATGCAGCTAATCTGGCTAATCTTGAGTCAAAATTTCGTGATAAACTTTCTGAAGAAATGAAGGTAAAAGAAATTGAGATTAAGCAGAAAGATCAATTGATCGCGCAGTATAAAGAAATGAAAGCTAGGTTATCTACAAAAATGTTGGGGGAGACATTAGAACAGCATTGTCAGATTGAGTTTAATAAAATCAGGCCAACGGCATTCCCGGGAGTATATTTTCAAAAAGATAATGATACAAGTACCGGTACAAAGGGTGATTATGTGTTTAGAGAAAATGATCCAGAGGGCAATGAGATTATCTCTATTATGTTTGAAATGAAGAATGAGGCAGACGACACTATGAAGAAGCAAAAAATAGACAGCTTTTTCAAAAAACTTGACGAAGACCGTAAAAAAAAGAATTGTGAATATGCCGTAATGGTAACGTTACTGGAAGCAGATAATGAACTGTACAATACTGGCATTGTGGATGTGTCCTATCTATACCCTAAAATGTATGTAATCAGACCACAGTTTTTTATTCCTATGATCACTCTGCTGCGTAATGCTGCACTCAACTCCATACAATATAAAGCAGAATTGAACAGAGTAAAAAATCAGCAAATTGATGTTTCCAATTTTGAAAAGAAATTAATCGCCTTCAAAGAGGGGTTTGATTACAATCGAGGGCAGGCAGTAAAAAAATTTGAAAAGGCAATTAGTGAAATTGATCTTTCTATAAAGCATTTGACTGAAGTAAAAGAAAATCTACTGGGCACCATAAATCAAATGCGTTTAGCGGGTGATAAACTTGAAGATCTGACGATTAAAAAACTTACCAAAGGTAATAATACCATGGCCCAAAAATTCAAGGAGCAAGAGGAAGGTTGATCGAGAATTACTTGATCTAAATCTTTGACTCGGCTATTAATCTTACTGATATTTTATTAACCGCAATTTTTCCTGCCTCCCAGCAATGTATCTGAAGGTTTGCCCATCAAAATATCCATCTTCTTCCAACATGATCCTGATCTCTTTTCTCCATTCTGGGATATAAGTGGCACTATTCAACTCAATCGAATATGCTGTGTGGGGATAAACAGGATAATCACCACTTCCGGGAACACCCTCTTGTTTATCCCAAAGTCCGATGGTTGGCCCGGCAGCATGACCATGTAATCCAAGTGGGTGCGTATAAATGCTAGGTTTGATGTTTTCTTTTATTGCTTGCTCTCTTGTGGCTTTCAGGATTTCATTTCCTGTACGACCTGTTTTGAAATTTCCTGTAAGTATATCCTGTAATCGATTACTGGTAGCGAATGCTTTTTGAAGATAAGATGGTGCATCTGTCTCGCCGGGTTGAAGTACATATGCGTGTTGTTGAATATCTGTGTTCAATCGTAAATACGTGATTCCAAAGTCAACATGTAATAGATCACCAGGTCGAATCACTTCATTCTCCGGCCGGTTGGAGAAACTCCGTAAATGTTCAAAATTTACCGTATCTGCCCGTTGAACAGATACAGTTGGATGGAACCAAGTAGTTAACCCAAGTGATGTTACGCGCTGACGAAACCACCATACCAGATCATCAGTAGTAGTAACTCCTGGGGTTATTACCTCACTGGAAAATCCATCTGCAATTATTTGATGCGTGATCGATACCAACTTTTGAAAGATCTGCATTTCCCGCTCCGTCCTGGTTTCCAGCCATCCAACGGCTAGCGGAGTTGCAGAAACAACTTTACTTTTAAGATTCACTGGAAGTTTTTGTAGTAACAGATCATAATGCGTGTGATCCAACCCATCTGCATGACCGAAGTCTGTTGACATATTCAGCCCGATTCGTTTAGGGTTCTTTTGCCTAATCAGGTCAATCAATGCGTCCCACTGATCAGGAAATTTGGTCATATCCCAGGCAGCAGGAATTGATTTACCAACATTGTATCGTGCTATGGCGAATTTTTCCACTTGTTTTGAAACCGAATTATAATAGAATACCAGCATAGTTGTTCTGCGTGCAGATAACCAGGTAGCTGGAAGCATCGTTTTTAATACAGGGTCTTCATTGTATTCTCTGGACATGACTATCCACAGATCGATTTGAGTACGCTGCATTAGATCAGGAAGTAAGTTATTGAATCGTTCCTCTAATACTTCATCCACAACACGACTTTGCTCACGTTCCGATAGAATAAGCTGAGCTTGTGTTAATTGTAGTATTGAATAGAAAGCTAATGACAGGAATAACTTCTTCATAGTTGATTGAAAATAAATTATTTTTTCCAATCAATCGCTACGATAATTTCATTTTTTCTTCCAATTAATTGATATGGAGGATTGTAACCTAAATAGCGAAAATGGCCAATAGCCTTAATTCCTTTTTCAGCCAAAGCCTTTTTTAATTTATCAGCATATTCTTTAATGGTATGATCACCTGCAAATCCACCAAATGCAATGGCAGCACAATATTCAGCAGGGGATTGATGCAGTTCTACTCTGGTATCATTTGGTTTGGGTAATGTTTTCAGATCGTATTCAGAAGGCATTACAAAGCTCATGGATGATTCATTTTCATTGATATCCATGTGAACGGGTGATGTCATGGCGATCTTTGTCGCAGATTCGTTATTTCCAAAAATATATCCTGCTATGCTGCGGAAACCGCTACCCGACAATTCTTTGTATGATCTTGCCCCAGATCGTATGGTAGCCATTGTAGCGGGAGGGTAATACCTGATCTCAAATTCTTTTTCTTTTTTGATCAGTTCATATTTCTGTTTTTCAATATTGGATGTTGAAAAATACATGAACGATTGGAATGAAATAAAGATCAACAAAAGTGCCAGCAGCAGTATAGTCATTTTTTTCATATCGAGTTATTATATTCATAACACGAATTGATGGTCAGATGTTCAATTTCTTATACTCTTCATGATTCAAATCGACGGTCAGGCTACTAAAATAAATGGATATAGGATCGATCTGCTCTAGTCTGAATGGCATGATCATTTTTAGTAGTGGCATATAAAAATCTATTACGGCTCCCTTCTACCTTATTCCCTGCTAGATCTTTTACTGCTTCATATCCGTTCCACACAGCAGTATTTAATGCAGTTAGTAAGTATGTTGGTTTTATGTTGAACTTCCTGGCCAGTTTACGCAAATTGCCTTGCTCCCCATAGGAAGTGTAGCCACCACCGAACCCGTGATCCTGAAGCAATATAGCAAATGGTCCTCTGTTTCTTCTCTGACAAAACAATGCATCAAATGTTGCAATAGCATCGGCTCCCAAAAAGAGTATGGCTATTCTTTTTGCTCCATGATTTGCATCCAATTTTTCCTCTCTTTCCAATATTTCCAAAAAACCATACGGTGCAGCCATTTTCACCCAATCATTATATTGTACAGGAGGCATATGTGGTACCCAGCCTTGTGGGGTAAGGTCGTGCATTTGGAGCTGCTTTCTTACTATAGTTCTATATCCTTTGAAACCATTTTTTTCATCATCGATCTGATTCGTAATTTCTTTTTCTCCTAACATGTAATCTGCATATATAAACGTATGTGCACAATGTGATCCGGCAAATAGTTCTACAGCATGACCATCATGGCCTGAACCTGGATAAAAAACTATTCTATGGTTGAAAAAATCAACAATGGAGAAAGTTGAGGCTGAATGAAAATTTTCAATCCAGCTGGGCATTTGTTCTACATCGGTTTTTAAATAACTACGTAAGTTGGTCATAGGAAGTTAATTTAATGATGGGCAAATGATTTCTTTATTCAGTTTTGTAACGTAATCCAGGAAAAACTCTGCTTTTACTCTAAGAGCAAGGCGTACTATTTCTATGATCAGATCATTTTCAATTTCTTTTTTCGAGGCGAGACAATCAATAGCGGTATTAATTTTATCTATATGGTATCCTCCATCTAATTCTTTTAACGCATCTAGTATTAACCATGGTCCGATTTCATAAAAGCTCAATCCGCTAAACAGATCTTTGATTGAAGGCACATCCATATGGTCAACATCATTCAACGTTGATTTTGCATTCTCACTTTTTATTAAAAATATGCTGGTAGCTTCTTCAATTGATTTGTATGTATCAAATCCACCATGCAACAGATAGTACAGATCGGCTATGCCTTCTTCTCTGTACTTGAGAAGATAACTTTTATAGCGTTCATCAGGAGAGGATGAATGTTTTAATATGGAGCTTTTTGAAATCTCTTCATGATCAAGTAGATGCAGGATCTCATGCTCCCATGTGAATTTATCTCTAAGATCAGGAACGTATTTATTTTCCATTTCAGCTAAATATTTGAGGAATAGCGTATGATGTAACTGAAATATGTATTTACCTTTTGCTGGTTCAGACAGGCCATGATGGTAACATGCCAATGCATACCTAGACGATAAAACATTTTCAAAAAGGTCAATGGCAATTTGTATGTGGCGAAATATATGATCCTTCAACAAGGGAAACATATTATCCAACCCTTTTCTAAATGCATCTACACAATACTTTTCAATCCGTTCATATACTTCAATATTCTGTTGTCTGTAAATGGGATGTTCATCTTCATCTTCTTTCATTTCACTGCCATCATACCCAGGTAGGAATTCTAAAAATTCGGATTCAATACCTGAATCGGAGTCTAATGGATCTGGGCTCAAATACGAGTAAACGTTGATTTCGCTAGCATTTGTGTAGTTCATGTTCTTGTTTTTAATGTTTATTATAATTGAATTCTCTCTAATGTTACTGATCAGTTAGCACAGTATAATCTTTGGTGATTGTATGCTACTACTGCATTCTTTTCAGCTGATTCACCATATTTAGCTTGTACATATTTATATATCTCTGTTACAGGTTCAGAAATAACATCTGCCATCAACGTACTGAACAGCGTGTTGGATTCATCTACGAGTTCTTGATGGATATTCCCTAATCCACAATACATGGCCTCATTTACTTCACTGATGAACATGCCTGTATAGAATCCCTTAAGTCTATAGGTCTCAACAAATCGATTGGCATGACACCAGATGAATAATGAATTCTTTTTCTTTTTTATCGTATGGACAAAAGCATCATCAACAATATAATGGTCGGGAGAAATGTATTTTCGGAGCGATAGTAATCCAAAGGCAGTTCCATGCCCCATCATCATCACCTGGTCGTATGATGGGATTGTTTTGAGGATAGCGTATTTATCCACTCCCTCACGGATCACCTTTTTTTTCGCCACTGGGGCGTAGATGTCTGTTAAGAAGTTAGTACTGGTATCTTCCGGGTGAATGACAAGGATGTTCATGACTTTTTGTTTGCGGAGGCAAAGTTAAACCAATATAAAAACAACAAACAAATAATAATTACAAAATAAAAATAAAACAACAAGAAAAGCTGTGTAATTAATTGTAAATCAGCAATTTAAAGGAAATGTTAAAACCTTTTAAAGGAATGTATTAGCTATGATTTGAGGAAATAAACTAGTAAAATTATATTACCAATATTAAAAATACATTACCTTTGATTTAATTAAAAGATGACCCATGTTATTTTTCTTTCCCGGTTTTGTAGGCCTCGGTAACCGCTATCCAATTGCCCTTAAGAATTTATTTGAATTTTCTACTGGTATGTTAGACGATGGGACCGATTATTATTACCTGAATGATGATGGGATTAAAAAACCACTTCGTATGCTGCGAATGGGAATGTTTGATCCTGTTTCAAAAGAGATGTTGGGATTAGATAAAATTCAGGAGAACGATGATAAGATTCAAGCCATCCGGTCTGCTGATGATAAGAAGGGGAAAAAAAGAAAAGCTGAGCATAGCGAAAAGATTATTTCAAAGGAAAAAATACTTACTCCTAATGATTATCTCATTTGTACTCGGGTGAATAGTGATGGCTCCATTAGCAGTTATAGTTTACTTGAGTCTCCCATAAGTAATGCAGCCACTGAAATTGGGGCATCAATTATTTCACATCATTTTATTTTTTTGAGGCCAAGAGTAATTCCAACAGCTGAAATATTTACTCCTTTTTCACATATGTTGATGGATGCGATAATAGAACATTACCTGGCAGAAAAGAAAAAGAAGTCCAAGCAAAATGTATTGAGTATAAAAAATTTGGAAAAATATGTGGTGAATTTCCCTGTTGATATTAACGATCAGCAGAAGATTTATGAGGAGTACAAAAGATATAAGGATGATAAATCAGAAGCAGAACTTAATATTTTAAAAATTCAAAGAACGGTTTTGCAAGATTTTGAAATAATAAATGAAGGAAAATGAGTAACATTCAACTCCCAAATTTTAAGGTTGATGCTGGTTTATTAACGAATAATCCGCTGGATAATCCCGAAATACATATTGCTGCAACAGCATTAAAAAAATCTGGTTTTTGTATTTCATTTTTGGGCCGGCGAGGAATGACTGTGTCGAAGGTCAGTGAATTTTGTGATGTAGTCAACAAACACGATGATGTTGGCTCCTTATATCCCAAAGTACAATTGAGCCTATTTCCGATTTATTCAGGAGAACATCAAGAGCCTGAAGATCAAAAACTACGCAGATATGTTTCAGAGATCTTAAAGTCTCATAAATATTTTACAAAAGCAAAATCGATACTCTTTGTTTTTGATATGGGTTCAGGATACGATTTGAGTAACCTTACTGAGCGCCTGGAGTCTATCCTCCAAACATTCCCAGAAAGTGGCAATATTCAGTTTTATGTTACGATATATTAGGCAACCTATTTTATAAATATATTAACATAGTAAATTTTACAAAATAAAAGTAAATTTCTTTATCTTTGTTCGGTAATACACAAAAGCCGTGCAAATTATCCCCCTCATTTTATTATCTGTTTCAGTCCTGTTGCTGGTTTTAGGAGTTTTTCTATGGTTTTTGGAAGTGTATGAAAAGTGGGCCTCACCGCTTTCAGCCCACTATAAGATCAATTGCTCCAAAACGCATTTGGCCAAAACCATCATCCGCTGGGGGCTGATCAATATCCGCCCATCAGGTAAGAAAGAGTCGGTAAACTTTAAGATCTATTATCACCTCAATAAAAAGAAACTAGGTGTATTCTATGGATCCCGAAAAGAAATCGTGTTGTATGTAAATAATCATCAACAAGTGCAGGAACTGATTGATACCAGTTTGCATGAGGTCATTCACTATAAACAGTATTTATCTAATCCAAAATCTTTTGAAAAGGAATATCATCAATTACTCTCTTCCATAGGATATCAACATCATCCTATGGAAGAGGAAGCGAGAAAACTGGCGGCTGAATATGCACCTGCTTGTCTGGAGTATTTACTCGCTCAAAACGTTATCATAAAACAATAGATATGTACCAATATTCACTGGAATTGATCGATAGGATACCTATAATTTGTATAGATGAGCAGCATCACTATGTTTTAGATACTGGAAGTCCGTATTCATTTTCCGAAAAGGAGAAGGTCAACATCAAGGATAAAACATATACCGTATTAAAAAATTTTTCGGGTACCGATACCGCATACCTTAAACGTCATGTGGATGACCGGATAAAAGGATTAATTGGAATGGATATTATTACGGATTCTAATTATCACGTTGATTATGGTAATTTGACATTACAGATATCAGATGATCTAAATAGCTTCGATACCCATGATCATCTATTGATAGATCTGAAGGGTAAGAAATCATATCCAGAGATCTTTATACATACAGGTGAAAAGCAAGTAAAGGCTATAGTAGATACAGGGGCAAAGTTTTCGTATGCAGTGGATGATTTAATTTCCGGACTTGATCATGTTGGGGATGAAGAAGATTTCAGTCCGATTTTAGGTATGTTGAACAGTAGTCGTTATCATAGTTTTAGCTATGAGGCATTAGGTAAACGATTTGAACATGATATATTTTTTAATAGAAATGTTGCAAGAGCTATCGGGTTGTTAGGATTTCCAATTTTGTTAGGATACGATTTTCTTAGTACCCATCCAGTAACATTTTATGCTGGAGGCAAATCACATTAACTTTTAAAATACTTTTTATGGAAGCATTGGTAAAAAAAATTAATGAGTACGTAACTGAATATGGTAGTTTCAGTCCATGCGAGCTGGAAACTCCTTATGTGATAAAGTTCAGATGCGGTTATGTCCACAGTATAGACATAGATGCAGTTATGGTTAACTATGATGGCCGCCCCAGACTGATATATACAGCTGAACTCTCTCTGGATACTATGCTCGAAGTGCTATATGCCTGTATGCTTAGAGCAAAAGAGATAGAGGAGCTCATCAGCTACTTCGAAAGTAAGTTCACTGAGCAGGACTTCCAGTTTCTTAGGGCATAATGAATGAACGCTGTTACATACAGCGTTTTTTATTTTAAATAGTGTACTGTATTATTAGCAAATACAATTTTCTTATTGTAATACGCCTATCTCTCTTAGTAATTTTTTCATCGAGATAATATTAGAAGGGTTTCTATATGGATAACCACCAGCCAATACACTGAAAGCTTTATAGTAGTTCATCCATCCCCCATACTTTTTTTGAAGATGCCCTTTTACAAATGATTTTTTGCTGCGTGACCACGCCGTGTATATATGCGCACCCGATAGGAGGCTTCCCCCAATGTTGATCATATACAAGTTTTCATCTGGTAAATAGAATATTTCGTTCTTCAACCAGGATTCCATTAAAGAACCAAGCGTATAGGATTTTGCACCTCCCAATGATGTACCTGAAGTTAACCAAGAAGATCTGATATTATAATACTCTTTTGTCTGCATGATCAAATCTGAATGTTCAAGTAATGTACCAAAATGTAGTTCTAACAAAGACTCCAGTTCTTTAGTATGTTTTCTATTTAGTCCATAGAACCATGTCTTGTACATTTCATCAGACATTTCGAGATATTCTCCTGCTTCCGGGATAGGCCTTTTATTAGCATTCAAAATAGAAATCGGGAATTCTACCGTTATATCATCTCGTGTGATCAGGGTAAGTGTCCGCAATGAATCTTCTATTCGATTTTGTGATAATACTAGTATTTTATTCATATGTATTTTTTTGGATGTCTATTTGTTTTAACCAACGAAATTGATTATGCAATCTTTTGGAAGGAGTAAGATCCAAATTTTCAAAATTCTTTTCAGATCTGTATATAGATCTTTCAATCTCCTCAATTCTCGATTTTACCTTAAATTTTTTCGAATGAAATAATTGTAAACAATGAGGAGGAATGATACAATCGGTACAGATGTAATCCCAGTAATACGATGGTGTAGAATCGTGATAATCGTAATAGACTTTAATATCTCCAAGTAAGTTTGGGTCGATCTTCCATTTGATATGTGGAATCTGATTAGTGTCTATTCTCCAGAAATCATAATCATCACACATTAGATCATAGAGTCCACGTTCTTTGATTGATGGTAATTCATGATCGACCTCCCATTTATCAATGGGAAGCGGCCAGAGTTTTCTGGGTTCTACGATCTGGTTATTAACGAAGACGAGTCCCCATCTTGATTTTTCAGGTAATAGTCCATGTTTTAGGATACTCGATCTTACCTCCGTACTTTTTCTGGTGAGATGCCAGACAAATTTGTTGGGTTGAACAACAGGGAACTGTTTGTAGAGAAATGAAGTTCTCTTTTGAAAAAATGTTCTGGATGATTCAAAATCAATAATAGACATAAACGTTATGTTTTAAGCTTGCTATTGATTTCGAAAACTAATGCTATCGGTATTCTCCGAAATTTTGACGTAGAGCGTCCGCATTATTTTGCCACCGTGGTTCGGTTACTCGGTTGGCACCCTGTTCGGGATTCGAAATGCGAGGCAAATGTAATAGGACTTATGTTAAGAAAAAACTAATGTTTTAATATACCCAGGTATTTTTTAAAGGGGCTCTGCAATGGGCAACAACTATTCATTTGTTAAGATAAATTTTCGTGTGTATAGTTACCATTTGAACTCCTTTACTGATTCTGGATGGTGAAGCATTAGAATTATAGTCTAATAAAAGATGGGTATGATTGGAATAGCTAACGCATCATCTCTTCTAAACTGTTATCTGTTTCACTAGTTAAATTAGTGTTGCCTCCTCGTCCAAATAAGATCTGAAAAAACAGAGGAGCAATAAAAAGATATACCACCCAGCTTTGCTTTAAGAATCCTAATGGGATAATTAAAATATAGATTATAGTTGGAAGGATAATACGTAAACACATGTTTCTAAATAATCGTTTATCGACTGTCGGGTCTATAAATTTTTTTTGCCAGGAATACACCAACATGGCTAAATGAAGTAAGCTTACCAGTATTAGATTGATGCTATATATGATCACACTTATGGAAGTATTTAGGTAGTTGGCTAAGAAACCCGATGAAAATGGGATCAAGCAGATAAACATCAGAAAAAATATATTGAGCCAAATGCTAATGATATTGGTTTTGGTCATATGATGGTGATTGAAGTGAGTATCCACCCAAAATGCACCCACTACGATAAAACCGAGAAAAAAAATGAACAGTTTTGGAATGATCTGTTCCTGCATGAACCTTTTTACATTTTGTTCATCTTCTCCAGTTGGCACTACCAAAGTGAAAGAGAGTATGGTGATTACAATAGCAAATACAGCGTCGGTAAGTGCTTGAATTCGATTTACATTCAATTCGGAAAAATGGATTATATTCTTTTTCATGGTAACCCAGCTGATCCATTTCCCTGCAAAATAGAGGCCAATGAAAAGTTTTAACTTTCTATATATTCAAATTAGCCTTGAATGTAGTTTGGTTTATTAAATGCATTATAGATCATGGTTCCTGTTGAGCACCATAAAACAAATCCTACTTTCCGCTAGTAACGGCTGCTTTCCAGCTTAACACCGGATGCTTACCAGGTGCGATGATACCATTAAGTACTTCAAAGTTTAACGTGATATCCGAAATTCTTTCCAGTGTTTTTACTTGTACGATCAATTCTCCATTTGCAGGTACAGTAAATACATCACCTTGATTATGCAAAAGGTATTTACTCATATTGCGTAGTGTGAAAGCGCAACTAGAATTATTGGTGATGGTTACTTCTAGTACATTTGAATTTCCCAACCAATTAACTTTA
Source organism: uncultured Sphingobacterium sp. (assembly GCA_964441425.1). Classification (GTDB taxonomy): domain Bacteria; phylum Bacteroidota; class Bacteroidia; order Chitinophagales; family Chitinophagaceae; genus Pollutibacter. The sequence continues at coordinate 19,058 of CAYTXC010000023.1, read as the reverse complement.
CTGATGGTAAGACAAGCTTCTATGAGTGGGTTAAGATGTTCTGCTCTTCCGATAAGAAAGTCTTTGTAAAAGGCAACGGATCTGCGTTGCATCAATCCTTCCTTTATTCCTTCAGGCGATCTGTCTTTTGAGAGAACCAGTGTTATCGGTCGATGACCATTTGGAACTTTATAATCCCAGTCGATCAATTTATGAATATCACTAGTGCCCATGATGGCCAGGTTATGATCTAAAGCGATCTGAAGGGCTTCATCAGAGTAGGTATGTTCATTGACTACTTCGATTCCGTGCAAAAGATTTTCTTTGATGAGGTATTTGTGCATATCCGTTAATCTGGCCACACCATCTTTTCGTTGTGCAATCCAGTTAGGGTGATTCCAAAAGGTAAATGCACCTTGTTGCTGAGCTGCACGGAATACCCCAACGGAGTCATCCACTAATAATGTATTGGCATCCTGAATAAAGATGGCATTATTATGACCGGGCGGCATTTTACGGGTGATCTCCGATCCATGAATGATCATGAGGTTATGATCTTTAGCCTCTTTTTTAGCCAGTTCGTAAGATCGGTTGCGATCAGGATGTGGGATATCTTGTTTATGCGGTTGATATTCTAAATGTTCTGTGAGCGAGATCGCATCGAGCCCATCCATCAACGCTTCCATCACGCGGATATCTGGCCAAACGCTTCCATCTGAAAATACAGTATGTTGGTGGAAGTCACATTTCAGTGTTTTGAATCCTGGAACATCAGGAAACTTTAGCGCGCGCACTAGTCTATGTGAATGATCTTGTGCCAAGATTTGCTGGTTGAACAAAATGGCGATGGCAAAAAGAAGAGCTCTCATATTGGATGTTTGTAGTAATCTAAGTTCAATAAATAAATGGAATTAATCAACTAAATGCAACTTGAGTTATGCTTCTCCTGCAGTCAATTCAAGAAATATCCTGGCTTTTTCCAGCTGATCTTCTGTTATATGATAATGGAAATAGCGTTTATCAAATTCTGTTCTCTTCGACTCAACAAGATTCTGATTCGTTTTGGAAAAGGCCTTATATTTTGTGTTGATACTATTAATAATATCACTCCTCATTTTCTTTTGTAATCCAACATTCTTATCCTTACATCCAATTATATAATTGATCTCATTAGAGGAAGCAAACTCTTTTTGTTCCGATTTATCCACTAATAACCGAATTAACGATATCTCTGTTTCGGATAGTATAGGTACAGAAACAATATTCGTTTTTCCTTCCTCTCCATAAATCGATATTATGTTTTTCTTTTTTGAGCTATAACTAAAGCCAAGTACCAATCCCCCGATCAAAAATAGTAGCGCCCCACCCACTAGATAATAATCGGCCCAATCCGTATTCCAAATATTACCTATTGGTTTTAGTTTAATATTTTTTATATCTATAGAATCGATTATATTTTTATTTAAATCCCAAAAATGGAATTTCCCTTGATTATAATATACTAGACATTCCCACTCCAATCTTCCCAGTGTTTGGATGATTGATGCCTCATCCACCAGATATAGTTTGTTCTCTTTAGGTTTTATATAATAGGAATTGGGGACTTTTACCAATAAAATACCTTCATCTGTATGTAATCTATTACTGATTAATATGGATGGAATAACCAAATCATTCAGTACACCAAGTTTTTCAACATGTTTAGTGGAGAGATTGAGTCTGTATGCATTTGGTGTTAATTGGTTTGCATTTTTTTCTTTGTTGATAATACCTTCATTTACGGGACGATCCGCAATGATGTATAACAAACTATCATTTTGTCTGTACCAAATATTCTTTTTTTCTGAATCACAAAGAATTTCTTTATTCAAGGGAACGATATCCCATTCTCTATTCAGTATATTGAACCTCCTTAATAGCCCATTGTTCTTCCAAAAGCCGTAACCTCCATAATTATAAAATGTACCATGGTGTGAGAAGAAGTACGCATTTATATTGTAATTTATATTCTCTACTCTGTCTAGTCGTTGAAATATATAGGTTGAGTCGGTTTCTGCATTTTGTTTATATATCCTACTGGTTCCATCAAAATGAGCAAACATTCCTTGCTTATTCTTTATAAAAAGAATGTATTTATTTCGTAAGATCGGACTTTTGATATCTACAAAGCGATAAGGAGAATAAGCCGGGAGCTGAATTTCCAGTTCTTTGTTTTGGAAAATTTTATTGAAAAATGCGTTTTTAGGAATATGTAATACAGAATCAGCGTCCTGGCTTATAGATCTTAACGAACAAATAATGAATAGTAGGAAATAACCTATAATTTTTTTGCCATTTTTCATGCTGCAAATATTCGTTGAATGGTTAATTTTTATTTTAAATATAAATAGGTAAAAACCTATTTTATAATCAGAAAATTGACCATATAATTTTTCAAAATTTTGGTAATCAATATATTATAATATTTACTAATTTATTGGGTTTATCCAAAAGACTCAATAAAACTATTGTAAATTTATGGATCAAATCATTCCAAATTTCAACTCTATGCGCCTGTTCCTATTTTTCTTCGTCTTTTTTACTACACTATCGGGTTATACTCAGCCATCTGAGATCGTTTCTGGTCCAATGATCGGACATACAGAATTGCGATCAGGAAAAATTTGGGTACAATTTGCAGAGGGCATAAAAGATGTTCAATTATTCTTTTCTGAAAAAGGAAAATCAACCCGTACAATGGCACGGGCCATACTAAATGTTAATCCTTATTTCAACATCGTTCATTATGAACTTAATGATCTTCAGCCAGGTACTGCATATGATTATGAGCTGAAAATCAAGGGTAAAGCATTGGCTTCTGGGTCTTTAAAAACACAGGAATTGTGGCAGTGGAGAAAACCCGCACCCGATTTTTCATTTATTGCCGGAAGCTGCTCCTATTTTAATGAAGCAGGATATGACAGGCCAGGCAGGGCTTATGGCGGTGACTCTACCATTTTTGTGACCATGAGCAAAGAGCCCGCCTCTTTTATGTTATGGTTGGGTGATAACTGGTACACGCGGGAAGTAGATTATTACAGTAGTTGGGGTCTTCACCAACGCGCTGCAACAGATAGAAAATTATCGATTCTTCAACCATTATGGGCGTCAATGCCTCATTATGCTATTTGGGATGATCATGATTTTGGATGGAATGATGCAGATAAAAGCTATCCTTTTAAGGAGTCTAGTCGCGCTGCATTCAATAGCTTTTGGCTTAATCCATCATCTGGCATAGACAATAAAGGAATCTATACAAAGTTTACATGGAATGATGTGGATGTATTTATGCTGGACGACAGATGGTTCAGAAGTAATGATGACATGAAAGATAGCATCAATGGTCAGCCTAATCCAGAAAAAGAAATGTTTGGGAAAACACAAATGGATTGGCTAAAGAATGCTCTGCTTCAAAGTAAGTCTAATGGGAATATTAACTTTAGGATCATTGCAACAGGCAGCCAGATTCTAAATCCTCGCAGCCCCTTTGATTGCTTCCGCCGCTTTCCAACAGAATATTCGGACTTCATGAAGTTCTTGCAGGAAAACAAAATTAATGGCGTTGTTTTCATGACCGGTGACCGACATCATAGTGAAATCATAAAAGTTGACAGACCAGGAACATATTCACTATATGATATCACCTCTTCCCCCCTTACCTCAGGTACGCATGTTTTTGGTGGAGAAGAAAAAGAGAATCCCTATCGCGTAGTAGGCGTAGATAAACTCCAGAATTATTCAAGGGTGAGCTTTAGTGGTAAAGGCCCTGAAAGAACGATGAAAGTTGAATTTTTAGGGGTAAAGGGAGAATTATTGGGGGAATGGTCTATACGAAAAGATCAACTTTCTTC
>CAYTXC010000023.1:0-15089 GCA_964441425.1 uncultured Sphingobacterium sp. | reverse complement strand
CAGCATTTTCGCCTACAGAAAAATTTTAGTGGAGAACCTGTAAATGTATATGCTACCCGATATTGGGATACAGAAAATAAAAAATCATTTACAGATCACGTTACCAAACGAAACAATCGAGTTAAGATCAGAAAAAGAAAATATGAAGATAGTGGTGAGGTGGTTTTTGAGATCAAGCGGAAAACAAATGGCACTACTGTAAAAAAGAGATTAACATCTGAAAAGCTAACAGAGCTTACAGCGGCGGATATTCTTTTTCTAGAAAAGAACAATATTGTTTCCGATAATCTTATTCATTCGTTAGATACATTCTATAAAAGAATCACGTTGTGGGATAAGCAACTTTCAGGTAGAATAACGATTGATTTTGATTATGGAATTGGTTTAGGAGACAAGGAGCATGAATTTAATCATTCATGTATCATAGAGTGTAAGGGGAATAGTGCGTTCCTAAAGAAAACAGTTAAACTATTTTCTGTTCCATTATATCGATACGAAACCGGTTTTTCTAAATATGCTATCGGCATGATCCATCAGTACGAATTCGGTTCTGAAAAGGCAAAAACACTACTACCTGTTTATAAAAATTTCTGTAAGATAAATAACGTATGATGATGCAAGATCCTATTGTACAGATTGGTTTGGTAATATTGATTTTATTAACGTATTCTGTAGCCTATTTTTTAATTCGGGGAAGATTGATTTATTCTGCCGTATCCTTTTTGATCGGTATAACCACATATTTCTTAATCCTTGTACTCAGCAAAAATGAATTTGGTATTGCAGCAGGATTAGGGCTTTTTGCCATTTTCGGTATCATCCGATATAGAACCGAGCAGGTTCCAATTTTGGAAATGACGTATATTTTTCTGTCTATAACCATTGCGGTTATATCCGCACTAGCGGATGGTATTGTGAATACCTTTATGAGTGTTATCTTGATTGATGCCTGCTTAATTACACTATCGGTAATTTTATTTGCAATTGTAAACCGTAGAGAGGAAGAAGATATAAAAGTAGTTGTCGATAGTATTGAATGGTTGAATATGTCTCCCGAGCTACAACTTTCTTTTCTTTCTGAGAAGTCATTTAAAAATGTGCTGCGTTTTCAGGTGGTTTATATCGACTGGTTGAAAGAGTCTGCAGTGGTGAATGTAACGGTTAAAAAGAATTAATCAGGATTGTAGTGAAGGATCAATTAATCAGAATAGTCCGAGGCATTTTCATTGTATCGTTTGCCTTTTCTGTTTCATCATATACCGTGTTACCGCTGAAAAAAATTTCAGAAAAAGGTGTTCAGCTCTCCCATTTACCTGGAACGTATTCAAACGCTATTGATATAACCATTTCTGGTCCATCAAATCTTTCTTTTTACTATTCATTAAATGGTTCATATCCATCCAAAAGCAGTGCTTATTGGAATAGACCTTTACGTTTAGATACAGTGAAATCTTTGGTTGTTGCCCTAGTTCGAAATAATCAACCTACTGATACATTTTATGCAGGTACTTATGTAGTTGGATTTACTTCTGTTTTACCTGTAACATCTCTTATTTTACCCAATGAAGATCTTTTCAATGAGCAAATTGGGATCTATGTCGGTGGTCGTCGTCCAGATGGAAGCCTTTGGGGGAATTGCTGGAAACGCAATATGGAAAAGGCTGTTTTTTTTGAGCACTTTGATAATGGGAATCCAGTATTATCTCAACAATGCGGTTTAAAGATCTTTGGTGGTATGACGCGTGAAAATGCAGAGAAATCCATGCGTGTGATTGCCAAAGGAAAATATGGAAAGGGTAAGTTCAAGTATAAAATGTTTTCGACTAAAGAAGTAAGTTCTTTCAATTCTCTTGTGTTGAGAACATCGGGTAATGATCTAAATCGAACGCGATTTTTAGATATGATGGTGTCATCAATAGCAAAAGATCTGGGTATTGATTATCTGGCATATAAACCTTCTGTATTATTCGTGAATGGAGAATATTGGGGCATCCATAATATCAGAGAAAAAAATGGAATAGATTATTTACAGGAGAATCATGGTGCTGGTGAAGAAGACACAGATCTGATTAGAGAGTTTGAGAGTTTGGAGCATGGCTCATTACAAAAATTCAAAAAATTAATAGCGGATGCTTCTTCATTAGATCCATCATCACCATCTTTTATCGATTCGCTTAGTCGGCAGATGGATATCGATAATTATCTGCGTTACGCTATTCTGCAGATACACATTGTAAATCCCGATTCCAGAGGGAATATTCGCTTCTGGAGATCAGCAAGTGTAGATGATAAATTCAGATGGATCTGTTATGATGCTGATTTATCATTCTCTAGTGAGGGGCTTAATTTTTTAGAAAAAAAGATCAGTGCAGTACAAACGGATTGGTATAACCCTCAATGGTCAACCGTATTATTGCGCCGACTTCTAGCTAATAAAGACATCCGGCATCAGTTCATTACGGACTATTCTTTTTATTTGTCCACCATATTCAAAAAAGATTCTCTTCACGCCCGGATTCAATATTTCAAAAATTGGATTTCACCCGAGATTGATCGTCATGTTAAAAGAAGAAACTTTAATCAAACCCGGGCGAACTGGGAAACAAACGTGAATCGCTTATTGAATTTTGCCACAAAGCGTGAGCAGGCTGCTCTGGAACATTTAAAGTTGAATTTCAATCTGGGGGACATGTATAATTTATCTGTTCTGAATGAAGATTCATCAGCTCATGTTTTTATCAATAAAAATAAGATCCCTTCTTTTCCCTTTCAAGTGAGATTCTTCAAAAATATCTCATTTAATATTACCGCAACGCCCTCGAGTCCTCGATTTAAATTTTTACAATGGGCTGATGGTAACAAGAATGCCACTCGTCTTATTCAAGCCAATCAATCCGGTGATCTCATGCTGAAGCCAGTATTTGAAAAAGTGAATAATTCTGAATTCAATAAAACAATTCGTATTAAGGCATTTGGCAAAGGGATGAATGCATCAAATGGATTTGTCATAGTAGAATCCGATAAAAAAATGGCCAATGAGATCAGTTTGGTCGGTGCTACTAATGATACTATTTTCAAATTTTCAGTGGAAAAAGGAATCAATGTTATATGTGCAGATTCCAATGCATTTAGGGCTGATTTCCCACAACATACCTATCATATTATTGAGTCACCATTGTTTAATGTTTCTGATTTATATGCTCATGATGTTTATGTTCTGGATCATACTGGAAATATCATAGAGTTTATTGAAGTCAATCCAAGTTTGTCTGCTGCACCTTACGTGATAAAAAGTGGAGATCATTTTGAGGGATTAGTGATTAAACCAGATTTAACTAAAGCGATGGCTCGTACTGGATTTGCCCTCACTCAGCCTGTTGTTATCGGCTTATCTATATTAGCCATGATTTCTGTTCTGGTATTTATTATTATGTACCGAAAAAAGAAATCCCCAACGGTGACTATAGCATTGGTATTGATTTCAGGTTTTACTTATGCTCAGATGCCTGCAGGAGGTTTCAAAAAGATTGATCCAGCTATTTTAATTCAGACGGGGATAGTGGACACGAGTCGATCAATAACTAGTGAATGTTATGAGTTTATTTGTAATTATCAAAAATCTGAAAAGCCATTAAGCTGGGTTGGGCCAATCGCAGAGATCAGCTCCATAGATCTTACATTGTTGAAGTCATTCACATTGAGTTATTATAAAGAGGTTAGTAGCGTATCTATATTACATCCAAGATTAAAATCATCGTCACGTGACGTTCGTTTATTAATCCCAGGTATTCGGTATCAAAGTTTTTTAGTTGATTCGGTAAAAGGGGAGTATTTATTGGAAGTTGAACATTCCAATACACTCCGATCATGGTATTATCCCATTTTGCCACATGCAAATCTGAATATAGATAAAGTGAATAATAGCATAGGATATGCCACTGAAGGTTATTATGTTCAACTGCGGTATAAAAATAAATCTATTGATTTGACCTCTATAATAAAAGAAAATGGGATACCAGATGCTAAGGGCATATTTATTGAAAATTATTCTGTGAAAGAAATATCTGCTTTATCCCGTGTTGTTGAATTCAAGAAAAATTTCAGAAAAGATATTTGGAACGTAGCCTTACAGCATGATTTTAGTGCTGATCTCGAAAGGGAGATGAATAAAAAATAGACTATGCGCATATTTTGTTTACTATCTATTTTATTACTATCTGTTTTTTCTGTAAAAGGCTATGGCATGTCTGATACATCCATTTATTCTAAAATAAATGGGAATCGAGGTGAGGGAATTTCTAATTTAAAAGGAGTAAGAAATTTGCGTGTGGTATTGAATGGCGTATTATATCGAAGTGGGGCCAATAATGTATATGGTCCAATCATAAATCGATCAAATGATTCACCATTATCGTTTCAAACCCTTTTAAACCTGAGAGAGCAAGGATTCCGAGGAGCGTATTATTTATACAATTCAAATTTTGATAGTGTAGGATGGCCACAAATGCTTCCTGCATTGAAGGCGGTTGATATGGAATATAGTTCTGTGATCCCTAAAACTGATTCAGCGGCATGTATCATTCTTACGGATATATATCGTTCTATTAAAGGTATATCTGAAGGGGCTATTTTGGTACATTGCTGGAATGGTTGGCATATGTCTGGATTAATGTCTGTATATGCTTTGATGCAGTTTTGTGATTATCAACCAACAGAGGCTTGGGAATACTGGAAGAAGTGTACCGATAATAATTATAATGGATTTGAGAAGATACGTAAGCGTATATTTGAGTTCATCCCCGATAAAGACATGAAAATTACAGATGATGAAAAAAAGAAAATCTGCCCTTGTGAAGAGGTTGAGAAAAAATAATTTTTTGTTTTGGATGATAACCTTCATCATAAGCTCTTGCTCAGTAAAGGAAGAGCTTGGTCAATCTGCGACCGCTATTCCCTTTTTGCGATCGGATGGTTTATATGAATATGTAGATCTAAACGGAAAAAGGATTTTAGATTCTATTTATGAAAAAGCAGGGCCATTTAAAAATGGCTTGGCTGTGGTGATGAAGGCAGATCGAGAATATTTTATTGATAAATCTGGTAAGCATGTTTTTGATATACCCTTCGACAGGGTAAAATCATTTAAGGATGGGATAGCCCGAATAAAGTTAAATGGGAAATGGGGTTGCATAGATCGTCAGGGGAAAATTATTGTGGCTGCTGAATGGGATGAGATCGATGAGTATGCTGAATCACTTGCCCCAGTAAAGAAGAATGAGATGTGGGGGTATATTTCTCAAACAGGTAATGTGGTCATTGCTCCGAAATATGAAAAAGCTGAAGGATTCAAAGGTGGTATAGCAAGAGTTAAATTATCAGGTAAAGAGTTTTTTATCGATACCAAAGGACGCGAATGGCGTCAGCAATAAGGTTGCTCCTGAAAACTAATCTAAATTGGTTAGTATGTTGTAGTTTTGCCACTCCATTAACGTAACGAAAGTGACGAACATAAAATCAATTATCCTTCTAACTTTTTCATTATCAGCTATTTTAGCTTGTGAATCAGGTATTAGTAAAGCCAAATCTGAATTAGCTGAAGCTGAAAAGAATCCTGCTGTATATAGCAGGAAGCCAATTGATTCGCTTACGCAGGATGAGATATGGACCAGGTACCTTACAAATCCTTGTTATCTTCCCTTGCTCAAGGATCCTGAGTTTTGGGAGAAGGGCACTCCAGTGGGCTTTAGCTTTGCTGAATTACTGAATGATTCGCTATCAGCTGATAATATGTATCGCACTCGTTATCTTGTTGGTGATTTCAATGCGGTTGGTCCAGACAAGAAGTTGAGAGGAGCAAATGAAATCTATCCCAAGTTATCTGATCTTCCAGAATTTAAAAGATTGCCAGCATCTTTAGTTAGCAAAATGGATAAAACGTATCCTGGCACATCCGCATTTCAACAATTGAAGACTGAAATTGAAAATACACTTGGCGACTCGGCTCGCATATATATAAATTTTTTGAATAAAGTTTGGGCATATAAAATGGTGCCGATCATCAGGCAGTACTCTATTGAAAATAATAATTTGTACTCTGCTGGACAAACGATTGCCATGTGTGAAGCCTGCACGGATACATTAAAATTACATGGACGATTTGCTACTTCTGCCAAACGTCAGGATATAGGTTACAAAGTTGGGGCTAATGGATCAAAGAGACCCTTTTATGTAGAATATTTTCCTATTGGAAGCCGTAGAAAATATTATGCAGGGCTTTATCGCATCACCAGTAAGAACTGGGAGACAAAACGTAAGTATGATAGTTTAGATGTAGCAAGAGATAATGAACTTGGTGGCGGAAACAATCGTGTTACCTTTTTTAAGGGGAATGCTGAGTTGCCAAATTTTCTTCTGCTTCAACCCGATGTACGATATCCGAAGGCAATGCGGCAGAATGGAATTCATGAAGTAGCCTTAAGAGGGCTATCACGAGGAATGCTGGGAACAGCCAATAGTATTGGTTGTTTACGGGTGTCTGATTTTGGTTCCAAATTTTTGCGGTGGTGGGTTCCGCAAAACTGTAAGATATTTGTAGGGTATAAAGATTCGCTTTATCATAATAAAGTAACAGAGAAGAGCTCGGCTGAATCATTTCTACCATTTAAGAATGCCGAAGAGGGAAATGCATTCAGAAAATGGCTTAACACTTATAAGCCAAATGAAGCAAAAATATTAGAGATAAGTGAAACAGGTGATTATCGCAATGGGTATATCATCGACGGATATTATTATTTCAAAGATGAATACAATAATTATGTATCATCCCAAAAAAATTAACGTAATGAGAAAGATATTATGTTCAATATGGATGCTGATTGTTGTATGTAATGTTGCAGCACATGATAAAATGGCGTATCATTCAATGATCAGTCCAGTAGCCATTGATTCTGTTTTAGCTAAAGATAGTGTACGTCCAACCGTTGAATATTATCTGGATAGCACAGAAATTTTTGGGGAGTTCTGGATAAATGATATGCTTTTTGTTTATGAAGATTTTAATTATACGAGTTTACCAGATACTATAAAGATTCGCTTGATCGATCTTGAAAATGGTGAAGGATTTCAGATGCCGCGTAACGGCAACTTGAATTCACCATATGGACCAAGATGGGGGAGGATCCATCATGGCCTTGATTTATCATTGAGAACAGGCGATTCTGTTTTTTCTGCTTTTGATGGTATCGTTCGTTATGCTGAATTTAATAACGGTGGTTATGGCAACTGTGTTATCGTTAGGCATTTCAATGGTTTAGAAACGTTATATGCCCACCTGAGTAAAATTGAAGTGTCAGCCAATCAAATGGTACAGGCTGGAGAACTTGTAGGGTTAGGCGGTTCAACCGGAAGATCAGATGGGCCACATTTACACTTTGAAACCCGCTATAAAGATTTTTCATTCGACCCTTATTCCTACATCGACAAGAATACGAACACGCTTATTTCAGATTCATTGATCTTATTGAAAGCTAAACTGATCAATTACCGATATCCAACTGATGCGAAGAATAAAACAAATGTTCTTGCAGATGAGAAGGGGGTTAAAGATCCAATAAAGAAATATAGTGCCGGCAATAAATCAAAATATCCCTCACCGAAGAAAAAGGCTGTCAAAACAAAACAGGTTTATCATGTGGTGAAAAAAGGGGAAAGTATTTCAACGATCGCCCGTAAATACAAAACTACTTGGGTACAGATTCGAAAATTAAATAAGCTAAAGAGTGATCTTCTTCAGCCTGGTAAAAAATTAAGAGTAAAATAAATTAGGTAAACACATATTACATGAGCACTAAATGGCTTTCTTTCACATTTTTGATCTTTTTATTCGCCTGTCAATCTAAAAAAACTACTGAGCAACAGGAGACAGAAGTTGCCCCAACAGCAAGCGCAACTGAATCTATAGTGATAGATACAGCTGTCAATAATTTTTCTCGGTTAATAGCAGGTAAGGATAGTATCATTACCTATACTACAGCTTGGGATGCTAATTTCATAAAGAATTTTGCTTCCATGACAACGGCAAAAGTGAATAAGATAAAAGAGGAGCGATTACATAAAATGACCGTATGGAATACGGAGAATCTTGAGCGTAACCAGATCGCTAAGGATCAGTTTGTCTTTTATCCATTTTCTGGTGGCGACTTTATACATGTTAATGCTCTATTCCCAGAAGCAAAAGAATACTTAATGGTGGCAAGAGAAGATGTTGGCGATATCCCTGACCTTATGCAAAAGGATGCAGCCTATGTTAACGAATATCTTTCCGATGTGGATACGATCTTAAGAGATATTTATCATAAGAGTTATTTTATCACCAAGAATATGATTGAAGACACAAAAAACAGAACCTTGGTGAATGGAATGTTCCCCCTTATCCTCTGGGCCAGCGTGCAATCTGGCCATGATATTGTTGGCTATACTTATATGATGATGAATGATTCTACTAATAATCTGGAACCCAAAAAACCTGGTACAGAAGAGGTTAAACCAGATGCCGTAGAAATTACCATAAAACATGCTGCATCAGGGCAATTGAGAAAGGTTACCTATATTTCTTGTGATATTTCTAACGATGGGTTTACGACTAGAAAATCATTCTTGAATTACATAAATAATAAAGTGCCAGCAGGCTGTAATACATTTATTAAGTCGGCTTCATATTTAATGCAATATGGGTCATTTACACAGATTCGTTCACTTGTTTTGGGTAAAAGCAAATTTTTGTTACAAGATGATACAGGCGTTCCCTATCGTGTATTCACTGCTGCCGACTGGAAATTAGAGTTATTCGGTGTTTATGAAAAACCAGTTAAAGATTTTGATATATCTGTTTATCAAAAAGAATTGATTGCAGCCTATCAAGACTCAACATTATATAGAGGTAAAATCAACTTTTCATTGGGGTATCATTGGGGTAGTCGTAATCAGAATCAAATGATTGCGGTTCGGAAATAAAAAAAGAGGGACTCAAAGTCCCTCTTTTTTTATGTTGAATTATTTACAAGTATTTGTGTATGTAAACTTTTTGAGCTTTGAAATATACGCAGTTGATCGTGCGTATTTTATTCTGACCAGAAATTTATAATAATCCTCCTTATCATTTTTATATCTTTTGTCTTGCCATTTTTTATAGTATTCCACAGATTCCTTCCAAGAGTTGAAGCTTAAATAAGCATTATGTTTAAATCCGAACAGATTATTTTTATTCATCAGGTAAGGAGATTTGAAATTACCTGTTTCCAATAATGCCTGTCGGATAACGATTTCTGGATGCTTGATACCAACCTTGCATATATAGGCAAAGACGGTATCGGTATTCAGTTTTTGTGATCTTGTTGGATTCAGGAATAAACAAAAACTGAAAATTGTTAAAATGAATGCTTTAACCATAGATGTAAAGGTACTTTATTTTATTAAATGATACTTTTGCTTCAGTATAAAGCACTATTACAAGGAATGAAACGTTTCTATTTCATAGTATTATTTTGTCTTATATCATTCGTTATCAATGCTCAAGATAGTGTCAATAAAGACGAACAGAATCTGCTGAATCTAATTTTAAGAGGGAAAGACAGTACGGTTGATCATGTACTTAATAATGCAGGAAAATATCATTTTCAATTGATACTATCTATCATAGATACTATTGATGGGAAGGAAAATATCTTAAGCTTTGATTTGAATCGTGATAAATATTTTTTTAGTCCGGCAAGCCTAATCAAGTTTCCTGTTGCTATTGTTGCTGCTGAAAAGCTTTCTGAATTAAAGCGCCAATACAATGTTGGATTGGATGATAGCATACGGGTAGAACTTTGCTCATGTGATAAAAATATACTCTCTTATCTCAAGAGAACATCTCCTCCAACATTCCGTCAAATTTTAAGGGAGACTATGATCATGAGTAGTAATACAGGATATAATTTCTTTTTCAATTTTCTTGGTAAAGATGATTTCAATACGAGAATTAGAGCACTTGGTTACGATCGAATTAATCTCCGTAACCGATTTTATCTTCCCTGTAGTGAAGAAGAACAATCATTATATGGTGGGATTAGTTTTTTAGATAGTAATGGCCGGGAAAAATATAAAATGAATTGTATTCGTTCCAATGGAACTTGGCTGAATTCTCGGGACTGGCCACATGAAGTAGGTATCCAGCATAAAGAGAATGGGAAATGGGTGCATGGACCAAAGGATTACATTAACAGCAATTATGTTTCTTTATGGGAAGCGCATCATATGCTCGTCTCTTTGATGCGATCCGATAGTTCTGTTTTTAGAATAGATGAGGAGATTAAGAAGGTATTGACAGATGCAATGGGTAGTTTCCCGCGTGAGTTGAATAGTAAACATTATACGGGCCCATATCCGGATCATTATTATAAGTTTTTTCTGGATCCGGTTAGTATGCATACAAGTGATGGTAGCCTGAGGATATACAATAAAGTAGGAATTGCAGGTGGTTTTATAAGTGATGTTTCTTTCTTTCATGATAAACGATCAGGGCTAAGGTTCTATTTATCTGCTGCTATGATGGCCAAGAAAGATGGTATTCCCGATAATGGGAAGTATGATTACTACAGCATAGGGATACCCGTTTTCAGAAAAATTGGGGCTATAGTCTATGCTTATCTCTCTAGATCGATCGTTCAATAGCGATTTCTTTTTTCAATAAAGTATTCATCAAAGAAATTAAGCACCGCCGGGATTTCTGAATTCCAATATGTATAGTCATGACCTTGATTATGAGGAAAATTGGTTTTTACGTTTACTCTTGGAGCCTGTTTTCTAAGCGCATCTGCAAAACGTATAGATTGATTTATCGGACTTACTTTATCCATTCTTCCATGCCCAATATAGATAGGTATCTTATATTCATGTGCTCTGCGAAGTAAGTTGTTATCTCCTTTCCATCTATCGGGGAATTTATGATAAGCACCAAGTGAATAGTTCATAAGTAAATCGTTTTTTTCATATTCAGGATCAAAATCACCAGAAAATGTTGCAGCGGCAGAGAAGATTTCTGAGAATTCTAATCCAAGAATAGCAGCTCCTCTTCCACCAGTAGAAATTCCCATTACAAATAAAGGCTTTATACTATCTAATATACCAGATTGGAAAAGCAATTGTATCACCGAATCTATCAACCATGTTCTTGTTGGATACTTTTTAAAATCATCCTTGGTTTCAGGGTAATAGTTTGCTAGATAAACACTTCTTTGCATTTCTACAAATACTAAATCATATTTTTTGTCTTTCGCTAACTTACATAAGCTTGTTTTTTCACACCATTGTGTATCCGGGTAATTCCAGCCAGGTAAAACCAGTATCTGACCTTTTGTACTATCTGCATATTTTATGGTGACAGGAACTTGTAAGCCATGATAATTTTTTGTGATGATTGTATCTTTTTTACTACCAAATCTTATTTCTGCCCTTGCTTCATATATTTCTTTCCTCTTTTGCAAAGAAGTGGGATGAGTATTATGATTCTTTTCTATATGATAACAGCCGGTGATCACTTGCAGGACCGCAATAAGTACGACCAAAGGGTTCATTTTTCAATATTTTTTATCAGGCATGAAAACATTTACTAACAAAAATGGTTATTTATTTAATAATAGTCTAAATATTTAATAATATATTACTAGTTATGGCAAAAGCTAAATAATTTGCCTTTAATTTTGAATATAAATTCCTTGCCTATTGGCAGTGGTATCCTTTTAATACTTAAGTAATCTCTAATGTACGAGCCCAAAAAATTTGGATTTTCTGTATCTTTTTCGATAGTTGTCGCGAATATAATCGGAGTTGGGGTATTTACCAGTTTAGGTTATCAGTTGTACGGCGTAAGTGATTACCGTTCTATATTATTATTATGGATTTTGGGAGGGATTATAGCACTTATTGGTTCTTTTGCCTATGGCGAATTAAGTGCAGCGAATCCAAAATCTGGTGGCGAGTATCATTTTTTAAATTTAGCCTATGGTAGGCTTACTGGATTTCTTGCCGGATGGCTATCTATTACTTTAGGATTTGCAGCTCCAATTGCAGCTGCGGCATATGCTTTTGGAGATTATTTTAGGGATATATTCCCTGGTGTACAAAATCCGACACTAGTTTCTGTTATTCTTATCTGGCTTATAACTTTGATCCATTGTTTAAAGCAGCAAGTCGGGGGTTCTTTTCAGAAGTGGGTCACTTTAGGGAAAATTATTTTACTGGTTTTATTTATAGCTGCAGCGTTCATTAAACGATATGATCGTAAAGAGTTTGATACTCAATTTTTATTCACGGGTAGTATCGGTAATGATGTGTTGCAACCTGCTTTCTGGACATCATTGATCTTTGTATCCTATGCTTATTCAGGCTGGAATGCGTCAACCTATATGATTGAAGATATTGACAACCCCAAGAAAAACGTTCCTCGTTCTTTACTTGCGGGCACTGGATTGGTACTGATCTTATATACATTGATTAATTTGACTTTTCTATTGTCAGGGCCAGCAGAGGCAATGCGAGGTCAATCAGATGTTGCCTTTGTTTCAGCTAAATTTCTTTTTGGCGAAGGCGGAGCAAATGTAGTTGCTGGATTAATTACATTCTTTCTAGTATCTACTATAAGCTCTATGATACTCGTTGCACCAAGGGTTATGCAGCGAATAAGTATTGATTATCCATCACTAAGTTATTTTTCAAAAAAATCTAAGAATGGTATTCCTATTCGTGCGATTTTATTTCAATCCATTTTGGCCACAATAATTTTACTTACCAACCGATTTGATTATATTATCAAATCTTTGGGATTTTATTTAACACTTTCAAGCACATTGGCTGTTTTTGCAGTTATCGTCCTGCGTCAAAAATATCCGGAAATGGAGCGTCCATTGAAAACTCCTTTTTATCCTTTTTTAAATATTATATTCTGTGTTTTTAATCTTTGGGTATTATATTATGTATTGATGGATTCTTATATGCAGGTATTAGCTGGAGGTGCTCTTATTGCTTCTGGGTTGGTGGTGTATTATTTTTTCAATAAGAAGGCACTGACTACATTAAAAAAGGTTTCTGCTATATTGGTTCCATTTATGTTAGTAATTTCCTGTACTCAACCTACGCCAGAAAAAAATTCTGCTTTAACTGGAGAAGGGCATAGAGACTCATTGACAATAGATCATGAAGTTTTTAGTTTAAATCAAGAGGCAGATTCATTTGCTTCTGCACTAGTGGGGAATGATACTCATAATTTTTCGTCAACAAATATTCAAAAAGCAAATGACATTAATAGATCTTGGAAACAAACAAAAAGCAAAATACTTGATCCTATTGATCGTTGGATGGAGGATTCCTTAAAAATGGGTGCATTAAGATCTCCGTCAACTTTATTTTATCCTTTTAGTGGTCCTGATATTGCATTTGCCTATACATTTTATCCAAATGCTAATACTTTTATTTTGGCTGGTCTTGAACCTGTAAGAGATTGGGAATCCTTATTAAAGCGTAAGGATTCCATTGCTAGTTCTTTTCTAAATAATGTACACAGTATTTTACGAACAAGTAATAGCCTAGGTTTTTTTAGAACTATAGATATGAGTTACCAGTTTAAAGAAAATGGAGTAGCTCCTATGCTTCTTTTTTATCTGAAACAATTTGATGCAAAAATTGGGGGAGTAAATACATTTAAGTGGGATAAAGAAAAAGGTGATTTGGTGAAAATAGAAAGTAATTCGCAACAACCTGACGTATGCGAAATTGAGTTTAAGGTTAAAGATAGACCTGTTCAAAAATTATTTTATTTTAGCAAAGACCTATCAGATAACAATCTTTCAAAAGATACGGCTTGGATTCACTGGGTAGAGAAAACTACAAAGGGTGGTAATATGGCAAGCTTAACAAAATCAGCATCTTATTTGATGCATTCATCAGGTTTTAGTAAGGTGAGAAATTTTATTCTGCAAAAATCATCATTGCATATACAAGATGACAGTGGCATTGCCTATCGCTATATGCTGGAATCTGGCCGAGAATTGAATTTATTTGGAAATTATACAAGAGTAATTAACTTGTTTAAAGGATATATTCAAGGAGAAATGTTAGAACTTTATAATAATGGTAAGGCAAGGCCGTTATCTTTTAAGATAGGATATAATGCCGTTTTTGGTGAGTCAAACCTTCAGGTATTAAAATAATGTGATATAAATTAAGCAGTATGATAAAGTATTTTTCTATTTGTATATGCTTTTTAGTTTTATCCTTTTCTGTTTCTGCTCAAAAGGTAGTGCGTGCTTCAAGGCTTTTACAGGAGGGGAAATACGATAAGAGTGCAGAATTATTTACAGAGCTTTATGAAAAAGATAATTCAGATATAGCAGCTGCCTTTGGTATGGTTATTTCAAAACTCAAATTAAGTGAATTAATAAATGCTCCTCTAAGCTATAGTGAACTTGTATCTCTTTTTACGATCACTCAAAAAGCTCAGATCAATTTTAATAAATTAACACCTGCTGATCAAGTTTTTATTTACTCCAATGTATTAAAGGCTGATGTGAATTATTTAAATATTTTGTCGTCTAAAATGTGGTCTGAGCATCTAGCAAATAGTAAATCGCCATCAAAATTGTATGAGTATATATATAACTATCATACTCCTACTATTGAGCCAGATCGTAAACAACTAAATGCTCGGCTGGAAGAATTATATTATGATTCTCTTTCCGCCGTTAATTCCAAAGATGCATGGGAGCATATGATTTCTTTATATCCTAATGGGCGATATACATCTATTGCGCGAAATGCCATTGCCAAAATTGATTTTGATAATGCCATCAGAACACCTGGAACATCGGCATTGAAAGCCTATACTATTGATTATCCGAATAGTAATTATACTCAGCAAGCCTATACTGAAATAGAGAAGCGTGAATATACAGAAGCTACCGCTAATCCCACAGAAGTAAATCTTGAAAACTTTCTAAATAAATATCCCAATACTGAATATAGAGTGGTGCTTCAGGAAAAGCTAGGTAAGCTTT
>CAYTXC010000022.1:0-35621 GCA_964441425.1 uncultured Sphingobacterium sp. | reverse complement strand
TTCAGAGGCAAATTGTTTATTGAACATGAGCGCCTGAGTCATGAAATAGATCAGTATGGCGCGCATACCATAGTAGTTGAATCGTTCCCACATTTCTACGGCGAACAGGACATATAATCCTTTAGGATGTTTCTTTTCAGCAGTATTCGTTGACATTCTATTTGTTATTAATGCAATGAAAGTAAACAAAATAAAAAAATTAGCATTTCAGAGGGCTTAGAAATATCTTCGCAATCATTAGATTTTTTGAAATGAAGTCAGAAAAGATCCTCTTATTAGGCTCTGGAGGCCGCGAACATGCCTTAGCCTGGAAACTTAGTCAAAGTCCGCATTGCGGAAAGCTTTTCATCGCTCCTGGAAATGCCGGAACTGCTCTTTGCGGAGAGAATATCAACATATCTTTTAATGATTTTGCAGCTATACAAGCACTTTGTTTAAAGGAGGGTATTGGATTGGTGGTGGTTGGTCCGGAAGAGCCTTTGGTAAAAGGCATTGTGGATTATTTCAAATCAACAGAAGCACTTCAACACATACCGATTATCGGCCCGGCGATGGAAGCAGCCCAACTGGAGGGTAGTAAGGCCTATGCCAAGGCCTTTATGCAGCGACATAACATTCCAACGGCAGGTTATCGTGAGTTTGACGCCACCACATATGCAGAAGGAATAGCCTATATAAAGGCTCATTCTCTCCCAATTGTATTAAAAGCGGATGGATTAGCGGCAGGGAAAGGAGTGATCATCAGTCAAACACATGAAGAGGCGCTGTCAGAATTCGAGCAAATGATTCAGCAGTCGAAATTTGGCGCTGCCAGTCAAAAGGTAGTAGTGGAGGAGTTCCTAGATGGTATTGAGCTTAGTGTTTTTGCATTGGTTGATGGTAAATCATACATCCTACTGCCGGAAGCGAAAGACTACAAGCGGATTGGCGAAGGAGATAAAGGACTGAATACTGGAGGGATGGGGGCAATTAGTCCGGTTCCATTTGCCGATACAACGTTTATGGAAAAGGTAATAAACCGAATTGTGGAGCCTACGGTAAATGGTTTGCAAGCGGAAAAGCTTGATTATACCGGGTTTGTATTTTTTGGTTTAATCAAAGTGCATGATGAACCTATGGTGATCGAGTATAATTGCCGTATGGGAGATCCTGAAACGGAAGTGGTGATTCCACGACTGCAAAACGATCTTGTGGAAGTGCTGTTGTCCGCATGGGAGCAGCGTTTGAGCGAAATCATGGTGAAAAAGGATCCAAGAGCAGCGGCTACCGTAATGGCCGTAAGTGGCGGCTATCCGGGTGATTATGCCAAAGGATACACCATTAGCGGTTTGGAGAAACTGGGTAATCATGATTCGATTGTTTTTCATGCCGGCACCGCTAATGCGCATGGAGAAATCGTTACCAATGGCGGGCGCGTCTTGGCGATCACCTCATTTGGTCAGAATGTTTCATTGGCAGCTCAGAAGTCTTGTGAAGCCCTGAAATCAGTCGATTTCCAGGATATGTATTTCCGATCGGATATCGGATATGAATTCCAGGATTAATTGTTGATTTTTTTTAAAATAATACCTGTAGGTACATGTTTATTTTCAATTTAATTCAGCAATTTTGCTATCATTCACCAACGACCAATCTCTAATCAATAATGGGACTATTCAACTGGTTTACGCAAGACATCGCCATAGATCTTGGTACAGCCAATACGCTTATCATACATAACGACGAGATCGTAGTTAACGAGCCATCAATAGTGGCGTTAGATCGTAATAATCCGAAGCATGTTTTAGCTGTAGGGAAGAAGGCACTCATGATGCACGAGAAAACGCATGAAAGCATTCGCACGGTTCGTCCATTGAAAGATGGAGTGATTGCTGATTTCAATGCTGCGGAATTAATGATCAGGGAAATGATCAAAATGATCTATCCAAAAAAACCATTATTCCCGCCAAGTTGGAGGATGATGATCTGTATCCCTTCCAGCATTACAGAGGTGGAAAAACGTGCGGTTCGTGATAGTGCTGAACAAGCCGGTGCAAAAGAAGTTTATCTTTTACATGAACCTATGGCTGCAGCTCTTGGTATTGGTATCGATGTAGAAGAGCCTGTTGGTAATATGATCATTGATATTGGAGGTGGTACTACAGGTATCACCGTAATTGCACTTGCCGGAATCGTTTGTGATCAGTCGATCCGAATTGCAGGTGATGAATTCACTGCAGATATTATGGAAGCACTTCGTCGCTACCATAGTTTACTAATCGGTGAGCGTACAGCGGAACAAATTAAAATACAGATTGGAGCAGCAATGAAGGATCTGGATAATCCACCAGATGATATTCCGGTGAATGGTCGTGATCTTGTTACCGGTATTCCAAAGCAGATCATGATTTCTTATCAGGAAATCGCCGAAGCTTTGGATAAATCAATTTTCAAAGTAGAAGAGGCTATTCTTAAGGCGCTTGAAATCACGCCGCCTGAGTTGGCTGCGGATATCTATCGCAGAGGACTTTACCTTACGGGTGGTGGAGCTCTGCTACGCGGATTGGATAAGCGTTTGAGTCAAAAGATCAAACTTCCTGTTCATGTTGCTGAAGATCCGCTGAAGAGTGTGGTGCGTGGCACAGGTATTGCGCTTAAAAATTACGCTCGCTTCCCATTTGTGATGAGATAACGCAATGCGAAATATCTTTCTATTTATTGCCCGTTACAGTACCTTTTTTTTATTTCTGGTATTACAGATCATAGCACTGATCATGTTATTCCGTTACAATCGTTTTCATGAAGCGGCTTATATGAATATGGCTCAGGAAATGACGGGAAAGTTTTACGTTCGATACAATACTATAGAAACATATTTTTCTCTAAAAGAGGAAAATGAAAAACTTCGTTTGCAAAATACGCAACTGCTCAATCAATTGAAAGCTGATTTTGCCAGACCTGATACGGCTGTTCTTTCAGAAATATCCGGATTCGATACCATTGCAGCCAATCGAAAATATTTTTATCTGTCCGCAAAAATCATCGGCAACTCGGTGAGCGCCCAAAATAATTTTATCACCCTTCATCGTGGATCAGCTCAAGGTATAGAACCTAACATGGCAGTTGTTGGTCCATCTGGCATCATAGGTAAGATCGTGAATGTTAGCCCCAATATGTCGATAGTTATGAGTTTACTGCATAGGAAAAATAATGTGGTAGCCGTGATGAAAAAAGGCGGTGGTTTTGGTGAGGTGACGTGGAATGGTAAAGATCCTCGTTTTGTTCAATTAAGTAATATCCCCAGAACGATTACTATTGTAAAAGGGGATACAGTAGTTACCAGTTCCTATTCTGATATCTTTCCGGCAGGCTATACCATAGGTTTTGTTGAGCAAGTAAAAGATGACAAGAGCAGCAGTACATATACTGTTGAAGTTCGCACAGCAACGAATTTCTTTCAGGTGCAGCATGCATATGTTGTACAAAATTTGCAAAAGGCTGAATTAGATTCATTACAAAAAAAGATAAAAAGGGATTAATGAGTACGCTGGTTAAAAATATATTTCGATTCATCCTTTTTATACTACTTCAGGTATTTGTATTAGATAAGATTCCACCACTGCATCAGTTTATCGTTCCATATCTATATTTTCTATATATTCTTTGGCTTCCTTTTACGCTTTCTCGACCTGCTTTATTATTGATTGCCGCCGGATTTGGATTGACGCTGGACTTATTTGTACATACTCCTGGATTGCATATGGCAGCATGCATCTTAATTGCCTTTTTGCGCCCCTTTGTAATTAGTCTGCTCATGCCCCGTGAGGCAACTGAAATCGGTTATATTGAGCCCTCTCTAAAAAGTATGTCCACTGTACCCTATAGTATTTATGTAGTGTCATTAACCATATTTCATCATATTTATCTGGTATTGCTAGAATGGTTGCATTTTGGGAATTTCTGGTATTTTATGGGAAAGGTCATCGCAACAACTATAGTAAGTTTATCCCTTACATTGATCGCTGAAATGCTTTTTCAACGAAAAGCAAGATATCGAACAAATGTTGCTTGATTTTTGCATATGGGATGTAGTAGATTTGTAAAATAACATGTCTGTATTTAATCAGTCTCGACAAGCCGTCATCCGTCTGATCGTATCAGCCGTTTTCCTGATATTGATCTTAAGATTATTTGTATTGCAGGTTCTTTCTCCGCAATACAAATTACAGGCAATGGATAATGCAGTTGATCGGAAAATTATTTACCCTGATCGAGGTTTGATTTTTGATCGGAAGAATCGCCCTATTTTGGAAAATACCGTTACCCATGACTTGATGTTTGTCCCTACTCAGTTAAAGGGTATTGATACATTTGGTCTATGTACCATCTTATCAATCGATACTGCAGAATTTAAAAAGCGCGTTATTGCAGCTATCATAAAGAATGGCCGATACAGGCCATCTATTTTTGAAGCGGCATTGTCAATTGACAAATTTGTAAAACTTCAGGAGAATATAATTCGTTTTGAACCTGGATTTTATTTGCAGGATCGCCCAATGCGTACCTATCCGTATAAAGCTGCTGGTCACATTTTAGGATATATTGGTGAAGTAGATTCGAATATTTTGAAACGAACCAATTATTTCTACCAGCTTGGCGACTAT
This sequence comes from uncultured Sphingobacterium sp., assembly GCA_964441425.1. Classification (GTDB taxonomy): domain Bacteria; phylum Bacteroidota; class Bacteroidia; order Chitinophagales; family Chitinophagaceae; genus Pollutibacter. The sequence continues at coordinate 30,978 of CAYTXC010000022.1, read as the reverse complement.
ATGGGTTTAACAGGTATTGAGCGATATTATGAATCTATCTTGATGGGGCAGCGGGGTATAGAGTATCGCATCAAGGATAATAAAAACAGGTTAGTCGGGAAATATGAAAATGGTGAATTTGATACCATAGCTGTAGCCGGACGATCATTACGAACCTACTTGGATATTAATGTGCAAATTCTTGCCGAGAAAATGTTTGAGAATAAATTGGGAGCTGCGGTGGCCATTGATCCAAAGACCGGTGGTATTATTGCTATGGCCAGCGGCCCTACCTATGATCCAAATTTACTAACCGGATCAGAGCGTAGGCGCAATTCATCCTATTTACTCACAGATACGGCAAGGCCATTATTCAATCGTGCTATAAAAGGGCAATATCCGCCGGGTTCAACCATCAAACCTATGGGTGCCATCATTGCACTCGATGAAGGATTGATCACTCCGAATTATGGCTTAGGTTGTGGAGGAGCATATCATTTGTGTAAACGGCCAATCCGATGTACGCACTCTGGTGGTGGACATGCTTCTAATTTACGAGCTGCATTAGCTAATTCCTGTAATTCATATTTCTCGCATATTTATCGATTAGCGGTTGATAATCCACGATATGGTAATGTAGTTGGTGGTTACCTAAAATGGAAAGAATACATGAATGCTTTTGGCATGGGTGTAAAACTTGGAATTGATCTTCCAAGTGAGGATAAGGGATTGATTGCGGATACCAGTTTCTATAACCGATTGTATAATCGTACGTGGAGTTCATGTACGAATGTATTTCTTGGAATTGGGCAGGGTGAAATGCAGGCGACTCCATTGCAAATGGCTAATTTGATGGCCATTATCGCTAATAAAGGGTATTACTATACGCCTCATTTTGTGAGCGATATAGATGGGCAATCAGAAGCAGATACCATCTTGAGACCATTTAAGAAAAAACATACAGTTACCCATATACCGAGTTCAGTTTACGATGTTGTTCAATTGGGAATGCAGGATGTGGTGACCAATGGTACGGCTAGAGTAGCGGCTATTCCAGGAGTTGATGTATGCGGTAAAACAGGTACTGCTGAAAATTATGGAATTATAAACGGGAAAAGAGAAAAATTGGCCGATCATTCATGGTTTGTATGCTTTGCCCCTAGAGATAATCCCAAAATAGCAGTAGCTGTAATTGTTGAAAATGCAGGATATGGTGCAACTTGGGCTGGTCCAATTGCCAGAATGATGATGGAGAAATACTTGAACGATACGCTTAGTGCAAAAAGTGTGGCTGACTCAGCTCGTATTGCCAATCAGGAGATCATGCTTCCTATAGTGAAAAGGAAACGTGTACGATTGGATTCACTTCGCCGTATGCGTGAGAAATCCATCCAACGCCAATTTACAAAAGTGAGCACTGAGCCCATTGATCATTCCATTCCGATACGATCCAATTTAATCCCCCAGAAATTGATCGCCATATTGCGAAGAGAAGATGAGGGGGATATTTAAAAAATTATAATTGAGACAGCAAAGCGAAATATCGAAAGGAATAGACTGGACTACCATATGGCTGTATTTAGCTCTATGTATTATTGGAATTATGAGCATTTTTGCGGCAACTTATAGAAATGAAGAGGTGATTCAAGGGTTTATTTCACTTAAGACCGATTATAGCAGGCAAACATTATATTTAGGAATCAGTATTTTACTGGGCATTTTTATTTTACTTACCGATAGTAAATTTTTTACCGCCACTGCAAATTTGTTTTACCTTTTTGGTATAGTCTTATTAATTTTGGTATTTCCTTTTCATACAGAAGTTAAGGGTACTAAATCTATCATACGCTTTGCTAATTTTCAACTTCAACCGGCAGAGTTATGTAAGATTTTTGTTAATCTGGCGCTTGCAAAATATTTATCACAGGTTGAAACGGATTTTACAAAGCTGAGATCTCAACTTATAGCTTCCAGCATTGTGCTTCTTCCAGCAGCTTTGGCTATCCTGCAAAGTGAAACGGGATTAGCGTTGGTATATTTTTCTTTCTTTCTGGTAATGTACCGAGAGGGATTGCCGAGTATGGTGCTAGTTGTTAGTGCTTCAATAACTGTTTTGGTTATAGCTACACTTCTGTTTGATCCAGATGTACTGGCCATTATTTTAACCGTAATCGCTGCACTATCGATTCTCATGTTAAGAAGAGTTATCCGAAAAAAAAGAGGTGTGCTTATTGGTATTTTAGGCATTTGGTTTGTAGCTGTGGCCATTCAGCGTTTTGCTGTTCCTTTCTTTTTTGAAAATGTTTTAAAACCTTATCAGGTACAACGAATCTATGCCACGGTTGGCCGGGATTTTCCAGTTGATCCTGCTACTATGACCCCAGAGGATATTCGTAAAATTGAGGATAAGAAGAAAGCCAGCACCTATAACGTTAAGCAAAGTAAAATCGCTATTGGCTCTGGTGGATTTACAGGGAAAGGTTTATTAAAGGGGACTCAAACACGTTATGATTTTGTCCCTGAACAACGAACAGATTTTATTTTCTGCACTATCGGTGAAGGGTTCGGCTTTTTTGGTAGTTTTATTTTACTGCTACTTTATATGTACCTTCTTTTTAGGATCATTACGATTGCTGAACGGCAAAGAAGTTCTTTTAGTAGAGCCTATGCTTATGGAGTTGCTGCTGTATTATTTTTCCATGTAGCCATAAATGTAGGTATGACAATAGGCTTGGTTCCCGTTATTGGGATTCCATTACCGTTTTTGAGTTACGGTGGAACAGCTTTGATTACCTTTACGGTTTTATTATGCGTCATGATTCGGTTAGATGCTGATCGTCAGATGGTTTTACGCTAAACGTGTCTAAATTTTTCAAATGAAAATTATTCCTTTGTCGGAAGGCTCATTTACTATTGATCATACCAAGCGGTTTATACCATTTGATTCGGCTATACATGATTTGAGCAATCGACCGGCAGGAAGTCTTTTGGTCGAAATTCAACCCTTTGTTGTGATTACTGACCAGGATATCATCCTATTGGATACGGGATTAGGGTTTCGTACAGCGGCAGGAAATTTGCAGATCCATGAGAATCTCATTGAGCATGATATCAACCCAATGGAGGTAACAAAAGTATTGATGAGCCACTTGCATAAAGACCATGCTGGTGGGGTTGGCTTTAAAGATGGACCATCAGGCATATACAGACCTAGCTTCCCCCATGCAACCCATTACGTGAATCAACGTGAACTGGATATGGTTTTTACGACTACATCTGCTTCTTATAAAGCAGAAGAGCTGCAAGTATTGAATCAGATCGAGAAATTGGAAAAAATAGATGGGGAAGGGTTGATCGACGGATATATACGCTATGCATGGACTGGCGGACATAGTGCGTTTCACCAGGTATTCTGGATTGAGGAAAAAGGGGACGTTATTTTTTTTGGCGGAGATGAAGCACCGCAATTCCAGCAGATGAAGAGCCGTTTAGTGGCTAAATACGATGCTGATGGCCGAAAAGCCATGGAATTGCGTCAAAAATGGTGGGAAGAAGGTAAAAACTGGACTTTTTTGTTCTATCACGATATTAAAACTCCAATTTTTAGGCACTAACCCTTAAAATAGTGGAAACTAGAATAAAAAAGGCTAGCCCTAGAAAGAGCCAGCCGTTGCTAACCTATGAAAAACACCATAGTAAAATTATGAATAAATCATTAAAATCTGCAAATGTTTTTCCATAAAAACGCTGCAGAAAATGGTTTTTTCAGCCCTTTTAACTCAAAATGAGCCTATTTTAGGCTATACTAGGCATTTTGTTAGCCTCTAATCGGGGGTTTATTAGAATCTCGGCGTCTTGGAGGCATGTTTTTCCTGCGTTCCTCCAGTTCTTTTTTGACCATATTTCTGAATTCCATTTCAGCATGGAAAAGTTGTTGCGTTCTCTCAGATGAGAGAATCTTATGAAAGTCTTTTTGATATTTTTTCCTGATGTTCAGAACCTCTTGCTGCTTTTCAAGCACATCCTTTTTTGTACTATCCATTGCCGCTCGTCTAACTTCTTCGTTGTATTTGTTGTAAACTGGCCAAAATTTTTCCGCTTCTTCCGGAGTGAGTTGAATGGCTTTAGTTAGGTAAGCTACAGACAAGGATTGGAGTCGATTTTTATGTTCTGCGTTTAATTGTCTGTTTTCACCCCTCATGCCTCCCCGAAATCCTTTTTGAGGATGTGGTGGTTGAGCCATCACCAACGTAGGAATGGCGAAGATTAAAAACAAATAGAGCTTTTGCATACGTAATTGTTTAGTTTTTAACATTAATTGTATTGTATAAAAGAAATTATTTCATTGGAGTCAATTTGTTCTAGATGATTTTCGAATTCAGTATTGATGGCTATTTGTTCGTCAGGATAAACTAAAAACGATTCCAGATCTTTTTCACTTATTTTACTTAATTCCTCATGAAAATTAAGATTGGCATTTTGTGTTTTAGGACCAGTTGGTTGTCCTATCATGAACATTATACCCATTAGAGCAGCAGCTACACCACCTCCTATAAGGTATGGAACTGATGGGAACTTTTTCCGCATTGAGATTACTGGAGCTTCTTTTACTTTATCTAGTAATGTATCGGGAAGTTCTTCAAAGTAACCTGGATCAGGTGCAGGAGTAGGCTTTTTATCAAGAAATAGACTTGCCAGTTCCGGACTAATATGCTTTAATTCTTCTTGTATTGGGTTATTTTCCATGTACATTAATTTAGACACCTTATGAAGAGCTAGGTTTAATGATCTTTAATAAAATCTTCAATTTTTTTTACCGCATGATGGTAGCTTGCTTTAAGCGCTCCTACTGAAGTTTCTACTAATTCACTTATCTCTTCATAGGTTTTTTCTTCAAAATATCTGAGAATGAATACCATACGCTGCTTGGGCGGTAGTGATTTAATGGCTAATTCTAATTTTTGCTCAATTTGAGTCGTTGATGGAGTTATGGAATCTGATTTACTATTTTCCTCCTTGGCCAGTTCATAGGTACTTCTTTTTTCCTCATTTTCGAGCCAGGATAAAGACTCATTTACAGCGATTCGGAAAAGCCAGGTTGAGAGCTTTGAATCCTCACGAAAAGAGTCCAGATACTTCCAAACTTTAATGAAAACATTTTGCAGAACATCGTGAGTAGATTCATGATCATGTACCATTCTTCGGATCTGGGAATAGAGCGTTTCCTGGTATTTTTTTACCAGTTCAGTAAAGGCTTTTTCCCTTGATTGGGGGATTCTGAATTGAGATAAAATATATTGATCGTCGTTCCAGGACATATCCTAAGGTACGGCAATCACTATTTCAGGAATGTTAATTTAATTCAATATTCTTCCCGGTATGAAGTTGTTCATCAGATTTCAACTTCTGTTCCCACGCCCAGGCGGTACGCATGATATCCTCTAATCCAAATTTAGGTTTCCAATTCAGTTCTCGTTCAGCTTTATCTTTATTAGCATAAATAGCTATTACATCACCAGGTCTTCTTGGACCGATGACATAGTTTAATTGTTGACCTGATACCTTTTCGAATGCGGAAATGGCTTCTAAAACTGAAATGCCATCACCTGTCCCCAAATTATACACTTCACAACGATTTTCTGTATGGTTTTCCATCAATCGTTTTAAAGCAAGCGTGTGTGCGTGTGCCAGATCACACACATGTATGAAGTCGCGTATGCAACTACCATCACGTGTAGGATAATCATTTCCAAATACCTGCATTTGCTGTATTTTACCGATAGCCGTTTGGGTTATTACCGGCGTCAAATTCTGTGGTCTTCCGATGCTATACTCACCTATAAAGTTAGTAGGATGTGCTCCTGCAGGATTGAAATAGCGTAGCAGAACGAAATTTGATTCTTTTGAAACAAATGCAAAGTCACGGATTATTCTTTCCCCCATTTGTTTAGTAGCACCATAAGGTGATTCTGCTGTTTTTTCAGCTGTTTCTTCTGTTACAGGAATAGAATCCGGATTGCCATAAACGGTACAGGAAGACGAGAATACAAAATAGGGAGTTTTATATTCTTCCACACATCTAAGTAGATTGATGAGTGAAGACATATTATTATCATAATAACTCAAGGGTTCCATTACGGATTCACCAACTGCTTTAAATGCTGCGAAATGGATTACACCTGTAATATCAGGGTTTTCAGCAAATACAGCCTGTATGTCATCAAAACTGCAAAGATTAACTCTATAATTCTTTACTTTTTTGCCTGTTATCTTTTCAACACCTTCTAATATGTGTTCTGATGAACGTGAATTATTATCAACGGAGAGGACATCAAACCCATTTTGCAGAAGATCTGTTATAGTATGTGATCCTATGTATCCGCATCCTCCGGTTACTAATATTTTCTTCATGAATGTTTTATTGGGATACCAGTTCCATCAAATAATTTCCATAACCACTTTTCATAAGCGGTTCGGCCATTTTAATGAGTTGATCCTTATTGATGAATCCTTTACGGTATGCAATTTCTTCAATACAAGCAATTTTGATGCCTTGTCGTTGTTCTATGACCTGGACAAACTGCGACGCCTGGATCAATGAGTCAAATGTTCCCGTATCCAGCCATGCAGTACCTCTATCCATTATGCTTACCCGCAATTTACCCATTTCAAGGTAGGCCTTGTTGACATCAGTTATTTCATACTCACCCCGTGGTGATGGTTTTAGATTTTTAGCGATATCAATAACTTGATTATCATAGAAATATAATCCGGGAACAGCGTAGTTACTTTTCGGATTAGAAGGTTTTTCTTCAATACTGATTACGTTGTTGTTGGTGTCGAACTCAACTACACCATAGCGTTCCGGGTCGCTGACATGATAGGCATATACGATCCCTCCATCCGGATTGGCGTTCTTTTCCAATTGTGCGCCGAGGCCGTAACCATAAAAGATATTATCACCAAGTACAAGTGCCACATTATCATTTCCGATAAATTTTTCACCAATCACAAATGCCTGCGCTAGTCCGTTTGGTACAGCTTGTTCTGCATAGGTAAAAGACATCCCATATTGTTCGCCATTCCCAAACAAGCGTTTGAAATGTGGAAGATCATGTGGGGTAGAAATGATCAAAACTTCGCGAATACCTGCCAACATAAGCGTTGATAGCGGGTAATAGATCATGGGTTTGTCATAGATAGGCATGATCTGTTTGCTGATCGCATAAGTAATGGGATAAAGACGCGTACCCGATCCACCAGCCAGAATAATTCCTTTCATTCGGAAAAAATTTAAAGGGGCATCCATATTGGTATGCCCCTGCAAATGTCGGAAAATATGAGATAAAAATTAATTCAGGCCAAATAATCTACATATATAGTATATCATTCCCGCCATTAAGGCACTAACCGGGATAGTTAAGATCCATGCCCAAAGTAAATTTACCGTAACACCCCATCTTACGGCTGATAATCGTTTTGTTGCCCCAACCCCGATAATGGAACCGGTGATGGTATGGGTTGTACTCACTGGAATACCTAATTTTTCTGTCATGAATAAGGTAATAGCACCAGCCGTTTCAGCACTGACGCCTTCCAATGGCGTAACTTTTGTGATCTTAGTACCCATCGTTTTTACGATTTTCCAGCCTCCGCTAAGAGTACCTAAACCTATTGCAGCGTAACAGGAAATAGGCACCCAGTTCGGCATATCATTAATATCGTTGATTTGACCTTTCGCCATCAACGCTGCCGCGATTATACCCATTACTTTTTGGGCATCGTTACCACCATGTCCAACGCTGAATGCGGCAGAAGAAAGTAATTGTAATTTTTTGTACATATTTCCTGTTCTGTACGCACTGGGGATGGCTTGAAAATGATCAACGGCATAGGCCAAAATAAAAATACCAGAAATGATCAATAGTCCCCATCTGATCACTTCGTTGAAAGGAATGAAATAAATGGTCAGACTTAATGTGATACTGATCACCAGTATCTTAAGCCAAAAATTCTTCATGATCGTTACGATCGATATAAATGCTGCAATGATCATACCCATGAGAGGGGCTATAAGAATGAATGCAAGTGTTTTGGTAATCTTAGTTACCTCAATGCTCTCAAAACCTGCATGTGCTATAGCTGCACCTGCAAAGCCTCCAATCAATGTATGAGATGAAGAAGACGGAATTCCAAACCACCATGTTAGTAGATTCCAAATTATAGCTGCAATCAAACCAGCCAAAATTACAGTGAGTGTAATATGCTCTTTGTGCACAGTTTTTCCAATGGTATTAGCCACCGTATGATCCTTGAAAATAAAATAAGCTACAACATTAAAAAAAGCGGCCCAAAGTACGGCCTGAAAGGGTGTCAACACTTTCGTAGATACAATTGTGGCTATAGAATTAGCTGCATCATGGAATCCATTGATGTAATCAAAAACAAGGGCTAGAATGATGATAACTACCAATAAGGTCATAAAATGATTATGCGTATTTAATAATGATCGATTCAATCACATTACCGGCATCTTCACACTTATCTGTGGCACTTTCCAATACTTGGTAAATTTCACGCATTTTAATTACGGCCTTTACATCATCCACTTCTTCAAATAATCTTTCAATATTTTGATCAAATAGATCATCAGCTTGATTCTCAATACTATTGATTCGCACAATAGCTTCTGTGATGTTGCGTAGATTTTTCATGTCTTTCAATTCATAAACTGCTTTTGCAACCTGCTCTGTACTGAGTACTATTAGATCTGCAAATTTCCTCAAACCATAATCATCAGTATCAATATGATAGAACATTATTTTTTTAGCGGCGGCATAAATGTGATCAGCAACATCATCTAATGCAGTAGCCAAATAATGAATATCTTCCCTATCGAAGGGGGTAATAAAATTTCTGCTCAGCTCTGTGAAGATAGTATGTGTAGCCTCATCATTCTTATGTTCAAGATCTTCAATGTGAGTCATTAAAAGATTTCGTTTTGCCTTATCTGGCTCATTTATCAATTGTTTTAATGTGGATGACATTAGCAAAACACGTTCACTGGAATCCTGAAATAAAGAATAAAAGATTCTATCCTTTGGTAAAAAAATTTTCAGAATAGTATTAAGAGCCATAATTCTATATTTCAGGCAAAATTGGTGTTTATTATGATGTCGTACTCACCCTCAAGTGACAGTTAATAATTTCTTAACATAGGAAACTATTTGTCTTATTAGAACATATTTAATGAATTACATATTAATTTATAATCAAATATGAATCATATACTATTCTTTTTTCGAGAAGTAATAAAAATGATTTTTTAGGTTTTCATTGGATAAGTCAAATGCATTATTCCATGTTGAGATATAAATGGAAATAAGCTGCACAGGTAATCTTGTGATTGGAGTTTACCTTACGTGGTTTTATTAAGTTCATTTTATCGAAGAAATGAATACAGACTTAACAATAGGGTAATATGTTTTATCGAACTTCACATAATAAAATGAGTATTTTTCTTGTACGAGATTTCAGTATAAATTTTTGAATAATCAATTTAAAGAATTTACATAATTAATAAATGAACAAATATCCATTCGTTGCCAGAGATATAAGTTGGCTAAGCTTCAATGCCCGCGTTTTACAGGAGGCCAATGATAGGTCGGTTCCATTAAAAGAAAGAATTAGATTTTTAGGAATTTTTTCTAATAATCTAGATGAATTTTTTCGTGTGCGTGTTGCCACGCTTAAGCGAATGGTGGAATTTTCGGCAAAGAAGTCAAAACTCAATATGCATTTTGAGGAAAATCCAAGTGAAGTGCTAGTGGATATTATGAACATTGTTTTGAAACAGCAAAATGAATTTGATAGGATTTGGATAAGTATTCAGCAGGAAATGCGTAAACAAAAGATATTTATAAAAAATGATGCTCAATTGACTAAAGAGCAAAAAGATTTTGTTATCAACTTTTTTGAAAAAGAAGTACGTTCGAATATTATTCCACTAATGATTGAAAGTTTACCTGAACTTCCATATCTGCGTGATAAAAGCATTTATCTGGGTGTGGTCATGAGTAAAAAAAAATCGGCATACCGCCAACAATTTGCATTAATAGAAATCCCGTCTAAATCAGTAGGACGTTTTGTTGAACTCCCTGCTAAAAAAGGAGAGTGCAATATTATATTACTTGAAGATATTATAAGATTTAATCTGCCTTATATATTTTCTTATTTTGGGTATGATCATTTTGAGTCTCACATTTTTAAAGTTACAAAAGATGCTGAAATCGATCTGGATAATGATGTTAGTACTTCCCTTGTAGAAAAAATGCAAAAAGGATTAAAAAAGAGAAGGAGAGGTAAACCTGTTCGTTTTGTTTATGATAAAGAAATGCATAGTGGTTTACTACATTTTCTAATTAAAAAGCTTAAACTCGATAATAAATCAAGTATAATTCCGGGGGGACGTATTCATAATTTTAAACATTTTATGGACTTCCCAGATGTTTTTAGATCAATCAAAAGGCAGATTGCACCCTTTCGACATCCAGAACTTAAAACTGCACTAAGAGTTACGGATGTGATCTGTAAAAAGGATATCTTATTACATTTTCCATATCATTCATTCAATACAATTATTGATTTGCTAAGAGAAGCTGCCATAGATCCTGATGTCAATACAATTAAGATAACGGCTTATCGATTAGCTTCAGATTCTAAAGTCATTAATGCTTTAATAAATGCATCTAGGAACGGTAAAAGAGTAGAGGTTATGTTGGAGTTAAAGGCAAGGTTTGATGAAGAAGCAAATTTGGAGTGGAAAAGTTTATTAGAAGACGAAGGGGTAAAAGTGATTTTAGGTATTCCTAATATGAAGGTTCACGCTAAAATCTGTATAATTACAAAGAGGGTTAAAAATAAAACTGTCCAATATGGATTCGTAAGTACAGGAAATCTGAATGAAAAGACTGCTAATTACTATGGTGATCATTGTCTTCTTACTTCCAATAGAAATATAATGGCAGATATAAATAAAATATTTAGTTATCTGGAAAACCCAATAACTTATCAAAAACTACTAGATAGTTGTAAGACATTGTTGGTAAGTCCTATTTCCATGCGGAAAAAGATCATTCAATTAGTTGATCAAGAAATTAAGCAAGCTAAAAAAGGCTTAGGAGCTTCTATAATTCTAAAATTGAATTCTTTGAGTGATACAAAACTTGTTGAAAAATTATGTTTGGCAAGTACATTAGGTGTTAGCGTGAGACTGATTATAAGGGGAATTTATTGTGCTAAGAGCCGCTTTAAGAAAAAAGAAATACCTCCCAGGGCAATAAGTATAGTTGATGAGTTTCTTGAGCATTCAAGGGTTATGTATTTTTATAATGGAGGTAACCCTAAGGTGTTTATTTCAAGTGCTGATTGGATGGTGCGAAATCTTGATCATCGAGTTGAAGTTGCTTGTCCAATCACAAATCCAAAGCTTAGAAATGAATTGATTAAAATATTGGAAATTCAGTTAGAGGATAATGTAAAGGCTAGGGTATTAGAGCCTGATTTTCATAACAAATATGTACCTTCATACCGAAATAAAAAGGTTAGATCACAGTATGAGATACACCAATTTTTGTCTATAAGATAAAGTTTATCCTTTTGAAATTAGCAGCAATTGATATAGGTACAAATGCATGCCGTTTGCTTATAACTGAAGTAGATGATGTAAATAAAGCAAAACCTTATTTCAATAAATTAAATCTGGTACGTGTACCCCTTCGATTGGGCTTTGATGTTTTTGAAACAGGTGAAATTTCTAAGAATAAAAAAGAAATGATTCTGGAAACAATGCGAGCGTATGCCCATTTAATGAATGCTTATGGTGTTGAAAGCCATATTGCTGTTGCTACTAGTGCAATGCGAGATGCAAAAAACAAGAATGAAGTAATTAAGCAAATTTTTCTAGAAACGGGTATCGATATACAGGTCATCAGTGGTGATTTTGAAGCTTCACTCATATATGAATCACATATTGCAGAAACTTTAAATAGTAATAATAGCTACTTATATATAGATGTTGGAGGTGGTAGTACTGAATTGACTTTTATCAGTAATAATAAAATAGTGTACAAACGATCATTTAATATCGGTACTATTAGACTATTAAAAAAAATGGTTAGTGATGCAGATTGGGACTTCATGAAGCAAGAGATTAAAGAAAATGTAAAAGGGGTTAAAAACATCATGGGAATTGGTACTGGTGGAAACATTAATAAGGTTTTTTCTTTAAGTAAGAAAAAGGACGGAAAGACTTTGGATATTAATCTCTTGAAAGACTATTACCGAGAATTTTCTGCTTGTACAGTTACTGAACTTATAAATAATTATAATCTTAGAAAAGATAGAGCTGATGTTATTGTGCCAGCACTTTTGATTTACTTGCAGATCTTAAAATGGGCTAATATCGACGAACTAATTGTACCAAAAATTGGATTGGCAGATGGATTAGTTCAACATCTTTATACTGAATTAGTCAAGTAACAATTAGGTAATGTTAATTTCATAATTTTATAATCTGATTAATAACAAGCATTATAGGTATAAATAGAACTTCGAGAAACTATTTATATGCAAAAGCGTTTAGTTGATGTTGTTGTTATAAGTGACATACACCTTGGAACTTATGGTTGTCATGCTCTAGAATTAGTTAGTTACCTCAGATGTATCGATCCTAGATTATTAGTACTGAATGGCGATATTATTGATATATGGCAATTTCGAAAAAGTTATTTCCCAGCTTCTCATATGCAGGTAATAAAGGAAATTTTTAGCCTTATGTCAAAGGGTACAGAGGTAGTGTACATAACCGGTAATCATGATGAAACTTTAAGGCGATATAGTGGTTTGAAACTTGGAAAGCTAAAACTTACTGATAAGCTTATTATCAATATTGATGGAAAGAAAACATGGATATTTCATGGTGACGTTTTTGATATGACGACCAAGGGAAGTGCAAAATTAATTGCAAAACTTGGCGGAAAAGGTTATGATCTGCTAATTATTTTAAATAGGATAATTAATTATCTGCTTATTTCTTTGGGTAGGGAAAAAATGAGTTTTAGTAAAAAAGTTAAAAACAGTGTGAAAAAAGCAATAGCATGGATTAGCAATTTTGAACAAACTGCGGCTGAATTAGCTATTGAAAATAAATATAGGTATGTGATATGTGGCCATATTCACCAACCCCAGATTAAATTAATAAAAAAAACAAAAGGGGAAGTGGTGTACATGAATAGTGGTGATTGGATTGAAAATCTTACAGCATTAGAATATTTTGACCATAAGTGGGAAATATTTACATATACTGAAAAGGAATCTGGAAATGTAATAAATACTAAAGTTGATAGTTCATTACCATTAGTAGATATTTTAAAGGATGATGCGATTTCCTACTTTAATTCAATTTCTAGTACAATTGCTATTCAAGATGAAGATACTTTACGCAGTCCAGGCAACTGGTAATGGGCATATAAGTAGGGCTCAATCCATATCGCCTTATCTTCAGAAATATGGTAAAGTAGATATTTTTCTAAGCGGTTCTAATTATGCCCTAGAATGTAATTTACCAATTGTTTTCCGAAGTAAAGGATTCAGCTTTGAATATAATCAATCTCTGGGACGTATAGATATTTTTAAGACGTTAAGAAATTTTAGGCCAGCACAACATTGGAAGGATATAAAAAATTTGCCAGTAGAAAATTATGATCTTATTATAAATGATTTTGAACCTCTAACATCACTCGCTTGTAAAATGAAGGGAATCTCATCTATACACTTCGGTCATCAGGCAAGTTTCAAAAGTAAATATGTTCCAAGACCAGAAATGAAGAATTTTATAGGGGAGTACATTCTTTCAAATTACGTTTCTGGCTCAAAAGTATTTGGATTACATTTTAAACCTTATGATAGCTTTATTTATCCTCCCATTATTAAAGAGAACATACTTCATGCTAAGCCTAGAGATGAGGGACATATAACTATATACTTGGCTCAATACAAGTTAGAAGTTTTAGTAAAAGTTTTTTCCCAATTTCGAAATAGCACTTTCCATATCTTTTCTAATAATGTTTCAAATGTAAAGCAAGAAGGAAATATTAGACTTTTCCCAATTGATAAAAATATGTTTGATCAAAGTTTAATTACTTGCCATGGAATAATTACGGGTGGCGGTTTTGAAACTCCGGCAGAAGCTCTTTACCTAAACAAGAAATTAATGGTCATTCCAATTAACGGGCAATATGAGCAACAGTGTAATGCAGTTGCGTTGGTAAGGGATTTCAATGTTACTTCCTTGACTGAATTAGACCGATTTTTTTATAATTCCTTCTATAAATGGTTAATTGATTCTCAAGCGGGTAAGATTGAGCAAGTCCTATCTACAGAGCAAATAATTTCAGAATTAGTGAAAACTGTTTTCTAATACTTCTTATTATTTATATGTTGATATTCAATTAGTTGCAATTATTGCCACTTATATTAACTATACGTAACAATTCCTTAATATTCCCTTAACAACCTCTTAATATAGCATACTGACTTTTGCATCATCAATTCAAGTTCATGCGATTCAAAGAGTTTTTATTAGGTCTGTTTTTTTTGATATCCTCAATGGCATATAGTCAAAATGCTTCCTTCAATGGTCGTGTTTTAAATTCTAAAAATGAGCCAATCCCCGGGGCAACTATTTTAGTGAAAAGTACGGGTAAGAGTATAGCATCCAATGTGGAAGGCCGTTTTACCATTACACTGGAGATAGGGAAGAAATATGAACTTGAAATTTCAGCTATTTCCTATCAAACTAAAATAGTTTCTGATATTTCCGTAGCCCCCAATCTTGATAACCATCTAGATATCATTCTGGAAAATACTTCTAAAACATTAGAGGGTGTAGTGGTAAAAGTTTCCCCTCGTCGTCAGGAAAATACCGCCTCACTGCTGAGTTTTCAGAAAAGCAATACAGCCATGTCAAGTGGTTTAGCTGCCGATTTTATCCGAGCTACACCAGATAGAAATACTGGCGAGGTGTTGAAAAGGGTGAGTGGTGCATCCATCCAGGATAATAAGTATGTGGTTGTTCGAGGATTAAGCGATCGGTATAATCAGGCTTTGCTAAATGATGCTCCAATGCCAAGTTCAGAACCCGATAAAAAAGCGTTTTCATTTGATATGATACCATCGGTAATGATCGATAACATCATTATTAATAAAACGGCTACACCTGATCTTCCAGGGGAATTTGCTGGTGGACTTGTACAAGTGAATACACGAGATATTCCTACCAAAAACCAGCTCTCTGTAGGTATAAATTTGGGGTATAATTCACAGTCAACATTCAGAAATTTCACCAGTAATAAGCGTAATTCACTTGACTGGTTAGGATTTGATGATGGCACACGTAGTTTGCCTGCAACATTGCCAGGCATAGCGGATTATCGTCAACTTACTGATGAAGCTAAAATCGAGATGACTAAAGATCTATTTAGGGGTGATGTATATGCAGAAATGATGAAAAAGGCAGCACCGATCACTACCCTAAGTCTATCTTGGGCCAATAAGACCTCTTTTAAGAATGGCGGTAGTTTCGGAAGTATTATCTCGATTAACTACCGCAAGGCTGAAATCATCTATGATCAAGTAAACCGCGGTCGTTATGAAGCTGTGCGTACACCGATTTTTGAAGGAACTGAAATGCAGAACCGCTTTTCAGTAAATTCAGGGATACTGGCGAACTTTACTTATGTGAAAGGAGGACATAAGATTTCTTTCAAGAATCTTTTCAACCAATTATACGACGATAACTATTATTCACGTCAATTAGCCAATACCGGACGTCTTCAAAATGTACAATTACGTTCCTCTTTTTTAAATCAACGTTCGTTGTATTCTGGTCAGTTGGAAGGGGAGCATGCACTTTCAAAGAAAGGAATCAAATTTAAGTGGAACGGAAGTTTATCTTACAATTATAAGACACAACCTGATTTCCGTACGGCTCAGTATGTACGATCGTTTACCTCCACAACACAGCCTTATGAAATGGATGATGATGATACTCGCAGATTCTTCTCCTCTTTGAGGGATTATAATGCGGGCGCAAATGGGTCATTGATCATTCCATTCACGTTATTTAAGGAAAAGCAGACGCTAAAATTAGGAGGTGGATCCCTGGTTCGTTTCCGTGATTTTTCAGCGCGTGTATTCCGATATGAACCCGCATCTTCATCAACTAAACTTTCTACTCCATTTGATCAAGCGTTTTTATCAGCAAATATTTCTAATACTGGGTTTTTTCTGGATGAGCAAACGCAAAATACCGATAAGTATTTTGGAATCTCTGCTTTGAATTCAGGATATGCCATGTTAGACAACCGCTTTGGGGCATTCCGAGTAATTTGGGGATTGAGAGCAGAGTATTTTGAACAGTTCCTGCGTTCAAAGGATCTTTCTTTAAAGCAGGTTATTGTAAACACTGAAAAATTAGATCTCCTCCCTTCAGTGAATATGACGTACTCTTTGAACTCAAAGAATCAAATTCGTTTAGCTGGGTCTAAAACCGTTGCCCGTCCAGAGTTCCGTGAGATCGCTCCATTTCAGTTCTTTGATTACGAGCAGATATGGGGAATTTCAGGAGAAACAGATCTGAAGCGTACCTCTATTCTTAATGCAGATATTCGTTATGAATTTTATCCAAAGGGCGGAGAGGTTCTTTCGATTGGTTTATTAGCTAAAAAATTCACCAATCCCATAGAGATCCGTATGGATCCAGGTAGTAATGGTGATCGTTGGTTATTTAATTATACCAATGCTGATGAAGCTACATTATATGGCGCTGAAATTGAAGTTCGTAAAAGTCTCGATTTTATTAGTGAGAAGTTGAATAAGTTAGTTTTTATTAGTAATGCTACTCTATTAAAATCAACTGTTTCACTTACCACTGAGCGTCAGGGTGCAGTGAAGGAATCCGTAGATCGTCCTTTATTTGGTCAATCTCCTTATTTGATAAATGCCGGATTCCAATACACCAATTCTATCTGGAATTTTACGGCTTTATATAACCGTATAGGTCCACGTCTTTCTTTAGTGGGAGATCCAACAGGAGCAGGTTTTTTCGATATCTATGAAAAGCCTCGAAATCTGATAGACCTTCAGGTTGCTAAGAAATTATGGGAAGGAAAAGGTGAATTAAAATTGACCGTTTCTGATCTTTTGAATAATCCATTTGCATTTTATGATAATCCAACAGCAAAAGCAGGATTTGATTATAAAGGGGGTGACAGGATAAATTATTCATATACACCTGGTACAACCATAACCATTGGATTTAATTACAATTTCGATCTTAATAAAACCAAATAATATGACAACGGCTAAGCAGTTTTTCTCTGCAGTTTTGATTTCTTTTGCATTCGCTTCTTGTATTGATGTTAATATCAATGAAGATGCAATAACCACCAATCCTGGTACCGGTACCAATCCGGATGATCCTAATTCAACAAAAGTTCTTGTTGGGTCTTATGAGCGTGATATTACCCTTCAGCCAGGGACATACACTTTAAAAGGATATGTTTACTTTACTGCTGGTACTACATTAAAAATTCCAGCAGGTACTATCATAAAAAGTGATATTAGTCAAAAAGGTGCCTTGATCATTGAGCGCAATGCTAAAATAGATGCACAAGGGACTTCAGACAAGCCGATTGTTTTCACATCAGGTAAACCGGCTGGTCAGCGGGCTCGTGGCGATTGGGGTGGAATCATCATCCTGGGTAATGCTCCTACCAATAGACCCACTTCACCAGCTCCTTTGATCGAAGGTGGTGTAGATCGTCGTTATGGTGGAACCATCGTTAATGATAATTCTGGCATCATGCGCTATTGCCGTATTGAGTTTGCCGGAATAGCCGCAGAGCCTGGCTCTGAGATCAATGGTCTTACTTTAGGTGGTGTAGGGGTAGGGACCACTTTGGAATATATTCAGGTTTCTTATGGAAATGATGATGCCTTTGAATTGTTTGGTGGAAATGTGAATATGAAAAATTTAGTTGCGTATGCTACATCAGATGATGATCTGGATTTTGATTTCGGCTATAATGGAAGGATCCAATATGCCGTTGTTCAGCGTCGTCCTGAAATAGCAGATACTGATGCAGGTAATGGAGTAGAAGCTGATAATGATGGATCAGGTACATCAGCTCTTCCCTATACACGTCCAATCCTTTCTAATATCACCTGGATCGGTCCAAATGGTGATCCAAATACACAAGCAAATTTGAACTTTGCCAATAGATGGAGAAGAGCTGTTCGTTTTGAAGTACATAATTCAGTGATGATTGGTTTCCCTAAAGGGGGGTTCTCATTAGAGAGTGCAGCGACAGCAGCTGCTCATAAAACGGACAGTTCTGTGTTCAAAAATAATTTGGTTCATGCTTTGGCAGATGCTTATAGGGTGGATGCAAGTGCTGGTGGGCAAATTACAGCTGCTGATCTGAAAACTAAAGCAGAAACTAATGGTTGCAGAACTTACGCTACTGCTGCAGAAGTTATGCTTGAGGATCCATTCAACTGGGATAAACCAAATTATCTTCCTAAGGCAGGGTCTCCTGCATTAACGGGTGCAAGTTTCTCTGGACTAGATCCATTCTTCACCGTTACTACTTTCCGTGGTGCCTTTGGAACTTCGAACTGGATGACAGGTTGGGTAAGCTTTACCCCACAAACCAATCCTTATTAATAACTAGTTTGGTTATAAAAAATACGGCCGCTTCTTGCGGCCGTTTTCTATTTCTTAATGATATGCGCATACATTTTTTGTTTTTACTATTTTTCTTTGTAGCCTGTAGGAATCATCAAATAGTACATACTGATCACCAGCCAAAATCAAAGAATCTAAATAAAGAAGTCTATTTTTCAAACAAGGTGGATTCGCTTGACATTCTTTATTTCAATAAACCATATACGGATAAAGAACGATATCAGCGTTATTATAAAGTAGTACATACTACTGATACGGCATTTATAAATACATTGACAATTGCTCTTCAGCAAAATATAGTTGAGGATCTGCTGTATCCAAAAAAATGTATGTCTGAGGGAAAGATCATTCTTCCATTAGGTGGTGATGCCTACAAGATGATCTACTTTTCAAGAAAAGAAACCAACTGTCCTTATATATATATAATCAAGGACGGCCATTTTTTATATTATTCAATGGATGCAGCACTTAATAAGTTGCTGAATACTTTAGAAAGTACAGCAGTTGAACCTTAATTTTTATTGTACTTTGGTTCATAGACAAAGGCTACTTGATAGGGTTCATGTTTCAAGGTAGGTAAGGACTCGCCTATATTCAGATCAAGGCCCTGGGGTGTAGGATCGCAAATACTGAATTTCTTACCATTATATTCGACTGTTTTACCAAAATTCCGATCAAAATGCACAGCTATAGAAACATGCTTTGGATATACCATTATAATCATGGGCAAGTCATAAATTTCTTTTACCAGATAATAGAATAACGATACTCTATCCTCACAATCGCTACTTTCGCTTAGCAAGGTCATTTCAGGGCTTAATCTTTTTTCTTTACCGAAATTTTCTTTGTCTGATTTGAATAAAAAAGCATATCGTGTGAAGTGCATCAGAAAATCAACTCCAGACTTCGTGCTTAAACCTTTAACATGTTTTGTGAGTGATGGTATTAATGAATTATACGTTTCACGGCTCAGTGGAATATTGAAATGTTTTTCGTAATCCATAGTTGGGTAGTTCCGAAAATATGCCGCTACATCTTGGTTCAGTTTGATTTTAAATTGATATTCTGTATTATTATACTTGAACTGTAATACTTTTTCAGCGGTTTCATCTTTTTTTGCAGGAACCATGTTCACCTTATAGGTAAATGATTGTGTTGAATTTGGAGTTTGTATAGGAATTCTGTTGAATATCTCCTCCTTAAAATTTATGTTCTCGTAGTCATGATAATTTAAGCAGACGTATTGCCGGTTATCCTCTATTCTTACCGGGATATTATAAATAGAATCCTGACTATTAACATAAAATAATACTTTTCCCTTATGATAAGTAAGTATAGCATCATATCCAGATCTGGTTAGTAAATACCATTTATATATTGTGTAGAGAATATAATTTTTCTTTTTTGGGGCAATTTGTTCTGCTATTTTACGGATGAATTGGTAATACATCCAATCATCTAATTGCTTTGTTTCTTTAAATTGAATAATCTTTGTACTCAATCGCTGTAAATCCATATTATCCATTCCGTGGATAAAATCTATGATATCATTTTCTGATTCAGATATTAAATGTTCAATATGGAATCCATCATGAAAGCTATAGCTGAGGGTATCACCAAATATATCTACGTTGATCGTTTTACGTTGGGCGATGCAATCAACGGTAAGACAAATTAAAAAAATGAACAATATGTTTTTAATCGAACTCAATCTTTCAATGCAATATTAATTTATTATTAATTTCTATCTCAAATTAGGAAATTTAAGCGATTTATTATATTGCTAATTTGGTTATATATTAATCATCTGAAAATCAATATATTGGTGCTGATATCAGTAGGGCTTACATTATTATGTGGTTCTTTTTATCTTGAAAAAAAAGAAAGGTTAAATGGAAATAGTCAAATCGAATCGAATTTTACAAGCTATTTATATAGCCCTTTTATGTTTTTTTACCTATACCTGCGTTTTTGCCTTTCGTAAACCATTTACAGTAGCAACCTTTGAAGGTGAAATTTTTGGTCACTTGTCTTATCAAACTATACTGATTATAAGTCAGGTAATCGGGTATATGATCAGTAAGTTTATTGGAATTCGTTTTATTTCAGCGATGAACCGAAATGCTCGATGGAAGAATGTATTATTTTTTGTTGGGCTAT
The DNA here is from genome assembly GCA_964441425.1 of uncultured Sphingobacterium sp. Taxonomy (GTDB): domain Bacteria; phylum Bacteroidota; class Bacteroidia; order Chitinophagales; family Chitinophagaceae; genus Pollutibacter. Next base: position 10,031 of record CAYTXC010000022.1, on the reverse strand, counting down.
CCTGGTTGTCATTATTCTTTTTTGCGCTCGTTCCTCCTATGCTGGGTATTCTTTGTTTTGTAGTAAACGGATTTATGTTAGGATTTATGTGGGGTGTCATATTCAGCTATGCTGAAGGTCGTCGTTCAACAGATTTTATCGGTTCTGTTTTAGCAATAAGTTTTGTTTTCGCCGGAGGATTCACCCGATCAGTAGGAAAATGGTTGATGGTTGATTTTGCTGTTTCCGAAAAATGGATGCCATTTTGTACAGGATTTGTCTTCGCTCTTCCATTGATATTGCTGATTTATTTAATGGAAAAGGTTCCAATGCCAGATGAAAAAGATATCTCCGAAAGACAGGAGAGAGTGAGCATGAGCAAACAAGACAGAAAACTAATCTTGGTCCAATTCGGTGCAGGCATAATACTATTGGCTTTGATCTATACCACTCTAACGATCATGCGGGATATTCGAGATAATTATATGAGTAATATGTGGGCAGAATTGGGTTATGCAAATAATGCTTCCGTATTCACCAGTTCTGAAACAAGAATAACGGTTATTCTCTTAATCATGATGAGTGCCATCGTATTGATCAGAAAAAATATGCAGGCCTTTAGGTTAATACATGTGATGGTTATAGTTGGATTTTTAACAGCTGCAGTTTCTTCTTATTTATATATTGGTGGACAATTAGGCGGTGCCTATTGGATGCAGGCTGTCGGACTAGGATTATATATGGCTTATATTCCTTTTAATTCTATTTTTTTTGAACGTATGATTGCTGCTTTCCGTTTAAAAGGAAACGTTGGATTTTTAATATATATCACCGATGCAGTTGGTTATGTTGGCAGTGTTTGCGTTATGCTTTCAAAAGAACTTTTGAATATTCAATTGAAATGGACTGATTTCTATGCTCAGACTGTTTTAATTTTAGCAACAGCGGGGAGTATGGGAACGTTGGTTGCTCTTCTTTATTTTAATCGTAAATATAAGATCAACCCTTTGTAAGTGTAAAACCGAAAGTGCTTCCTACGTCAGGTTTACTCCGAACATGAATGGTATGGCCCTGAGCTTCTACAATATGCTTACAAATAGCAAGTCCTAATCCTGTTCCGCCAATATTACGGCTACGGCCATAATCCGTACGATAGAACCTTTCAAAAATTCGGTTAAGATGTTCTTCTGCAATACCAATTCCATCATCACTAATTTCCACCAATATATTCTTATCATCAAGATTATAAATACTGGCTTCGATCATTCCTTCTTGCCGTCCATATTTAATTGCATTATCAAAAAGATTGATGATAACCTGGCGCGTTTTTTCCTTATCAGCTTCAACATATACAGGCGTTTCGCATCCTTTTTTAATTTGAAATTGAATCTTTTTTTGTTGTGCTTTTAGAGATAGCGTTTCAAATACTTCGCTAATTAAATTTTGTATGACAAAATGATTTTTAATCATTTTATATTCACCTGATTCTAGGCTGGATATTTCATCAAGATCAGCTATAAGTGTCATCAATCGGTCAACATTCTTTGAGGTATTCTCTAAAAATTTTCGATTCAACTCTTTTTTGTCCAGAGCCCCATCTAATAGCGTATCCACATATCCTTGAATGGCAAATACCGGAGTTTTGAATTCATGAGAGAGATTTTGTAAAAATTCTTTTCTGAATTGTTCATTCTGTTTCAGATTTTCAATCTCTTGTTTACTTTGTTCTGCCCATTGTTCCACATCCATTCTAACCTCATCAATACTTTTTTGGGGCAGAATGTTTTTATAATAGAACTCTTCTCTTTTTGTTGCTTTGGTTTGATAAATGAATTTGTAAATGAGTTTTATTTTTCTATAAATAAAGCGCTGCATGAAAAAATACGTAAGCGTATAAGCAATGATGAACAGCGTAATAAAAGTTGCAATCGGGATCCACCAGATACGGATAAAAATGAGATTAGCGATACTTCCTATGATGGCAATAGCTACAGCATTAATGGCAGCTAATTGTTTTGGAGTCAGATTTTTCGTGTCGATCATGTTTAAAGATACAGAATACCATCAAGGCATTTCAAATTTATATCCCACCCCTTTTACAGTTGTGATACAATCGATGCCTAATTTAGAGCGAATTTTACGTATATGTACATCGATCGTTCGATCTCCTACAATCACCTCTGTTCCCCATATTTGGCTAAGTATTTCATTTCGTAGAAAAACCTTTCCTTTTTTGGAAGCGAGCAGATATAGAAGTTCAAACTCTTTTTTGGCCAGTATAATGGGTTTGCCATTGAACATTACCGTGAATTGTGTAGGGTCAATGGTTAGTCCTTGGATATCCAAAATTTTATCGTCTGATTCCTGGTTCAGCCTTCTGAATAGTGCCTGTACTTTGCTGGTTAGGATTTTGGTACTGATAGGCTTACTGATAAAATCATCAGCACCATATTCCAGCCCTTTTAAATGTGATGATTCATCACTCAAAGCAGTAAGGAATATAATCAGTGTTTGTTGAAAAGCCGGATTCAATCGGAGCAGGCGGCAAACCTCCATTCCTGTCTTCTTTGGCATCATCACATCCAGTATAATAAGGTCCGGTTTGACTTGGGGTGCTTTGAGAAGAGCTTCCTCCCCATCGCAGGCGGTGTGCACGGTATATCCATCGTTTCGTAAATTATAGCTGAGGATCTCCAGGATATCTGGTTCATCGTCAGCAATCAGGATGGTTTTACCTTTACTCTGCATGTAACAGCAAGTTTACGCAAATTTAACCGGATATTCATTTCTTACCATGACTGCTTGATTATGAAATTGTTAACGGCCAGTGTTTTTTGCAGTAAAGAAGAAGAGGCTCAATTTTCTTACCTTTGTTCTTGTTTATGCGATATCGATTTTTACTTCTACTATTAGCTACAATCCCATTTATTAGCGTAAATGCAGCTGTTGATACCACTGGTTATAAAATTGATATTCGCAGGGTCAAACTGCATGAGGATATAGACAAGTTGCAGCAAAATTTATTGGAGGCTGATGGTAAAAAAGATAAAATGATCGCCGCCGTTGATGATTATGATGTGAATCTGGCACTTACCGATATACTGATTCGCCAGGTTGATGTTTGGCAGGATACCTTGGAAACAACTGTTACGCTTGATCACAGGCTAAAAGTGAAATATCTCACAGCTCTGCATCAGCTTGTCCGCGGGTTCTACAATGGATGGACACAGCGAATATTGGCGCCTGAAAAGGGGTTGATCCTATATGCTGAATTCTCTGAATTACTGGAGACAGATATTGCCGGCCGTTCCATAGAAACAGTGGTTGCCAGATATCCCTATGAAACCAGTGATCTATTATTGGGAAGCAGGAATAATGCCTTTGCCGATAATAAAGGATTTAATGCCTCGAGAATTGAAATGTTCCGAAAGTTCAGTGCTTTATATCCATCGAGCGTTCTGGCACAATTAGAAAATTATGCAGATGTTCCATTTGCTGACAGTCTGATCCGCATTACGGCAAAATCAGACCCTAATCAATTTTATGATTATGCAGCTGCCACAGAGACCAAGGTTGGCCAATTGATCAGAAAATGTCAGGATCCTTTAGTCAGGGCAATAGCAGAAATGGCTTCCAGTACCAGCGGACGTTTATATTATCCTTTTCTGGATGAAGTGATGAATGGTCATCAGACGATTTCATCTATTCAAAAGATCATGGGAGATAGCTTGAAATATTACCGGTTGCTGGTAAATACCCAGATCAGTTTTGCAAAACGAGCCTTAAAAGGAGACACGGCATTGGCATTTACTGATCTCACCAAAATGCTTCAACGTAAGGCTGTTGACATCTTCATCAATCAGATCAATGCTTTACATGATGAACAGGATCTAATCCGCTTCAAAATCCTTGAACCCTTATCTCCACAGGAACTATACTATCTTATTGTGTTAGGTGAGGAAGTAATATATACTTCCAGTTATAAAGGGGCCTACAAAAGGATGATGGAAAGAATGCGCGTGCCGTCTGGAGATACATTGCTGATGAGTGTTCAATTTGATAAGTTCAAGAAATTTATCAAGATGGCTGCAGGATATAATACCCTGGAAGGCTTTTTGGCTACTATGCCAGATGCAAACGCCCAACGTTTAATGATCGCTTTTGCCCGAGGTTTGGATAAAACTGGGCAATTGGAAGAAGCAGTTGATGTTGCAGATTCTTATGGGAGTATTCAAATTCCGCAAGTAAAGGCAATCATTGATAAGGAAGTGGCGTCCAGTTTAGACAATAGCATCAAGCGAGGTGATAAACGAAGTGAAAACATTTACAGGATATTAAAAACAATATTTGCATCATCTTCTAATCCGACCATGGATTTGTCACAATTGCTTGGTATCCCACCGGTATATTCAGTTGATTACACTAAGCTCGCTGATGTAGAAGGAAAAGTAGTTCAATTGGTATTCTTCTATGGGGATAAGGATGGTATGGACTCTTATGCCAATTTTATGTCGATGTTCAATGGTTCTATGGATTGGAAGGTTACCAAGTTGAAGGAGTGGGTGGAGATTCGTTCGGTAAAGGGCAAACCTGTTGTTATCTATGCAAACCTGCCGTTGGATAATACAAATGGGGATGATCCTGATGCACTAGCTCAGGCCAATCTTCTTGAGTATATGCGGAAAATGAATATTCGCCCTACCATAGTAATACATCGTGGGCATAGTTATCACGTAACTTATACCATTAAGCAATTACCATCATCTGCTAAGATCGTAGTCTTGGGATCTTGTGGGGGGTATCATAATTTGGACGATGTGTTGAAAATTTCACCAGATGCACATATTATTTCATCTAAAGAAGTCGGAACCAGAATAGTGAATGAACCTATTCTTCGCCACATCAATGAAGATTTGAAAGCGGGAAAAAATATTGATTGGATCACGACATGGAAAGATCTTGCCGGCTTATTCCCATCAGGTGAGGCGAAAGAACGTTTTGAGAATTATATTCCTCCGCATAAGAATTTGGGTGCATTGTTTATAAAAGCGTACAATCAATTGGCTAATTAGCTAGTTGATTATATTGCTCATGCACACCGAAAATCAATCACAAATGAATAATGCTAAAACTATATCTCTTAAGCGTGTATTTTCTTATACTACACCTTATCAGAATCGTTTTTGGCTTTCTGTAATGCTGGCCATAGTACTGGCTATTATGGCGCCAGTAAGGCCCATGCTGATTCAATATACGATCAATAATGTGCTGAATGCAGGGCTATGGAATACATTGATTTGGATTACGGCAATTCAAGTGGGGATCTTGATTGTGGAAACCAGCTTACGTTTTTTATTTTCTTTCTTTACATCCTGGTTGGGTCAGACAGTAGTGCGAGATCTTAGAAATCAGGTTTACAGAAAAATATTGAATCTGAATTTATCTCAATTTGATAAAACGCCAATTGGCACATTAACCACTCGTACGGTTAATGATATAGAATCTATCAACGATATTTTCGCTGAGGGCTTAATTCCTATTGTTGCAGATATTTTATCTATCATAGCGATACTAACCGCAATGTTTTATACTAACTGGCAATTAACATTAGTTTGTTTAATGCCCTTTCCAGTACTACTTATTGCTACCTATTTTTTTAAGGAGAGCGTAAATCGTTCATTTACTAAAGTTCGCAATGCAGTTGCGGCTCTAAATGCCTTTGTACAAGAGCATGTAACCGGTATGCAGATAGTGCAATCGTTTGCCGTAGAAGATAAGGAGGCAGCTAAGTTCAGGAAGATAAATGCGGAACATCGAAATGCCAATATCCGAGGCATTTTCGCCTATTCTGTTTTTTTTCCCGTCGTGGAGATTGTACTAGCCTCAGCTGTTGGATTATTGGTTTGGTATGCTGGGATTCAGGTTGTGCATCTGCCTTTAGAAGAGGCAACGGCAATATCCGGACAGATCATTTCATTTATACTCCTATTGAATTTATTATTCAGGCCACTTCGTGTGATCGCAGATAAATTTAACGTGCTGCAGATGGGAATGATCGCAAGTGAAAGAGTTTTCAAAGTATTAGATAATGAAGATGTGATGCGTGATGAGGGTAGTTATGCGCCAGAAAAGATCAAAGGCGAAGTGGAATTTAGGGATGTATATTTTGGATATGAGGAAGGGCATGATGTGTTAAAGAACATCAGTTTTACATTACATGCAGGTAAAACACTAGCCTTGGTTGGTCATACAGGGAGTGGAAAAACTACCATCATTAGTTTATTGAACCGCTTATATACTATACGGTCGGGCTCCATTCTGTTGGATGGTATTGACATTAATGATTTCACTATACCTGCATTGAGAAAACAAATTGGAGTGGTATTGCAGGATGTTTTTTTATTCTCCGGGACAATCCTGGAAAACGTTACCCTTAGAAATCCAAGTATAACCCGAGCAAAAGTGGAGCATGCCGCTAAGATCATGGGTATTCATGATTTTATTATGAGATTACCCGGGGGGTATGATTATCCGGTAATGGAAAGGGGAGCTACTCTATCCATGGGGCAGCGACAGTTATTATCATTTTTACGGACTTTACTTTATGATCCTTCTATCCTAATCTTGGATGAGGCGACATCTTCGGTAGATCAGGAGTCGGAACAACTGATACAACAGGCTATTGATCAGTTGGTAAAGGGAAGGACCAGTATCATCATTGCACATCGATTGAGTACTATACGAAGAGCCGATGCCATTCTGGTGTTGGATAAGGGAGAAATGGTGGAAATCGGTGACCATGAAACCCTTATCCACAAAGGAGGGGCATATGCCCATTTACACGAAATGCAGTTCGGGTCTCAGGTCTAGAAAAAGGCTGGTTTTTGGGAAAAATCAGCTACATAGTTTTACTAGTAATCACGAAAGAATCCCTATCTTTGCGCCAAATTTCGTGGCTTCATGAATCTTAATGGCTTCAAATTCTTTGTGGTAGCAATTTTAGGTGTTTTTTTATCAACCTTTCCAGGTGCTGTTTTTGCGCAGCATGAGGAACATGGAGTAGCTGAAACACCACATGCTGAAGAGGAGAAAAAGGGCTTTAATGCCAGTGAAGTAATCTTTAGTCATATTATGGATGCTCATGAGTTTCATTTATTTGAGTATCATGGTTCAGATGGTAAAGAACATCATGTAACTATACCACTTCCTGTTGTGCTTTATTCCCCAACCAAGGGACTTTCTGTTTTTATGTCCTCAGCATTTCACCATGGTGAACATGAAGCACATGGGTATAAGATGGAAGATGAAACAATCGTGTCAGTTGATGGGAGCAAAGTATATGATTTTTCATTGACCCGTAATGTGGTTCAGATGCTCATCGCGCTGATCGTGTTATTGTGGATCATGATCAGTGTGGCAGGCAAATACAAATCACGAGCAAATCAGGCACCAACAGGGATGCAGAATGCCATTGAGCCCGTTATTACATTCATTCGTGATGAAGTAGCCGTGCCCAATCTTGGTCATAAAGCGAATAAATTTTTACCATACTTGTTAACTGTATTCTTTTTCATATTGGTTAACAACATCTTTGGATTGATACCAGGTTCCGCGAATGTTACTGGTAATATTGCATTTACACTAGTAATGGCAGTGATTTCCTTTCTAGTAATCCTGTTCAGTACTAACAAACATTTCTGGATACATATTTTCAATCCTCCTGTTCCTGGTATGGTAAAGCCAATTTTGACACCTGTAGAGTTGTTAGGCGTTTTTACTAAACCTTTTGCTTTGATGATTCGTCTTTTTGCCAACATGATGGCGGGGCATATTATCATCATTTGCTTGATTTCTCTGATTTTCATTTTCAGTGGAATCAACACAGGAGTGGGAATTGGTTTTAGTCCTGTTTCAATTGCCTTTGCTGTGTTTATATATCTGATTGAAGTTTTGGTTGCCTTTATTCAGGCATTCATTTTTACCAATCTGACAGCAGTATTTATCGGGCAGGCTTTTGAAGGGGAGCATCATCATGAAGAAGGGCATGGAGATGCACATCATTAATTTGTGAATTCATCATCATTATAAAACAACAAGTATGGATTTATTATTAGTTCTGTTAAGTACAACTGCCTGGGCTAACGCTGGTGGTGCTATTGGTGCTGGTTTAGCAGCAGTAGGTGCAGGAATCGGAATCGGCCAAATTGGTAAAGGTGCGGTAGAATCTATCGCTCGTCAACCAGAGGCTTTGAACGACATCCGTGCCAACATGATCCTTACAGCAGCCTTCATCGAGGGTGTGGCGCTGTTTGCGGTTATCGCTGGTATCCTGGCTATGTTCGTATAAACAGGAAAACGAAGTAAGCGCTCCAACGCACAGGGCAGAGGAGCGCTTCATTTATCTAAGACTTATTAACGTATATTCTAGTATATGCAATTATTAACACCGGCACTTGGTTTGATCGTTTGGACGCTTTTAGCGTTCCTTATTGCATTTTTTATTCTGAAGAAATTTGCATGGCCAGCGATCATTAACGGATTGAAGGAGAGAGAAACTTCAATCGCAGAATCATTGGCTTCAGCTGAGCGGTTGAAAAAGGAAATGGCTCAAATGCAAAGTGAGAACGAAGCATTAATGGCTAAAGCTCGTGAAGAAAGGGCTCAGATGCTGAAAGAGGCAAAAGAAACTAAGGATCGCATCATTAGCGAAGCAAAGGAGCAAGCTAAAGTTGAAGCCAACAAGATTATTGTTGATGCCAACAGCGCTATTGAAAATCAGAAAATGGCGGCTCTCACAGAAATCAAAAATCAGATTGGGAATATGGTAGTTGAGGTTTCAGAAAAAGTGATTCGTCGTGAATTGAGTGCAGGAAAGGAGCAGGAAACATATATCCGCCAATTGGCCGATGATCTTACCAAAATCAGTAAAAACTAATTCTGATACATGCGTCAGCCTAAAGTAGCTTCCCGTTATGCTAAAGCCCTTTTCGACCTTGCGGTGGAAACTGGAGCATTGGAAAAAGTAAAAGATGATATCAACACGATTGCTGCTGCTGCAGTAGGAGAGTTGAATACCGTAATGGTATCACCTGTTATTCGGGGAGATCAAAAAGAAAAAATATTTGCTGCCATTTTCGGCGATAAGGTGTCTCCATTAACGATTTCCTTCTTTAATCTTGTTTTCAAAAAAGGACGTGAAGTGGCGATTCGTGAGATCATGGAAGCGTATATGGATCTATATCGTGCACATCATCGTATTCAAAAAGTAGAGATCACTACAGCTACTCCTGTTGAACCGCAAGTTCATCAGCAGATTCTGGATAGTATGAGGAAGGTTGAAGGATATGAGCAGGCGAAGTTTGATGTTAGCCCCAAAGTGGATCCTTCTATTGTAGGTGGATTTGTTCTTCAAGTTGGCGACAACTTATTTGATGCCAGCATTCGTCATGATCTGCAGGTGATCAAAAAGCAATTTATTGAGAATATGTATGTTCAAAACATTCGTTAAACTAAATTTTTAAAAAGAACCGCTATGGTAAATATAAAACCAGATGAAATCTCAGCGATACTGCGTCAGCAGCTGTCGAATTTTAATACCTCTGCTGAACTGGAAGAGGTGGGTACCGTGCTTCAGGCCGGTGATGGTATTGCCCGTATCTATGGACTTAGTAATGTAGGTTCAGGTGAGCTGGTAGAATTCGAGAACGGCGTTAAAGCAATCGCGCTTAACCTAGAAGAAGATAATGTGGGTGCCGTATTGATGGGTGAAGGCGGAGACATCAAAGAAGGTTCAAAAGTTCGTCGTACCGGTAAAATCGCCTCCATTAAAGTAGGTGAAGGTCTGGTAGGTCGTGTGATCAATACCCTTGGCGAGCCAATTGATGGTAAAGGCCCTATCGCTGGTAATTTGTACGATATGCCACTTGAGCGTAAAGCTCCTGGTGTAATCTTCCGTGAGCCAGTAAAAGAACCATTGCAAACAGGTATCAAAGCGATCGATGCGATGATTCCAGTTGGTCGTGGTCAACGTGAGTTGATCATCGGTGACCGTC
>CAYTXC010000021.1:0-36980 GCA_964441425.1 uncultured Sphingobacterium sp. | reverse complement strand
CAAGGATTGTTTACTGAGAAGATCATCAACGTATCGATCAGCAAACGTCCTGAGATATATGGTACATCTTCTGAAGCGTATATACAGTCAACGTTCACGGGTACCAACAACATCACGACCAAACCGATCATCAGTAAGGGCTACTCCAGCCAGTTACAGGTTGTGGGAACGGATATCCGCAGTGTAAGCTGGAGTCCAGGAACCGGACTATCCTCTACCACTATTTTGAATCCAGTATTCAAGCATCCGAGTACAGTAACGTTTACGGTGACCATCACCAATGTATTTGGTAGTGTAATCCAGTTACCGTTCACGGTGGAGGTACGCGATGATTATTTCATCAAGCCTACCAATATCATTACCACCAGAATGGATGGTATTAACGATTACTTTGCTGTGGAGAATATTGCTACGTATCCGGATAACGAAGTGACGATCTATGATCGAAATGGTAAGATACTAACCAAGATGAATAACTACAATAATCGCTGGGATGGTAAAGTGAATGGTAAGTTGTTATCAACCGATACCTATTACTACCTGATCCGCTTTACCAGCAATCCGAAGGCGGTATTTAAAGGATTCATAACGATCATCAATAATTAATACAGAAAAGGATCTAAAAAGAGTATAATGAAAAACCAGCTATATCGTATTTTGTTAAGTGTGGTGTTTTTAAGTTGGGCAATGTCATCTGTTGCCCAGCTTAATCCATCGCCCAGTCAGTTCTTCCATAACCAAATGGTGCAAACCGTTGCAGCCACTGGTGTAAAGGACATGACGCGCTTGGACATGTCGTTCCGCAATACATTATTGAATACCTTCTATGGTGCACCGGTAAATATGTACGCCACTTTCCAAACCCAATTGAAAAATGGTGGCGGTGTGGGACTTCAGTTCAATGGAGATAATGCGGGGTTGTTATCTCGCAGCCGGGTTATGGGATCTTATGCCTTAGATCTCTCTAAAGGAGCTACTCGTATGCGCTTGGGCATTGGGTTGGGTATGATGATGAGCAGAATCAACAGCAAGAATGGGACTTTGATCCGTGGCGATATCAACGATCCAGCGATTGCAGAATTCAATCAGCAGGGCGCGATGGTGGATGGATCGATTGGTTTTATAATGGAGAAGGAAAATGGCCTTCAGGTGTTGGCGAATATACCAAGTTTGGGTAGTATCCAGCAGTTTTCTAAATATGCTTCGATCAATTACATGGTGTTCAATACCATGGTGAAGAAACGTTTTAATCTGGGGGTGAGTGGTGATGAATACATTAAGGGGATGTCAACCATCGAGCCGCTAATAGGATATCGCATGATCCATGGTGGAGAAGATGTGATCGATATGGGCGCGATGTTCAAATACCAGGAGTGGATCGGCTTTACCGCTATGTACCATACCAATAGTGAATATTCTTTTGGTGTACATATTCCATACAAAGATCGTATGGCTTTAAACTTCACGTTTAACTCCGGTAAAGTGTATTCTAAAAATTACTTTAACGTAGGTGGAACTTTAGAAGGACATGTGATGATCAATCTTAAATAGTTGAGTAACGATTATCGTATCCAATATCCCTTTATATATAAAAGCCTTGCAGTAATGCAAGGTTTTTTATTTGTAGATCTTGACACAAAATTTTAATAATCATCACATGAAAAAATAAAAGAACACGATCATCTGTTTTCTTCTTACTCCTTCGCCTCTTCCGATCTGCCTTCCAGAACCATCGTATAAACGTTCACCATCCATGCGGCCCATTTGTCGGCCAGATCCATCATAAAACCGATCGCCATCCACTCTTCCGATTTGCCTTCCCGAACCATCATAGATTCTTTCACCATCTATCCGACCGATTTGTCTCCCGGAACCATCATAGATACGATCACTATCTATGCGCCCGATCTGCCTTCCCGAGCCATCATAAAATCGTTCTGCATCAATTCTTCCGATCTGTCTGCCTGAACTATTATACATTCTTTGTGCAGTTGCAGTCGTACATATTATGAGTATAATAATAGAGAAAATGACTTTTTTCATATCAAATTGGTTAGTGTTAAAGTTATGTCATAAAAAACAAAGGAAATGCTAAATAACTTATGTACTAAATACTTTTGTTTAAAATCCTTTTAATAGTGAAGAGAATTATATTATTCATTTTCATTTTTGTATTGACCAGCACATTTTTATCCACTGGCTTGTATATGAAAAATCCAACAGATATGGAACGAAGATTATATGATCTTGTACATAAACAGTCGGATGTTCATTCATTCAAAGAAGCTCAGCATATTTTTTCTGAATATAATATCGTCCGCTTTCATCAGCTTCCCAAAGATGTAGTAATCGAAACCAAACTGAACGATTTTCGGTTTTCAAAGCTTACCTTTTATAAAATACCTAAACACGACCTCTATCGAAAAGTATATCTGAACCAACGGTTCATCGATTTTTATTCGCTACCCCATTATCAAAAATCCACATTATTTTTTGGGAAAGATTATTACTATATCTGCTTAAATGAAAAAGTATTGAAGAGCCTTTTTGATCTAAAAGATATTTTAGATACTCAAGGGTGCCAAAGTGCTGCCATTCAGGTGATTTCGGGGTATCGCCATCCATCACGGAATGACGCTGTTGGTGGTGCCACCAATAGTATGCATCTTTATGGGAATGCACTAGATATTCGCGTGGGAGATATAAATGGCGATAATCAAATCAATCGAACCGATAAAGATCTTGTATATTCTATTTTGAATAAAAAACTAATAGGCAATAAAGGCGGATTAGGTTTTTATCCAGGTACTATGGTCTTACATATGGATGTAAGGGGTAATCGGGCAAGATGGGATTCCTATAGGCGAAAAGTGTAATCCTTGTTGTTATTTGTGATCAACGTAATTCTCCAGGATGATAAATTCTTTTCGCATTTGCCAAAACTTCTTTTTTATCTAAAGTCATGGGTTTTGTTTTTTGCTCCAGGAATAGTGGCACCTGATCATCAAAATGTGGACTGCCAGGCTTACTGGAAGCACCATACGTATTAACTGTTTCTAAAATGGGTAATCCATTTTTTGGAAATCGCACATAAGCTACATAACAATCGCCGCCCGTTACTTTACGTTTTCCATCTTTATAGGGCATTGTCCATTCCGGTGCCAGCAAGTCAGGCAATCCTCCAGTTGGATATTCTTTATCCCCCCGAACGAGTTTTTGAATATCTCCCAATACCAGATCTGTTTTTCCAAAATACTGCATCATGTATTGTTTAATATACTGATAAACTTCAATACTCTCCGATTTGGTTATTTGTCGGGGATTTTGTCCTTGTAGTTTTTTCACCAGGTATTCATACGCAAGTAGGAAGATCGCGGCACCCTTACTGTTTACCTCACCACGTTTATCCCAAGAAGCGAATGGAGTGATCAAGTCAGCAAATTCAGGATGATCTTTCGGATGTATCAGGAACATGGTATCGATACCATATAGATATTGTAATTTCTGTGGAAGTTGTCGGTCAAACTTGATCTGCTTGAACTGCTCATACCCTACGGTTCCCGTTGAAGGAAATAACTGACGGAAGCGAACACTTCTATTGTTTTCATTATTCTCCCAGCCATCTTGTTTGGGGAATGACGAAAACTTCAGATTGTTTTCTGAAGCTGTTGCTGAAAAAGAGGAATGATTTGTATTGAATAGATAACCACTTGATGGGTTAATATATTGCGGTAATTCGTTGATGCTTCTGAAGCTGGTCCATAACGAAGCTGATGTATTTCCTGCTACTGTTGATTTCCAGTTGAATTCAGGATTACGAATCGGCATCAAGGCATTGTTGATATAAAAGATCGTATCGTTTCGATCAGCATAGATGATATTGAACATAGAAAGTCCTTGTAAACTAATGGCTTTATAAAACTCTGTAAAGTTTTTCGCTTTGTTCATACGATACCATTGTTCCAATGCACGTATCTCCATATTGGCTCCTAAACGGATAGCAAATACACCTTGTTCATTTTTCATGGTTGCACCATACTTGCTCCAATATACAGGCCTATTAACCGAAATGGGTACACCCTTGATGCGAAGTTTTATTTTTTTAATTTCCAGATCCACCCACTGCCCGTCGAAAAGATATTGATCTTTATTTTCTGGATTAATTTGCAGTTGGAAAATATCCAAACGATCACAGAGATTCACGGTATGTGCCCAGCCGAGGTTTTCATTTACTCCATGAAGAATACTTGGTCCGCCAGCGAGTAATCCACCAAGTGCATTCCATCCTTCTTCACTATTTACATGTGCTTCATAAAACGCTTGAGGACCTTCATTCGGTTGATGTGCATTGATAGCCAGAAAAGCTTCGCCGGTGGCGGTTTTAGAAGGATGTATGGCAATACCGTTCGATCCTTTTTTTTCGAATTCGATCAAAGGATGAATCGTATTCCCGAAGACGGATCGTAAAGCTCTATCCCCTCCATTAAAAACGGTCAATGCCAATACGGATGCGGCCACATGATCTTTGATCGTGAGTGGGAACAACCCTTTCACCAACACTTCTTCCGGATGTGCTTTAGCATAATCGTTAACCCCCTGAACATAGCCTTCGAGTAATTTTATGAAATCAGGAGAAAGCGTATGCCATTTTTCTTCTGTGATCTCACGGCAACGAAATAAGGCAAAAGCATAATCACCAGCTGCCCCTTCTTTACCTAATGCTCTGCCCATCATACCCTTGGCGGGCAGTGCTACCATTTGCAGACTTTTAAAATCATCTTCGGCATGTGCCCAGGCCAATCCGTATGATACTTCTGGATCGGTTTTGGCAAAGATGTGCGGAACGCCATAGCTATCGCGTGCGATAGTAATATTTTTTGGATCGATCTGAGCGAAAGAAGAAACGCTAACGAGTAGGAGTGCAAACAGGATACGCATAATGATTTGACTAATTCGCTAATTTACATAGATTCAAGTTTGTGTAACGTTTAAATTGAAAGAATTAGACAATAAAAAATTAGACAATGATGCAATTTGCTAGTTAGTCAATTTCCGTATATTCGAATCCTCGACTAACTGTTTTGCCTCCTATTTCTACCATAAAGGAAGAATTGCGAATACTTGCCCAACTAGCTAAAGGCGAGTTGCATGCATTTGATAAGCTTTACTGGCATTATCAACGGGCCGTTTATAAAAATATATTTCAGCTGGTACATGATAAAGGAATTGCGGAAGATATTTTGCAGGAGGTATTTCTCACCCTTTGGGAAAAGAGGGAGACCATAAATACCGATGTATCTCTCGGAGGTTGGCTTTTTGTGTCCAGCTATAATCGTTCCCTCAATTTTCTTAAAAAGCGACTTCGGGAGAATGCTGCGGCTGATTTAATTCGTATTGCCTTTCAGCGTGATGATACCGATGCGAACATGATCAAGGAGATGCGCTTAAAAGAACTGGAAGAGGCGATCGAAAACTTGCCTACGCAAAAACGTAAAGTATTCTATCTCTGTAAGTTAAAGGGTTATACGTATGAAGAGGCGGCCCGTACATTGAACATCTCCAAGCATACAGTGAAGGAGTATTTGTCTGATGCCGTTCATTCTATAAAAGACCAGATGATCCGATCAGGGGGCATGGGCTTCCTGTCTTTTTTGCTCAGTTTATCGGATTTTTAAAAAAAAGTGTAAAAGCGGCCCCCCCATTTTGACGTCCATGTTGTATTTATTATACAACGTGTTGTTTTGAGCCATAATAAAGACAAATTAATTGAATTGCTGAAGCAAGCAGACTGGTCACCAGAAGACCAGCGCTGGCTTTTAGATTTTCTGGATTCAGAGGATACCGATCTCCTGCGTGAATTATTGAATCAGCAATTCCTGCACGATGTGAACATTCAGGAGCCAGGTGATCCCGAGAGGGCCAGACAGATCCTGGAAGAGTTACATCAAAAGATTGAACGAGATAAAACGCGCACAACCATTATCAACAAATCGTTCAGAAAATTTGCTATTGCAGTATCGTTGATCTTCCTTTTGATTTCATCTTATTTTATTTATCAGTATAGCTATTCCCCTAAACCAATCGAAACTGTTCCTTTAGTAGCGAAACAAAAAGAACCACCAAAAGATCTTATACCTGGTACAGATAAAGCTGTACTAACCTTATCGGATGGTTCTATTGTTATTTTGGACGAAGCATCTGAAGGGAATATTGCTACTCAATCTTCCGTAGATATCCGCAAATTGAATGCTGGTGCGTTGATATATCAGGCCAATGCATTATCAAGTGAAATCGTGTATAATTCGATTTCCACTCCACGAGGCGGTAAGTTTCATATCACCTTATCAGATGGTACGAAAGTATGGCTCAATGCTGCGTCATCATTGCGTTTCCCGGTTAATTTCACAGGCACGGAACGAAGAGTGGAGTTAACGGGTGAAGGTTATTTTGAAGTAGCGAAGAATCAGCAGAAGCCATTCATTGTTGATGTAAATGGGAAAGAAGAGGTGCTTGTTTTAGGAACACATTTTAATATCAATTCCTATACCGACGAAGAATCTATACGCACTACTTTATTAGAAGGAAGTGTAAAAGTCAGATCTAAAGGTTCGGAGATGTCAAAAACACTTGTTCCCGGCCAGCAGCACAGATTATATGATGAAGGGAAATCAAGAATGTTGAATAATGTGAACACGGAAGAAACGATTGCCTGGAAGAATGATAAGTTCGATTTTGGTGAATCCATGGAATTGAGAGCAGTGATGAGGCAAATTGAAAGATGGTATAATGTAGATGTACAATATAAAGGAGATGTTTCCGGGATCGAGCTGGGTGGATCAATATCCAGAAATGTTAGTGCCAGCAAAGTTTTTCAAATGCTGGAACTGACCGGAGTAGCTTCTTTCAGTATTGAAAATGGGAAAGTGATCGTGAACGGTAAAAAAAGATAGAAACCAACTGCTTGATCTAAATAAAAACACTCCGGGTGGAGCCGGAGTGCGGAGTTTGGGTCAAACAATAAAATAAGTCGTGACGGACTAAACAATCGATAACCCAAACAAAGCAAAGTTATGCATTTTAGGCCTTTACCAGAGCCCATTGCAAGATCTAGAGGGCTCTTAACCAAAACCATTCTGATTATGAAATGTACAGCTATCCTGTTACTGGCGTTCGCCCTTCAGGTTTCAGCCTCTGGATTCTCCCAGGTTTCGCTTTCAGAGAAGAATGCTCCGCTAAAAACAGTTTTGAAAAAACTGCAGAAACAGACTGGCTATGATTTCCTGTATGGTACAGGGATCGTCCAAGAAGCGGGCTCTGTAACCATTGAAGTCAATAAGGTAAGTTTAGAACAGGCACTCAACCTTTGCCTGGCCGGAAAGCCTTTGTCTTATTCTATTATAGAAAAGACAGTGGTGATCAAACCAAGGCCGATCGAAAGAGTGGAGACCCCAGTTGTTACACCTGTTGAAGTAGTAAAAGAAATTGTTACCGGTAAAGTAACAGATGAAAGAGGCGCTCCTTTATCAGGCGCTACTGTTACGATAAAAGGTTCCAATACCGCTGCGGCTACCAATGCCGTGGGTATGTTCTCTATTGAAGTTGAAAATCTGCAAGCCACTTTGGTCATTTCTTATGTAGGTATGAATACTGTAGAAGTTCCCATCAATGGCCGCCGCAATTTGGATGTGCGATTGACTACTGCAACAGAGGATATGACCAATGTGGTAGTAGTAGGTTACGGAACCCAGAAAAAAGAAACCTTGTCAGGAGCTGTTGCTAATATTCGCAGTCGCGATATTAATACAACGAAGAGTACCAGTGTGGTTAGTAATATTCAAGGTAAAGTTCCTGGTCTGCATATTCGTCAGCGTACTGCCGAGCCGGGTCAGTTCAATAGTATGGTGAGTATCCGTGGTTTCGGTACGCCATTACTTGTAATTGATGGTGTACCACGAGATGGTATGTCGGATTTCGAACGTTTGAACCCTGAGGATATTGAAAGTATTTCTGTTTTGAAAGATGCAGCCGCTGCTATCTATGGGATGAACGCCGATAATGGAGTTATTATTGTTACTACAAAGCGAGGCCAAAAGGGTAAATCCAAATTTAACTATAGCGGTTACTATGGATTTAAGCAGCCTACTACCATGCCAAACATGGTGGATGCTTATACCTACAGACTTATCCGTAATGAGATGGATAAGAATACAAAATTGGCTCCTTCATTTAGTCAGACTGAGTTAGATAGATGGAAGGCTGGTACGGATCCTGGTTATCAGGATTACGACTGGATGGCCAAGTCGATAAGAAACTTTACCTCACAGCAACAGCATAATTTATCTGTATCTGGGGGTAGTGATAATGTAACGTACTATACTAGTTTAGGTGTTCTTCAGGATGATGGTATCTTGACGAGTGGTATTCAGAAATATCGTAAGTATAATTTCCGTAATAACGTTACGTTCAACATCAATAAGAATTTAAAAGCGATCATCACATTAGCGGGTAAGTTCGATCAGAATCGCGGTCCTGAAATCTCTTATTTCTGGTTGTTCAAACCCATCATTATTGCGGATCGTGCCATTCCTCCGACTATTCCCGGAACGAATAACGTAACACGTATCCCTCCTGATTTTACCAATCCTTATGCGTTGATGACGGAGTCTATTTCAGGATATGAGAAATATGCGAATGTTCAGTATCAGACCAACCTAGAACTTCAGTATGATGCACCATTCCTGAAAGGATTGAAGCTGGGTGTTCTGGCCGCGTATGATGGAAACAATAACAACTATTCAAAACTAAGTAAGGCGTATAATCAGTATGATCTGGCAACAGGTGCAGCAGTTTTACGTGGACAGAATCGTTATCAGATGTCGATGAATCAGTTTAGTCGTGGTGTAGTTCAGGCATCTGCTAATTATAAGAAAACGATAGGCAATCATAATATTTCGGCAACAACCGTTGGTGAAATGCGTGCCCTGAGAAATGATATCATCGGTGCTACTCGTTTCTACTCAGATGTATTTACCTGGGATGTTCTTGATCAGGGAAGCAGAACGGGTATGGAAAACAGCGGAAATCGTATCATTCAAAAATATCTCTCTGTGTTAGGTCGTTTCAATTACGACTATCAGGGTAAATATCTTGTAGAGATGGCATTCCGTAATGATGGTTCTTATCGTTACGCTCCAGATAAGCGTTGGGCTTTCTTCCCATCTGCATCTGCCGGTTGGAGAATTTCAGAAGAGAAATTCATGCAAAAGAATCTTCCATGGGTAAGTAACTTGAAACTTCGTGGTTCTTATGGTATGATGGGTGCTGATGCAGGTAATCCGTTTGAATATTATTTAGGATATTCTTTGGGTAGTATCGATAGAGGTTATGTATTCAATAATGGAGTTCTTACAGCCGGTATGGTTCCTCCAGGTGTATTGAATGAAAATCTTACTTGGGTGAAAACCAATACCACCAATATTGGAATTGATGTTAGTCTGTGGAATGGTAAACTCGGTATCGTAGCTGATTGGTTCCAGAAAAACAGAAATGGTTTGTTGGGTAATAAGCAACAATCGGTACCGAATACTTTTGGAGCTTCATTCCCTCAGGAGAATATCAATAAGGACATGGTCAAGGGATTTGAATTCATGGTATCACATAAACACAATATCGGAAGACTAAAGTATGATGTGAGTGTGAACATGACCTATGCCCGTAAATATTTAGTATATACAGAACAAGCGCCATATGCTAGTTCATGGCAGCGATGGAATGAGACCTGGGGTACTGGTGGACGTGTTCTGGGACGCGACTGGGGTTATGTAACGAATGGTCGTTATACCGATATCCGACAATACCAAACAGCACCGTTGATGGGGGGTACATTAGGGAACTCCCGTATGCTTCCTGGTAGCTATGCTATCGAAGATGTGGATGGCAATGGAGTGATCAATGGCGATGATCGATTACCTATTTTCTGGTCTGGTCAGTATGGCGGATTTGCCGGCAACCCACCATTGCAGTTTGGAGGTATAATCAATCTCTCTTATGGCGCATTTGATCTGAACGTGTTACTGCAAGGAGCATCGCTATTCTCTATCGTTCAAAGTCCGAATGATGTATGGGGTTATGGCCGTTATGCCACATTGTGGGATAAATATTTAGATCGCTGGCAATTAGCTGATCCAAGTGCAGATCCCTATGATCCTAATGCAAAATGGGTTGCTGGTCAATTCCCTGCATTACGTTCAAACTTTACAGGGACTACAGATAATTTAATTACCAATCAGTGGAGAGTTGACGCTAAATATCTGAGAATAAAAAGTGTTGAGATAGGGTATAATGTACCTGCCAGTATTACAAAGCGTGCACGAATTGATGGGTTGCGCATCTATGCCAATGGATTCAATCTGTTCACCTTTGCCAATAAGCTGGCAAAGCATCTAGATCCGGAGCGTGAGGAAGGTGATTATGCTGCTGACCTGACTTATCCGTTGATGCGTTCTTTCAACTTTGGTATCAATCTGAACTTCTAAACTTAGATTCATGAGAAAAATTTCTTCATATATATTTATCGTTGCTTTAGTAGCTACTACGGTAACGTCATGTAAAAAATTCCTTGATGTTCAGCCTTTGGATCGTGTTCCTGCTGAACAGATCCTTCTTGATCCTAATGGTATCAAAGTATTGCTGGCAAACTTGTACAGCCGTATGCCGGTGGAGGATTTTAAATATTTTCCTTCACAAGGATTCAACTATCATCGTACGGCTAGTCAAAGTAACTATGTAGAGCCTGGTTTTGGAACTACTTATTTCACTGATGAAGCTACTTTGTCGCAAGGTTCAGGTGTTGGGCCTACTGGTGAAGGTTACTGGGGTTATGATGGTATTCGTCAGACCAATCAGTTACTGGAACAATTACCAACCGTAACAACGTTGACAACTGCACAAAAAGCAGCACTCATTGCCGAATGTAAATTCATCCGCGCGTACATGTATTTCCAAATGGCAAAACGTTATGGCGGTGTACCTATAATTACTACTTCGCTAGAATACAAGCCAGGAACAGATAATGCAGCATTATTCATTCCGCGCAGTACAGAAAAAGCAACTTGGGATTTTATCCTGAAAGAGCTTGATGATGCTGCTAAAGATATGCCTGCAGGACATACGGTTACAGATGGTCCAAATCGTGCTTCAAAATGGGCTGCACTTGCGCTAAAATCCAGAGCTGCCTTATTTGCTGCGTCTGTTGCGAAATATTGGACACGTGCCCCTCTTGCCGGTGATGCTGTTTCACAGAAATTAGTGGGTGGCATGACGAGTGCAGATGCCGATAGCTACTATCAGCAATGCATAGATGCGGCTTCACAGGTGATCACGAACTCTGGTAAGGCATTGTTCAAACCTACTCCTGCTAATCGTACCGAAGCAGCTAAGAATTATCAGGATTTATTCCAAACGCCAGCTGCTGCAGATATTGAAGTGATCTTCAAGAAGGCGTATGTGGATGGTTCTACTACTTTCTTACAAGGGCACAACAATGATTTGTATTATCAACCTTCTCAAACCAATATTGGGGGTATTTATTTCGGACGTTCTAGTCCAACACTTGACCTGGTTGATCTTTATGAAGATTATACAGATAACGGTCAAGGCAGAAGTATAAAGTTAGTAACCAGAACGGATGGTAATGAGAATGATGTAACGGCTGATCCAAGAAATGTGGATGTAAGCAAGCCTTTTGTTCAGTACAATAATCTAACGGATATTTTTGCTAATAAAGATGCTCGTTTGCATGCATCGATTATACTTCCAGGTTCAAGATGGAAAAATATTCCCATCATCATGCAGGGTGGTATGATCAGACAAGATGGAACTAAAGTTGTATATACAAATGCTTCAGCAACGGGCAGAGATGGAAATACATATTGGGCTCTTGGTGCGTCAAGCGGAAGTGGTTCAAGCGGTTTCTCTGGTTTCTTAGGTATTGGTGCCAATGCAGCCAACAACTATACGATTTCTGGTTTCTCTCAAAAGAAATTTATACAAGAAAATGTAAATCCTGCGGGAACGTATTTCACTTCAACTTTAGATTTCATCGATATGCGTTTAGCTGAGTTGTATCTCAACTATGCAGAAGCCGCAATTGAGAGTGGTAAAGGAAGTGCAACACTTGCTGCGACTTATATCAATGCGCTTCGTCGTCGTGCTGGGCACACGGATAATATTCCAGCTACGATTGAGAATATCATGAAGGAGCGTCGTGTGGAAATGGCATTTGAATATCAGCGTTATTGGGATCTGATTCGTCGCAGAGAGATGCATACGTTGTTCAATGGTACAAGGAGAACAATCCTGGTGCCTATGATCGATCTGCGTCCGGCAAGTCCTAAATTCATTTTCGTTCGTGCTAATAATTTCTATGATGAGCAGGCTGGTGGTCGAATTTTTGTTCCAAGAGATTATTATCGTCCGATCCCAGGAATTGCAACGAATAAACTGGTACAGAATCCTGAGTTTTAATGATTGAAAATTACAAGAGATGAAAAAAATAACACTTTATATAATCATGATCCTGACCTTAGGAATCTCTTTTTCTTCCTGTGAAAAAGATAATTTCCCAGGGCCTGATGCTCAGGTATTCGGATCGATAAAAGATAAAACTACTGGCCAGCTGGTTGAAACCGAACTGGTTAATGGATCCAGTATTGAGTCATATGAATTAGGTTATGCTACGCAGCAGCTGCGTCGCTGGCTGATCAAGAATAATGGTGAATACAGAAATAATTTGGTATTCTCCGGTAAATATGATTTCAAGTTACTTAACAGTAATTTCTTCCCGATCAATGTACTGAATTATGAGATCAAGCCAGGAGAAAATAAACTGGATTTTGAAGTAGAACCCTATCTGCGTATCAAGAATACTAAGATCACATATGATGCTACAGCTAAGAAAGTTATCGCTACATTTAATGTTGAAGCGGGTAGATCAACGGTGTTAATCAAGCAGATTCGTTTGTATGCATTTAGTGATATGTATGTTGGGGAGAACGTGAAATTTGTGATTGCAGGTAATTCCCTGACGAATTTCACCCCATCTAAAGCGGCAGATAATACCACTTTTACACTAGAGATCGATATAGCGGCCAATGCCAGTTTGTTCCCTACTGGTAGAGAATATTTCTTCCGGGTTGGAGCATTGGGTGATGTTACTGGTGTTGGTACCGTGCGTCATAATTTTGCACCTTATGTTAAGATTGCTTTATAGCATCTCTTAAATATTATGCAGTTAGTGTTTTGGTTTTAAGGGGATGCTATTTTTAGCATCCCTATTTTTTTACTCGAACTCAATCTTCTTATGAAAATTCTTTTAACCTTTTTATCTATTCATTTATTTCTTTCGGTTTCTGCTCAACTAACAGATGACCAGATCTTGCAGAACATTGAAAAACATCAACCTTTAAAGGGGGCAAAAATTTCAAAGAATATCCAGCATAAATTAGGTGCTACACATGTTGCCGGGAAATACTATTTCACCAATGAACCCTATCTCATAGAAGGTGCCCGAAAAATGAACGAAATGGGCTATGGTGTTTTTAAAGTATGGTTCCGTAAAACCGGAAGCGGATATCCATATAATTCCAACTGGAATCTTCCTGCTAAACTTTCACTCACTGAACTGGCACAGCATCCATATTGGGCCACCACTTTTAATATGCCTTTCTCCACATTTGCATTAAGTGTAGATGGCGCAGGTGTAAAAACAACGGATTCTTCTGCAAAGGCTGAAGAACAGGAGGTTTACGAACTGACGAAATATTTATTACAGCGATATAAAGACAGAAAAATAAAGTTCATTATCCATAACTGGGAGGGCGACTGGATGATGCGTGGTGGCACGGGGGATTATGCACGCTGGTCGAGAAAAGCCGGCGAACTTATCCGCGCCGTTGATGGTGATCGCAAGACTGTTTTAGTTCCTGCAGATTCTATGCAGCGTATCAACGCGATGGCGAAATGGTTTACCGCCCGACAAAATGGTGTGGCGCGTGCTCGTGCTGAATTCCCAAATTCATCCTGTACTGTTTATCATGCTATAGAAGCCAATAAAGTTATGGATAGTCAGGAAGGAATTCCGGGTATTGTAAATAGTGTTCTTCCTCTGGTAGAAACGGATATGGTTTCCTGGAGCTGTTACGATGGGATGGATCAGTACGGTGTTAAACTCTATAAAGGAATTCAATATATCCAATCATTAATGCGCCCTACTTCTTATATGAAAGGAAAGAAGGTGGTATTCCTGGGTGAGATTGGAATTCCTGAACAACGTTATGAAGGATTAACTACTCAGGATGCTGTTGTGGCAAGATGGGATGCTTATATAGGGGTATGTGAAGCGCTAAACGTACCTTATATCATTCAATGGGAATTATATTGCAATGAACCCAAAAATGAAGAATTACGTAAGCTCAATGATGTTCGAAAAACCGATGAAATGCGGGGCTTCTGGCTGATTCGCCCAGATGGTACCACCAGTTTTGCTGGTGCATATTTTGATAGGCTTTTAAAAAACGCAGGGAAAAAGATCAACTGATTATGAATCGTATATTTCTTTTTTTTTGGTTAGCCGGAGTAATGGCGTGTACGGATAAGGTGCCCACGAATAACCCCACACCAACCCCTACGCCAACCCCGACCCCAACACCGGTCAATCCACCATTAATAGACCCCTCGAGTATATCTATACCTGTAACGGCTCCCCAGATCGTAGGTGCATTCAATTTTACCAAAATGAAAGATGTGCATCCGAGATTACTCTTCAGTAGTGTGGAGGTAACCAATCTGGTTAATACTGCTCCAGGAGACCCTTTTGCCAAACCAACCTATGATGATATTATCAATAGGGCCAATACGCTACTTGGATCTCCGCTTTTAAACTATGGACTGGATGGGGCCAATCTTCGAATTTCGAATATTCATACGGTCAGTAATGATCACATACCCTATTTAGTGCTTGCATATCAGTTCACGAAGAATACCAGTTATGCAAAGCGTGCATGGGATCAATTGAATGCTATGTGTAGTTGGCCCGACTGGGGTGCGAACCGCCATTTCCTAGATGCAGGCATCGCTGCTAAAGCTATTGCCATCGCCTATGATGGCTTGTATGATTACCTCACTTCTGCACAACGAACGGTGTTGTATAATGCCGTACGAAATTTTGTGTTGGCGCCCGGTAAAAATCAAATTGATAACAGCACAGGTCCTTTCAAATGGTACGATACCGATGACAACTGGAATGGTATTTGTCATGGCGGAATGATCATGGCTGCATTGGCTGCTTATGAAATGGATAGTACATTCAATAGCCAGATCATCGCTACTTGCGCAAATGGCATGTATAAATACATCCAATCTGTTGATCCAGATGGAGCCAGCGAAGAGGGTATGTCATACTGGTCATACGGATTCAGCAATACTTTTCTTGCATTGGAATCTATGGCGAGAGTATTGGGCGGCACCATTGGTCTGACCAAACTTGCTGGTTTCAAAAAAACCGGGTGGTTCCCCTATCTAGTATCCGGTCCGGTGGGTACGGTTTCCGTTGGGGATGATTATTTGTATAATGGACCAAACAATAAATTCTTATCCTTCTTCTGGTTCTCCAAATTTTTTGACGATGCTAACCTGGCCAAAAAGCATTACGATGCCTGTATGTCGATCAATTCAAATAAGACGGTGAAGATGAATGGCTGGACAGATCTGCTTTTCTACTCCCGAGAGCTGGTCAATAAGGGATCCAGCAGTCAGGTATCTTTATCTGGTTATTTAAAAGGCATTGATTATATGTATCTTTTGGAAAAGAATAATGATGATAATGCCTGGTATATCGGTATGCATGGCGGAAACAACGGATCTTCTCATGGCCACTTAGATGCAGGGTCATTCTATTTACAAGCTCTTGGTGAAAATTTTGGAATCGGCAATTTAGGTCGGCCAGATCCTTATCCGGCAGATTACTTTACCACCACCGTACCAAATTATTCTTCAGCTCCAACAAATGATGCTCCGACTAGTGGACGATTTTATTATTATCGTGTAAGAACTGAAAGTAAGAATTGTATTGTATTCAATCCGGATGCACGACCAGAACAAAATCCTAGTGGCGCAGCCACCTTTGTAAAAGGTGAAGATGTTGCTGGCGGGGGCTATTATATCATTGATCTGAAAGAGGTGTATAGTAGAGATGTTATGGATTACAAACGTGGTATTAAATTGAATCGGAATAAAAAAATCATTACTATTCAGGATGAGTTTACACCAAAATCATCTTCGTTGGTGTATTGGCTGATGCAGACTAATGCCACTGACGGAGCTGTCATCAGTGCTGATGGCAAAACAGTTTCTCTTACCCGAAATGGTAAAACCATTCAAGCCGTATTGAAAAGTCCATCCAATGCGGTTTTCGAAAAGGTTGACCGTTCGGCGAATACCATTCTCTACCTGAATGAGACTGCACCCATATTCTCTTCGCTGATGTCCTCAAAAAATCCAAAAAATCCATTCTACGGGAAAATACAGATACGTATGAATGCCGTAAGCGGCCCTACTACGATAAGTATAGATTTTACTACAGATCCTACGTTGGTATCTGCACCTATTGCATTGAATAGCTGGACTCCATCAAACTGATGCTATGAAATATGTACATCTATTGATTCTTTTCTTTTTTGTTTCAGACGTTGTATCTGCACAACAACCTGTTTATTGGAATAAAGAAACACAATTAATCCCCTGGAAGCCCGTCTTTAAGGTAACCAACGTTCAACGGATTGATCTCGATAAAGATGGTGATATCGATGTATTGAAAACGGTTATTAATGATTCTATTCCTGTAGTATGGATCGATGATGATGATGATATGTCTTTGATGGCAACAGAGGGAGATACCGATAATGATTGTTTACTGATCGATAAAAATCGTGATGGTATTTATGCCGGTCCACATGATTTTTCAATCGATTGGATAGATGAGGATAAAGATGGCAAGGCCGATATACAACTTATTGTCAGCAATGCCGGATTAAAAGTTCGACATTATTATGATTGGGGCGCAGACTTCATGTATGTAATGGATACCGATAAAGACCAGATCATGCATTTTGTGGACTGGAACCGAATAGTGATGAAAGCCTGGGAGCATTATGGTCATGGAAATTTTTATAAAGACTATCATGGCAATTCCACGTTCCTGAAAATGCACGCTTCTAGTTTCCGTATTCATGATCTACGCTTCAATTGGGAAAACCCATTTATTTTTTATGATACCGATGGGGATAAGCTAACCGAAATGGCGATTCGATTGGTTGACTCACCTGTTTTTCGCGATCCTAATAACCAGAAGAAAAATAATTTTGATAAAATTGATACTAGCCTGGATGTGCAGTTTACCAAAAAAATCGATTATGCCGCGATCACCTGGGATATTGATAATGATAATAGTGCGGGGAATGAATTTGATTTTGATATGAGTTTGTTATTTAGGGGCAAAGGCTTTTCTTATGAAGATCAGGAACACCATTTCCCCGGATTAAAGGGACTTGCAGGTACGGATTCATTCTTTTATGACGCACGCTGGAGACAGATCGATCGCTTGTATTACCCCGATAGAGATACGGCGTATTCTATGATATTCAAAAAAGGCGATTGGCAACAAGTTAGGTTAGTATTTGATGAAGATGATGATTGCCATCGATGGGAGCGTGTGGAATTCTATGATCCCCTCGATCTTTGGAAAACAGGTATAGAGCAAGGAGGGTTAGATAATAATTCACAAGCAGATGCGGTTGGCGATAGAGGCGAATTTGATGTAGATAATTCTGGTAAAGGAAAATTGTATGTTGGTTTTGATGGTAAGCTTCATTTATTTGGCGCCGAATGGGGAGCGTGGCGAATAGACCAAACGGCCTATTCTTATCAAGGTTTTGGAGGGTTTTATGAGAAGTGGAATCGTAAGCGATTACAATTGATACCCGAAAAATTTGCATTAATCAAATATGAAGATGCAGACGGTAATGGATTTATTGATAAAGTATTATACGATCTGGATGGGGATAGAAAATTTGAAGATTCCGTTTCCTTTCATGCGTTGAATATTTCCGATCATCAGCCTTTGATCCATACAGCTGATTTGACTTCAGCTAAACTAGCTGCTTTGTTTACGACACAAGTGGAGAAAAGCTGGGCGCAAGCACAGCAGTTGTTATCTCTTGCAGCGCAAATGGGGATCAACACAGACTGGTATGCTTTCTATAAAGCACCACATTCCTTGCAGGAAAAATATGATTATGCCTTTTGGATCCGTTTTTATTTGTACCAAGATATGCGCTATGAAGCCATGATTAAAAAAGATGGCGCATTGAAAGCACGAATTGAAAAGGCTTATTATACCGGCGATTGGTCATCCGTGTTGAATAAGCCTTCAACAGTTCGATTGGCCACAGTGCTTCAATCTGGTATGGTGGTGCAACAAGAAAAACCATTTAAAATCTGGGGTAAGGCAGCAGCAGGAACAGCATTAACTATACATGCTAGTTGGAATCCTGTGGTATTCACGATGAAAGCAGAAAACAATGGAACGTTTTACGGGGAGATTGAAGTCCCTAAAGCTAACAAGGGCGACTACACAAAACATCAGCTGCGCGTCGTTTCAAAAGACACTACGATCATTTTAGATGATCTGATGATCGGTGAAGTTTGGTTTTTGAGTGGACAATCCAATATGGAAATGAGTATGCGTCCTTATCCGCCTTATCATAAAGGAGTAATAGACAATGTTAATGAAATTGCTAAAGCAACTATCCCGGGCTTACGTGTATATCGAAATGAAAAAAAATATGATGCTGCACTACAGGAATTCACGGATGGTAAATGGTGGTATTGTGAACCTGCAAATGTTGCGCTGTTCAGCGGTGTAGGTTTTTATTTTGGAAGAAAACTCCAACAGCAATTGGATATTCCAGTAGGGTTAGTACAATCTTCTATCGGCAGTGCTTCTTGTCAGGCATTCATGAGTAGAGCAGCACTATCCTATGATGCTGAATTAAAAGCAGCCTATCTGGATCCCTACGATAGAAATCCTAATGATAAAATTCCATTGTTACGACCCATGCTGGTGTATAATGCCATGATCCATCCCCTTCAGCCCTTTTCGGTGAGAGGTGTGCTTTGGTATCAGGGTGAATCTAATGCGGGAGAAATTCAGTTGTATCCAGCATTAATGGCTCGACTGGTCGAAAGCTGGAGAGCGGAATTCAAAAACCCTGAAATGCCTTTTTATTATGTACAGATGACCCCATTCAACTGGAATAAAAAAGATTCAGCTGAGCATAAGTATGCCTTTTTTAGAGAAGGGCAAGCAAATGTGAAAAGCCTAGTGAAGAACGTAGATATGGTTTGTACTATGGATGTGGGCGATCCCCAAGATATTCATCCTACAAATAAAAAACCGGTTGGCGAACGATTAGCCGGATTGGCATTATATAATACTTATGGGATAACAGCTGATTATCCATATGGGCCCATCTATAGCTCTATGATGGTGAAAAGCGATAAGGTGTTGATCAACTTCATGCCCGAATCCGTTAACATAGGGTTGAATACACGAGATGGGAAATCCCCACAACATTTTTATGTTGCGGGAGAGGATAAAGTGTTTCATCCTGCAGTGGCCACAATCAAAGGGAAGTCGATAGTGTTGACATCTACATTGGTGAAAAAACCGGTTGCAGTGCGTTACGCGTTTACCAATTATCCTGTTACGAATCTTCAAAATAAAAATGGATTACCCGTGTATCCATTCCGAACCGATAACTGGTCATTATAATTACATCATATGAAAGGTTTACTTATAGGGCTTCTACTGCCTCTGTCCTTGCACGTTTCAGCGCAATCAAGGTTGAATTTTGGACATACCTCACCTCAACAGGGTTCGCTCATGCCGAGATCCAAAGGCAAAATCGATCAGCCTAAATTGTTATTCACCAATAAGGTTAGTATCTCTAAAATAGGTGTACTAGACCAATGGCTATTAACAGAAGACTCTGTTTTTTTGGCCCAGGGTACCCTATTAACAGAACCCGTAAAAGAAATTTCAGCTTGGTATAATGCTGTGGTTCCCGGAACCGTGTTGACCAGCCTGGTGAAGCAGGGGAAATATCCTGATCCATATATGGGCTTGAATAATATGTCCATACCAGAATCACTGGCCAGAAAGCATTGGTGGTATCATACTTCATTTGAAGTGGATGCGAAGCCAGAAAAAAAAATCTGGTTAGAATTTGATGGGATTAATTATAAGGCCGAAGTGTGGCTGAATGGTAAATATATCGGGGCGATGAATGGTGCCTTTGTGCGCGGACGTTTTGATATCAGTTCAGTTGTTCATCATGCTAAACCGAATCAGGTATATGTAAAGATCCATCCGCCGCATAATCCGGGTATTCCACACGAGCAATCCTATAAAGCGGGTATGGGTCCAAATGGCGGTCAGTTATGTCTGGATGGTCCGACGTTTATTTCCAGTGAAGGATGGGATTGGGTGCCTGGTATTCGTGATCGCAATATCGGTATTTGGCAACCTGTTAGGATAGTAGTAGAAGGCCTGGTTTCCATTCAAGATCCGCAGATCATCACCGATCTTCCGCTGCCTGATACCACTAAAGCCAGCATTACTATAAAAACTAAGGTGATGAATCATGCCACTGTAGCCAAACCAACAGAAGTGGTAGCGAAGTTTTCATATGTTGATGTAAAGCAATCTGTGATCCTTCAGCCGGGGGAAACCAAAGAAATCATTTTTGATCCGACCACTTATCCAGCATTGCAATGGGATAAACCAGCCCTTTGGTGGCCAAATGGGTATGGCGCACAGGCATTGCACCATGTAACGTTGCAAGTACTAACCGATCATGACATTTCTGATCAGCAACAAGTTCGATTCGGTATTCGGGAATACAGTTATGAACTGGCGGCAACTTTCCCAGATGGAAAGGATAATCGATTTGAGTATAGCCCAACTAATCTTAAGTCATCTGTCCCTCTGCTAGATAATACAAAACGCAAAGATGTTGGTGATCGAATTTTTATTCCCTCTATTCGTCCAGGAGTTCCAGTAGGGCAGTTGAAAAAAATGGAAAACTTCCAGCCCTTTTTAGTGATGAAAGTAAATGGGATTCGTGTGTTTAGTAAAGGGGGAAACTGGGGGATGGATGATGGTATGAAGCAGGTGAATAGAGAAAAATTAGAACCGGCCTTTCAACTGCATAAAGCTGCACATTTCAATATGATTCGTAACTGGACTGGTGAATCAACCGAAGAAGTGTTTTATGAACTCGCTGATGAATATGGCATGATGATTTGGAATGATTTCTGGATCTCTACTGAAGGATATAATCTGAATCCAAATGACCAACTTTTATGGTTAGCCAATTCATTAGAAACGATCCGTCGGTTTAGAAATCATCCCAGTATTGCGATATGGTGCCCGCGTAATGAAGGGTACGCGCCGGTGGGAATTGAAGATGAACTCGCGATGCAATTATGGAAAGAAGATGGAACCCGACATTATATTGGTAATTCACGTGAGATCAATTTACGTCAAAGTGGCGGCTGGCATTATGTAGAAAATCCTTCGGAATATTTTACCAAATATGCGGAAGGATTCAGTACGGAAATCGGAACATTCTCTGCGCCATTGGCCAAAACCATCCGTAAATTTTTAAAACCGGAGGATTGGTGGCCGATCAATGATGCCTGGCATTATCATGATCTGCATAGTAACAATCAGAATCTACCCGGTTATCTAAAAGCTGTGGATAGTTTATATGGCAGGCCAAAAGATCTGGATGATTTTTCTCGAAAAGTGCAGTTGGTGAATTATGATGCGCATCGTGCCATCTTTGAAGCCTGGAATAACAAGCTATGGAAAAACGGAAGCGGCGTGCTTTTATGGATGACCCATCCCGCCTGGCCAAGTTTTATCTGGCAAACTTATTCTTGGGATTATGAAACCTTTGGCTCTTTTTATGGGTCACAGAAAGCTAATGAACCCATACATATACAATCTAATTTACACGATGGAAAGATCGTAGTAGTGAATCATAGTGCCTCTTCAGTGAATACTAACATAATCGTAGAGCAGATCGATATAAAGGGTAAGATCATCCATACGACCACCCTTCCGGTTAGTGTGGCGGCCAATGGATCAATACATCTCGACGCGGTAAAACTAGTAGAATCCGATCAGCCTTTTTTATTACGATTGAAATTAATATCTGGGAAGCATTTGCTTTCGCAAAATGATTATTGGAAAACAGGAAGCAGTGGGCATTTCCATGCATTTGAATCTCTGGCTACCTCAACCCTCAAGATGGTATCTGTACAAAAAACTAGGCAAGGATTTGCTTTTGAAGTACGCAATACCGGAAAGGCTCCATTAGTGGGATTACGATTTTTTACGGATCGATTACCAGCCCTTTTTTCAGAAGGATATATTACCTTAATGCCTGGCGAAGTTCGTAGGGTAGAATTGCAGACGGATGAGATGAGTGTGCCCGTGATCAATGCCGAAGCCTTTAATCTTTTGAATCAACGATTATGAAAAAAGTAGTTTTTATTTCGAGTGTTGTTTATTTTCTGTTATTCTATGTTCAAACTATTGCCCAGCCCGTTCAACAGTTGGTTCAGGTACAGGTTAGTACGGATCGTGCATCAGCTACTTATACATTGAATGAAGAAGTAAAGTTTACGATCAGGGTTTTGAAGAACGGACATCCCATAAAAGAGGTAAAATTGAAATATCAAGTTGGTCCAGAAAGAATGAAACCCGTGATCGATAAAGAAGTATTGTTGAACGATGAAAAGCTGGAGGTTAGGGGTACCATGCGTGAAGCTGGATTTTTAAGATGTATAGCGTCTGTTAGTATAGATGGGAAAATATACAGAGGATTAGCTACAGCAGGATATTCACCCGATGCCATCCAGCCGGTGATGCAATCGCCGGAAGATTTTGATGCATTTTGGAATAGTTCAAAAGCAGAGCTGGCAGCACTTCCCATTGATGCAAAATATATACCTGCTCCTGAACGCTCAACAGAAAAGACCCATGTTTTTTATGTGAATTTCCAGAATATCAACAATAGCCGAATATATGGTGTTTTGTGTGTGCCCAAGAAGCCTGGTAAATATCCGGCGATACTGAACGTACCTGGTGCCGGTATTCGTCCATATGCTCCCGATCTGGAAATGGCTGAACGTGGTTTTGTCGTGTTGAGTATTGGGGTGCATGGGATTCTGGTAAATATGGATCTGTCTGTTTATGCAGCGTTGGAAACAGGAGCGTTGAAAGGATATTTTTTCTTTAATCCAGAGAATAGAGATCGTTTTTATTACAAGCGTATTTATTTGGGCTGTGTTCGTTCGGTGGATTTTTTGACGACACTATCCGAAGTGGATACTACTCGTATAGCCGTGACGGGTAATAGTCAGGGTGGTGCATTGAGTATAGTAACTGCTGGGTTAGATCCACGTATCGATTTTCTCGCTGCTGTCCATCCTGCATTAAGTGATCTTACCGGATATTTGAAAGGAAGAGCAGGAGGCTGGCCACATTTTTTCAATGAAGTCAATTTGCCAAAATACGATGTGGACGCTATTTCGAAATCATTAGCCTATTATGATGTGGTGAATTTTGCAAAGAGAGTAACTGTTCCTGGTTATTATACGTGGGGATATAATGATGAAACTTGTCCGCCCACATCTATGCATGCTGCCTATAATGTGATCAAAGCTCCTAAGGAGTTGAATTTATTTTTAGAGACAGGGCATTGGGTATTTCCTGAGCAAAGGGCGGCCTTGCAGCATTGGTTAGGAAAAAAATTATCCAATTAGACCCATCTCTACAAGTGATCCGATCGTACCAAACGTTTGATTTGCTTTACTAAAAGGGGTTATCCACTCCCCGTTCATTTTATTTTCATAATAAATAAAATGTGGCTTTGATTGTAGTTGCGCCAAATGTGCAGGTAAACTATCAGCAGTAATGATATAATCGGCTGCACCGATAAATTGGATCAACTCCTTAAACGAGTAATAAGAGGCTACATTCGGTTTTTTGAAAAAGGCTGTAGTGACTTTAATTCCTTTTTGCTCAAAATGTTGAGTTAATTCTTCTACAAAGGAAAAAGGTAATGCTTTTGAAGGTTTACGTGATTCAGGTAAGATCAGAACTTTTTTAATTGATGCAGGTTTATCAAACAACAGCGAAGTATAAGGAACGTCAAACTTCCTGCAGAATGATTCGTAAATATTGATCGTATTATCGTGTATATAGGGATATGTCTTTCCCAATATCGGCGCAATAAACCATTGTTTTCGTAGTTGCTCTAAATGAATCTCTCCTCTTAATTGTTTCAATACTCTTTTCAAATTCAACAATTCTATCATCGAATACCATTCAATAGAATGTCGATTTGTAAAATAGCCCAACACATTTTTTTTGATACTAAGATCAATAAACTGCAGGTTTAATTCTAGTTCGGGAAATTCATTTGCCAGATCTTTATACAACGGCTCCAGATGTATGGATGCATAAAATATCCAATTCTTTGCGGCAATGGAATGGCGCAAAACCGAAAGGGCCATGGCAAAATCTCCATATGAACGTAAAAAGATCAGACTTTTTTGCATGTGACACTATTCTTCTTTGGCCTGGCTCTCGTAATAAAGACCGGTTATGACCCAAAAAGGCATGGCGGCCATTGGTCCTTCTAAAGCTACATCAAAACTGGCATTTACCAAAGCAGCTAACATCACGCAAAGATAGATCAACTGCTCTCTTGGCATATTCGCAACCCGAAAGGTTTTAAATTGAAGGAACAACCAATACAACCATAATAACGTAAAGGGTACACCATATCTGGCCAAAACATTCATATGAAAATTATGTGGAGCTCTTACCGATTCATCGGCAGGCATTTGGTCATCTACCGAAAGATTCACCCCCAGGCCTTTGCCTTGAAAAAAATATTCACCTAAGATGGTATAGTCCACGATCTTCCCCCACCATGCTAACCGCCAAAGTATATTATCATTCAACCCACCGCCCTGTATATTGCGATCTACTATACTGGTTACATTATCTGTTAATTGTTTTATCCCCGTATTTCGTCCTTGTGTATCATCTTCAATTTTAGTAAGCATATACAGCGGAATGGCAATCATCAATAGAATCGGGGCTAATCGTAAATATCGAAATAAGGGTTTGGCAAAATCTGAATTTCGGATGTAATAAAGAAACGCAGCACCCCCTGCAAAGAATGCCACTAATCCGCCCCGACTAAATGTTGCCATCAACAAAAAAAGATAGGCCATTATAATGACTTGTAATATGTACCAACGAGGCTTCAGATCTAGCTTTCCATCAAGTAAAAAAAAACAGGATATCAGTAACTGAACCGATAAGTC
Source organism: uncultured Sphingobacterium sp. (assembly GCA_964441425.1). Lineage (GTDB taxonomy): Bacteria > Bacteroidota > Bacteroidia > Chitinophagales > Chitinophagaceae > Pollutibacter. The sequence goes on along the minus strand of CAYTXC010000021.1, from coordinate 11,453 downwards.
ACTACTCTTATAGATCAACAACGGGATCCCTCCAAACAGGCTGAATTCATTCCATTCCGGAATAGATGTCCGCAAGAGCAAAGTTGATAATGCCACCCACGGCAGCCAACGGTAGATTTTATAAATACTTTGCATGAGTTGATCATGCAACGGTCGAAGCAGTGCGATGATAAATATAAAACCTGCATATTGGAACATGAAACTATCGCGGACTACATCTAAGATTGCATAGTTCTGTATGCCCCTGACTATATAAGCCAGGTTGATGATCATCAATAGGAGCAAGACTTTCATGCTGTTGTTCCATACAATACTGAGCTGTCTTCTATAATAGGTGGCCAGAAATAATCCCATCAACCACGAGGCCTCGGCTAAATACGTATAGGCTACTCCTCTATTAAAGAACGTATATAGTCCAAAGACAAATACAAAAAAATGAAGATATAGTCTTAATGCTACGTTCATGAAAAATAGGCCTTCAACTGATTACGAAGATTAACGAGCAACATTCTTATCCTAAATGAAACGTTTTCATAGTTGGGATGACCAATACTGGAAGTAGAAGGCAATTCGGATATCACCTCTGGTAAAATAGCACCCAATCGTAAATGCCCTTCTGGAAGATAGCGTTTAAATTCATCAACTGGATGGGCAATTTTCCCAGTGTATTTCAATAATTCTTTTGCTGCCTTTACATTTATGGCATAGCCATAGCAACTACATACTGTTTTGAACACGGCATCACCAAAACGATATTGACCTACTTGTTGTATAGTACTTCTTTTCAATAACATTTTACCATACCATCCACCAAAAAAGAAAACATCATAATTTTTTATGAATGATGATTGGTTTAATAGCAGGTCAAGATCTTTTATGTTACTATCAGATTCCAATATTAAAAAATACCCTTCATCATGTTGGGATACTATTTCTCTCCAAATCGCTCGATTTGATAGTAGTACCCCGATCTCCCCTGGATTCATTCGAAGCCCTGTTCTTTTTTCACTGTGTTCCTGAAGTTTTTGTAAAAAGGGTACGCGTGTTTCTGAGGGGAATATTGCAGGTTGAATGTTAACACGAGGAAGTTGTTTTTGCAAATGTTGCACATTTCGCTGCCGTTGTTCATCCTCATGTGGAGACGCAATGATAAATATATTTTTCAGCAGGGGTTGAAACATGAATGTAAAAATACGGATTACCGCAATCCGTAGCTTACACCCATTTGAATCATTTGTTCAGAAGAATCCGATCTTAAATGAGGTTCCTGTCGCATCCATTGTAGCGATGCATGGATATACAGGTTATTGGTCCACTCATAATTGGCTTGAAAAAAGAGATCTGTTCTCTTTTTGATAAAGCCGGATAAAAATGCATTTTGTGGCTCAGCAAAATATTGTTCATGGATACTACCAACCGATCCCTTTCGGGTTTGCTGTATCCTAAGCATGGTTCTTACTCTTGGTGCCGGATTGTATCGTACATATGCTAAAAAACGATCTGCATTTGCGCCCATCCAATCTCCCAGCAGATGGTTATGATGCGTATAGTGTTGTGTGGGAAGGAAATTCTGATAGACAGAAGGATTAATTCTGGTATATTCTGCACCAATGGTCAAATAATGCAAGAGAAAATCAGTGGTATTGAAACCAAGATTTACTCCGATCTGTGTCCGGCGCTTTTTATCATCCAATAAAGTACTTAACCGAATCTCATCAATAAAAAGTGTACTATATATATGCGTTTTCGGTATGTGATTTCGGGAGCTGATCTGCCCAAAAATCTGACCATTCGATCCTGCATTTAAATTCACACTTTTATTGTTGTCATAAACTTTATACAACATTACCGGTACAAGATAGATTGGATCAAACGTGTCACTATATATCATGGATTCTCCAAAAGAAACAGCCCACCCTTTCCATGGAGTAAGCGTTACGCTATGATGTGCCATGAATTTTGGATGAAACACCAATCGGACATCATCCATCGTTCCTATTGTACCTGTTGGATAGGATCGATTGCTATCAACAATATTAGAATTCAGCCATCCATGTATTTGCTGATAGTGTAACCATTTCAGTGGACGATAATCGAACCGGAGATAGGCATAGGATGGCGCTTTATCACTTAATACTACGCGACCATTCTCTCCATACCCCCAAACAAATTGATCTTTACCAAAGCTCAGACTGCCATTCTTCCAGCTATAGGAAATATGCCCTCTTAAATCACTGAAATTTTGTGCATTGGGTTTGGTACCAGGCCCAACTTTTATGATTCCGGTCTCGGGACTTTCCTTTCGGAATGTATCCAAGCCTGTACCAGTTTCGGTTACATCCCTGTAATAAACCTGAAAGGATAATTTACCTGCTTTCCCCCATAATTGTGCGCCGTTACTTACCTGTCGGAATTGGGTGGTATTCCCAGAAACATACCCTACTGAAAGTATCGGATCAACATGCACTTCAAAATCCTTTGTACCTAAACTCAGCAATCTCCATCTCCCGTTTTGATCTTTCTTGCCCAGTCTAATACTGGTACTATCCGTAAATACGAGGGGCTTATACTCCTTTATATAAAACGAAAGCTCCTGCTTCTCTATATCTGTCAGCTCTTGTTTTTTTTGTTGCAGTTCATCGAGCCACTGATAGATTTGTTGGCGGCTTAAAGGCCTTGATACATCATTGAATTCAATGAATCCTTTTTGTGCCATGCGATACAAATACGGATACACCTCACTTCTGTGATTTTCCCAAACCTGGGCACTTGTGCTATAGGTGATCAACATTAAAAAAACAGCAAAAAAAATGGAGTGTTTCATGTTAGTAAGCATTTTGATCTCCTCTGATGAAGTTAATGATGGTTTGCAATACGATCTGACAATCGAGCCAAAACGTCCATCGATGTATATAGTAAAGATCAAAGTCCACGCGCTTTTGCATATCTGATCTTTTTCTGATCTCACCTCGTAGCCCATTTACTTGTGCCCAACCCGTAATGCCGGGTAATACAATATGCCGTAGCATATAGTTTTCTACCGTGTGCATGGATTCAAGATTCAAGGGTGTTGGGTGTGGGCGAGGGCCAACCACGGACATGTTACCCATTAGCACATTATAGAATTGAGGAATCTCATCCAGATTTGTTTTTCTAAGAAATTTTCCTATCCAGGTAATACGAGGATCTCCTTTGATGGTTTGTTTGTAGTTGCCCTCTTCATCTATTTCGCTGCTTGTTTTTTCCATGGTTCGGAATTTGAAGCAGATGATCTTCGAATTGTTTAGACCCCAGCGCTCTTGTCTGTAAAAAACAGGACCCCGTGAAGTAATTTTTATAAGAAAGGCGATGAGAGGATACAAAATCAATCCAGCCGTAGCAAAAAATATCAAGGTGAACAGAATATCAAATGTTCTTTTGATAAACCTGTATTCTGTACGGTCTAATGGGAGTTTGCTTACGTTCAATACTGGCAGGATACCAATATTATTCATTTCTACTTTCGACGTAGTATATTGATGAAAGTCCGGAAGAATACGCACCGGAATGTGCAAGAAATCACATGTTTCTATACACCGCTGGATATTACGATGCTCAGTGTTTGGCAGAGCGATGACTACTTCATCTATGGCCTGCATTTTGAGCACTTCATTCAATTGGGGTATAGCACCCCAGTATGGACATCCATTGAGGGAAGCATCTTTATGATTATCTAAAAAGCCAACACATTTGTATCCATAGTAATAAAATTTATTCACTGTTTCGTAGAAGTTCCAGGCAGCTTGTGTAGCCCCTACTAATAAAATTTTATCGTATTGTTTACCATGGTATAAAGCAGAGTGTGTGCTTTTACGATGTATGTATTTAAGTGTTGCTGTTATGATGAAAACATACGAGATGAAAACCACAAAAAAATAAACCTCCTTTCTGAGGAAGAATAAGATCGAACTTAACGCAATGGTAAATAATAAAAGATGATAAGCAATAAATACAATCTCTTCTGAAAATTTATTCGAGCGCCTGTCGGCATATAATTTTGAAATAAAAGATAAGCAAAACCAAACTCCTGATGCCAGCAAGCTAAAGGTAACGGCTCCTATCACATTCATTTTTTCATTTGGATAATGAAAAAACATTGTACACATCCAGGCAACCATAATGGCAACTATGTCGAGTACATAGCGAGTGAGTTTTGCCAGTCTGGTCTTTTTCTTCATACGGATTATTCTCTACTTTTTTCTATGACGGTTAGCAGATTTAGTTCGGATCATTCGATGTTCCGGGGTAACTATAAAATAAAAGGAAGAATGCGATACCAAATCCAACCCCCATCCCAATGGCCATCCATTTCCACCACTGTTTATTCAGATTTTTTAGTGGATACTTTGGGGTATCCAGTTTTTGCATGATGGGTGTTTGATTTGCCTGCGCCATTTTGGCTACTTCCAGATTTTTGATCACTTCTGTATATAAAGTGAACACCATTAATTTTTCCCGACCTGAAATTTCAGTGGGAACGGCTGTTGTTTTAAATGCAATATTTGCATCCAGAACTTGTTGTGATGCCGCCTGATAGGTTTTTGCACTCATCACTCTGGATAATGAATCCGCTCTTTTCTGAAGTCTTTCCACGTTTTCACGGGCTGCACCAGTTTTGATATCGGTGTACATTTGCAATGTTGCATGCAACAAGCGCTCTGTAAATAGTTTTGAGAATTTCTGGCTTCCGCTTACCGTTTGTATTTCAATGATCGAACCTTTTTTATTGATACGATCAACCGTTACTTGCTTTTCAATGATTTGTTCATGCATCAACTGGAGCACACTGTCTTTAAGTGTTTCATTCCCCGGTTTCGTAAACTGAAGTTCTTTCATCTCCGGATATTTTGAACGCCACTGCATGAAATCAAGATAGTGATCTGCCAATGTTTGACTACCCACTGCTGTATCTATCGCACTCAATAATACTTCTTCAATTACTTTGTTAGATTTAAGGATGTCGATAACATTATCACCTGTGAAAATATTGGTATTCCCACCCATCATGGAGCCCAGATCCAATCCAAATTGTGAGGCCAGTCCCGACAAGCCAGAACCCATAGTTTTTTCTTCCAGTATAAAACTTCCCTTGCCGAGGTAAGAAGGTTTTTTGAGCATTCCATAAATGCCTCCCATTATGCCAAATGAAAGTGCTGCACCCCAGATCCATTTTTGGTTTCTTACGAGATATTTCAGGAAACACTTAAGGGCATTGAGGACATCATCAATCTTTATGTATGAACTGGTATTGGCCATAAGGCATGCCTATTTGATAGAATTCATTAACGCTATGATCAATCCCCCCAGTGATAATAGTCCTGTTCCAAAACTAAGTATCTCTCCTGCACTCAATTTACCTGATTCTTTCTTAATGGGTACATACACCTCTGCACCAGGTACCAATTTAGGATAGCTGCGGATCATGAAGAAACGACGCGTTGAGCCTACTGTTCCATTGGGGTGTACCACATATACTTTTCGTTTCGCCGCCTGAAGCGTGAATCCTCCTGATCTCCTGATCATTTTACGCACCGATAGCCCTGAGCCATATGCCATTTGCTGAGGCACATTCACAGCACCAAATAGTTGCACTGTTTGAAACAGCCGTGGCACTTTCAACACATCTCCCTCTTCCAGGAAAAGATCTTCATTGGATCCAGGCGTTTCCAATGCTTTGTCAAGATAAATAGCAACCGGTTTATGTTGTGCAGAGATATTATCTAGAGTTGCTCTCAATTGTGCCGTATCTGTTTGGGTTAGTAATGGATTTGCTCCTTTTTGCTGCGCATTCACCAGGTTCAATTTGTTATTGAAAATAGCCGCATCAGCATTGGTTGTTCCAATATAAGTTCTTCTTGCCAATATAGCTCCTTTGGTGAACGCTGTCTGTTTCAACCCTCCGGCTCTTTCAATGATATCCGTCAGACGTTCCTTATTTCCGGCTAATGTATAGGTACCCGGAAACATGACTTCCCCTTCAATCCGAACGGTAATCTGTTCTTTATAAGATGGAGATTTTCGAATAGATATAATATCGAAGGGCTGAAGTTCTACATCTGTTTCTGCGGAAGAAAATCCAATCCCCTGTTTTAGGTCAATAGCTTTTATGATGGCATATACCGCTGTATCCTGTGCATCCGATTGACGTAGGCGACGAGATATCTCCATACGTTGTAATGAAGCACCATCTTTTAATCCTCCTGCAAGCAAGATCAGATCCTGCACCCGCATGCCCTCTGCATAGAAATAAGTATCTGGCTTATTAACCTCTCCATTAATACGAACGGTGTAGGATTCCTGTATGTCCTTTGTTTTTAAAACGAATATGGAATCTTCCTGCTCGAGTTTGATGTTGATCTTTCCTTCTATGGCTTCTTTTATTGAAAATGGAATATATGAAGGGATGGATTCATCTTTTCTGCGGATCAGCATTGCTCTTTCTGTAAAGGCCTGATGACTGGGTTGAGCGAGTTTGAGCAGCGTGGTGAGGTCTTTCACTTCATTCAATCCAAACTCACCGGGATAATTCACCGCACCTGCCACCACTACTCTGTTCACGAAACGGCGAACAAGTGAGTCTATATATAACGTATCCCCCGACATTAATTCAAAACTCGCCAGTTTATCAGCGGATACCGTTAGCACTTCACGATTGGTAGTTCCCCAGCGTTTAATACGAACGAATTCTTTCATCGCCTTGTCTGTAAAGCCACCTGCATATTGCAATAGCGTTTGAGCGTTTTCACCTTCTTTGAGATCAAACAGCGCTGGTCTTTTAACCGAACCTCTGATACCCACTCGCATGGTATATGGGCTGACCCGGATCACATCATCATCTTGTAACAAAACATTTTTACTGAGATCTCCTTTTAAAAGAAAATCATACACATCCATATCCACTATCGTCTTACCTGCCCGAACCAGGGAGACCTTGCGGATAGAGCCAATGGAGCTTGGCCCGCCACATGCATATAACGCATGCATCAAAGTAGAAAGGGAAGACATAGAATAATTTCCTGGTCTGGTAACTTCGCCAATTACCGTAACCCGGATGCTGCGGATATGGCCAAGCGTAACTTCTACTCTGGTTTTTCCACTGGCGATAGCGGGATAAATCGTAGTCAGTGCTTTGGTGATCTTGAGCTTTGCTTCTTCCAGTGTTAATCCTGCAACTCGGATAGGTCCAAGATTAGGGAAACGGATAAAGCCATCTGGTGTGACCTTTAATTTTTTTGTATTCTCACTGAGCCCGAATACATCCACCACCAATTGATCGTTCACGCCGATCACAAAGTTTGAAGGGGAAGAAACATGGGGATTAGGCTCAAAACTGAAGTCGATGTTGTCGAACCATTCATCACCGAAAGGGTAAAGCGTATTGCCGGTAGAATCTCTTTTCCGAATAGAGGGGCCTCGGGTTAAAATACGATTGCGCTCTACATATCCATCATTCTTGTTATTATAGGCTGCATTTGCCGGCACTCCAAAACCTGTTGGATCGAGCAAGGCCATTCTTTTTTTTAAAATTAGGATCTGATCCGTACTCATTCCTTTTTCACGCGCCTTTATTTCCACTTCCGATTCTGATAACCCGCTTAATTGATATTGAGAGATCAGTTGCAGTAGTTGATCATCAGAAATGGTCTCCATGTTCATCGGCGATATCTGGGCCTGCACCTGCGCACTGATGCACAAGGCTATTGCGAAAAGTATCTTCTTCAACATGTATTGGCTTTGTTGTTACAAAAGTAACCGACATATACGTAAATCCCTATTTTTATCCGTGCTTTTGAATGGGAATTACGGGGGTCGATTTTAGGTTTTGAGCCGTATATACCGGGTTGTTTGGGATATACTCCGGAACGATCTCCTGAAGTTTAGCTAAGATGATCTCGGGTTTATGCCGATCCATGGCCAATTGTATCAGTTCGTCCAACTGACGGCAAACTTCATCATGGTCCACCTCGCGTACTTTAGCGATCAAGATCTTGTCGTGATAGGTTGGAACCGTATTTTCTGAAGTATTCAGCAACTCTTCGTAGAGTTTTTCACCCGGGCGCAGACCAGTGAATTTCAACTTGATGTCCACCCCAGGAGTAAATCCGGAAAGTCGGATCATTTTTTTAGCGAGATCGGCTATTTTAACGGGCTTGCCCATATCGAACACAAAGATCTCCCCACCATTCCCCATACTACCGGCTTCCAGTACGAGCTGACAAGCCTCGGGGATGGTCATGAAATACCGGGTAATATCGGGATGAGTGATGGTTACCGGCCCCCCATCTTCGATCTGTTTTTTGAAGCGTGGGATAACGGAACCATTGGAGCCCAATACATTTCCGAAACGAGTAGTGATGAATTTCACACCCTTGTTGCCGTTACGTTCATTATTATAAAACAACGACTGGACATACATCTCAGCGATACGCTTGGATGTACCCATGACGTTGGTGGGGTTCACCGCTTTATCGGTTGACACCATGATGAAACGGCGTACCTTATGCAATACCGCCAGATTGGCCATATAGCGAGTACCCATAACATTAGTTAGGATGGCCTCCGCCGGGTTGTATTCCATCATGGGCACATGCTTATATGCTGCCGCATGGTAAACATAATCGGGTTTATGCTCTTCAAATAATTTGGCTATAGATTTGTAATCTCGTATATCCGTAAGCCACACCGCATACCTGGAAAAGTCCAGCTCTTCCATTTCCAATTCCAGGTCGTAAAGCGGACTTTCCGCCTGATCGTTTAGAATGATTAACCCTGGCTCATATTTAATGACTTGTCGAACAATTTCCGATCCAATAGATCCAGCGGCACCCGTAACCAATACGGTTTTGCCTTTTAGTTGTTCCGTGATGATCTCGTTGTATAATAATATGGGTTCACGATCGAGCAGGTCCTCAATCTTTACTTTTTTGATCTGTTTGGTCGAGAAATGGCCATTGATCCAATGACTGATAGGCGGAACTGTAGTTACCCGTATGTTATGTTCCAGACAAAAATCAACGAGGTCGGATTTGGTACCGGTGGGTATGGAAAAAGCTGCGATGATGATCTCCTCAATTTCCAAATTCCCTACAAGTTTAGAAAGTTCAGAGGTATGGTGGATCTTGATCCCATCGATGGTTTTATCGGCCTTACGTTGATCGTCATCCACAAAGGCCCGCACCAGCATGTGTGCCTGTCCGTCTTGATCAAGGGTACGTTTGGTAGCAATACCCGTGATGCCTGCCCCATAGATGATCACATTTTTTTTGCGTACACCCGCATTCGCCATGTAGGTATAAACGTATTTAACCAAAATACGATAGGTGATCAGGGACACGAAGCTGGCCAGTGCATTGATCAAGATCACGGAATACGGCAATAACTGGGTATCGTTATATTGAACAGACGCTATGTTGGTAGCGGCCATAGCCAGGTTAGCCAAGGTGACCACCCAGAAAATACGGTAGGTATCCTGAATAGAGGTAAATCGTATGATGCCCGTGTAGGATTTGATCAGCAAAAAAACCACCAGGTTGATCAAGCTGAGCAGGAGGAGACTGAGTTTCAGATCTGACCAAATGATCAGCTGGATCTCGAAATTATGACGAATGAGAAAAGCAAAGAAAAGCGAGAGGCCCGATATGGTAAGATCCGCCAGGAGAATGATCCATCGCGGGAGGATGTTGATCGATTTAAATTGTTGAAATTGGGTTACCATGTGTTATTCATATTGGGGATAAAAATAAGGCAAAAAAGCATAACTTGCATGGAAATGTGGGTGATCCTGGATCATGCCGTTTGAATTTTCACTGACTAATCCACCAACACCATCCGTTTTCTCCATGCCTGTTTTACACTTTCAGAGTGCCGGTCGCCAATTCAGACTAAAACGTTTTGCCTTTTTCATGGAGCAGATCTCCCACCTTCCTCGTCCCCTGCATATTCTGGATCTCGGTGGAACAGAAACCTATTGGGACTCCATGGGTTTAAATGATCCCGCAATCTCTATTACGTTGCTGAATCTAGAACCCCAAGCTATAAAAAATAGTGAACGATTTAAAGCTGTGCAAGGAGATGTATGCGATCTTAGTGCCTGGGCAGATAAATCTGTTGACCTTGTCTATTCCAACTCTGTCATTGAACATTTATACAGCCTTGATAATCAGGCTAAAATGGCTAAAGAAGTAAGGCGCGTTGGGAAAAGCTATTTTATCCAGACCCCCAATTATTATTTTCCGATTGAGCCCCATTGGATGCTGCCGGGATTTCAGTTTTTACCGAAAGGACTTAAGGTAGCCTTGACTCGCTGGGGTAATTTTGGGTATATTAAACGCAAAGCCAGCCAGGAAGACGCAATAAACCAAGTGGATGAGGTGCGCTTATTATCGCTGAAGGAAATGCAGGCATTATTCCCTGAAGCCATTGTATATAAAGAGTATTGGTTGGGTATGGTGAAATCTATTTCCGCTTATATAATTTCGGCGGAAAATTGATGACAGATGAGCATCTATTGATATATTTGTAGCCGTTTTAGATAGCAGTGCCTGGCATTGTTAACCACATGAAAAACAAACCTTTACCATTCCACGGCACTCAGCATCATGTGACTGAGCGTAGCGAAGCTTTACCATTACTTAATAATTTTTCTCATGATCGTACGTCGTAGCCTGTTCTTACTCATTGTATTCTTAATCTCGGTATTGGCTGCTTTGGCGCAGCTTCCCGGAGGCATTAACATTGACCAGTTGAGTGATCAGCAGTTGATGCAGTTCGTTCAATCCAACAATTTGAGCGGATTGTCGGAAGCCGAACTAGAGGCCAAGGCTCGCGAAAAAGGATTGAGTGCAGACCAGATACAAAAGTTAAAAGCCAGAGTTGCCGGGTTGAATACTGGGCAAGCCGCGTCTTCAAAAACAACAGCAGAAACGGCTGAACCCCGAAAGGCGATCGGCACCGTTTCGCCTAAGACCAGTCCGGATATGATCAATGGGTTGCTTTTGTTTGGCTCTGAAATTTTTACCAAAAGCAACTTGACCTTTGAGCCCAATTTGAATATCCCTACCCCCAATAACTACGTTTTGGGTGCAGGTGATCAGATCAGTGTGGACGTATTTGGGTACTCCGACAAAACTCAGAAATACACCATCAGCCCAGATGGGACTATCCGTATTCCTATGATCGGCCCTGTTAAATTAGGTGGATTACCCATTGCCGATGCCAGAAATAAACTGATCAGTGAATTAAGTCGGGTTTACCCCGGGTTAAGAGGAGGCAACACCAGTTTACAACTGACCCTAGGGCAATTAAGAAGCATCCGTGTGAATCTTATTGGAGAAATTACTAAGCCAGGTACTTATACATTGACCTCGGTGAGTACTATAGCGAATGCCTTGTATGCAGCAGGAGGACCTACCTCA
>CAYTXC010000020.1:0-39462 GCA_964441425.1 uncultured Sphingobacterium sp. | reverse complement strand
TGATGGCTTTTCTGTTGTTACTGAAAAGATAACAGATGGCTATAAGGAAGAACATCCCCCCGATACCACGAAGGAGGTTCATTATTTCGAAATTCATATTAGGTCATTGTGATTGATTGTGAAGTTGCATTTCTTATCAGTAAAGCAAAAATTAAGTTGTTCAGAGTTTAAAGCTAAATTTGTTAAAAAATTGATTATAAAGGTCAATTATATCATCTGAAACTTGCCATCTGATGATTATAAAACCATACAAAACCAGGAATATCATGCTTTTTAGGATTAGATTGATATACAAATTCGGTAAATCTGGTATCCAATAGCTCAAAAAGAGAGAAAAAGTAAAAACTAAAATAATTTTCAAGTTCCCTAAAGTAAAAGGCTGGATCTTAAAGAGCTTCCATAAAAAGCTGAATCGAACTAGATTGAAAACTAGCATAGCAATTAAGTTACCGTAAGCAGGGCCTATACTATTATATTTTTTTGTTAGAAAATAATTCAATGGAATGGAAAGAAGTACCAATAAAATATTGGTAAAAAAATCTAGTCGCCAGTATTTCGACAGTAATAATATCTGTGTATTCATCCCTGTTGACAAATCAATCAGTTTGGCAATTCCTGAAATAATTACTATTCCAGAAAGTGCAGCATAAGAAGGACCTAAAATAAGATATATCGTATCAAGATTGAGTAAAATGACTCCAAAGATGCCCATGCCCGCTATCATCAGATTGAGCGATGTCTTCTTATATAATCTGTCAATTTTAGCCCAATTACGATTTTGAATTGCTTCAGATATAAAAGGTGTTGCAATGGAAACCAAACTTCGCTGCGGTACTTCCATTACAGTTACGAGGTAAGTAGCAATGGTAAATACTGCCGCATCTGAAAGTCCGCCAGACGACTGACTAGCTAAAATAATGGTATCGTTTGTCCTTGCTATTATATTTAAAATTGAAGCGGAAAATAAAAAACCAGCAAATGACAACATTTTAGAATACAATCTCCTTGTTATAGACGATTGATTAAAATTCAGGGGAAGGGCTTTTTCCTTGTTTAATGAATATATAAAGAGTAATACTGGTATAGAATAAATCCATGCAAAAGCCGTTATAAATGATGAATAATTTAGAACATTTAAAATAAATAGTAAAATCAGAACAGTTGTTAGCAGGCGAAAGGAAAACTCTTTTAAAAGGTTGGATAGTACCGTTTTTTTTATACTCCAGGCGAAAGCCTCCAATATACTGAATAAGGTAAGAGTTATAGTGAATGGATAAAGTAGATCAAAATAATCAACAAAAAGAGGGGAGCGTGATCCAAACTTTCTTATAATCCAGGGTTTTAATTCAGGTAGCAATAAAATAAATGCAAGTATCCCCAGCAGTCCCAACCCAAATGAAAATACAGGAAGATCAATCTGGTTGTTTGGCACATATCGTTTGTAAAAGGGATAGAACTTTAAAATCAATGGAACAGCACCAAGGCTGCAAATTGTAGAAAATAGTAATGCAACATCTAATAAAATACGGGTAAGACCTATTTCTTCAGGGGTAAAATACTTTGGGAAAAGAAATAAGATATTTACCGCACCTATAGCAAAACCTATGTACGTAAATATACTTGAAAGAATACTTTGTTTACGAACGATCCCCATATGCTAAAATGAAATTCAAAAATGTTTTTCCAGGTTCTTTGTCATATCGTAGTATAGCAGTTTCGTGTGCATTACGACCAATTAATTCCCATTCATCCCTTCTACTCCAAGCTCTCTCCAAAGCACTGTCAAAAGATCTTACATTAGCTCCTTCAGCAATGAATCCATTTATATTATCCACTATCCATTCAACATTACCCCCAACATCAGTAGTTACAACTGGTCTGCCACAAATCATAGCTTCAATAACTGCTAAGGCCATTCCTTCATTAAGCGAAGGCATTAACAATAAATGATTTTCTTTCCAAATTTTTCTGATATCTGAAACTTTTCCATGCATTGTTACCAACTCTTCAAGATTGAAAAAATGAATAAGTTCTTCAATATATGATTTGTCATAACCAGTACCATAAATGTGCAGCTCTATTCCTCTTTGTTTCCATTTGTTAGAAGATAATACTTCAAGTAGAATATCATGCCCTTTATGGTTAACCAATAAATTTGCTACAATAGCAAATCGTAAAGGTGTGCTCGAGGGTAATGGAATAATTTCCAACGAACTCAAATTTACAGGATTAGATAATACTATTGAATTATGGATATGAGTAGCAAGATGACGTTCTGTAACTCTTAAATTGCGCTCACTTACAAATGATGCAGCTGCAGAATAATTATATATCTCTCGTAGATAAGCCGCTTCTTCCTGATTTATTGGACGTGTATATTCTATGTTAACCTGAATATTTAGAAGTATTGGTATTTTATGCTTTCTTGCCAATTTAAATAAGGGTTTATTCAGCAACATAGAATAAGCAGCACCTGTAAATACAATACAATCTGGTTTTTCTTTTATTATCGGAGTAAATGGATTTGAAATCAAATCCAAAAGTGCGTAACGTATTTTTTGTAATATTCTTATGTTCTTTTTCCAATTTGGATGGATAAATCCTCTTCTAAAGAATAGTTTTGCACCTTGTTGTTCTAATTCTTTTAATGGTTCAGCAATTTGCCCGACATCAATTGATGAAACAACAATTTTGATTTCATTATCTAAGGCCTCTTTGGCAGAAAGGTACCATAAGTGTTCACTGCCGCCCCAAGGATCTTTAATAAAGGATATGTATGCAATTTTTTTTATCGACATGTTATCTCGTAAATATTAGGAACATTTCACTGCCTTTTCGATCTTTTTTGCATTTTTTCCATTCCATGTTGGCCAATATATTTAGTAATATATATATGGGCCATGATAACAACGCTGGTATGAAAAAAAATATCATCAATATTACATCTTTCGGTTTTCGATTAAATTTATTCCAATTCAATAGAAAAAGTACTAAAGCATGTTGAGCATACGTAAGAGGTAAAAGTTTATTGCGAATTGAGTTTAATTTTGCAGCCGAATGTTTGTTAACTGCATTATTTAAATTAGTTAGTTTTTTTACAAATCTGGGCGAACTTTTCGTTATCCAATTTATTGCACCCCAATATTGATTGGAATAAAATTGATTCTCAAGTATGAAATTGAACGTGCTCATTTTTTTTTGGAAATCTGTTGTATTTAATCTTCTCAAATGTCCAGGTTCCTCAAAAAAGAAACGATTTTCTTTCATAATGTCAATACCATTCTTGACGGATATGGCTATTGAGTGTTCGAAACTGCCTTCGTTCCCACAAGGCAAAATGTGTATCTGTTTAGCATTATTAGCTGCAATATTATTGAGTTGGGCGATTGTATCATTAATGTAATCCACATGTTCCAGTACATGATGACTAAATATCAAGTCAAATTTTTCATTATATTTTGAAAGTTGATTTAAAGAGAAAAAAGTACAATTATTATAGATTCTTTGCGCATTGTCCAAGGCTGTTTCACTTATATCTGTACCATATACTTCCCAGTTAGGCAAAACTTCTTTTATAATCCCGGTGAAGATCCCATTTCCACAACCAAAATCTAAAGCTTTCCCTGTTGATGGTAATAATATTGATCGCAATACTTCTTTTACTTTATTTATTTTGCTATTGTCCCAAGACTCCATGTAACCATTTTGATAGCGATTATCGTAAAACTCAACTTGCATAATATAAAAAATCAAGTTATTTTTTAATTGCCAGTAGTACGTTATTCAGATAAAGCTCTTTACTCTTGGGCAAAAATTTTATTGCAAACAATGTTGCTAAGTTACCTATTCCGAAAAAAAACAATCTGAGTAACGATCTTAAGCCTGGAATTTTTCTGAATGGTTTCAATATATGTCGGTCAATATACACAAAATATAATGTAGCTATCGCTTCTAGATAACTTCCCGTTTTTTCGAAATGCTCAATTTCAAATCCATTTTTTTTAAAGAGATCCTGAATAGCAAATGAAGTATATCTGGCAAAATCATTTGGAATTTCATGTTCCCCAAACGTAAAAGGACAACTAATTAATATTTTCCCACCAGGTTTAAGTACTCGATGAAGCTCTTTTAAGATTTCATCTAAATTGAAAATATGTTCAAATACCTCACTAGAAAAGATAGAATCAAAATGATCATTTGAAAAAGGTATTGTTTTTCCATCATAAAAAATATCTACTTTGTGCTGTGCATATGTTTCACCTTCCCCTTTGAAATCCACACCAATATATTCTTTCACTGAAAAAAGTGGCTCATAAGGTTTTAATCCGCAACCAAAATCCATCATAATCCCTGTAAGTTTCGGAATTTGCTCTTTAAAGGCCTTCAAAAGATTTATTCGAATCAAATAAAGGGGGTGTGTTATCCCGGGTGCAAAATCAGAATGTATGGTCAACTGCCGTTGTTTCATAAACAGTAAATGTATGAAATTATGAAATTAGTGCGATTAGATAAGACATTTAGTAATTTAGCAATTAATTGAAAATTCGCATGATCAATATTTTAAACAAAGTTTTTGGGAGAATTGGTTTTCAGGTTCTTCCACTTGAAAAAAAACTTGCTTCAGATTTAGAGGGGGATGAGTTTTTTTTAAGGGCCTTTACCTTTTGTAAGAATTACACTATGACTTCTCCGGAACGTCTATTTGCTCTATATAGTTCAGTTCAATATGTAATTCAGAATAAAATACCCGGAGATTTTGTTGAATGTGGTGTTTGGAAAGGTGGCAGTTCAATGATGATAGCATATATTTTACATGAGTTAGGCATTAAAGACAGAACTATTTGGATGTTTGATACGTATGATGGGATGAGTGAACCTGAAGACGTTGATAAGGATTACACAGGAAAATCTGCATCATCTCAATTAATTCTTGCTAGTAAAGCGGATAGTCATTCAGTTTGGTGTTATTCCTCATTAGAAGAGGTCAAGAAAAATATGAAGTCCACCGGTTTTTCAATGGATAGAGTAAAATTTATTCAAGGTAAGGTGGAAGATACAATACCCCAATTTATCCCAGAATCTATTTCATTATTGCGTTTAGATACTGATTGGTACACTTCTACATTGCATGAATTAATTTATTTATTCCCTTTACTGAAAGAAAAGGGAGTTTTAATAATCGATGATTTTGGGCATTGGGAAGGAGCTAAGAAGGCAGTATTAGAATATTTCCAAAAAAACAACCTGTATCCTCTTATTTCACGAATTGATGATACAGGTCGAATAATCTTAAAAGTATAAATCTTACATATGTGATTCGATCTTCTTTACGAAGTTCGCTTTGGGCTGTGCACCAACTAATTTATCAACAACCTGGCCGCCTTTTATGAATAAGATAGCCGGGATACTGGTGATACCAAAATTCATCGATAATTGAGGGTTATGATCAACATTTACCTTGCCAATATTTACTTTCCCATCATAATCTTTTGCTAACTCTTCAATTACTGGGCCAATAGCTCGACATGGTCCACACCATTCTGCCCAAAAGTCAACAACCGTAAGCTTATCTGATCCGATTACTTCTGTCTGAAAATTGGAATCAGTAAATTCTTTTGCCATATGTATATTTTTATATTCTTTAGTTAGCAAATGTAAGTCCATTTTTTAAAAATTTTCCTTACGTTAATTATTTGGGGATTTTGTTATGACATGTATGTCGATAAACTGATTTTCTAACAGATAAGCAGACAATTCGTCATTCATTTCAAAACCTTTGTTCATCGTCATTAGCTTTACTTCCCAATTATTTTTTGGCTCATAAAGCCTGATGTGAAGTCGGGCCTGCCCAGGATTTTTCTCCACATTTTCCTGCAGAAATTCAACTAGATCTTCCTGTAAAAGTTTGGCCATCATACTTAATAGTACACCCTTTGTCTGGGTCTTTTTGATACTCTCTAATAAGCAGATCTCTAATACTTTAAAATTCCATTCCTGGCGCTTGTCCCAATATTCAAATTTCCCAGTCAGATAGATACAGGTTCCGACTTCAAAATAGTTTAGGTATTTGATATACATGTCCCCAAACAACGTGATTTCTGTATTACCTGAAAAATCTTCCAATACCAGCACCCCATATTTCTTTCCCTTTTGAGAGATCCTATGTTGTGCCCCTGTTACCAAACAGGCCAGTTTGATCAGTTGTGTGGGCTGAGCTTGTGTACTAACGGCCTGCTTGAATTCATTGAACTCGAATAAGGGCATTATACCATAGTAAGTATTCTCAAATCGATAATGATCCAGTGGGTGCCCGCTTATAAACATACCCGTTACCTCTTTCTCATGATCTAAGGTTTCTGTTAGGCTCCAATGCGGACAATCGGGGATTTTTGGCGGAGGGATCTCCATTACAGGCATGTCTCCAAATAATGTATTGCCGTTTGTTGTACTCTGATTTTGCCAGATATTTCCAAATTTGATGATCTTCTCCAATCCATTTGTCGTATCGTTATCTGGGGTGTAAAAATATTGTGCGCGATGTAGTTCAGTAAAGCAATCCAATGCACCTGAATAGGCTAGGCATTCTAACGATTTCTTGTTCACTGCTCGTTGATTGACCCGCTTTACTAGGTCAAAAATAGACTTATATGCCCCACGCTTCTCCCTTTCTTCTATAATACTTTCCACTGCAGCCTCTCCAACTCCTTTTAAACCACCTAAACCTATTCGTATCTCTCCTTTGCCATTCACTGAAAAGCCTTTATTTGATTCATTTATATCTGGCCCCAACACTTTTAATCCCATTCGTTTACATTCTTCCATGAAGAAAGTAATCTTATCGATACCACCGGCATGGTTCAATACGGAAGCCATATATTCAGCTGGATAGTGTGCCTTAAGATAAGCAGTCTGATACGCTACAAATGCATAACAGGTGGAGTGCGATTTATTGAAGGCATATTGAGCAAACGCTTCCCAATCTGTCCAGATCTTTTCCAGCTTATCAGCAGGATGACCCTTAGCTACGGCTCCCTCAATAAATTGACCTTTCATCCGGTCTAGAACAGCCTTTTGTTTTTTACCCATCGCTTTCCGGAGCACGTCAGCATCTCCTTTACTAAAACCACCTAGCTTTTGGGCCAACAACATTACCTGTTCCTGATAGACCGTAATCCCATAAGTCTCTTTTAAGTATTCCTCCATCTCAGGAAGATCATATGTGATCTCTTCCCGCCCATGCTTACGATCAACGAAGTTGGGTATATACGACATTGGACCAGGACGATACAAAGCGTTCATCGCGATAAGATCATCGAATTTATCCGGTATCAATACCCGCAAGTATTTCTGCATTCCGGGACTTTCGAACTGGAACGTACCGATGGTTTCTCCTTTTTGATATAAAAGAAAGGTTTTATCGTCATTTAACGGGATCTCATCGATATCAATGGTAACTCCGTGGTTTTGGCGGACTAGCATAAGACAGGTCTTAATGACATTGAGCGTCTTTAATCCCAAAAAGTCCATCTTGATCACACCCGCTTCTTCTATAACATTTCCTTCAATCTGGGTAACCCAGAGTTCAGAATCCTTAGCGGTACAAACGGGTAATAATTCTGTTAAGTCAGTAGGGGCGATGATAATTCCTGCCGCGTGGATTCCCGTATTTCGGACAGATCCTTCCAATATTTCTGCTTCATGTAAAATCTGCGAACGAAGATCATTCCCATTATAGATCTCACGGATCTTTTTCACTAATTCTAATTCGTCACTGGCTAAAGTTTCTTTCTCCTCCAGGCTTTTATCTCCCTTCATAGGAGCATGTAGTACGCGTTTCAGGGAAATGCCTGGTTTATCTGGAATGAGCTTAGCCAAAGCATTAGATTCTGGTAAGGGGAGATCCATGACTCTGGCCACATCTTTTATACTCATTTTTGCTGCCATCGTACCATACGTAACGATTTGGGCAACTTGATTTTTCCCATATTTTTCTACTACATAATCGATTACCTTTTGCCGCCCATCATCATCAAAGTCTGTATCTATATCTGGCATACTTTTCCTGTCCGGATTAAGAAAACGCTCGAACAGTAAGTTATATTTTATCGGATCTATATTGGTAATTCCAATGCAATAAGCAACTACACTTCCTGCAGCTGATCCACGACCTGGCCCCACAAATACGCCCATATCTCTTCCGGCTTTGATGAAGTCGGATACAATAAGAAAATATCCCGCAAAGCCCATGGTTCGAATGGTGTAAAGCTCAAAGCGAAGACGTTCATCAATTTCTGGAGTAATCTCACTATATCGTTGCTTAGCTCCTTCCCAAGTGATATGTTCCAAATATTCATCCTGAGTAGCAAAATTTGAGGGAACCTTGAAATGGGGTAGAAGGATATCGCGCTTTAGATCAAGAAGTTCCACTTTATCAACGATCTCATTCGTGTTATCGATTGCCTCTGGAATGTCTTTGAAGACTTCGATCATTTGGGTGGTCGTCTTCAAAAAGAATTGATCATTCGGGAATGCAAATCGTTTATTCTTGACCAGGATATCATCGTCTGAAAATTCCCTTAAGGCTGGAGTAGCTAGCTTCTCATTGGTATTTATACATAGCAAAATATCATGTGCGGTAAAATCATCCTGGTTCACGTAATGTGAATCATTAGAGGCAATGACTTTTACATTATACTTTTTGGCAAATTGAAGCAACACTTGATTGACCCTTTCCTGCTCAGGCATGCCATGACGCTGGATCTCAACATAATAGTCATCCTGAAAAATATTGAGCCACCATTTGAATTCATTTTCCGCTTCTTCAATCCCTTTCCGGATGATGGCCTGGGGCACCATTGCTCCTAAACAACAGGTTGTAGCAATCAACCCTTCATGATACTTGTGGATAAGCTCTTTGTCGATACGTGGATATTTACTGTACAATCCTTCAATATAGCCCAGTGAAGTTAGTTTTACCAGATTCCGATATCCTTGTTCATTTTTAGCCAGAAGAATTTGGTGATGGCGAGGGTCCTTCTCCTCCTTGGTAAAGTTTTTCTTATGTCGATTTTCCGTAAGATAAAATTCACAGCCTACGATTGGTTTAACCTTCAAAGGACTGTTTTTATCATCCGGATTTATTTTATGCTTATAAGCTTCAGCAACAAATTTGAAAACTCCGAACATGTTGCCATGATCGGATATAGCCAATGCAGGCATATTATCCGCCATAGCTTTTTTATAAAGGGCATCAATGGGTGCGGCTCCATCCAAAAGTGAATATTGCGTATGTACATGCAGGTGTGAAAACTTCATATATCTATCTCTACCATAAAAATTTGGCAAGTTTTCAAATTTCGGGAAAATGAAAGGTGTGTGGGCAGAGTTTCCCTTTTATATTTTTCCACCTACCTTTACACAGGTGAAAAAGTTATGGACATATTGTTTTTTTGCTCTTATCCTTTTGCCTGGGCTTACCAGTTGCAGCCTATATAGGAAAGTGGCAAATAAAACCAGGTCTAATGAGAGTCCCACAAAGGGGGGAATAGGAAAGCAGAATAAGCCTTCGGTTCCGAATGCAGTGATAACCACTCAAAAACTCAACAAGAAAGAAAAGAACCGATCCAATCCTGTTCTATCGAAAGATTTGGATCAGAACGTTGAGCTAATTCCTTCATCCTTATTTAGATATAGCATTTTACTTAATGTAGAAGTTGAAGTGCTCCGTAATCATACTCTATATTCTTTGATACAAGAATGGTGGGGTTCACCCTACAAATATGGGGGGATCACAAAAAGGGGCGTGGATTGCTCTGGCTTTGTTCAAAATCTTGCTGGGTCGGTTTACGGATTTTACTTATCCAGAACTGCGGGTCAGCAATACGAACAATGTAAAAAAATATCTCGAGAGGAGCTTAGTGAAGGGGATCTAGTCTTCTTCAATACGAGCCGTGGTGTTTCTCATGTTGGCGTTTATCTGCATAATGATAAATTTGTACATGCATCTACTTCACTTGGTGTTACCATAAGTGATTTAAAAGAATCCTATTGGGCTAAACGCTTTATTGGTGCGGGCAGATTACCCAATAGTTGAATATGCATCGGATAATTTTTTTTTGCTTCATGATTCTAGGCTGTGGGTTGAAACAGTCTGAGGAGGACTATGTGTTCCGCTATAATCAGCCAGAAGGTCTAATCTCTTTAGATCCGGCATTTGCCAAAAGTCAACCGATCATGTGGGCAACTCATCAGCTTTTTAATACCCTCATTGAAGTAAATGATAGGTTGAAACTGGTGGGAGGATTGGCATACAAGTGGGAAATTTCCAAAGATGGGAAAACCTATCAATTCTGGCTACGGGATTCCGTATTTTTTCACGATGACCCGGTATTTGCTCTTGGAAAAGGAAGAAAGATGACCGCTCATGATGTGGTATATAGTTTATCCAGAATAGTAGATAAGAAAACGGCAAGTCCGGGTGCTTGGATCTTCAATAACAGAGTAGATTCCACTCGGCCATTCAGAGCGCTAAATGATTCCATTTTTGAATTAAAACTTCAAAAGCCATTTCCACCGATACTAGGTATTCTCAGTATGAAATATTGTTCCATAGTAGCTAAAGAGGCGGTTGCCAGATATGGCAAAGATTTTCGAAGGCATCCAGTTGGAACAGGCCCATTCTTTTTACATCAGTGGGAGGAAGGACAGGCTTTGATTATGCATCGGCATCCTCGTTATCATGAAAAAGATGAACGCGGCATCGGCTTACCCTATTTAAAAGCGATTAAGGTGAGCTTTTACGATAATAAAGCCACTGAATTTTTAGAATTTCAGCAAGGACGTCTTGATTTTGTAAATGATATAGATGCAAGCTTTAAAGACGAGATTTTATCTAAAAAAGGGGAATTGAAAAAAGAGTGGTTGGGGCGAGTTATTTTGAACAAGCATCCGTATTTAAATACGGAGTATTTAGGTATTCTATTCGACCCAGAAAATGAATGGGTGAAATCTTCGCCATTACGGATGAAGAAAGTCCGACAGGCCATGAATCATGCCATCGACCGAAAAAAAATGATGATGTATCTGCGAAACTCTATCGGAACCCCGGCTGTTTCTGGATTTGTACCGGCTGGTTTGCCCAGTTTCAATGACAAAATCGTAAAAGGATACGATTATGATCCAGTAAAAGCCCGGCAACTATTAAAAGAGGCTGGGTATAACTCTGCCACTGCTGGTGTAATCACTTTGAAAACCATACCGATATATGCAGAGCTTGGATCCTTCGTAGCAAAGCAGTTGGAAGATGTTGGCATAAAGGTGCAAGTAGAAGCCGTTCAACGTGCTACATTGCTGGAGGAAATCGCTAAATCAAGAGCCTTATTTTTCAGAGGCAGCTGGATAGCGGATTATCCGGATGCAGAGAATTATTTATCTGTTTTTTACAGTAAGAATCCAGCTCCACCGAATTATACTCGATATCGAAATCCTTTATTTGATGCATTATACGAAAAAGCATTAAGCACCACCCATGATTCTATACGCTTTAGCTTATATCAGCAAATGGATCAGATGGTTATGAATGATGCTCCTATAATTCCTTTATGGTATGATATGGCTATACATTTGGTTTCACCAAAGGTGAAGGGATTTAAACCGAATGCGTTGAATATGCTGGAGCTCCGCAGAACCTATAAAGATGGGAACTAGTTTTTCTTAAGTTTGGTTCCAAATACTTTCTTGAACTTCTCTACTTTTGGTTTGATGACGAAATAACAATAGCCCTGATTCGGATTGTTCTTGTAATAATTCTGGTGATAATCTTCCGCTGGGTAATAATTCTTTAATGATTCAATAGCCGTTACAATTGGATTGTCAAATGCACCTGATTTATCTAATTCCACCTTGTATTTTTCTGCTTTTTGTTTTTGCTCCTCATTGTGGTAAAAGATCACGGATCTGTATTGAGGTCCAACATCATTTCCCTGACGATTTAAGGTAGTGGGGTCGTGTGTTTGCCAGAATACTTCCAGCAATTCATCAAAGCTTATTTTTTTAGGGTCATATACGATACGAAGTACCTCTGCATGCCCTGTAGTTTTATTGCAAACCTCTTCATAGCTTGGGTTTACAACATGGCCACCACTATAGCCACTTTCTACTGATTCTACACCTTCTAACTGCTGAAAAATAGCCTCTGTGCACCAAAAACATCCATTCCCAAACGTTGCTGTATCCATTTTGCTTTTCGTTGTATTAGGTTCATCGACCGCTACGATTACTGTTTTGGGTTGTGAACAGTTCAGTAGAACGGCAGTGGTTAATATTGATATGATCGCATTCACACTCATTAGTTTAGACATCTAACATTTTACTTAGTTTTTAGTTCAAACATCATGACAATTGGTAAGTGAACAGAAGCCTCATTCCGGCGTTGTATATTTGCAAAAATATCTTTTTTTGAAGCTTTTCCCCGAATCGGCTGATTCCCAGCTGGAGTTTGATAAGGTCCGCCAGATCGTTACGGATTATTGTGCTACGTCCTCTGGAAAGGAACGTGCGGCCAATATGCGTATCCATACCCGAAAGGATTATATCCAAACGGCCTTAGCTCAATCCAACGAAATGCTATTTCTTCTTCAGGGTGCACAGTTTTTTCCAGGATCTACCACATTACAGGTAAATAAAGAGGTAAAGCTGTTAAGCATAGCAGGAGCAGTTTTACACGGAGATGATTTTATCAAGATTAGAAAACTGGCTGAGATCATGCAACAAGTGTATCGATGGTTTGAGCTTGATCGAATTGAGGCTTATCCTAATCTTTATAAAGTGGTCAGCGAAAGCTATTTTGAAAAGAATATTTTATTGTTGATCGATGATGTATTAGATGATTCAGGGCAAGTAATGGACAAAGCCTCTGAAGATTTGTTGCGTATTAGGACACAATTATATCGAAAGCGAAATGAGTTAAGAAGAATGTTTGAACGTATAATCCAAAAATTGAATAAATCTGGGTTTACTGCAGACATTGAAGAGTCTTTTTTAAATGGTCGAAGAGTAGTAGCCGTTCAAGCTGAATTCAAGCGCCAGGTCAAAGGGATTTTACATGGTGAAAGCGATACGCGTAAAACAACTTTCATTGAGCCAGAAGAGACAATCGAACTGAACAATGATATCTTCTCTTTAGAAAGTGAAGAGGGAAAAGAAGTCTATCGAATTTTAAGAGAACTAACCCGACGTTTACATGTGTATGCTCCACTTATGAAAAGTTGGACGGATATACTGGGTGAATATGATTTTATTCAGGCTAAAGCAAAATTAGCAGTTGATATTGGGGGTATTATTCCAGATGTTTCAGAAAAATCTGGAGTAGAGCTATTAAAAGCATATCATCCTTTATTATTACTGTATAATAAAGCGCAATCTAAAAAAACGGTACCTGTACATTTAAAATTAGATGAGGCAAGCCGGATACTGGTGATCTCCGGCCCTAATGCCGGTGGTAAAACAGTGACCATGAAAACCGTTGGACTATTGCAGATGATGGTACAAGCAGGATTATTAGTTCCTGTAGCACCTGGATCCACATTTGGCATTTTTAAACAATTGATGATCCATATTGGAGATACACAAAGTCTCGAGTTTGAGTTGTCAACCTATAGTTCTCATTTGAAACACATGAAATATTTCATGGAAAATGCCAATGGACGAACTTTGTTCTTTATCGATGAACTCGGAAGTGGAAGTGATCCTCATCTTGGCGGTGCTTTTGCAGAGGTGATTTTGGATGAACTGCTTCGAAAACATTCCTATGGTATTGTGACTACGCACTACTTGAACTTAAAAGTAATGGCGGGGAAAACTGCTGGAATAGTCAATGGAGCCATGGCTTTTGATGAGAAAAATTTACTTCCGCTCTATCAATTGAATATCGGAAAACCTGGAAGCTCATATACCTTTTCTATTGCGGAACGTATTGGTTTGGAAAAACGATTGATCGATAAAGCCCGGAAACTGGTAGATGAAAATCATTTCAGTTTAGATAAATTATTGAATCGTACAGAGCAGGATCTACGGAAATTAGAAGATAAAGAAAAAGAGCTTCAGAAGTTATTAAAACATAATGAACGGTTGAAGTATGAAATGGAGGTGAAACTTGATAAAGAGAAGCACCGTCAACAAGTGGAATGGCAACGCGAACAAAATCGGATCACAGAAGAACGTTTGAAATATTTGAAAAATATGGAACGTACGCTTAAGCAGATCGTGATCGATTGGAGAAGAGCAGAAGGGCAGGAAGATAAGCGTGAATTGATGAAACAGATTCAGTTGTTATTATTTGCCCAAAGGCAGCAACAGGTTACTGATAAAAAGAAGAAAAAACTCGATGCACGATTCGAAGAAATTGAAGGTGAACCTGTAACTGGTGCATTAGCCTTGATGCGTCAGAATAATAAGGTAGGAACTATAAAAGAGATCAGAGGGAAAAAGGCAATACTCCAGCTTGGAAGCCTACCTATTACCGTTAATGTTGAAGACCTAGTAATGGTGAGAGATAAAGGAGAAAATGTTTCTAAGTAAAACATTTTCATGTAATGCAAGGTCTGCTCTAATGCACAAGTAAGTTTGTTATTTTTATGTTTATTGCTTTATTTTAGACATATTTACTAATCACTCAACTGTTGATAATGAAGAATTCAAGACTTTGCTTGCTTTTTGTGTTATTTTTTTCTATTGTTCAAGCTCAGCAAAAAGTCAATCCAGATGATATAAAGGCTAAAATGGAATGGTATGGAGACGCTAAGCTGGGTATTTTTATCCATTGGGGAATCTATGCAGTTGATGGGGTTAGTGAAAGTTGGAGTTTTCATAATGGCAATGTTACTTGGGACAATTACATGAAGCAACTTTCTGGCTTCACTGCTAAAAATTACGATCCTGAAAAATGGGCTGATCTGATTAAGGAGTCTGGAGCCAGATATTCTGTTATCACAACAAAACACCATGATGGTGTAGCACTATGGGATACAAAGGAAAATCATTATGATGTCGTGAATAATACACCGGCTAAACGTGATCTTTTAGCCCCATTCTATGCAGCGTTACGTAAAAGAGGTGTTAAGGCAGGGGCATATTTTTCTCTTATCGATTGGAGCCATCCGGATTATCCAGGATTTTTGAAAGATAAGGGCAGATATTCGATTGCAGATGATTACGACAGATGGCAGCGTTTTCGTACATTTTTTCAAAATCAATTAAAAGAAGTCAACACTTTATATAAGCCAGATCTCTGGTGGTTCGACGGCGATTGGGAACATTCTGCGGAAGAATGGGAAGCGCAAAAAATCCGTCATATTCTATTGAAGTCAAATCCAACAACTATTATCAATGGCCGGTTAATGGGATGGGGGGATTACGAAACGCCTGAACAAAATATTCCAATTACGCGTCCTGATTTCAATTGGTGGGAACTTTGTATGACTACCAATAATAATTGGGGTTGGAGACCAAATGATAAAAACTGGAAAACTCCTTATGAGATCATCACACTTTTTGTTGATGTGATCAGTAAAGGCGGAAATTTATTGCTTGATATCGGCCCAAAAGAAGATGGTTCAATACCTGAAGAGCAGGCTACTATTTTACGTGAATTAGGCGCATGGAATAAAGCAAATCAGGATGGTATTTTTGGAACCATCGGAGGAATAGAACCTGGCCATTTTTATGGCCCAACTACTTTATCAAAAGATTCAACTAAATTATATTTATTCACCTCAGGAACAAATGGCCCCCTGATGATCAAAGGACTGGATAATAAAATTATTCAAATAAGAGTCTTAGGGTCAAATACCTCCTTAACACATAAAGTAGTTGGAAAAATATCTTGGAGTCCTGTACCAGGTACAGTATATATAGATCTGCCGAAGGAAGCACAACGTCAGTATATGACAGTAGTAGAACTCACTCTTGATAAGCCCGTAAGGCTTTATAAAGGAAAGGGCGGTTTCCACTAATCGTTAAATTCAAATACTTTATCCATTAGTTTCCATTTCCATGGATCATCTGGATTTTCCCAAGGTAGTGATTGCTGAAATTCACCCATAATGCTTTCCCATTCCTGTACTTTTGGATTGGCAAGGTCCATTTCACTTTTACGATCAAAGCTGAAGTCATCTGTAGTCTCAATAATCATAAACATGCGTGTTCTTAATCGGTAGATCTGCATAGATAAAATACCACTATCCGTAAGACTTTTTAAGATCTCAGGCCAAACGGCCTTATGATAAAGTTCATATTGTTCAATTGCATTGGGATCATCTTTAAGATCCACAGTTAAGCAGTATCGACTCATACTAGTAGTTTTTTAGGTTTATATCCTTCTATTGCAAAATACAAAACGACAATATAACAGACCAGTGGAATCCAATAACCAATTTGGATATTATCATTGAATCTGTCTATAATATTGCCCATGATTACCGGGAAGATGGCTCCGCCAATAATAGACATGACAATTAGAGATGAAGCAGGTTTTGTATGTTCTTTAAGGTCTGTTATACCCAGAGAGAAAATAGTAGGAAACATGATCGACATAAAAAAGCCAAGTCCTCCTAATGCAAAAACTACATTATTGCCGTCTGCATATATAGCAGTGAGACTAAGCACGATACAGGCCCCTGAATAAATAGCCAATAAAGTTTGAGGCTTGATGAACTTCATGAAAATAGTACCAGTAAATCGACCAACCATGAACAAAACGCCATATACACTTAGGTAATATCCTGCTGTTTTTTCATCCACTCCACCACCTTTTATTGCCATACGAACAAAGAAGCTAGTCACACAAACCTGTGCGCCAACATAAAATAATTGAGTAATGATGGCCCAATTCAGGTGTTTATATTTTAGTGCTTGGCTAAAGCTTCCTTCTTGTGCGTTTTCTTCATCTTTGAATTCAGGGAATTTATTTACCATGAACAAAATGGCAATAGTGATGAGGAAAAATCCAAGAATGATATACGGCATTTTTACCGATGCGGCCTCAGACGTCAGATATGAAAGCCTTTCTACCTCTGTCATGGCTGCTAATTGATCTGGAGTAAATTCTTTTCCAGATAAGATAAACATGGTTCCTATAACAGGTGCAATGAACGATGCAAGTCCATTAAAAGCCTGTGCTAGATTTAGGCGGGCAGTAGCCGATTCAGGATCGCCCAGTTTAGTTGCATATGGATTAGCTGCTGTTTCTAAAATAGTAAGACCGCACCCAATAATAAACAAGGCAGATAAGAATATCCCATATTCACGAGTATTAGCAGCAGGTATAAATAGGAATGCACCTAAGGCAAATATCATTAACCCGGCAATGATCCCTTTTTTATAACCCCATTTTGAAAGGATTAATCCTGCAGGTATAGCTGCTAAAAAATAAGCAAGATATACAGCAGTATCGACCAAGGTAGATTGCATATTGGAAAGCTGTAGGGCTTTTCGAAGATGGGGGATTAATATTCCATTTAAATTATTGGCTATACCCCATAAAAAAAACAATGTCGTTACCAGTATAAAAGGTAAAAGCAGCGATCGTTTGTTCATACTGTTGGTTGTAAAATATTTAATTAATTCTTCTGTCGAGA
Organism: uncultured Sphingobacterium sp.; assembly: GCA_964441425.1. Classification (GTDB taxonomy): domain Bacteria; phylum Bacteroidota; class Bacteroidia; order Chitinophagales; family Chitinophagaceae; genus Pollutibacter. The sequence continues at coordinate 21,829 of CAYTXC010000020.1, read as the reverse complement.
TGTACATAGCCACCATCCACATGGATTAACTGTCCTGTGGTATGACTGGATTTTGAGGATAGAAGGAAAGCTACCATATGGGCGATCTCATCAGGTGTAGTCATTCTCTTTTCAAATGGAACACGATCTGTAATTTTTTTTAATTCACCTTCCGGATCAGGTAATGATTTGATCCAGCGATCATAGAGAGGAGTATAACTTTCTGCAACGATAACTGCATTCACCCGAATTCCATATTTTAATAAATCTACTGCCCACTCACGGGTTAATGCATTTCGTCCACCATTTGCAGCTGCATAAGCCGATGTCCCACCCTGACCAGTTTCTGCTACTTTGGATCCTATGTTTACTATAGCTCCTTTGGATTTTTTCAGTTCAGGTAATGCATGATGAACGAGTAAATAATAATGTACCAGATTTTTATGCAGAGAAGTTATGAAATCTTCATAAGAGCCATTTTCTATGCCTACGCCATCATTTACACCAGCATTGTTTACCACGCCATCGATCCGTCCATAACGTTTTATGATTTCCTCTACTGCTGATTTGCATTGTGCCGGATCAGCGAGTTCAGCAACAACATGAGCGCCTTTCCCAATTTTCTTTAAGGTTTCTTCATTATCAGCATGATTTCGTCCAATGATCACTGGAAAAGCACCCTCCATTGCCAATACAGCAGAAATTGCTTCTCCAATTCCTTTTGCGCCTCCACTGACTAAGACGACTTTATTTTGGAGTTCTAAATTCATGTTGTTTATTTATAGTATCGTTTTAAGATCAAGATTCCAATAAGAATGATGTTATCCTTTCTGTGAAAAGGCTTTGATGACTTGTTGTTGCTCTCCCAGTTTTTCAATCCCTAATCGAACTACATCTCCCGATTTTAAATACCAAGGCGTAGGCTTTTGTCCAAGACCAACTCCCTCTGGGGTTCCTGTAGTAATAACATCTCCGGGTAGTAAAGTCATGAACTGGCTTATATAATGAATCAAATAAGGTACATTAAAGATCATATCTGATGTATTGGAATCTTGCATTCGTCTTCCATTTACTTCGAGCCAAAGTTGGAGATTACCCTCATCTTTAATCTCGTCGCGTGTTACCATCCACGGACCAATTGGAGCGAAAGTATCACAACTTTTACCCTTTACCCACTGCCCACCTCTTTCGATTTGAAACTCACGTTCTGAATAATCGTTATGAACAGCATAACCGGCTATATAGCTATAAGCCTGATCCAATTCGACATAGCTGGCTTTTTTACCGATGATTACGGCTAGTTCTACCTCCCAATCTGTTTTATGGGAATTTTTCGGAATGATGACATCATCATTAGGACCATTTAGTGCCGTAGTACTTTTGAAAAATAATACAGGTTCTTTAGGAGGCTCAACACCTGTTTCTGACGCATGACGGGCGTAGTTTAATCCTACGCATACGATTTTTGAAGGGCGAGAAATACAGGATCCATATCGGATATCGTCTCCAATAACCGGGCAGGAATTCGCATGTTGTTGAAGCCAGAGATTTAGTTTTGTTAATCCATCCTGTTCAAAAAAAGTTTCTGTATAATCTTGTCCGAATGCGGATACATCAAGCTTGTTTCCATTGAAGAATACACCCGGTTTTTCTTGTCCGGCTTCACCAAATCTGAATAGTTTCATATTAGTTATTAAGTCTTATAAATCCTCCGTCGATAGGATAATCTGTACCTGTTATAAAGGAAGCTTCATCGCTGCATAGGAAAAGTGCTAGATTCGCTACTTCTTCAGGATTGGCCATTCTGCCAATTGGTTGAGTTGCTGCTAATTTTTCAAACATTTCCTGCTCTTTACCAGGATAATTCTTTTTCAAGAATCCATCAACAAATGGGGTGTGTACTCTGCCGGGTGAAATACAATTGCATCTGATTCCTTTTTTGACATAATCCTTCGCCACACTAAGCGTGAGGGTTAGTATAGCCCCCTTTGATACACCATAAACGAATCTATCGGCTAATCCAACAGAGCCTGCTACAGAGCATAGATTCAAGATCACTCCATTTTGTTTTTCCACCATATACGGAATCGTGCAATGAATAAGGTTATAAACCCCTTTTACATTTACCTTCATCACTTTGTCAAAATCTTCCTCTGAAGTATTTTCTACCGTTCCGATATGGCTAATACCAGCACTATTTACTACAATATCAATGGTATGTTGTTGTGCAATGGATGTAATGAGATTACGAACAGCAGTTTGATCTGTAACATCAATGGCATGTGCATGGGCATTTTGGCCTAAAGCAGAAGCTTTTTCCTCAGCTTTTTCCTTATTCTGATCTAAAATATGTACAACAGCACCTTGTTGATGAAAAAGGGTACAGATGGCCAATCCAATGCCACTGGCACCTCCAGTAATAAGGGCTGATTTACCATGAAGAGAGAACATATCTTGCGGATTAGTTTTTAAAATTGAAATATAGTGCATTCCTACGATTAAAGTAGTATTTTCAACATACGTTTTTTAATAGAATTAACCCTTGTGATTCAAATGAAGAAATTAATTTTATTCTTTCCGTTATGCCTCTTGTTATTGTCTTCGCTTGCTCAGTTAAAACCATTTGGCGCTATTCCTTCAGCCAGACAATTAAAATGGCACGAAACAGAAATGTATGTTTTGATCCATTTCACCCCCACCACTTTTGAAAATAAAGAATGGGGATATGGGGATGCTAATCCAACCCTTTTTAATCCTACTGCATTTGATGCTAATCAAATTGTTGGGGCAGCAAAAGATGGTGGTTTTAAAGGATTGATCTTGGTGGCTAAACATCATGATGGATTTTGCCTATGGCCAACGAAAACTACAGATTACAATATTTCCAAAAGTCCGTGGCGTGATGGTAAAGGTGATATGGTACGTGAGTTTGAACAGGCTTGCCGGAAAGCTGGATTGAAGTTCGGAGTTTATATTTCTCCATGGGATCGGAATAACGAATATTATGGAACGCATCAATACGTAGAGATATACAGAGACCAATTAAGAGAACTATATACCAATTATGGGGAACTGTTTATGTCGTGGCATGACGGAGCAAATGGAGGTGACGGTTATTATGGTGGTAAGCGGGAAACCAGAAAAATTGATCGTGGTACCTATTATGGTTGGGATACCACTTGGGCATCCACTCGAAAATGGCAACCTATGGCTTCAATATTCAGTGATGTAGGACCTGATGTACGTTGGGTAGGTAATGAACATGGAGAGGCGGCTTTTACTTCCTGGGCTACATATGATCCGATTCCACGGGAAGGAACTACAAAAGTGGGACCCGGCGAATCAGATTATCGTAACTCGCCAACGGGTACGTTAAGAGGAAAGAATTGGATACCTGCTGAATGTGATGTGGCTTTACGTCCGGGTTGGTTCTATCATAAGGATCAGGATGAAAAAGTGAAATCACCAGAAAAATTATTTGACATCTATTTGAAATCCGTAGGTCGGGGTGCCTGTTTAGATCTTGGGTTGTCCCCGGATACAAGAGGCCTGTTACAGGAAAATGATGTGAAGGCCTTGAAGGCATTTGGAGACATCTTGAAAAATACATTTTCCAATAATATTGCTGTAATTTCTAATGCGAAAAAAGAATTAATAGATGCAGACAGATATTCATATGTAGCAGGTAATGATATTTTGTTGGAATGGAATGCTCCACAAACTTTCAATGTATTGCGTATTAGAGAGAATATCAAACTTGGTCAACGGGTAGAGGAGTTTATAGCTGAAGCATGGGTGGATGGTGGCTGGCAAACATTTACCCAGGCAACGAGCATTGGCAATGCGCGAATTCTGACATTTCCTTCTGTTACTACCCAAAAAGTGCGGATCAGGGTAACAAAATCTGGCGCTACGGCTGCCATCAGTGAATTAGGGTTATTTGTACAAAATAATTAATCAATTTAATTTACCATCATATGAAAAGAATCATCACCTTATCCTTTATTGTACTTTCATTTAGTGCTTTTTCACAACAAAAGGACTCTCGCATGGAATGGTGGCGAGACGCTACTTTTGGCATGTTTATTCATTGGGGTGCATATGCTGTTCCTGCCGGAATATATGAGGGGAAAGAGGTAAAAGGAATTGGTGAGTGGATCATGCATAACGCAAAGATTCCTATACCTGTTTATGAGGGTTATGTAAAACAGTTCAATCCAACTTCTTTTAATGCAACAGAATGGGTAGCTATAGCAAAATCAGCTGGGATTAAATATATCGTGATTACGTCAAAACACCATGATGGATTTTGTTTGTGGGATAGTAAGATCACCAGTTATGACATTATGGATGCTGCACCTTTTAAGCGCGATATTTTGAAAGAATTGTCTGATGCATGTAAAGAGGCTGGTATCAAAATGTGCTTTTACCACTCCATCATGGATTGGCATCAACCTGACGCAGAAAGCCCTAAAGGATATGCGCATCAACTTAATCCCAATGCAAATTGGGCAAAATATCGTGAAGAATATTTAAAGCCTCAGCTAAAAGAGCTGATTGAAAAATATGATCCGGCTGTATTATGGTTTGATGGAGAATGGATTCCGGAGTGGACAGAAGATCAAGGGAAAGATTTATATACTTTTTTACGAAATCTTAAACCTGATCTCATCATCAATAACAGAGTGGGTAAGGGCCGGGCTGGCATGCAGGGAATGAATAAATATAAAGATGCTGCCGGCGATTTCGGAACACCTGAGCAGGAAATTTTGGAGGGTACTACCGATCAAGATTGGGAGAGTTGTATCACTATGAATGATACTTGGGGTTTTAAAAAGAATGATCATAATTGGAAATCAACACAAGTGTTAATTGATCAATTGGTTGACATTGCAGCAAAAGGAGGAAATTATTTATTGAATGTAGGACCCACCGCAGAGGGCTTTATTCCTGAGCCTAGTGTAGAGCGCTTGAAGCAAATGGGTGATTGGTTAAAGATAAATGGCGAGGCCATTTATGCTACAAATAGTCGAAAACAATATAAAGAAGGTGATGCGAAATTTACGGTTAGTAAAGATGGAAAATATACCTATGCTATAGTAAAGGCTAAATCTGGAAATGTTATCGAATTAACTTCAGTAACGCCTGTTGAAGGTTCTAAAATTCAGTTACTGGGTTTGAAGAAACCGGTCAAGTGGACAAATGAGAACGGTAAGCTGAAGATTACCTTACCGGATGTATTACCCTCAGAATATGGCGTTATTCTAAAGATGAAAAACTAAAAAACAAAAAAGCACATCTTTGTATGTGCTTTTTTGTTAACCAGATGGATTCGGTTTTGTATTTCTACGGCATCGTTCACTGCAATATTTTACATGATCCCAATTCTTTTCCCATTTTTTTCTCCATGTAAAAGGACGATTACAAATGGGACAAATTTTACTGGGTAGATCTGCCTTTTTAGCGTTTTTCATTATTCATATAATCCAGAGTGAGATTGGTAAGTGTTTTCACACCCAATGTTAATCCACTTTCATCAATAAAAAAATCAGGGGTATGATGCGATGGTAAATTCTTTACATCGGAACCTTTTGGAGCACCGCCTAAAAAGATAAATAAACCAGGAACTTTTTCCTGGAAGAAAGAAAAATCTTCAGCACCTGTTTGAGGAGGACGAAGAAAAACATTGGATGAGCCAGCTGTTCTTTCCAAAGTGGGAAGCATTTTGGCTGTCAATGACGGATCATTATACGTAACGGGATAGCGCGAAGCGTATGGAATTTGTATAGATACTTGTGCTCCCATGGCTTCGGCTGTATTGGTAGCAATGGTTTTGATTCGGTTGATCAACATTGCTTCATCTTCAGCACTAAGTGCTCTGATCGTCCCTAACATTTCCACTTCCTCAGGAATGATGTTTGAGCGAACTCCACCTTTTATTGATCCAATGGTCACAATTCCGGCATTTTCGGTGATGTTCAGATTGCGACTGATTATGGTTTGGAGATTATTCACCATCTGTGCTGCCGTAACGATTGGGTCAACGGAAGACCAGGGAGATGCTCCGTGAGCCTGGCGACCTTTTATCACAATGCGCATATCATGTACACTGGCCATCGTGCCTCCTGGTCGATACCCAATTTTACCCACTTCTGTTTGTGAATTTATGTGCAATCCAAAAATGGCATCCACTTTTGGATTTTCTAATACACCTTCTTTTACCATAAGTTCCGCACCACCTTGTTCTCCAAATGGAACACCTTCTTCTGCAGGTTGGAAAATAAATTTAACTGTACCCTTAAGATCTTTTTTCATACCGGTAAGAAGTTCAGCTACCCCCATGAGTATGGCCACATGTGTATCATGTCCGCAAGCATGCATGACGCCAACTTCTTGTCCATTATATTGTGTTTTAACTTTTGAAGCGAATGGAAGATTCGCCCTTTCAGTTACAGGAAGTGCATCCATATCTGCACGAAGCGCTACAACTGGACCAGGTTTATCTCCTTTCAATATACCCACTACTCCGGTATGTGCAATTCCAGTTTTTACCTCCATTCCAAGAGCCTTCAGGTGTTTAGCAATGACATCGGCAGTTCGATTTTCACGATTACCCAGTTCTGGATTGGCATGGATGTCGCGTCTCCAGGCAATCACCTTAGATTCCATCTTTTCAGCTAGAGCGCTGATCTTAGTATAATCTGTTTGTGCTTGTGCAGCGGCAAATAAAAATAGGGTAGTAGTCAGCAAAATAGTTCTCATGATTATAAATTGAAAAATGAATGTACGGATTTCGATTTATAAACGCTGCAGTTTTATGTCAAAAATTGTCTGTCAAACGATACTAAATATGCATGGTCATGACTGTTGCTCTTCGTATTCAATGCTATTTAAACGAAGAGAAGTATCAGTGCATATGAACATCTTTTTCACCAGCCCGTATTTCAATGGGAAGGATATTTTGCTTTGGTGGCAAGGGACAGGTTGCATAATTGGTGAATGCACAAGGGGGATTAAAGGCTTTGTTGAAATCTAAAATGGTATAACCCTCTTTATCGGGCATCGCTGCATACATATATCTTCCAGCTCCATATGTCGTAACTGCAGAAGTTTCATCTCCAAATATGATAAATAATTGATTACCTTCTTTCATTGCATCCAGCGAAAATGTTTTGTTATCGATTGTGAAGATCAACTTTCCCGGAGATTCTTGTTTGATGGTCTGACCTAGAACATTAGTGATCATTACATTTCCATTACCTTTTTGCAGAAAGGCCCTAACTCTCCATACCGTATCTGCGGGATAGCGATCTATTGGTTTAAAATTTTTTATTAGTGCGCTGTTCAGATTCCGTAATCGGATGCCATATTTTTCTTCTCTTTTGATGATTGACCAATTGAAATTATGATAACTGATCACCGGTGTATATACTGAATCTGGATGGAAGATGATCTTATCATTTAATGTTACGACCCCATCTTTTAAGACGATCGTTCCCGATTTTTTTGCTGCGCTTCCTTTAGGGAAAACCAGATCGTTGGTTTTATGGGTTCCATAAGTGTTTTGCCCTTCTTTTAACCAAAATAATCCAGCTAAGTTCAACCATCCATTTTCTGCTTTTAATGCTTGAACTCTGCTGCTATCCCAATTTTTGATCTCTTTCCAATATTCGGTTTGACCCAAAATAATATCAGTATATAAAAGCAAAAAAAGTAAAAGGGAATAGCGCATAGCGTTTATTTCAGGCAAATCTAGTTGATAGCTTTTAAAAAATTAGAGAATCAGACAATTGGCTAATTTTGTGTATGCAAATAGGAATCTGCTCTTTTGGCGATATTGGGAAACATCCTGTTACAGGAGATAGTACAGATGCCCATCAACGGGTACATGATCTTATGGATGAGATTGTTTATGCTGATGCATTAGGTCTGGATGTGTTCGCCGTAGGGGAGCACCATAGACCAGATTATGCCATTTCATCGCCGGTAACCATTCTAGCCGCTGCTGCTGTAAAAACTAGTCGAATCAAGCTTTCTACAGGGGTAACCGTATTGAGTTCTGAAGACCCAGTACGCGTATATCAGCAATTTGCCACCTTAGATCTTTTGTCAGATGGCCGTGCAGAAATTCTGGCTGGTAGAGGTTCTTTCATAGAATCGTTTCCCTTGTTTGGATATGAGCTGAAAGATTATGATGCATTATACGAAGAGAAGTTGGCGATGTTAATGAAGATCAATGAATCCACTTTGTTGAATTGGAGCGGGCATCACACGCAATCGGTTCAGAACAGAGGTGTTTATCCTCGTGCTTATCAACAAAAACTTCCTATTTGGATTGCCGTAGGAGGTACACCTGAATCTGTTGTTCGTGCAGCGGAAAATGGATTGCCCTTAACACTGGCGATAATTGGTGGAATACCTGCCCGTTTTGCTGGGTTTACTAACCTCTACAGAGAGGTATATGCTAAAGCAGGACATCCAGTTGAGCAATTACAGATCTGTATCAACTCGCATACCTATATTGCGGAGGACGCCAAACAAGCGCGAGATGAATTCTTTCCCACATATGCAGAGGTGATGTCTCGAATAGGCAGGGAAAGAGGTTGGCCAGGAATGACCCGACAACAATATGATATGGCTACAGAAAAAGAGGGAGCCTTACTGGTGGGCAGTCCGCAACAAGTAATCGATAAGATCTTGTATCAATATGAATTATTTGGACATACTCGTTTTTTAGCACAAATGACCATAGGGGCATTGCCTCATAAGCAAGCGATGAAATCAATAGAATTACTCGCCACTAAAGTGGCACCGGAAGTGAGGAAATGTATAAGATAAACGTAGTGAACTATAACGTATAGTTATTGAATAAAATTCCTGGCTATAAGCTCAACTTCTTTTAATTCTTCTCATTTTAGATATTTGGTAGGCATGCGTATGTACCAGAATCTATTTCACAACCGGAGGATATCTGTTATAACTAAGCACGGTAAGGAACATGTATTGCGTCCTTTATTAGAAGAAGCATTTGAAGGTGAAGTGTGTGTTTTTGATGCTTTTGATACCGATTTATTAGGAACCTTTTCTGGTGAGATAGAAAGGGGACCGGATCCACTTACTGCCATTCGGGAAAAATGTAGAATAGCTTCAAGGTATTTGAATGATGATATCATTATAGCCAGTGAAGGATCGTTTGGGCCACATCCTTTTTTATTTTTTATTCCTGCTGATGAGGAGCTGTTAATGGTGTACGATAAAAAAAATGAAATTGAAATTGTAGTCAAAGAATTAAGCACAGAAACCAATTTTAATGGTAAAACAATTAAATCCATTGAGGAATTGAAAGCATTTGCAGAACATACTTTTTTCCCTTCCCATCGATTGATCATTCGTGATAAAGAAACGAGTACTGATTATTTGAAGAAAGGAATTGGGGACTATACTACTCTTGAACAAACTTTCGTAGAGTGCTTGAAAATTAACGGATCTGTTTTTGTTGAAACTGATATGCGGGCTATGTTTAATCCTTCTCGGATGAAAGTAATAGAATCCTGTGCTCACAAACTGATTGAGAAAATGCGATCAACATGCCCGGTATGCCAATTTCCAGGTTTTAGCATTACAGAAGCTATTTCTGGTTTGCCATGTTCTTTGTGTGCTAGCCCAACAAAATCAACGTTAAAATATTTGTCCGTGTGCACTAAATGCAAATTTTCAGAAGAAAAAATTTATCCGCATGATAAAATGATGGAAGATCCAACCTATTGTGATAACTGCAACCCATAATACACTATGAGAAAGATAGTCATTAAACAAGCCTCTGTTGTAAATGAAGGCGAGATCAAAACAGCAGATGTACTTATTAAAGATGAACGTATTGAAAAGATTGCTTCAACTATTCAGGATTCTAATGCCTTTGAAATTGTGGCCGAAGGTCTATATCTTTTGCCAGGTGTTATTGATGATCAGGTACATTTCAGAGAGCCTGGACTTACCCATAAAGCCACTATTCAATCTGAATCAAAAGCAGCTGTAGCTGGAGGTATTACGTCCTTCATGGATATGCCCAATACAATTCCTAATACACTTACTCGTGAACTTCTTGAAGAAAAATATCAAATCGCCTCAGCTACTTCATTGGCAAATTATTCATTTTTTATGGGCATCAATCAGGAAAATCTGGATGAGGCTTTACGCATAGACAATGAATGGGTATGTGGCATTACGGATGATGGGCTTTATTTTAATTCAGATAAAGGCATTTTAGCCAATTATCCAGAATATCTGGAACAAGTATTTTCCAGATCTGACTCCCTTATTGCACTTCATTGTGAGGATGATGAAATCATACATCGAAATTTTCTGGAATGTAAACAAAAATTTGGATCAGAAATGCCCATTTCTGCTCACCCAATTATTCGTTCTGAAGAAGCTTGTTTTAAGGCTACTCAACGGGTAGTGGAGTTAGCTCGTAAACATCAGAATCGCTTACATGTTTTCCATATTTCAACCGAAGTAGAAACCGGATTATTTGAAGCTGACATTCCTGTAGATCGAAAGAAAATAACAGCAGAGGCATGTGTCCATCATCTTTGGTTTTCTGATTTTGATTACGATAAACTTGGATCTTGGATTAAATGGAATCCAGCAGTAAAGAAAGCCTCCGACCGTGATGGTTTATTAACGGGATTAAGAAGTGGTCATCTTGATATTATTGCAACAGACCATGCACCACATACCGTAGTTGAAAAGTCAGGTTCATATCAGCAGGCGATGAGTGGAGGGCCATTGGTTCAGCATGCGTTACCAGCCATGCTGAGCTTGGTTAAGCAGGGAAAGATCACATTACCTGAAGTGGTAAAATTCATGTCACACCATGTTGCGGAATTGTATAAGATAAGGGATAGAGGATATATCCGAGAAGGTTATTATGCAGATCTTGTATTGGTCAACATGAATAAAGATTGGATGGTACAGCAGGATAATCTACTCTATGCTTGCGGATGGTCACCATTTTTAGGAACGAAGATGTTCGCGACTATACATAAAACATTTGTCAATGGAAAAATAGTCTATAATGAAGGAATCTTTAACCCGGATCTGGTATGCAAGCGATTACAGTTTTCTAAGTTCCGGTAATAAATTGAGAATTAAATATGCTTCCCTTAACTTTAAAAGATGAAACCGGCAGACATTTTTTTTACGGATGGTTGCGGGAGATGTCCTCTAATGAGTACCTCCAATTGTAAAGTGCAACAATGGAAAAATGAGCTTAAACTTCTTCGAGAAATACTTCAATCATCTGGATTAACCGAAGAAATTAAATGGGGGATGCCGACCTATACATTAGGGAAAGCAAATGTCGCGATGATCGCAGCTTTTAAACAGTATTGCAGTATAAGTTTTTTTAAAGGTGTATTATTACATGATCCCAAAGCATTATTGAGTAGTCCAGGTGAGCATTCACAATCAGTAAAGTTGTTAAAATTTACGACTACCAAACAGATCCAAAAGGACGAGAAACAAATCAAAATATTTATTGCTGATGCTATACAGAATGAAAAGCTTGGAATAAAGGTTGATTTAAGTAAGCGTAAATCCTTGGTTCTATCGCCTGAGTTTAATTCAAAGTTGGAAAAGGACGCTAGATTAAAAAATGCTTTTGAAGCTTTAACGCCAGGGCGTAAACGATCGCATCATCTTTATATTGCTGGTGCGAAACAATCGAAAACCAGAGAAGATAGAGTGGAAAGGAGCATTCCTTTTATTTTGAAAGGAAAGGGTTGGAATGAATACTAAGTCTTGAGGTACATAAATTATAATGCTTCGGCAAGTTCGTTGCACCAAGGTGATCTAGTATTATGGCTACGCAGAGATCGTTTCAATGTTATTAATCTTTGCTCATATGTTATGGCATTTTCCAAAATAGAAATGCCCCTTAGATGGGGCATTTCTATTTTGTTGGCGGAGAGAGAGGGATTCGAACCCCCGGACCTGTTACAGTCAACGGTTTTCAAGACCGCCGCATTCGACCGCTCTGCCATCTCTCCGCGGCAAAAGTACATTTCAACACGTAATAAACAAAAAAACAACCCAAAGAATTTTTATAAATTCCTGAAACTCAAGGCCTGCTTGCATCCCAAGCTCACCAAATAATGGCTAACTTCGCTTCGTTGAAACATCTTTTATCCTTAAATCATTTTTTCTGGAAATACCGGTGGCGATGCTCACTGGGTGTACTGTTTGTGGTGATATCGAATTATTTCGGCATTTTGTCTCCTCAAATTACTGGATTCGTTATCGATAAAGTCACGCAACGTATCCAGGAAATGGCGGGAAACTCCTCTACTAAAATTGCTCCTATAAAAGCAGATAATGATCCGCTGGTACATTGGTTTACCCAGAAAATAGATTTCTTCAATTTACCATTTGAAAAAATGATACTCTATACAGGGATCATTTTGCTGATGCTGGCGCTACTGAGAGGTTTTTTTATGTTTCTCATGCGACAAACACTGATCGTAATGAGCAGGCATATCGAGTATGATCAGAAAAATCAAGTATATGATCATTATCAGCGACTGGATGCGCAATTCTTTAAAATACATTCTACAGGGGATCTCATGAACCGTATCACGGAGGATGTTAGTAGGGTACGTATGTACACGGGTCCGGCTATCATGTACCTGGTGAATCTTATAGTGCTGATCAGTTTGAGCCTTTATTATATGATCTCAAAAGATTGGCGACTCAGTCTTTATACCTTGGCACCCCTACCCATACTCGCATACACCATCTATTGGGTAAATACTATTATAAATAAGCGTTCTGAACAAATTCAGGAACGACTTAGTGATCTTACGATAAACGCGCAGGAATCGTTTTCAGGTATTCGCGTGATCAAATCTTATGTGCAGGAAGATTCAATGTTCAAATTTTTTTCTGCAAATAGCGAATCTTACCGACAAAATGCGATCGGTCTGGCTAAGGTTGAAGCATTATATTTCCCGTCGATCGGTTTACTGATTGGTATCAGTACGCTAATCACCATAATGGTAGGTGGTATGTACCAGATGAATCATCAAGTTTCTCCTGGTACTATTGCTGAATTTGTGGTTTATATCAATATGCTAACATTTCCTGTTAGTGCCGTAGGTTGGGTAGCGAGTATGGTGCAACGGGCCTCTGCCTCACAAAAGCGATTGAATGAATTTCTGAATACACAGCCAGATATTACGTCTCCAAAAAATGCGCTCCATCCCAATATAAAAGGACAAATTAGACTAGAGAACGTTTCGTTTACATATGAGCATACCGGGATTCAGGCCATACAGAACATCAATTTGGAGATCCAACCTGGGGAAAAGATCGCCATCGTGGGTAGAACGGGCAGTGGTAAAACAACATTAGCTCAATTATTACTTCGTTTCTTCGATCCACAAACAGGTAATATAAAAATCGATGGGTTGGATTTGAGATCACTTGATCTGTATGGCTTAAGAGATCAGGTGGCTTATATTTCCCAGGAAGTATTTCTATTTTCTGAAACAGTAGCCAATAATATCCGATTTGGCAAGAACGTTTCTCAAGAAGAATTGAAGCGCGCGGCTCAATATGCCTCCGTAGAAGAAGACATCCTTCGATTACCGAACCAATTTGAAACGATGGTAGGAGAGCGGGGCGTAACCCTTAGCGGAGGGCAAAAACAGCGTGTGGCTATTGCCCGTGCCTTGGCAAAAGATAGTCAGGTCATGATTTTAGATGATTGTCTGAGTGCTGTAGATGCTAAAACCGAGAAACAAATCCTTGCCAGTCTGACCAAAGTTTTAGCCGGCAAAACCGCTATAATCATTACCCATCGCATATTTAGTTTGCTTAAGTTTGATAAGATCATCGTTATGGAGGAGGGTAAGATCGTTGAACAGGGTACTCATGAGGAGCTTCTGGCCCTGAATGGTTACTATTCAGACATGTTCAACCGGCAGTTGAGGACCGAGGAGGATCAATAAAATCGCTTATTCCATCTTGTTTTACAGTATTTTCAAAAAAACTTAACGAAATTTTGACAATTCAAAAACATTTTTATCTTTGAAAGGTTAACAACGACTTAAACAAAACAACTAAAAACTAACGACTGTGGCGTACGAAAACAACGACAAACGGATGGAAAGCGTGTATAGCAAAAGAATACGCGCCGGGAAGCGAAGGACTTATTTCTTTGATGTCAGAACTACTCGTGGAAACGATTACTACCTGACGATCACGGAAAGTCGTAAGCGTTTCAATGATGATGGTTATGATAGGCATAAGATCTTTCTTTACAAAGAAGACTTCAACAAATTCATCAAGGCTTTAAACGAAGCAGTTGATCATGTTAAAACGGAACTGATGCCTGATTTTGATTTCGATGCCTTCAACCATGATGATTACGATGAAGAAGGTGGAGAATATCATGGAGAGCGTTCACAGGCTTCAGCTGCTGCCGAAGTAGCTTCTGAACCAGCTGCAGCTCAAGAGCCAAGTACTCCCTCTGATGATGCAGCTCCTTCTGCCTCTGAGGAAGTAGATAAATGGTAATTCTACGATTGTTATAATAAGAAAGCCCCGAATAGGGGCTTTTTCATTTATCCTTTCCGAAATTCTTTATAACAATTGATTAATCCATTTGTGGAAGAATCATGACTATAGATTTTAGCATCATTCGTTAACTCGGGCAGAATCTTATTTGCTAATTGTTTTCCTAATTCAACGCCCCACTGATCAAAACTGAAAATATTCCAGATCACACCCTGTACAAAGATTTTATGTTCATACAAGGCAATCAACATGCCTAAGGTAGTGGGCGTGAGCTTCTTCACTAAAAATGAATTGGTAGGGCGGTTACCGGTAAATACTTTAAAGGGTAGCAATTTTTCTGACACCTCTTTAGATAAGTGACCTAATTCGGTACGAACGTCATTTTCTGTCTTTCCATTCATCAAAGCTTCTGTTTGCGCAAAAAAATTAGACAATAATTTTTCGTGATGATCTCCCATTGGGTTATGAGATATAGCCGGTGCTATGAAATCGCATGGTATCAATCTTGTACCTTGATGGATCAGTTGGTAGAATGCATGTTGTCCATTCGTGCCAGGCTCCCCCCAAATGATCGGACCGGTTTCGTAATTTGTTATTTCACCATTTCGGCTCACATATTTACCATTGCTCTCCATATTTCCCTGTTGAAAATAAGCCGCAAAACGATGAAGGTATTGATCGTAGGGTAGTATGGCCTCACTTTCTGCCTGATAAAAGTTCACATACCAGATACCGATCAAAGCCATCAGTACTGGAATATTTTTATCAAATGTTTCCGTCTTGAAATGTTCATCAACAGTGTAAGCACCTTTGAGTAAAGCTTCAAAATTATTATAACCAATAGTTAAAGCGATGGATAACCCAATCGCACTCCAAAGACTATAACGACCTCCAACCCAATCCCAGAAAACGAACATATTATTGGTGTCGATTCCAAATGTTGAAACTTCTTTACTATTGGTAGAAAGGGCCACGAAATGTTTAGCTATATATGCCTCATTTATGGCAGTTGCTAAAAACCATTCGCGCGCTGAATGCGCATTGGTCATAGTTTCCTGTGTGGTAAATGTTTTTGAGGCAATCAGAAACAAAGTTTCATCTGGCTTCACTTTCTTTAACGTTTCAGCGATATGCGTACCATCTACATTCGAAACGAAATACGTCTCAATACCATCAACCCAATAAGGTTTCAGGGCTTCTGTTACCATCACCGGACCTAAATCACTTCCGCCGATACCTATGTTTACGATATATTTTATTTTCTTACCTGTGTACCCTTTCCATTCACCACTATGCACCCGCTCACAGAAATCTTTCATTTGTTGTTGTACTGCCTGTACATCTGGCATCACATCTTTACCATCTGCCATTACGGGCTTCCCAGAAAAGTTACGAAGGGCGGTATGAAGTACTTCTCTATTTTCCGTAACGTTTATTTTTTCTCCACTGAACATAGCCTGTATTGCCTCACTCAACTGGCAATCATTGGCAAGAGCAATCAATAAACGAATGGTCTCTTGATTAATGTTATTTTTTGAATAATCAAATACCAGTTCAGGTAAACAAAGGCTAAAGTTAGAAAAGCGATTAGGATCATCTTTAAAAAGTGATTTTAAATTTTTATCCTTCATCTCCTCATAATGCGATTTGAGAAATTTCCAGGAAGCAGTTGTACTTGGATCAATAGAAGGAAACATAGTTATATAGATTTTATCGCTTCAATAGTTTTTTCGATCATTTCAGGGTTGATATCCAGATGCGTAACAAGACGTATTTGATTGGGGAAAATTTGATAAAGTAGAATCCCTTTTTCTTTCATTTGATGAAGAAATTTAGCCGGATCATATCCTGCTTTGAAGGTAGCGATCACAATATTCGTTTCCACTCCTAACACTTCATCGATATACGCCTGATGAGCAAGGGCATCGCCAAGAAGTGTAGCATGTGCATGATCTTCAACCATTCGTTCCACATTGTTCTCTAATGCGTATAAGGCTGCTGTGGCTAAAATACCCGCCTGTCGCATTCCACCTCCAAATACCTTTCTTACCCGCCGGGCCATTTTAATCATGTTTTTTGAACCCAACAATACGCTTCCCACGGGAGCACCTAATCCTTTGCTTAAACAAACGGATACTGAGTCAAACAAATGGCTATATCTTTTGGGATCTTCTTTTTTAGCAACAATGGCATTGAATAAGCGGGCTCCATCCAAATGGAGAAGCATACCATTATCTTGACAAACTTTGCGGATTAAGGCTACTTCTTCGAGGTTATAACAAGACCCTCCGCCTCGATTACAGGTGTTCTCCAGGCTCACCAACCTAGAAACTGGTCGATGTACATCATCGGGATTTATATTGACCAATACTTGATCGGCGGTTATTCGGCCTCGATTACCTTCAATCAGTCGGACAGATGCCCCTGAATTAAAGGCTATGCCACCCCCTTCGTAATAATAAATGTGGGAGTTTTTTTCACATATTACCTCATCTCCTGGGCGGGTGTGCACTTTAATGGCAATCTGGTTGGTCATGGTGCCGCTTGGACAAAAAAGCCCGGCCTCGAAGCCAAATAGAGCAGCCGAACGACTTTCCAGAGCATTTACCGAAGGATCTTCCCCAAAAACATCATCTCCTACTGGGGCAGTTGCCATAATCTCCCGCATGGCCAAACTGGGTTTCGTAACGGTATCGGACCTATAGTCGATCATCATGCTGCGAATTTATGGCAAGCAAGGCGTTTTGTGAACAAGGGCGTAGGGATTTTGTTATTTCCTGATAGTAGCAATTAACACTCGTTTTCACCTTTTTTCCACAAGTATGCGGAAAAATTAAAACTGTTGAGTAAATTTGCAGACTGCACGGTATATTCCGTTCAAATTATAACGATACATTAGCAACTCCTGTTGGCCTGATTTCAGTCTGATTATCAGAACTACAGTTTTTAAAAATAGTTATGAGGCAACTTAAGATAGCAACACAGATTACCAATCGCGACTCCCAGGCGGTTGAGAAGTATCTGCAGGAGATCTCTAAAATTTCCATGATCACTCCCGAGGAGGAGACCACACTGGCACAGCGCATCAAGATGAACGACCAGAAGGCCTTGAATAAATTAGTTCAGGCAAACCTTCGTTTCGTAGTATCTGTAGCGAAACAATACCAACACCAGGGTCTTTCGTTGAGTGACTTGATAAATGAAGGGAATCTCGGTTTGATCAAAGCCGCTCAGCGCTTTGATGAAACAAAAGGTTTCAAATTTATTTCATATGCAGTTTGGTGGATTCGTCAGTCTATCCTTCAGGCTTTGGCCGAGCAGGGACGTTTGGTTCGTCTTCCACAAAACAAGATCGGGACTTACAATAAAGCCAATAAAGCGTATATGGCGTTTGAGCAAGAGCACGAACGTGAACCATCTACAGAAGAATTGGCTGAATTGTTGGAAATGAGTGAAACAGAGATTAACAACATTTTCCAAAGCAACACCCGCCACACTTCCCTTGATGCTCCAGTTCACGAAGCAGAGGACGTAGCTATGGGTGATTTATTGGAAGGTGGAGATGATACAGACGATGATGTGATGAAGGATTCTCTTCGTGCAGAAATCCGTCGTGTACTCAAATCCCTGAGTCCTCGTGAGGCTGAAATCGTAAATGCGTATTTTGGATTAGATGGTGAAAATGGAGTAACCATTGAACAAATAGGTCAGAAATACGACCTTACCAAAGAGCGTATCCGTCAGATCAAGGAGCGTGCAATCAAACGCTTGCAGAAAGCGAGATACAGCAACGCACTAAAAGCTTATCTGGGATAAATACCGGTTATAAATCTTATTAAGCCCGGTCATTGACCGGGCTTTTTTATGCCTTACTTTTGCACGACTATGGATAAACATTTGAAGATCTTGGTGAGTTTGTGTTTGACATTGTTTCTCTATTCCTGTGAAAAGGAAATTGAGATAGAATTAGATGAGACTTTACCAAAACTAGTAGTAGATGGATCTATTGAAAATGGGAGGCCTCCGTTAATAGTTCTAAACAAAAGTCTGGAGTATTTCGGGACATTATCTTCCGATGCGCTGCTTCAGTCTTTTGTGCGAAAAGCAGATGTAACTATATCAACAAACGGACAAATTTTTAAACTAATTGAAGACTCTGTAAGAGTAGATCGTAATTTCTTATATTATTACACGCAGCCATTATTAATAGGAAAATTGAACACACGTTATACGTTGACCATTAAAACAGGATCTCAAACGTTTACCGCAGAAACTACCATTCCCTCTATCACCAGATCAATAGACTCTTTATGGTGGGAGAAAGTGACTATTGAAAAGGATAGTAGCTATGCGCGTTTGAAAATGAAAACAACAGATAAGCCGGGATTTGGAGATTATATCCGGTACTTTACCCAGCAAAATAAAGACCAGTTTTTCCCTGGTCTAAATTCGGTTTTCGATGATCAAATTATAGATGGTCGTACTTATACTATAGCTGTGGACAAAGGTGTAAATAAGAATTTGCCTTTTGAAGAGGCAAATCTTTATTTCAAAAGAGGGGATACGGCTACGTTGAAATTATGTAATATTGACAAAGCAACCTATGATTTTTGGAGAACTTTTGAGTTCAATTTCCAAAGTATCGGGAATCCATTTTCCAGTCCGATCAAAGTATTGGGAAATATTTCCGGAAATGCCTTAGGTTATTTTGGAGGATATGCAGCACAGTATCGCACCCTCATCATCCCTAAATAAATTAAAAGTTAAATTGCTCATTAATATATGGATAACAACATTGAAAAAATACATTGCCTGATCATTGGATCCGGACCAGCGGGTTATACTGCTGCCATTTATACAGCGAGAGCAAATATGAAACCTGTTCTCTATCAGGGAATTCAACCTGGGGGTCAGTTGACCATAACTACAGAAGTTGAAAATTATCCTGGATATCCGGATGGGGTTCAGGGACCTGAAATGATGGTTGATTTTGAAAAACAGGCTTCGCGTATGGGCGCAGATATCCGATATGGCTTAGCTACTAAAGTTGATTTTTCTTCCCGACCATTTAAAGTATGGATAGACGATGAAAAAGAAATTCATGCCGATGCGGTGATCATTGCTACGGGAGCTTCTGCTAAATGGCTTGGACTAGAAAGTGAACAACGCTTAAATGGATTTGGCGTAAGTGCCTGTGCTGTTTGTGATGGTTTTTTCTTTCGTGGAAAAGAAGTAGCCATCGTAGGAGCTGGTGATACTGCAGCAGAAGAAGCATTATATCTGAGTAAGCTATGTACTACTGTGCACATGTTAATCCGTAAAGACCAGATGCGTGCTTCTAAAGTAATGCAAGACAGAGTGAAAAATACATCTAATATCAAGATTTATTGGAATACTGAAACAGAAGAGATCCTGGGTGATAAGAAAGTGGAAGCAATGCGTATTCGTAACAATAAGACTAATCAAACACAAGAAATTTCTATTCAGGGTTTTTTTGTAGCTATTGGCCACCAACCTAATTCAGATATTTTCAAAGGATATGTAGAAATGGATGAAGCAGGGTATTTGCTAACAGTTCCTGGTACAACGAAAACAAATATAGAGGGTGTATTTGCGGCAGGAGATGTACAGGACAAGAACTATCGCCAGGCAGTAACAGCTGCTGGCAGTGGGTGCATGGCTGCCTTGGATGCAGAACGCTATCTGAGTGCTTTGGGATTCTAATCAAGATTTATCACAATAAAAAAACCTCCGGAATACGGAGGTTTTTTTTATGATGTAATACAATACATTAATAAGTAAGGAAAGAGGAGATCCCTCTGCCTAAAGTAGTACCTGCTGCCAGTCTCCAGCTGCCTCTGAACACAACAGTATAGCTGCGTTTTGTGATAGGGCTGAAACCATTCAATGAAACCAGATTTGTTGTTCTACCCGTTTCACGAATATGTAGTGTATCCAATAAATTAGATGCATAGGGTATAAAACCGGTCACATCGGCCACTTTAAGATTTGTAGCTACATTCGATCCTCTTCGTGTAGAGAAGATATCGATATTGGGCATTGAAGCCGTTGAATAAGCAAAGTTTGCAAATCGTACTCTGGCAGTAGTATCAGCTGGAATTTCTATAACATCTTTTACTAATCTTGCTTTAGCATCGGATAACGAATCATAGGTAAACAAGGTATAGTATGAACCTGGTTCTAAAGTACTGGTTAAAGTAATAGGAACCTGAGTTGTTGTAGATAGAGTATCTCGGACTAAAAATCTACTACTTGTTGACGGAATAGTGATAAAACTTACAGCACCAGAAGGATAAACATTGGTAAATGTCGATGCGGTACCCGAAACTAATTTGTCGTCTATGAATAGATAGTTTCGATTACTATTAACCGTATAGTTTACAAATTTGATGGCCGCTTTACCCGATAACTGATTGTTCTCAGTAGTTGTAGGCGTGAATTCTTTTTCACAGGAGAATAGACCAACTATACTTAACCCTGCGAATAAAAATTTTATAGATGATTTTTTCATTGTCATTCTTTTTTATTCGAATTATTTTTGAGAGAACCACATTTCTTTGGTATGATAATCTAATGCCATAGCTCCAATTCGTTCTAATTCTGCAACGTTATATAGATATTCTGAATTATAACGTGGACGAGCGCGATATACCAATTTGTTATTATTATTTACAAATAAGTTCGCTCCAGAAGGTGGCGTGAAATCAGTATATACCTGCACCCCATTTTCTGCATCTGTATAATGGAAGCGACGAAGATCATTCCATATTTCCATGAATCCAAATCCATAAAGGGCAATAAACTTCTGAAGCATAATATGACTCAAACGAAGATCTGCTGCAGGTACGGCAACTTTAGGATCAGCTAAATAGGCAGTACGTTTTGCTGTTGTGATCTTAAGGTCTGAGCGTACCGAAGCGTCATACGTGGAGCTAAGCATTTCAAAATTGGCATTTATACCATCAAGATATGCTTGTCGGGCAGCCACTTTATCACCTTTGCGATAATAGGCTTCTGCCAGCATAAATTTCACTTCAGCAGCAGTGGCAATAGGAAAAGGAGAATCGTTTCTAAAAATATATCTTGAACCTGTATCTACAGTTGCCGATGTCTGTGCAAACGTTCCTCCCCAATAGTTACGAGGTTGATCGTTGGTACCTAAGCTTGTTGTTCCTCTGTTTGGCTCAATTCCTCTATATGTACCATTTGCATTTTCACGAATGATATAAGGAGCACGAGGGTCAGCAACACC
>CAYTXC010000019.1:0-40842 GCA_964441425.1 uncultured Sphingobacterium sp. | reverse complement strand
CGCTGATCCATGATCCCAAAATCATTTTTCTGGATGAGCCTTCAACAGGACTGGATCCGCAAGCCCGACGAAACCTGTGGGATTTGATACAAAATATCCGGAAAAAGGGAACAACCGTGGTCTTGACTACGCATTATATGGAAGAAGCAGAATACCTTTGCGATCGAGTAGCCATCATGGATCAGGGTAGGATTATGGCGCTAGATACACCAGAAAAACTGATCGATGACCTGTTAAAAAAAGGATTTGAACGTAAAAAAGAATTAAAACCCGCCAATCTGGAAGATGTTTTTATTAACTTGACCGGACATGGATTTGATAATTAACCTTGAATTTTAAATATGATGAAGCAACTGATCACTCTTGGATTTTTATTTTTTGGTATGTTGACCTATGCACAAAATAAACCTGCTGCTAAGCCAGCGGTAAAACCTACAGTTCCTGCAGTAAAGACTGTACCTCCGATCCTTAAAACCTCTTTGGATAGTATGAGCTATGCTATCGGAATGTTAGATGGAAAGTTTTTCAAATCACAAGGTATTTCTAAAGTAAATACGCAGTTGTTAAGTAAAGGATTTTCTGATGCATTGGCCGATAAAATGTTGATGAGTCCTGAGCAGGCAAATGAGCTGGTTCGTCGAGAAATGCAGAAAGCATCAATGGTTAAAATCCAACCAAGTATTGACGAACAGAATAAATTCCTAGCAGAAAATAGAAAAAAGCCAGGAGTAAAGGAAACGGCAAGCGGACTTCAGTATGAGGTGATCACCATGGGAACTGGTGCGAAACCGGCTGACACCAGCACCGTAAAAGTTCATTACGAAGGATTCTTGTTAAATGGAAAAAAATTCGATAGCTCACGCGACAGAGGGGAGCCTATTTCATTCCCATTGAATCAGGTGATTAGAGGGTGGACAGAAGGTGTTCAACTTATGCCCATAGGTTCTCGTTTCAAATTTTATATACCTTATCAATTAGGCTATGGCGAACAAGGATCTCGTGATGTGATCCCTGGTGGTTCACTACTTATATTTGATGTTGAGTTGATTGATATAGTAGCTAATCAGCAATAGTTTTTTATGGATGTAGTAGAGCATCGTTATCCGATAGGTCAATACACACCTGTTTCATTTTCGCCAGAAGAAAAAGAAAAATTGATGTGGGAGATTTTGTTTCTCCCACGTCAGTTAGAAATGTCCATCTTAAATTTAGATGAACATCAATTGAATATTCCTTATCGTGATGGAGGGTGGAATACGCGTCAGGTAGTTCACCATGTGGCAGATAGCCATATGA
Source organism: uncultured Sphingobacterium sp. (assembly GCA_964441425.1). Classification (GTDB taxonomy): domain Bacteria; phylum Bacteroidota; class Bacteroidia; order Chitinophagales; family Chitinophagaceae; genus Pollutibacter. Next base: position 39,546 of record CAYTXC010000019.1, on the reverse strand, counting down.
ATGCCTTTGTTCGATTTAAACTTGGAATAACAGAAGTGAATCCAACGATTAAACCATATAATGAAGCAGCATGGGCTGAGACCAGTGATTATAAGATGGCAGTAAACATTTCCTTGACGTTGCTTCATGCACTGCATAATAAGTGGTTTGATGTATTGAAGAATATGAAAGATGAAGATTTTCAGCGGACTATCTATCATCCAGAACACGAAAGGGAGATCACGTTATGGGAAATGTTAGGCAAGTACGCTTGGCATGGTAAACATCATTGCGCACAAATAAATAGTCTTCGGGAACGGAGCAAATGGTAATCTCAGGAACGGGTAAACCTAATCTGCTGCATTTATTTTCGATGATTTTGGGTTCATTGCTAAAATGGCTGTGCACGTCTAAATGGGAAGATCGAGGTGCAGCATGATGAGTATGCGTTTCCTGATTGTGCATCTGCACTCTTACTACTTCATGGTTTTGTGCCATGCAACGCCTCAATTCCTTTTGACCTCACCAATTAAAAATACTGATCCGCAAACTAGAATGAGATCATCTTTACTAGCATTTGCTTTAGCTGCGACAATTGCAAGATTTACATCTTCATGTGTACTACCTTTTAATCCATTAGATTCGGCAAGAGTGGCAAATTGATCTACTGGCATTGCTCTGGGGATATTTGATTGTGTGAAATAATATTTTGCTTGTTTGGGTAGCAAGGTTAATACCTTTCTTATGTCTTTATCTTTCACCATTCCAATTACAACATGCAGTTTAGCATGGTTAGTATGTTCCAGTTGATATAAGATCTGATTTATGCCGTCAACATTATGTCCAACATCCAACACAAGCATTGGGTCATTTTGAATGATTTCCCAGCGTCCATGCAAATGGGTGAGTTTCCGGACTTGAGCTAACGCGTCAATAGCAATTTGGTCATCAATTTTCCAGCCTTGCTTTTGTAATTGACGAACGGCCATCCAAACAGCAGGTATATTTTTTAGTTGATAAAGTCCGGGTAGATCTAATGAAAGGGCAGTGGTACGGTTATGTTCGGATAGTACTATATGTAATTGATGTTGTTTATCATATTTCCAGGATGATATCGTCACTTGTTGATCAGCAAAGACAATTGAGCTATTTTCCTGACTTGATTTTTGAATAAACACAGGCGACGTTATGTTGCTGGTTTCTCCGATAATGACAGGGACATTTGGTTTGATGATGCCTGCTTTTTCAGATGCGATTTTTTCTAGAGTATCGCCTAATATATTCATGTGATCCCAGCCGATATTGGTGATAACGCTAAGTTCGGGCAAGATGATATTGGTGCTGTCTAGCCTACCTCCGAGGCCAGTTTCGATAACGGCGATTTCCACATTTTCTTTTGCGAAATAATCGAACGCCATAGCCACCGTGATTTCAAAAAAAGAAGGTTCGATCTCATCATACCAATCTTTAGTTTGTTCAGTAAAGTCGATGACGTGCTGTTCAGGAATCATCTTACCATTGATGCGTATTCTTTCTCTGAAATCTTCCAGATGAGGAGAAGTGTATAAACCTGTTTTATATCCGGCATGTTGGAGAATGGCAGCCAACATATGGCTAGTTGATCCTTTACCATTTGTACCTGCAATATGTATGGTTTTAAAGTGATGTTGAGGATTGTTGAGTCTTTTGCAGAGTTCTCTGATGTTATACAAATCTTTTTTATATGCATCAGCTCCAATTTTGGAGAACATGGGAAGGCGGTTATAGAGAAATTCGAGAGTATCTGTGTACTGGCTCATTGTACGATAAAACGATTAACCCTTAATTTTAAAATTAAAAATAACAGTACCTATTGCTTCAGCAGCATTGTCTGATGGGCTAAATTTGAGCGAATAAGCTTTTTCTAGTGCAATCTTTTTTAATGTCGGGTTGGATGTGGTTGACCCTTTTGATTGATAACTTGCGGAAATAACTTTCCCACTCGCGTTCACTTTAACATCAACGGCAATTTTACCATTTTCATTAAAATCGTCTTCAAAGGAGGGATTATAAATTTTTCTATTTGGCAACCCTCTTAAAATAGTTGCTGAACCATTTCCTGTACCACCATTACCATTGTAATTATCGGAATCTGGATTACCTCCGGGTTTTCCTTGATCACCAGTTCCACCAGCCACTCCTTGACTTTTTTTATTCGTATAACTATCGGCATCATTACCTCCTGTTCCTTTTGCTGTAACGCTTTTATAGACTGCAGCAGGTTTTTTAGGCGTTGGAGTGGGAGTGGGAACAGGAGCTGCTTTTGGTTTTGTAATTTTGGGTGCGACTTCTTTTACTGGAATTTTAGTAACCTCTTTTTTAGGTGTAACCGGTTTTGGTACTACTACCTTTGGAGCTTCTTTATCATCATCATTTGTTTCCACTTCTTTTGCAGGTTCTTCTGCTTCTGTTAAAGTAGAGGGTGGTGTGTTGCTTTCTAATACACGCTCTGCAGGCGGACCTGGAATCATGGGCGCTTCATCGCCCAATCCCATTTCACTATTGCCCAGGTTCACCTCCATTCCTTCATCCAGCATCGGTGATTCTGGAACAGGATTAGTCCAGGATACTAAAAAAGCAAGTAACAACAATACGCCAACAATAGCTGCTGTTATGGTTCCTGCTTTAATATTTTTTATACGCTCAAATTCCATCAATCTAAAGTTAGCAGAATTATCAGTATTTCATTCCATTTTAACAATTAGCTAATGCTCTCTGCCTTTGCAAAATCCATTTCGTAGTTACCTCTTATTCGCTCCATCGGTGGATTGAAATATCCGAACTTAAGGTTTGGAAATTCTTCACGTATGAGATTCATTAATTGCCGAACGCCGATGCATTCAGGTGTTTCTGTGATGCCAATCTTTCCCAAATACCAATCCGGATCAATATTAAAGTTCCTCCATTGGATCATACGTAAACCCGTCTCTTTGATCAACTTGCGTAACGCTTCATATTCTTCTACAGAATCCGTCATACCGGGAAATACGAAATAATTAATGCTACTCCATCCGCCGTGTTTGCGCATTACTTTCAAACTTTCGATGATGTCTTCAAATTGGTAATTATTTGGACGATAGTATCTTTCGTAAATATGTTTTTGAGCAGAATTGGTACTCACTCTAATAGAATCTAATCCAGCGAGGCACAGGGCATCCACCGCATCAGGCTTTGAGCCATTGGTATTGATATTTATACTTCCTTTTGAAGTATGTTTTCTGATCTCCAATATCGATTCGCGGATGGTTTCCCACATCAGCAAAGGCTCACCTTCGCAACCCTGACCGAAACTGATCAAAGGGAAAGGGGCAGTTTCCAAATGCGGTACAGTAAATTCAATGATTTCCTCGGCAGTTGGTTTAAAAGTTAAACGATCCTGGGTTGCCGTGATCGTTTCTTCCTGTGGTTGAAAGGATATGCATCCAATGCAGTTGGCATTACAGGCAGGCGAGGAGGGCACTGGGCATTCCCATCTTCCCATAAAATAATTTCGTGCAGCCGGACAAGTATAGGTTAGCGCACAATTCTCAGCAAGATGTTTTACCAATCGATTTTGCGGATAAGCTTTTAATAAATCCGCGACTCCGGTTTGTACTTTAGCCGCATCAAACCCACTGCATTCCTGGCGGATGTCCCTTTCTATTCGAATGGCTGTAACGTAGAACGCTCCATTTCTCCATCCCGCTGCTGTATAGCAAAAAAGGGGAAGCGTGGGAGCATCAGCAGCTGTTTCATAAGCTGCCATGAAAAGCCCAGTGTGCGCAGGAGGAATAAATGCAGCAACGGCCCATCCTTTTTCACAAAGCCTCATTTCTCCTGTCTTTACATCAATACCAATCCCTTTGCGTCCAGGTAGTTCATAGAGGTTGCCTCCGTCTGGAAGGGGTATCCAATCTTCTTCGGGAATAGGCATGGCATCCCATCCCATTCTTCCTACCACATAAAGGCTATCGTCTTCGAAAATATTTCCTTTGCCATCTGAGTACAGTACATACATATTGCAAAGGTAAGGGAATGCGTGGAAGGCCTAAGGCTTCAGATGAGCCTTGCAGAACTCGTTGAATTCCTCTTCAGAAGCATCATATTCATCATTATCTTCCTCATCATCTGTTTCAGCCTGGAAAAGTTTATTATTCTTGAAATCAAGAGTTAGTAAGCCATCTTTGATCATGGCATTGCTTAGTTCTTCCCATTGAATGGTGCGCTTAAACATTTTTTTAATTAGAATACGATCATGATTGAAGCCAATCTCTTCAGGTTGAGTGGTCAGGAATCCAAGATAGGCTATTCCAACCAGGATCAGCCCTAATGGAAATGGCATAAAGAATAAAGCGATGAAGGCTGTGATATACAGGATATACATTTCCTTCTTACCTTTTTTAAAATAGCTATACAGATGAGCCATCAAGAGGCCGTTTAAAGTAATGATCAAGAGTGTGAGTACTATCCAGTCTGGTGATTGTATAGCTTTCCAGATCAGATAGATGATAAACAGAAAAGAGATGGCCATACTCAGCATCCAGAACCCTTGTTGATTCTTACGTTTGAGTACTACAATATAGGGGAAGATTTCCTGATTACGATTTATGATTGGCATCTGAGGTGGAAAGGATATTGCAAAGTTTCATCAACACACGTGCACCTACATTTTCGTCATATTCATTGGTACTAATTCCAATTTCATTCAGATCAAAACCAATAATCTGCTTACCGCTTTGAATCAGTTTTTTAAAAAGGTAAAAAATCTGTTCTGTTTCAAATCCTCCATGAACTGGGGTTCCAGTATTTGGACAATGCTTTGGATCGAGCCCGTCGATATCGAAACTGATATATACTTTTTGTGGAAGTTTACTAATGATATCATCGGTTATGTCTTTCCATGATTGGCCTTCAAACTGACGTTCCTTAATGTCCTTATCAAAGAAGGTAATCACCCGATCATGGCTGTTGATGATATAATCGTATTCGCCTTCGCTGAAATCACGAATACCCATCTGAACCAGTCGGCTCACCTGTGGAATTTGCTCCAGGACATTGTACATGATAGACGCATGTGAAAACATAAATCCTTCATAGGCCTGGCGGAGATCACAGTGTGCATCGATCTGTAAAATTCCGAATGATTCATGTTTATCGGCCAGGGCTTTGATAAAACCAAAGGGTGTGGAATGGTCACCTCCAACAAGTCCTACTGCTTTTCCTTTATTTAAAAGCTCAAGGGTTTGCTCATACACCCAGTTGTTCATGTATTCTGAGCCCTCATTAACTTCTTTTAGCGTTTTACACATGAACTTATTCGATTCTACACTATCTCCCTGTGAGATATAATTGATATAGAGTTCCGCTTCTTTTCGGAGATAATCACTTTTTAGGAGGATCTTCTTATCGGTATGTCGCATGAAATAGCCTCCTTTCCAGGCTTCCGGGTAGTCTTTGTCGAAAATCTCGACCTGCATACTAGCTGCGAACAAATGTTCCGGGGCTCTGGCGGTTCCAGCGCGGTAAGAAACCGTAACCTCCCAGGGAACAGGTAAAATAACGAGTCGAGATTCTTCTTCTGAAAAGGGTAGTCCGAAGATATTATTGTTCAGGATCCCGACAGATTCCGGGTTAAACTTGGATAAATCAGCCATAGCTTTAAAAAAGTGCTGCAAGGTAGTGATTTTTAAAGATGAGAAAACGCAGATTTTTTTTTAAACCTTATTAATTTAACAAGTAACAGCATATCTGGCTTTTTAGCCTAATTTTGCACCAATTAATAGGAACATGAAGAAGTTACAAATTGTGATCCTGGTGGTGATTGCGCTGTCGATTGCCGGTCTCCTTACCCTAACAAAAGACATTACTACCTACGATTCTATTGCATCTGCGCGTAAGAAAGATGGGCGGTTCGTTCATTTGATTGCTAAATTAGATCGTTCTGAACCAGTTGTTTATGATCCCGTTAAAGATCCAAATTATCTGAGCTTTTATGCGATCGATTCGTTGGGTTACCGTACTCAGGTGGTTTATCGAAATTCAAAGCCCACTGAACTAGAGCATAGCGACCGTGTGGTATTGAAAGGGCAGATGAAAGGAGAGGTTTTTGAGTGCAAGGAAATTCTCCTGAAATGTCCATCAAAATATAAAGATGATCCGACACAGCAGATGAAAGGTTTGAACAAAACTGCTGTACCAACATCACAAGTGGTAAATTGAAATTTAAACAATCCTGATGCGTTACGAAGGTGAACATTTACTGATTGGCCAAATCGGTCATTTTCTGGCTATCCTGTCCTTTGTAGCTTCCCTTTTGGCGGCTATAGCCTATTTCAAAGCTAGTTCAGCTAATCCCTTAACAGAGAAATGGAAAAAATTAGGACGTGTGGCCTTCATCATACAGTCGATTTCCATTGTGGCCATTTTCTTTGCATTGTATCTAATTATTTACAATCATTATTTTGAATATAAATATGCCTACGAGCACTCCAAACGCAGCTTGGATATGCAATATTTGTTAAGTTGTTTTTGGGAAGGGCAAGAAGGTAGTTTCATGCTTTGGACTTTCTGGCAAAGTGTTCTTGGTTTGGTCGTGATGCGAACTGCGAAACAATGGGAAGCTCCTGTAATGAGTATAGTTAGTGTAGCTCAGTTTTTCCTTTCGAGTTTTATTATTGGAATTTATTTTTTTGATGCTAAGATTGGATCCAGTCCGTTCGTGTTGATGCGAAATGAATATACCAATGCCCCCATATTCCAGGATCCCAATTATCTATTTAAATACCTTACTGATGGTAATGGATTGAATATTTTGTTGCAGAATTACTGGATGGTGATTCATCCACCGGTGTTATTCTTAGGCTTTGCTTCTGCGTTGTTTCCCTTTTCCTTTGCTATTGCCGGACTTTGGAAGAAGGATCATTCCGGATGGCTCAAGCATGGATTACCTTGGGCCCTTTTTAATGCTGGAATCTTAGGATTAGGAATCATGATGGGAGCTGCCTGGGCATATGAATCGTTGACCTTTGGTGGGTATTGGGCATGGGATCCGGTAGAAAATGCATCTATGGTGCCTTGGATGCTTATGGTAGCTGCCATTCACACCATGTTGATCTACAAGCATACTGGTTATTCTTTAAAAGCAACTTATTGGTTTACCTTCTTAGCCTATTTACTCGTATTATATTCTACATTCCTCACCAGAACTGGAGTGTTGGGCGATACATCCGTACACTCTTTTACTGGAGAGGGAGAAACCTTATATTGGCATCTGATCCTGATGATACTAACCTTTTTGGGTATTTCATCTGCTTTATATTTTAGCAGACAGAAGGAAATTCCAGAAATAAAGAAAGAAGAGAGCATGAATTCTAGAGAATTCTGGATGTTTGTAGGGGCACTTTTACTTTTTGTATCTGCAGGGTATATTATCGTTCTTACATCACTTCCTTTCATCAATAAATTATTTGGATCTAGCTGGGCTATTGGACAAGATGTTGAATATGTATATAACCGAGTGATGATCCTAGTGGCAGTGGTCATTGCTCTACTTACTGCCATGACACAGTATTTCAAATATAAAGACACCACCAGAAAATATATTTGGTCTAACTTGCTTTGGCCTACTATCAGTACTTTATTTATTTCTGCATTGGTTAGTTATTTTGGAAAAATTGATTACGATAAATATGGTGTTGGTTATTTGATTGCTATTCATATTGCCTTATGGGCATCTTTCTATACCGTTATTGCAAATGCTACCTATATCTATAAAGTAATGAAGGGTAATTTGAAGGCAGCAGGTGCATCTATAACCCATGTTGGTTTTGGATTGATGCTTGTAGGCATTCTAATCTCAGCATCAAAGAAGGAATTATTATCCATAAACAGTACCGGTATCAATATTGCCGGGTTAAAAGATGTAAAAGGGGGTGAAGAAAATCCATTAGAGAATGTTACGCTGATACATGGTATTCCTACACCAATGGGGAAGTATGTAGTAACCTATGAAGGAGATTCAAACGTAGTCAAAAATGATCGTGTTTATTTCAAGATCAATTTTGAGCGAAAAGATACGGCAACAAATGAAGTAGTAGAACAATTTAAGATCTATCCGAATGCGTTTCTGGTAAAAGGAGATGAAGGTATGAATTTGTCTTCTAATCCAGGTTCTAGGCATTATGTAACCAATGATGTTTTTGTGTATATCACTTCCTGGTTAAATCCTGATAAGGCAAAGGATACTGCAAGTTTTCAAAATTATTGGGTTAAGGCCGGTGACACTGTATTTTATTCAAATGGATATGTGATCGTGAAAGAAATTATTACGGCAAATAAACAAGATAATGCGGATCTTCCTGTTGTGGATAGCGCATGGCTATCCGATCTGGTTATTAATTCAAAAGATGGAAGAAGTTATTTAGCTCAGCCTGCATATTTTATCAAAGATTCTCAGCCATCTGTGAAAATGGATACTGTTTTTGCGCAGAATTTGATTTTGAATGTCAACAGAGTCAGTGATGATAAAGTTGAATTGGCGATAAAAGAATCAGGAGCTGTTATGCGTTATATAACCCTAAAGGCCTTCCGTTTCCCTTACATAAATGTGTTATGGGTAGGTACCATCATGATGACTTTTGGATTTATGATCAGCATGTACCGTAGGTTTAGGGTGTAATAGGCTTGGCTATGAATCAGGTATTCTGTAATTTTCATCTATGAACACGGCATTCCATAAACGTTATGTTTTTATTATTGCGTTTTTGTTCGGATTCCTTCTATTGGTATCCGAGAGTAAAGCGCAATGGAAAGCTGGTCCAAACGATACCATTTTGGTAGCCTATGTTATTGTGAATGGTGATACCATGACGTATAAAGAGCTGGAAACGGTTTTTGTTTTCGCAAACATGACGCCAGAGCAGCAGGAGCGATTTAAGCAGTGGACGAGACTTCGTAATGCAGTTTATGTTACCTATCCTTATGCCATTCAAGCCAGTGCTATCATCAATGATGTGAATGTCAATCTTACTCGAATTGCTGAAAAAAGAAAAAGAGCCATTTATCTTAAAGGTAAAGAAGCGGATTTAAAAAAGCGATTCGCTGATCCAATCACCAAACTTTCTATTTATCAGGGTAAGGTATTGATGAAACTGATCAACAGGGAAACGAATAATAACTGCTATGATATCATAAAAGAATATCGAGGGGGATTGTCAGCACGTTTCTGGCAAACTGTGGCCTGGATATTCAGTAGCAGTCTAAAGCAGGAATACGATCCCAGAGGGCAAGATGCAGAAATGGAGAGTATTGTAAAAGAAGTGGCGATGATGTATGGGCGGAATTAGCCTTTTACCCCATACTTGATCACCATAGCCCAATCACTATTTTAAGTAATTTTACTTTTATGAAGCTTGATATTCTGGCCATAGGTGTCCACCCAGATGATGTTGAACTTGGATGTTCCGGTGTGCTGCTCAATGAGCTACACGCGGGAAAAGTAACCGGTATCATAGACCTTACACAGGGCGAACTGGGTACTCGTGGAACCATAGAATCACGTTATGCTGAAGCGGCTGCCGCTGCTAAAATATTGGGGGTATCCGTTAGAGAAAATCTTAAAATGCGCGATGGATTTTTCAAAAATGATGAGGAGCACCAACTGCAACTCATCACAGCTATACGGAAATATCAGCCGGAAATTGTGCTGGCCAATATTCTGGATGATCGCCATCCTGATCATGGACGTGCCGGACATTTAATAGCAGATGCTTGTTTTTTGGCCGGATTAACAAAAATTGAAACTAAAGACGAAACGGGGAAAGCTCAAATACGATGGAGACCAAAAATGGTGCTGCATTATATGCAAGACTGGTATCATGAACCCGATTTGTTGGTTGATATCAGTGATGTATTTGAACAACGAATGGAATCCATCAAGGCCTATACCACGCAGTTTGGAGCAAAAGATGATCAAGATGGCCCACAAACGTATATCTCCACTCCTGATTTTTTAGATAGCGTCATTGCCCGAGCCCGCATGCTCGGGAAGCGTATTGGTGTCAAATATGCAGAGGGGTTCACTTCAGAAAAAAAGATCGGTATTAAGAAGCTGGACGCACTGGTTTTGGTAGAGACATGAGTTAAACAAATCTCTCCTTTACAAGTTCAAAATGTAAAAAACAACTAACAGTTGTTAGTTTTATTCGGTAATTCTTCTACATTTGTGGCATCATTCCAATTAATTCGATTTGCCATGACTTTTGATTTGTCAGAAGAACAAAAAATGATCGTACAAGCGGCACGTGATTTTGCCCGCCAACAATGTTTGCCTGGAGTTATTGAACGCGATGAATTGCAAAAATTTCCCCATGATCAAGTAAGCGCATTAGCTGATCTTGGATTTATGGGATTGATGGTTTCTCCCGAAAATGGGGGTGCGGGTATGGATACGATTAGCTACGTATTGGCAATGGAAGAAATAAGTAAGATTGATGCCAGTGTAAGTGTATCTATGAGTGTGAACAATAGTTTGGTTTGCTGGGGATTAGAAGAATATGGAACAGTAGCTCAGAAAGAGAAATATTTACAACCTCTTGCTCAAGGGAAAAAAGAAGGTAAATTATATATAGGTGCCTTTTTGTTGAGTGAGCCTGAAGCAGGCTCTGACGCTACCTCTCAGCGCACCACAGCTGAAGATAAGGGCGATCACTATATACTCAATGGTACCAAAAACTGGATTACCAATGGTGGATCTGCTTCGGTATATTTAGTTATGGCACAAACAGATCCTTCAAAAGGGCCTAAAGGGATTTCAACTTTTATTGTGGAGCGCGACTGGCCCGGTGTAACCGTGGGGGCAAAAGAGAATAAAATGGGTATTCGTGCCAGTGACACACACAGCATATTATTCAATGATGTTAAAGTTCCAAAAGAGAATCTGATCAAAGAACCAGGCTTTGGGTTTACCTTTGCCATGAAAACGCTGGCTGGCGGACGAATCGGTATCGCAGCTCAGGCTCTCGGTATTGCATCAGGTGCCTATGAATTATCACTTGCCTATGCCAAAGAACGTAAAGCATTTGGAACCGAAATAGCCAATCATCAGGCCATACAATTCAAATTGGCTGATATGGCTACCCGTATAGAAGCATCCAGATTACTTTGTATGAAAGCTGCTTGGGAAAAAGACAACGGGCTCGACTACACGCTTTCATCGTCCATGGCAAAACTCCACGCCTCTGAAACAGCTATGTGGGTTACTACTGAAGCGGTTCAGATCCATGGGGGTTATGGTTATGTGAAAGAATATCATGTGGAACGACTGATGCGCGATGCAAAGATCACACAGATCTATGAGGGTACTAGTGAAGTACAGCGTATTGTGATTGGCCGACAAATACTAAAATAGTAATGTCTGTACATACAGAAGTATATCAAAAGATCTTGCAAGAGGTTCGTTCGGGAAATGCTAATTTAATTGCGGTTTCCAAAACTAAACCTATTGCTGATATTCAGGAATTATATCAATTAGGACATCGTGATTTCGGTGAGAATTATGTACAGGAATTAGTAGATAAGCAACCTCATTTGCCTCCTGATATTAAATGGCATTTCATTGGGCACCTTCAATCCAATAAAGTTAAATACATAGCCTCCTTTGTTTACATGATTCATGGAGTAGAAAGTTTAAAACTCCTCCGGGAAATCAATAAACAAGGTCAAAAGCATCATAGAGTCATCAAATGTCTGCTCCAATTGCATGTAGCAAAAGAGGATACGAAATTCGGTATGAACCTTGATGAGCTGATGGAATTATTACAAGCTTATTTACTTGAAAAAGATTCTTTTCAACATGTATCTATTTGTGGACTGATGGCCATGGCCTCTTTCACAGATGATCAGCAACAGGTTAGATCAGAATGTAAAGAAGTTAAACATATTTTTGATAAAGTACTATCTGAAAAGGGTAGTGATCTTGCTGAATTTAATCAAATTTCCATGGGAATGAGTGGCGATTATCCAATTGCATTAAGCGAGGGTTCAACTTTAGTAAGAGTAGGTAGTTTGATTTTTGGAAATAGGTAAGTTTTCAGTACTGGCATAACAATTGAACAGCCATAGACCATGGAGAAAAATGTTGTATCTGTGGTGATGCCGGCATTTAATGCAGGTAAATACATTCGATCAGCCGTACACAGTATATTGAATCAGACGTACAAGAATCTTGAACTGATTATAATTGACGACGCATCAGAAGATGACACCTACTCAATTGCTCAATCCTTTTTAGTTGATACGCGTGTTATACTGCTTAGTAATGATCAAAATGAGGGGATTGTTTTTTCGAGAAATAAAGGCATAGCACTTGCTAAAGGGGAATATATTGCTATCATGGATAGTGATGATGTTTCTTTACCAACGCGCATCGAGCATCAGGTTCGTCATATGAAGGCTAATCCAGACTGGGGAGCCATAGGCAGTTATTATCATGTTATTGATGGTGAAGGGAAAAAGGTAACAACCATAAAGCTTCCAAAAGATCCATATGATATTTCTACTTTTTTATTATTCAATGTAAGTTTTTGTCACTCCACTTTAATGATGCGTACTGATGTTGCAAAAGCGTATCGGTACCGTTCCGGATTCGACATTATAGAAGATTATGAAATAGCGTATCGGATTTCTCGCGATTTTCCTATTGGTAATCTTCCTGAATTTGCCGTTTTGTATCGTGTACACGGCTTAAATATTTCCATCGAAAAAAAAGAACGATTATTATATTTAAGAAAGCAGGTTGATGAAATCGTACTAAAAGATCTGGGTATTTGTTTTTCAAGTGAAGACCTTGAATTGCATACTAATTTTTTGAATTTAAATGACTCTTTTTTTGATTCCAAATCAAGAGTTAATGATCTGGAGAACTGGATCGTCAGATTCTATTCATACTGTACCCAAAAAGAATACTTGAATATGAACATGATTAAGCGTATCATAACCGTTCGATGGTCGATCATCTGCTACCGTAATAGGTTTTATTTTAGATTGATCCATAACCGGTTATGGAGAGAGTTCAGGGGGGATTTCATGATGTATAATATCCAACATGTTCAAAATATGGTAAAAGGAACGCTTGAAGTGGTTTAACCCTCTAATTTTTGTACCTTTGCGGCTCTTTACGTATAACCATGATCAGTGTAAAAAATGTAACACTTGCCTATGGCAAGCGGGTATTGTTTGAAGAAGTAAATCTCAACTTTACAAAAGGGAATTGCTATGGCGTGATAGGCGCAAACGGAGCAGGTAAAAGTACCTTCCTTAAGATTTTAAGTGGGGAAATTGAACCCAATAAGGGCACCATTGAGATCTCCTCTGGAGAGCGAATGGCTGTTTTGAAACAAAATCATTTTGAGTTTGATGAAATTACGGTGCTGAATACGGTGCTGATGGGTCATCAAAAAATGTGGAAGGTAATGCAGGAAAGAGAACATATCTACTCTTTAGCTGAATTCACAGAAGAAGATGGTATCCGAGCGGGTGAGCTGGAAAGTGAGTTTGGGGAAATGGGCGGATACACAGCTGAAAGTGATGCAGCAGCACTTTTAAGCGACCTTGGTGTAAAAGAACAATTCCATACCTCTGCGATGAAAGATATACCTTCTAACTTAAAAGTAAGGGTATTATTGGCAAATGCACTTTTTGGAAATCCGGATATTCTGTTGTTAGACGAGCCTACGAACGGGCTGGATATTGAAACAATTTCCTGGTTAGAGAACTTCCTAGCAGATTATGAGAATATAGTGTTGGTGGTGAGTCACGACCGTCACTTTCTCGATGCCGTTTGTACCCATGTAGCGGATGTGGACCGTGCCAAGATCAAGATCTTTACAGGTAATTACACCTTCTGGTACGAGTCTTCCCAATTAATGGCTCGACAGCTAAGTGATAAGAATAAGAAAGTGGAAGATAAACGTCAGGCGTTGATTGACTTTATTGCCCGATTTAGTGCGAATGCCTCTAAGTCTCGTCAGGCTACTGCTCGTAAGAAAGCTTTGGAAAAATTGACAATTGAAGAGATAGAACCTTCTAATCGTAAATATCCTGGCATCATTTTTCAACCACTTCGTGAAGTTGGAAATCAGATCTTGAATGTAGAGAATTTGGCTAAATCAATTGATGGTCGTAAGCTTTTCAGTAAGATCAGTTTCAGCGTGAACAAAGGGGATAAAATTGCATTTGTGAGCCGTGACCCATTGGCAGTAACACAATTTTTTGACGTGATCAACGGAAATATTACGGCAGATGAGGGTAAATTCGAGTGGGGCACAACGGTATCTAAAGCATATCTTCCCGTTGAGCACAATGAATTCTTTACGGAAGGACTAAGCCTGATTGAATGGCTCCGTCAATTCGTTCCACCTCATGTTACCGATGCAGATGAGCCATTCTTACGCGGATTTTTGGGTAAAATGTTGTTCAGTGGTGATGATATCGGAAAAAAGACAAATGTATTGAGCGGAGGGGAAAAAGTCCGTTGTATGCTCAGCCGTATGATGTTGCAGAATCCTAATTGTATTATCCTGGATCAACCTACTAACCATCTTGATCTGGAAAGTATTCAAAGTTTCAATGAACAGTGTATAGATTATAAAGGCATCGTTTTATTGACTTCTCACGATCATACGTTTATGCATACCACTGCAAATCGTATCATAGAATTAACACCCAAAGGGATCATTGATCGCTTAATGACATTCGATGAATACCTTACTGATGAACGTGTGAAAATGCTGCGCGAAGAAATGTATTCTTAGCCATCATTTTTAACTATTTATTTATGTGGCATCTGTTATCCATACAAGATGCTCTTTCTAAGTTGAATACAACTCAGCATGGGTTGTCGTTCGAGGAAGTTTCATCTCGTCAGCAACAATTTGGGCTCAATGCTTTGCAGGAAAAAAAATCTAAACCTGCTTGGCTGATTTTTGTATTCCAGTTCAAAGATTTTATGATCGCTTTACTTATTGCTGCTGCGATCGTATCGGGTGTAATTGGAGATCTTGCTGATACCATCATCATTCTACTTATCGTATCGCTAAATGCCATTATTGGTTTCTTACAAGAATTCAATGCTGAAAAGGCCATGGAGTCATTGCGAAAGTTGGCTGAAGTGCATACTATCTGTATCCGGGATGGGCAATCGATTAACATCCCGGCTGCTGAGTTGGTGCCAGGCGATATCATTCCTCTTGAAGCTGGAAATATTATCCCTGCTGATATTCGGTTTTTGGAAACGTATAGTTTGCAGGTAAATGAATCAGCCCTTACCGGAGAATCTGTGCCCGTTTATAAAAGTAACGTACCATTACATGGGGGAGATGAGATTCCATTAGGTGATCGTTTGAACATGGGCTATAAAAGTTCAATGGTGGTCAATGGACGCGCCCTTGGCGTAGTAGTAGCAACGGGTATGCAAACAGAGATTGGTCGTATTGCTCAACTACTTCAGGAAGATGATATGGATACGCCTTTGAAAAAGCGTATGCGTGATTTTGGAAAAAAATTATCCTATATCATTCTAGCAATTTGTATCATTCTATTTGGAATAGGTTTATTGCGAGGAGAAGCACCCTTGAATATGTTCCTGATTTCTATTAGTCTGGCAGTAGCAGCGATTCCGGAAGCATTGCCTGCCTTAATCAATATCACTTTAGCAGCTGGAGCACGAAGGTTGATGCATAAAAAAGCATTGATCAGAAAATTACCTGCAGTGGAAACACTTGGATCTGTATCATACATCTGTTCCGATAAAACTGGAACACTAACATTGAATAAAATGAAGGTGATGCGCATATATGATACTGAATTAAAACATCCTTCACTTTCTGTTTCATTTTTCTTGTTGGGACTATCATTAAATCATGATGTAAAAGTTAATGTAAATGGTAAATTAATAGGAGATCCTACTGAAATAGCGTTGGCAGAGAAGGCAGCAGAAATGATTAAGATTGATGTTGATCTTCCTCGTATTGCTGAATTACCTTTTGATTCAGATCGTAAATGCATGACTACCATTCATGCGTTTCAAGACAAATTCATAATACTAACTAAAGGAGCTATTGAGTCTTTAGATGACCGTTTGAGTATTACATATAAAGATGTTGGATTGAGTGCTCTGGCGAATGAATGGTCAAGAGAAGGAATGCGGGTTATGGCCTATGCATATGGTATTTTGGATTCGCTTCCTGAATTTTTAACCTCTTCTGAAATTGAAAAAAATTTAATCCTTTCGGGTATTGCCGGAATGATCGATCCGCCTCGTGAAGAAGTTAAAGAAGCCATTTGGTTATGTAGAACCGCAGGTATTAAACCCGTAATGATTACAGGTGATCATCCAGAAACTGCTAAAGCTATTGCAAAACAAATCGGTATATATACTGGTGATGATCTGGCCATTACGGGTATTGAACTTCGTAATATGCCAGATCAAGAATTTAGGGAAAAAGTAGAACGTATTACTGTTTATGCGCGTGTTTCTCCAGAACAAAAACTACAGATTGTTAGAGCTTTACAAGCGAAAGGTCATTTCCTGGCTATGACAGGTGATGGAGTAAATGACGCACCTTCACTTAAAGCATCTGATATAGGAGTTGCTATGGGCATAACGGGTACGGATGTAAGTAAAGAGGCATCTGATATGATCTTACTGGATGATAATTTTGCCACTATAGTTAATGCCGTAAGAGAAGGCAGGCGTATTTATGATAACATTCGAAAGTTTGTAAAGTATATTATGACTTGTAATAGTGCAGAGATATGGACTATATTTTTAGCACCTTTATTGGGATTGCCAATGCCTTTATTACCTATACACATTTTATGGATTAATCTTGTCACAGATGGTTTACCCGGATTAGCATTAGCTAAAGAAAAGGCAGAGTCTGATCTGATGATGCGACCTCCTAGACCATCCGGTGAAAGCTTATTTGCTGGAGGAATAGGGTTTCATATTGTATGGGTAGGCATGTTTATGGCAGCGATTACATTGGGAATTCAGGCTTGGGCTTTACATGTAAATATTGAACATTGGCAAACTATGGTATTTACCGTATTATCTTTTGCCCAATTAGCGCATGTATTAGCTATCAGAAGCGATCGACAATTTCTATTTCAACAGGGATTATTTACGAACTGGCTTTTGATAGTTGCGGTATGCATAACCGTCATGTTACAATTAACTGTAATTTATCTCCCCCTAGCCAATCAAGTATTCCGTACTCAGCCGCTTAGTGTAGAAGAGTTGATGGTTTGCTTAGTTGGAGCTGCTATACTTTTTCATGCAGTTGAGCTTGAAAAATGGCTGCGCAGAACTAAAGTATTATCGATGTTCACCAAATACGGATCGTAAAACATCTGCAATTTCGCCTAGACTGCAATTATTCTCAATGGCTTCTATTACGGATGGCATCAGGTTTTGTCCTGATACAGCATGATCTTTCACTATCGACAGGTAACGTTGTACGGATTGAAGATCACGGGATGATTTGAATGCCGTTAATCGTGTTATCTGTTCTTGCTGTATGGCCGAATCAATTTTAAATACGGGTATAGAATCGGATTCATTTATACTATAGGCATTTAATCCTACAATAATTCTATCCTTAGTTTCTATACCTTTTTGATATTGATAAGCACTTCTTGCAATTTGTTCCTGCATCCAACCTGCTTCAATCGCTTCCACGCTTCCACCCATAGTCTCGATCTGTTGCATGATCTCGTTTGCTTTTTGTTCCATTTCATTGGTGAGGTTTTCAATAAAATAAGATCCGGCAAGAGGATCTGCCGTATCGGTCACACCACTTTCAAATGCCACGATTTGTTGCGTTCTGAGGGCTATTCTTGCTGCCTCTTCCGTAGGTAAGCTCAGCGCTTCATCAAATCCATTGGTATGGAGCGATTGGGTGCCACCAAGCACTGCAGCCAATGTTTGAATAGTAACCCGACTGATATTATTCAATGGTTGTTGTGCAGTAAGAGTACTTCCACCTGTTTGCGTATGGAAACGAAGCATCATCGATTTAGGATCTTTGGCTCCCAGATCTTTCATGATTTTAGCCCACATTCTTCTGGCTGCTCTGAATTTGGCCACCTCTTCAAAAAGATTATTATGAGCATTGAAGAAAAAGGATAATCTTTTTCCGAAAACATCGATATCTAATCCTTTATTAAGAGCTGCGAGTACATAAGCTTTCCCATTACTTAAGGTAAACGCGATTTCTTGCGCGGCTGTACTTCCCGCTTCTCGTATATGGTAACCTGAAATGGATATAGTATTCCATTTAGGTAATTCCTTACTGCACCATTCGAATATATCGGTGATGATCCGCATAGAAGGTTTAGGGGGATAGATATATGTTCCCCTTGCTGCGTATTCTTTTAAGATATCATTTTGTATAGTGCCCCCAATCTTTTTAAGATCTGCACCTTGTTCTTTTGCTAATGCTACATACAATGCAAGGAGTATATAGCCTGTAGCATTGATCGTCATGGAAGTGGTTACGTCTTCCAGCTTGATTCCCTTAAATAATGTACGCATATCATCGATAGTATCGATAGCTACGCCCACTTTCCCAACCTCCCCATCTGCAAGTGAATGGTCGCTATCGTAACCGATCTGGGTAGGTAGATCGAATGCTACACTTAACCCCATCACTCCTTGTGATAGTAAATATTGATAGCGTTTGTTACTTTCTTCAGCAGTTGAAAATCCGGCATATTGACGCATGGTCCATAGTTTACCCCGATACATATCTGGTTGTACTCCTCTGGTAAAGGGAAATTGCCCGGGTAGTTCAGGAAAAATCTGATGTAAATCAGTAGCGGTATAGACAGATTTGATCTCTATTCCGGAGTCAGTTTGTTTTTGTTCCATGTATGTTGATTTAAATCATCAGTTTTTTTGCTTCAAATCGAATAGCATCAACTACTACGTTGTGAAGGGAAACATTGGGATCTGTTTGTAAAAGTTCCAATATTCTTTTACTCAATTCACTACCTTTTGAATGTAGCGGGAGTGTTTGAGCTACCTGATGAATAATATAAATATTTTGTTCTTTGAGATTTGTTATCGCCTCCCATACAGGAATGGTAACGTAAAGCTGCTGGCTTATATTATAGTCGAATTCCTGTCGAATGGTTTCCGTAAGCAGTTTTTGATATTGTTGTGCGCTTAAATTTTCCGAGGGTATCCTGTATAATAAATTAGGTAAGGCTATTCGGTCGGATAAAATTACCAAGCGTTCATATGCCTGCAGTTGAAGAGAATTCGTTTCAGATGCAGATTTATTTTGCTTGATATACGTTGATATTTTTCGTTTGTCATAGACCCAAAAAGCCAAGTAAATGACCGATGCGATCCCTATAGTCAACAAACCAACCCATTCAAGTGTATTCATATATGCATTTGTAAAACAAATGTAAGCCTTTAATGGCTTCTTGTTTTTTGTCTTAATTTTGCTTTTATGGAAAAAACGATTGAAGCTCCGGTTTCGTTCACAGCTAATGCCGTATCGGAATTAAGAAAACTAATGCAGGCAGCAGATTTTGTTCCCGGACAGGTATTAAGGGTTGGAGTTAAAGGAGGTGGCTGCTCTGGAATGAGCTATATTTTAGCATTTGATGATGCTCAATCTGATGATGATCATTTTTTCATTGAAGATATACCATGTGTTATGAAGCCTGCGCATGCTTTATATCTGATGGGGATGGAAATAGACTGGGGTACAGGATTGGATGCGAGGGGTTTTTTGTTTAGCAATCCAAACGCTTCCAATACCTGTGGATGCGGAAGTAGTTTTGCAGTTTAAAACAGATTTCCTAATAAAAAAAAGAGGTTGACCTTATGGCAACCTCTTTTTTAATGTATTTAAAACCTTGATCAGGCATTCGCAACCTTTTTCTTAGAAAATTTATTTTCTGGCATTCCTCCAAGTGGCTTGTCCTTGGCAAAATCTACCAGGATAGGTGCCGCTACAAAAATAGAAGAATAGGATCCGGTAATCACACCGATCAACATGGCAAAAGCAAATCCACGGGTAACTTCACCACCAAAAACAAATAAGATCAATAAGGTTAAGAATACCGTCATAGATGTCATTATGGTACGGCTAAGGGTATCATTAACGGATTTGTTGATGATATCTGATTTAGAAGCACCCTGCATCAATTGTGAATTTTCACGAACGCGATCAAATACAATCACCGTATCGTTCATAGAGAAACCGATCACCGTTAAGATCGCTGCAATAAAATGCTGATCAATTTCAAGTGGGAATGGAACAACTCCTCTTAAGAATGAGAATACAATTAAGGTTACCAATACGTCGTGTAACAACGCTACAATCGTACCCATTGAATATCTCCAGTCGCGGAAACGAAGTAGGATATACAAGAAGATTACAAAAAGAGCGAACAATGTTGCCTGAACTGCACCTTTTTTCAAGTCATCTGAAATCGATGGTAATACAGATTGAGAACTTTGTTTATGATTTTTCTTAAAATCAAAGAACGTGGCATTAGCTGGAAGTTTAGCTTTCAATCCATTATATAAAGCCACTTCAACCAAAGAGTCAGCAGATTTAGTAGAACTGTCGATCAAATAAGAAGTAGTAATATTCAGCGTTTTATTATCTCCAACCGTTTTGATTACAGGGTATTCACCAAATGCTTTTTGAAGATCATTACGAACATCATCATTCTTTACAGGTTGATCAAAGCGTATCGTGTAGCTACGTCCACCTTTATATTCAACGCCTTGGTCAAATCCATTGAAGAAGGCACCAACGCCTCCGATCAATACCAATACAGAAATCGCGTAAGCTACTTTACGATACTCAACAAATTTATAGGCCGCATTCTTAAATATGTTGCGGCTAACCGAAGTAAAATATTCGAAGTGACGATTTTTCTTAGTCCAGAAATCGGTTATCAAACGAGAAATTAGGATACCGCAGAACAGCGACAGGATTATACCAAGTATCTGTGTTGTGGCAAAGCCCAATACTGGTCCAAGACCGAAATAAAACAAAATGATCGCCGTTAATAAAGTAGTAATGTGACCATCAAGTACTGGAGGAAGAGAACGACTATATCCATCTTTTACTGCCTGCTGATAGCTCTTGCCTTTTTTCAATTCATCCTTGATACGCTCGAAGATGATAACATTCGTATCAACCGCCATACCAATGGTTAACACCAGACCAGCAATACCGGCTGCAGTTAAGGTTGCACCTAATGCACTTAAGACACCAACTGTAAACAATAGATTTAGGATAAGGGCGATATCAGCAACTACACCTCCAGTGTTGTAATAAATCAGCATCAATATGAATATCACCAGGAATGAAATGGTGAATGACATGATACCTCCTTCAACTGCTTCTGCACCAAGTGTTGGACCAACTACCTGTTCAGAAACAATTTTTGCAGGTGCAGGAAGTTTACCTGATTGAAGAATATTAGCCAGATCTTGAGCTTCTTCAATGGTAAAGTTTCCACTGATTTCTGTGGTACCAGTAGTTATAGGGTTGATCACATTTGGATCAGAGTAAACTATATTATCCAAAACGATTGCAATGGGTTTCCCTACATTTTCAGTCGTCATTTGGGCCCAGGCACGCTCACCAGTTTTAGTCATAAGCATCTTGATTGCCGGACGATTCCGGTCATCGTAGTCCTGGCTAGCTTGCTGAACAGCATCACCTTCCAGTTTAGCTTTATCTGAGCCTTCTATGGTTTTCAAAGCATAGAAGGGAAGGATATCACTCTTTACACCCTTATCATTTTTTTGAGGAATTCCGTAAACGAACTTTACGTTTGAAGGGAATTGATTACGCACCACTTCAAGTTGTAAATATTCACCTAATGCTGCAGTATCAGATGCTCTCACATAACCTAAGTTAGCAGCATATCGAACCTGGCCTTTTTCATCCTGTTGTGGAGGTAAAGGTTGTAGATATTGAAAAAGTGAATTTTTGGTTGTAGTAGCCTTTTTTGTGGTATCGGTTTTGGCTAGTTCTCCAATAGTAGCTGCTTTATTAGAATCTTTAACAGCCGTAGGGGTTGAGGTCGTTGGAATGGTAGTATCTTTTACTTCTACCTTTGTACCTGCATAGTAATCTTGCAATGCTTTTTCTGCATCACTCAGCGACTTGTCAAGTTCTTTAATGTTATAAATTTCCCAGAACTGCAAATTAGCAGTTGCCTGTAAATATTTACGTACGCGTTCAGGATCATCTTTAACTCCGGGTAATTCTACAGTTATGATACCCTTATTCTTATCTAGATTAATGGTAGGCTGTGCAACACCAAACTGATCAATACGTTTCTGCATAACATTGAACGTATTATCGATAGCACCATCAGCCGAAGCGCGAATCTTCTCCAGTACAATATTGTCCGCATCTTCAATTTTAATATTCTTTCCAGATCCGGCAAATAAGGAGGCCAGACGAGCATTTGGATTTTGTTCCTTAAAAGCACTGGAAAAAAGAGAGATGAAATCAGCATCACTATTTTTCTTTCTTTCGATAGCCGTTGCCAAAGCTTTGTTCAACGCTGGATCTTTGGGATTATTAGAGAGAGATTTTAACATCCCTTCCAATTCCACCTCTAGGGTTACACTCATTCCACCCTGAAGGTCAAGACCTAAATTCAGCTCTTGCTCTTTTGCCTTTTGATAGCTGATCTCACCCGTCAAACCATAGGTTACAGTTTGCTCGCGAGTACTATCCTTCAAGCGGCGAAGTCTTTTTTTGAACTCATTTTCTTTCTCCTCTGGAGAAGCCTTTGCAAAATTTGCATTTACGTACGATTTAGCCTTTTTCTCCAATGCATTTTCGTGATTACGAACAATCCATGTAAAATGGAGCTGGTACAATGAAATCAGTACCAGGGCTACAGCAAAAAATCTTACCAATCCTTTCAGTTGCATAAAACTGTGTTTACAATTCCTGCCAAACGCTTATCGGGCAGGGCGGCAAAGATAATGGAATAATTGACGTTTTTGATTAATTTCGTTCAAACTTTGAAACAGCGTTTAACATGAAACTTTCTTCCCGTCTCCAACTTTTTAATGAGCCTGAAACCTTGAAAATGGCCAAATTGGGCCGTGAATTACGTAGCCAGGGTATTGATGTGATTGATCTAAGCTTAGGAGAGCCAGATTTTGATACGCCAACCCACATTAAAGAGGCTGCCAAAAAGGCTGTGGATGACAATTATAGCCACTATACTCCTGTTGCGGGATATTTGGATTTGAGAGAAGCAGTTTGTGTTAAATTAAAGCGAGATAATGACTTAGATTATAAGCCGGAGAATGTAGTGGTTTCTACTGGGGCCAAACAAAGTCTGGCCAATGCTGTATGGGCAGTAGTGAGTCCTGGCGATGAAGTGGTGATCCCAACACCATACTGGGTAACGTATTCTGAAATCGTAAAATTAGGGGAGGGTGTACCGGTTTTGGTTCGTACCAAAATCGAAAATGGATATAAGATTACCCCTGCTGAGTTGGAGGCATCGATCTCACCTAGGACTCGTCTATTCATGTTTTCTTCGCCCTGTAATCCAAGTGGCTCTGTTTATACAAAAGCTGAATTGGAAGCCTTGGTTAAGGTATTAGAAAAATATCCAGATATTTTTATCCTATCAGATGAGATATATGAATACATCAACTTCATTGGCAAGCATGAATCTATAGCTCAATTTGATTCCGTTAAAGATCGGGTTATCATTATCAATGGTTTGAGTAAGGGGTATGCGATGACTGGATATCGTCTGGGTTATATTGCCGCGCCAGTAGATGTGGCAAAAGCATGTGAAAAATTACAAGGTCAAATCACCAGCGGAACGAATGCAGTAACACAGCGTGCGGCTATTGTCGCACTTACTGGCGATATGAAGCCAACCTATGAAATGAATGCAGAATTTGCGAAAAGAAGAGTTCGTATGCTTGAACTTTTGGCTGCCATACCCAATGTAGAATGTGCGGCACCAGATGGGGCATTCTATGTATTTCCGGTGATCAGCAAATATTTTGGAAAGTCGGATGGAAAGCAAACGATACAGGATGCAGATGATCTTTGTATGTTTTTATTGAATACTGCGCATGTATCAACGGTTACAGGTCGGGCATTTGGTGAACCAGATTGCATACGTATTTCATTTGCCACAAGTATGGACAAGATAGAAGAGGCTATGCGAAGGATCTCTGCAGCATTAGCAACGCTTCATTAATTCTTTTTTTTAACTACATTATTCCAGCTAAAATCAAACATAGGTAATCGGGATCATTATTTTGAATCCGACATCAACAGCAGTTTTTCATGCAGAGCCAAAACCTGAGGAAGCATAGGTTTGATCTCATCGTTGATTATAATGTCATCACATAATCTTAATTTGATCCGATCGTCTATCTGTTTTTGGATTCTGGTCAAAACCTCTTCTCTAGAGAGATTGTCTCGCTTCATCACTCTCTTGATTCGAAGTTCGATAGGAGATGAAACGCCAATAACAAAATCAAGATCTCGCTGAGATCCACTTTCAAAGATCAAAGCAGCTTCTTTGATTACATAAGGAGTAGTTTGTTTAGAAAACCAATGGGCAGCATCTTTGATGGTTGCCGGATGCACTATACTATTTAAAAGTTCTAGCTTTTCTGGATTTGAAAAAACGATCTGTCGTAAATATTGGGCATTAAAACAGCCATTCGTGTAGGTTTCAGATCCAAAATAATTGATCAACGCCTGTTTTAGATCATTATCTCGTTCATATAGATTTTTCGTTTCAGTATCTGCATAATACACGGGTACTCCTATGGCTTCAAACATTTGAGCCACTATGGATTTACCTGATCCTATTCCGCCTGTTAAACCAACTTTTAAGGACATACCAAAAAAATCCCGGCAGGAAGCCGGGATGAACGTATTTATTATTTAGTAGCTGTCGCGTTTTGAGGCTGGCTCCATTCCATACTAATCGCAGATTTTTCGATTTTCAAATAACTGCCCGGACTTACTTCAATCTGAATGGTTCCGTCTTCATTCAGCTTATTCACGACACCATGAATTCCAGCAATGGTTACAATTTTATCGCCTTTTTGTAGGTTTTCCTGAAAGGTTTTGGCTTTTTTAGCTTTCTGTGCCTGAGGTCTAATCATGAAAAAATAAAATACCAGGATCATTCCTCCAAGAAGTACCAGCTGCATAGTGCCAGCATTCTGTGCTTGTAATAAATGTATCATATTCAAATTTAAAATTATTATCTGATTCGCTGATTATTGTTTTTTAAAATCTACTTTTTTCAGTTTGTTCTGCTCCACCAATTCTTTATGTATGTTATCTAATATGCCATTTATGAAATGACCGCTTTGTGGAGTACTATAATCCTTAGCCAAGTCGATATACTCATTTAGGGTGACCTTGGCCGGGATTGTTTCAAAGTAAAGGAATTCGCAAATTCCCATCCTCATTAAGATCATATCCAACATGGCAATCCGTTCGGCATCCCAGTTTTTTAATTTTGGGATAACCATTTCCATACAAAAATCTTTTTTTTCCATTACAGTGGCCACAAGTTTACGGGCGAATTGTAATTTCTCCGGACTTACCAGTTCCATAAAATGATAGGTCGTTGGTTTTTGTAAGAAATTAAGGATCATGAGGTTCATCATTTCCGCATCATCATCCCACTGAAGAAATAATTCCTCAATATGAGAAATGAAATCTTCCTCTGGAAGCATGAGATTGGTAAAGATGAATTCCAGCATTTTTTTCTCATCTTTTTTTTGCCGCGATGGAATAGATATATACTGCTGATATTCAGGTGATTCGGCTAATCTTTGATAGGTTTTCCGAATAAGGACTTTATCGGCAATGAGGTCAACTTTATGTTGAGCACAGGCCTTTTTAAATTCCTGGTCCTCAAGGATTTCCCAAAGGAGTTCGTTACCTGCAATTTTGGTATTAACATTAAGGTCTTCAGAAGTAGGGAGATGTTTAGAAGCTTTCAAGCGAGCGTCAGTTTCAGCATAACGGGCAACTTCTGTAAGAAAGAAAACGAGGTATGTGAATAATTGGCTTGATTGGTCCAATTGTTTGTCCAAAATAGATAAAGCCTGCTTTTCATTCATTCCGGGAGACATATTCTCCACCGCATAGATCGTCTGCATCACCTTGACCCGGATATTTCTTCTACTTATCATAATTTGTCTAAGAGCTTGAATAGGGCGCAAATATAGGGTAAAGACAACGTTTTGACGTGTAAATCATCTGAAAAAATGGCATACAGTAGTTGAGTTAGTTATGACAGGAATGCTCTTCCTCTTCTTAAAATCTGCCATTTTTCTGTCAGTTTTTCAAGGAATTGGTAAATGGTATGATATTCGTTTATCTTGCGTCACCTGACTTATTCAGGTTTTTTTAAATACTTTAAAACCAAATTAAATCTTACGCTATGGCTAAGAAGTTAAACATTACCCCTCTTCATGACAGGGTGATCGTGCAAGCTGCAGCTGCTGAAGAAAAAACAGCTGGTGGTATCATTATCCCGGATACAGCAAAGGAAAAGCCCCAACGTGGAATCGTGGTGGCTGCGGGTCCTGGCAAAAAAGATGAGCCTATGACCGTAAAAACAGGTGATAACGTATTGTATGGCAAATATGCCGGAACGGAAATCACCATCGAAGGAAAGGATTATCTAATCATGCGTGAATCTGATATCCTGGCTATTGTTTAATTCTGAAATGCAAAACTGACAAATCAAAAAATTATGTCTAAACAATTATTTTTCAATATCGACGCCCGTGCTAAAATGAAGAAGGGTGTTGACTCATTGGCAAACGCAGTAAAAGTAACACTGGGTCCTAAAGGACGCAATGTAGTAATCGAGAAGAAATTTGGATCACCAGCAGTAACAAAAGATGGTGTGACTGTAGCAAAAGAAATCGAGTTGGAAGATCCTATTGAGAACATGGGTGCTCAAATGGTAAAGGAAGTTGCCTCCAAAACTGCAGACGTAGCGGGTGATGGTACTACTACAGCTACTGTTTTGGCACAGGCTATTATCACAGAAGGGCTGAAAAACGTAGCTGCAGGAGCTAATCCCATGGATCTTAAACGTGGGATCGATAAAGCGGTTGAACTGGTTGTAGCTAATCTGAAAAAGCAATCTTCTACTGTAGGTAACGATCACAAGAAGATCGAGCAAGTAGCTTCTATTTCTGCTAATAATGATGCGGCTATTGGTAAACTAATCGCTGAAGCCATGCAGAAAGTTGGAAAAGATGGCGTCATCACAGTTGAAGAAGCTCGTGGTACAGAAACTAGCATCGATATTGTAGAAGGTATGCAGTTTGATCGTGGTTATATCTCTCCATACTTTGTAACGAATGCCGACAAAATGGAAGCAGAATTACAAAGCCCTTTTATCCTTATCTATGATAAGAAGATATCTGCTATGAAAGATATTCTTCATATTCTGGAGAAAGTAGCTCAGCAAGGTGCTCCATTGGTTATCATTGCTGAAGATCTGGAAGGTGAGGCATTAGCTACCCTGGTTGTAAATAAATTACGTGGCACATTGAAAGTTGCTGCTGTAAAGGCTCCAGGTTTCGGAGATAGAAGAAAGGAGATGCTTCAAGATATCGCAATCCTTACAAAAGGTTTAGTGATCAGCGAAGATCAAGGATATAAGCTTGAGAATGCAGATATCTCTTATCTAGGTCGTGCAGAGCGCATCACGATTGATAAAGACAACACTACAATCGTAGGTGGTAAGGGTAAGAAAGATGATATCAATGCTCGTATTGCCCAAATCAAAGCTCAAATTGAGACTACAACATCTGATTACGATAAAGAGAAACTCCAAGAGCGCCTGGCTAAGTTAAGTGGCGGTGTTGCGGTGTTAAATGTTGGTGCTGCAACTGAAGTAGAAATGAAAGAGAAGAAAGATCGTGTTGATGATGCTCTTCATGCAACCCGTGCAGCAGTTGAAGAAGGTATCGTTCCTGGTGGTGGTATCGCCTTCATTCGTGCTATTGCTTCATTAGATAAAGTTAAAGGAGCTAATGAAGATGAAACCACGGGTGTGCAGATTGTTCGTCGTGCTTTAGAAGAGCCACTGCGTACAATCGTTAGCAATGCTGGAATTGAAGGTTCAATTGTTGTTCAAAGAGTGAAAGAAGGAACTGCTGATTTTGGATACAACGCTCGCGTAGATAAGTATGAAAACTTATTTAAAGCTGGTGTAATCGATCCAACAAAAGTTAGTCGTGTTGCTCTAGAACATGCTGCATCAATCGCAGGTATGCTATTAACAACTGAATGTGTAATTGCTGATAAACCTAAGAAAGAAGAACCAGCGGCCCACAGCCATGGTGCTCCTGGAATGGGAGATATGGGTTACTAAAAGGAAAAGCCCCGACAATCAGTCGGGGCTTTTTATATCCAATAAGTTGTTCGTTACAAGCCACAACATCTTTTATTTATTCGATTTCGCTGTGGTTGAGCGGATTGCTTTTTTGAAAATATATTGATCCATTAACAATAAGGAATTGTGCCAAAACATAGGTTGTCATAACCATCATTCCTCCATTAGCAAATGGGTGTACAAATTTACCTATAGCTAAAATAGAATCTGATAGCATGAATAGAAAAGAACCTGCAATAAAATAAATAGCAGGTTTGTTTTCAATTTTTTCATATTGCCAAGCTGCTGCAGCAAACATAGTACTGATCACCATGGCATAAATCAATACTGGCCCCTTCATGCTGCCTAGTCCAGGCCAAAGTATATGTAGTAATTCAACAAAGTAGGCAATAATCACCAAGAGCATTACGGGTCGCTGCTTAAGAAAAGAAGTTTTATGGCCTTTTAATCTGATGAAATAAATGATGTAAAAAATATGGGTGATCAGAAAACTGATTAAACCTAGAATAAAAAAAAGAGGCTTATCAATCGTTAGAAGAATATCTCCTATCCAGGAAAAAAATAATCCAATATAAATATTTCTGGGCCCAGATCCCGTAGTAGAAATACTCGAATAGTAGTAGAAAAATATAATGGGAATCAGTAAAGCTTTGGTGATGAATCTGAATGGGTGCTGAATATTCATCAGATACAAATCCCCCAAGAATATAACTCCCAGAAGACACAGAAGAACGATTTGCTTTCTGTTCATATTATTGAAGTTCTACCCAAACCTGTTTGCCAAAGAATCGGGCTAATGAATCCTTATGTTTTGTAGAATCCGACAAAGGGGCTTTAATAGGAATGCGTAGTTTAAAATTAATCGAATCCTGCGTTACCAATTGCACATGATGTCCCCAGTTCAGCAAATCTTGTAATCTGGATTGAGCCCTCTCTTTCTTCGCATTTTCAAGTACAATATAAAATGTGTTTGCTGTATTAACTTCGATCTCATCACGATTTTGTAGTGCTTGTTGACTATTGGAGGACATGGGCACCTGTTCAATCACAGAATTTTCCTTGTTGTAGTGAGAGAAAAAATAGTAAAATGCCAAGGCAAGGATAACCAAAAACAGCAAACTGGCAACGGGTAACAAAACCTTTTTATATTGATGTCTGATTTTACGAAATTTCAACAAATAGTTGTCATCGAAACGGATTTCTTCAATGTTTACATCCGTTATTTTACTTTTTTCGTCTGCGAAACTTTTAAGATGGTAATGCGGTATAAAGGATATTTCGCCTTTATAATTGCGTTCAAGAATTCCAATTCTATCGATCACAAATGGTTTGCTGATGTTCATCATTTGTTTACCGGCAATAATATAGGTATCCAGATCTGCGGCAGCTAGAGCCTTTATTTTCCCTGTTTCTGAAGCAATTTCTGCTATAAGTGCTTCATCTTCAGGCGTATATAAATCTGCTACAAAGTTGAGGGAATTTTCAGGGAATTCAAATGAATCATCAAGATGACTATCCACAGTGTTGAGTTTCAGATATACAACACCTAATCCTGTCAGGCTTAATTTTCTATGCCTGATTAAGAATTGAAATAATATTTCTGATATCCTCACCTTTAGTTGTATTACTCAATGAATGTAACATAAATTTTTGTTCAAATGCCGGGTGCTACAGACATTTGCATGTAGTATGCTATCATCTGAGAATGAAAAATTCATTGAATTTTGGTCAAAAAACCGGGAAAAGAGAGGTAAATTTTCCTATCAGTTATGGTTTGGACTGCCTATCGGTTTTTTGTTTTCTTTACCCATTTTGCTGAATTTCATTTTAGGCCAGTTTTGGTATAAACGAGCTGATGCGGTAGGCAGTAGTCAGTTTAATCCCTTAGTACTTGTTTTTGGGATAACGTGTATTGCCACTTTTGCCGCCATTTTTTATAAACGATTTCAGTGGGAGCGAAATGAGGATAGATTTAAGGAATTGACCAGAAAAAAAGATAAATCATAGGTTGTCTTTCTATCTTTGCAGCATAATTCAACTTTATGAAAAGAAGTTTTGTGTTCCTGGCTTTTTTAGTGATTGTATGTTCATCATGTGTTAAAGAGAATAGTGAATGTCCGTATCAAGAAAGCACAGTTACCGCACCACAAACGGAAATTGATGCTGTCGCTTCCTATCTTTCCGGTGCTGGTATTACCGATGCCGTGAAACATCCAAGTGGCTTTTACTATAAGATCGTTTCTCCAGGTACGGGTACGGCAACACCAAATTTATGTTCTCAGATTGGTATTAATTACAAAGGCCAACTAACCAATGGTAATGTATTTGATCAGTCCACTCAAATGGCTGTATTTAATCTTGGCCAGTTAATTGTAGGATGGCAGAAAGGCATACCGTTGATTAAGACGGGTGGAAAGATCAATTTATATTTGCCACCTTCATTAGCATATGGATCACAAGCCATACGAGATCAGCAGGGCAATACGCTGATACCGGCAAATTCTATACTCATTTTTACTGTTGATCTAGTTGCCATAAACTAAATAAACTCGATCACCTTGCCACACGAAGCCATTTCGGTTTTTGAAATATTTAAGATCGGTGTTGGCCCTTCTAGTTCACATACATTAGGACCTTGGAGAGCTGCTGAGCGTTTTTGGAATTACCTCTTAGAGCGTGATTCCCTTGACAAAATT
This sequence comes from uncultured Sphingobacterium sp., assembly GCA_964441425.1. Taxonomy (GTDB): domain Bacteria; phylum Bacteroidota; class Bacteroidia; order Chitinophagales; family Chitinophagaceae; genus Pollutibacter. The sequence goes on along the minus strand of CAYTXC010000019.1, from coordinate 8,374 downwards.
TTATCAATTAAAGTAATGCTATACGGATCACTGGCCAAAACCGGTAAAGGCCACGGAACCGATATTGCGGTTATGTTGGGTTTAAACGGGGAGGATCCTGTTAAGTTTAGTGTTGATCAATTAACGGAGAAAATAGGAGAAATTAATCAACAAAAGGAGATATGGCTTGGTGGGAAGAAAAAAATTGTATTTGATCCATTATCAGATATAGTCTTTCTAAAAAATGAAACATTGCCCTATCATCCCAATGCACTTACCTTTTTAGCGGAGTTATCGGATGCTGATCATATTGCTCAAACTTATTATTCGGTTGGTGGTGGATTTATAGAACAGGAAGGGGGAATGGAGCAGCAAAAAGAGGATATTGAGCTCCCGTTTCCAGTAGATAATGCCGATCAGCTACTTCATTGGTGCATGAAAACTGGCCTTTCAGTTAGCGAAGTGGTTATGGAAAACGAATCCACTTGGAGGTCTGAAGCTGCTACCAGAGATGGTCTCTTGCATATTTGGAAAGTAATGCAGGATTGTATCTTCAGAGGGATTAATTCTACAGGAACCCTTCCGGGGGGGTTAGAAGTTAAGCGTCGTGCTGCAGATCTGAATAAACGGTTGTTAAAGGGTAGAACCTATCGTGATTACCAAAGTTGGATAGAGGCTATACGGGAAGGAGGTCATGATTTCAGTTATATAATCGACTGGGTAAGTTGTTTTGCACTTGCCGTTAATGAAGAAAATGCTTCATTTGGCCGTGTAGTAACAGCCCCTACAAATGGCGCTGCAGGTGTTATTCCAGCGGTTCTGCAATACATGATTACCTTTTTTAACCATTCTTCAAACGAAAGTGTCCTTATGTTTTTACTTACTGCCTCTGAAATTGGCAGTATTTTCAAAAAAGGAGCTACTATTTCAGCAGCAATGGGGGGATGTCAGGCAGAAATAGGCGTTTCCTCTGCAATGGCAGCAGCTGGCTTAACAGAGTTTCTGGGAGGCACACAACGTCAGGTAATCATGGCTGCTGAAATTGCTATGGAGCATCATCTTGGCCTTACCTGTGATCCAATTGGTGGGTTAGTTCAGATCCCTTGTATTGAACGAAATACCATGGGGGCAATTAAGGCTATAACAGCCTCACAATTAGCTTTACAAAGTTCTCCAGATTATGCTAAAGTTTCTTTAGATACGGTTGTTCGAACCATGTGGCAAACGGCCCAGGATATGAGCCATAAATATAAAGAAACCGCTGATGGTGGGCTTGCAGTGCAAATTCCAATTAGCCTGAGTGAATGTTAAGTAATTTACTTTTTTTTCACAAAAAAAATCAACAATTTGCGTACTGTCTTGTAATTAGACAAAGCTGCTCTGATAGGCAGAACAGTGTTTAACATTCTTTGGTAAATTGGAGCTAATGGCTGAAACAACTAGCGGAACTTTTAGTAAGAGTCCTGTAAGTAGGATTTTGCAGGTACTTAAACTCGACAGGAAGGAAATATCGGCTATTTACTTTTATGCTATTCTAAGTGGGTTGGTACAACTTTCTCTACCCCTAGGTATTCAAAGTATCATCAGCTTTGTATTAGGCGGTTCTATTTCTACGTCACTAGTTATCCTGATCATCTTGGTTGTTTTAGGTGTACTTATTGCAGGATTTATTTCTGTAAATCAAATGAGATTGATCGAGAAGGTACAGCAAAAATTATTTGTGCGATATTCCTTTGAATATGCTAATCGTATTCCCTCTTTAGATCTTAAAAGTGTGGACAGTTATTATCTTCCTGAATTGGTTAACCGTTTCTTTGATACAGTTTCTCTACAAAAAGGAATTTCAAAATTACTTCTCGAAATTCCTACGGCTACTATTCAAATTTTATTTGGTACAATTCTTTTGTCCTTTTACCATCCTGTTTTCATTGTTTTCAGTTTTATCCTCATCTTATTGGTTTACCTAATTCTAAAATATACAAGCGCAAGAGGGATGGCAACTTCACTTGCAGAAAGTAATTATAAATACAAAGTAGCAGGATGGCTGGAAGAACTAGCCAGGGTAGTTCGTTCGTTTAAATTTTCAAAAGGAAGTTTTCTAAACTTAAAAAAAACAGATCAACTAGTAGATGGTTACTTAAATGCCAGAACATCTCATTTTAGGGTATTGCTTTTTCAATATTGGACACTGATAGGATTTAAAATGTTGATTACTGCAGCCATGCTGATCGTGGGAAGCATTCTGTTAATCAATCAACAACTGAATATCGGTCAATTTATTGCATCTGAAATCGTGATCATTATGGTGCTCAATTCAGTTGAAAAATTAATCTTACACTTGGACAAAGTATATGATGTGTTAACATCAGTTGAAAAATTAGCTAAAATAACGGATCAACCACTGGATGAAGATGGCGATCTCATCCTCACAGATAAAGGCAAAGGATTAGAGGTAACTGTACGGGATTTCACTTTCTCTTACCATGATCAACCTGTATTAAAAGAAATCAATTTTAATATTGGATCAGGACAGAAAGTTGCTATAACCGGTGAGGAAGGTTCTGGAAAATCAACCTTACTACGAGTACTTACAGGTGCCTATCATGAATATGAGGGAAATATATTGATTGACCAGATACCCTTACGAAATTATCAATCGGTAAGTGTTCGCTCAAAAACGGGTATTTTACTCAGCCGTCAAGATATTTTTCAGGGAACACTACTGGAAAATATCACAATGGGAAATGACGATGTTACTCCTTCAGAAATCATTGAATTATCAAAACGACTTGGTCAACGGGATTTTATTGAACTATTGGAGGACGGATTCAATACTGAATTGGATCCAGTAGGCAAACGATTATCAAGGAATGTTATTCAAAAAATCTTATTGCTTAGGGCATTGGTACATTCACCACGGTTACTCCTGTTGGAAGAACCCTGGACAAGCTTTGATAGCGATAACCGAACGCTTATTAAAGATTATCTTCTGCGTAATCAAGAAGCTACTGTTCTTGTAGCAACGAATGATCTGGAATTTATTTCAAAATGTGATCTAGTGTTCGTGATGAAAGAGGGTAAAATTGTTAATATAACAAAGGGTTCATCTTTTTTGAAAGCTTAATTAAGCAGAATTATGCCAATTGATTTTATAAATAAGGAAACAAAAGAACAATGTGATGAGCTGAAGCTCACTTCCTATAAGAATGTTTATCGTATCGATAGAAATAGTGGGGTAAAGAAGTGGGTAAGCTGGATATTATTGATCCTCATTCTTGTACTATTTCTTCCATGGACCCAAAATATTCGCGCGCGTGGATCCGTTACGACCTTATATCAGGATCAACGTCCTACTCAATTACCTACCGTAATTGCAGGTAAAGTGATCAAGTGGCATGTGAAAGAAGGTGACTATGTTCGAAAAGGAGATACATTAGTTCAAATTGCTGAGGTTAAGGCAGAATATCTGGATCCAAAATTATTGGATAGGACTAATGATCAATTAACGGCAAAAAAACTTGCTAACGAAAATTATCAAGGAAAAGCAAATGCTGCAGGAATACAAATTGAGGCCCTCTATTCTGCCAGAGATTTAAAATTACAAGAGCTGGAAAATAAGATACGTCAGCAGCAAATGAAGATTAGCAGTGATAGTGCTGAATTAGCTGCTGCACAAAATGATCTCAGCATAAAGGCGGCACAATACAAACGGCAGAAGGTAATGTACGATTCTGGTGTTGCTTCGTTGGTTCAACTAGAACAGCGCAATCAGGCATATCAGGAATCGATGGCTAAAAAAACAAGTGCTGAAATAAAATATACGAATGCACAGCAGGAGTTGATTCGGTTACGCATTGAGCGTAATGGTGAACTGCAGCATTTCGTGGAGAAAATATCAAAAACAGAAGGAGATCGATTTCAATCATTGTCTCAGATACAGACGAATCAAGGTGATATTGCCAAGTTGGAAAATCAATATTCGAATTATTCTATAAGAAATGGTCTGTATGTTGTTACGGCCCCTATGGATGGTCAGGTAGTGAATGCTCAAAAAGCAGGTATAGGGGAGATCATGAAAGAAGGAGATATCCTGGTAGAACTAGTGCCTACCAAAATTCAATATGCTGTTGAAATGTATGTCCGGCCGGTAGATCTCCCTTTAGTCAGCAAAGGCCAGGAAGTACGCTTTCTTTTTGATGGATTTCCTGCTGTTGTTTTTAGTGGCTGGCCAAACGCTTCGTATGGCACATTCACTGGTGAAGTATCTGCTGTTGAAAGTTCTGTAAGGAATAATGGAAAGTTCAGAATCTTGGTTAAAGAGAAGCAAGGTCAGAAGCCCTGGCCTAAAGAATTGATGATGGGAACAGGTGCAATGGGAATTGCTTTATTAAAAGATGTCCCAGTTTGGTATGAACTTTGGCGAAATATTAATGGCTTTCCACCAGATTATTATCATGTAGATACAAAGGATGATCCTAAAAAATCGTCAGCGAAAAAATAGACCCATGATCAGATTGTTAATGCTGTTTTTTATTGGGTTGCCATTTGTATCAACGGCTAATGACTCCTTGAAGATCCTATCCGAAAATGCTTTTATAGAGATCGTTCGAAATTTTCATCCTGTGGCGAAGCAAGCTCAGCTATTAGTAGATAGAGCAAAAGCTGATCTTATTGCTTCTAGGTCTGGCTTTGATCCTGAGTTCTATGTTTATGCTGATCGTAAAACGTTCGATGGTAAGGTCTATTACGATTATACTAATCCAGAGTTAAAGATCCCAACATGGTTTGGAGTTGACCTTAAAGCCGGATTAGAAGAAAACATAGGAAATTTAGTTAATCCTGAATTATCACCAGGTCGTTCTTCTTATTTGGGGGTATCTCTTCCATTAGCAAAAAATCTGTTGATGGATAAACGAAGAGCTGCATTGAGACAAGCTAAGTTGTTTCGTGACCAAAGTCGTTCTGAGCAATTACTCACGATAAATAATTTACTGATGGATGCGTATGAAGCCTATTGGTATTGGGTTCGTACTTATGAAACATTCATGATCATCAGTGAAACAGTTGCCGTTAATAAGCAGCGTTACGCACTTATTAATATTGGGTTCCAACAGGGCGACAGACCTGCGTTGGATACTACGGAAGCCCTTGCTCAATTACAATCATTTGAACTCGCCAGGGAACAGGCTTATCTGGAATGGAGAAATGCTACGCTTGAACTTTCAAATTTTACCTGGACTGATTCTGAAGCTCCAGTGTTATTGCCAGATGATGTAGTTCCTGATAACAAATGGAAAGCTTCAAATATAGTGAATGCTCAAGTTCCGGTATTGCAAGATGTACTGATACAAGCGAGAGCTGAACATCCTAAATTGATCATCTACAACTTTAAGTTGGATATACTGGATATTGAACGAAAGCTTAAATTTCAAAATTTATTACCGACGGCTGATTTCTCTTACAATTTTTTGAGTAAAGGCTATTCAATTATCAATAATCCGAGTGCCGCTTTGTTTAACAACAATTATAAATTCGGATTCACAATTGGTATGCCGCTTCGTTTATCACAGGGAAGAGGAGAATATAAAGTGGCAAAGATCAAAATAAGAGAAACGAATCTTGACCTTATCCAAGATCGACTGGCAATTGATAATAAGATCAAATCTTATTTCAATGAACTATCTCAATTACGGCAACAGGTGAGAATAGCTGAGGATGCCCTTGCGAATTATACACGACTTTTTCAGGGTGAAGATTTTCGCTTTAAAGCAGGGGAGAGTTCACTTTTCTTGTTGAACAGTCGTGAGAATAAAGTTTTGGAAGCCAGGCAAAAACTGATTGAGCTTAAAACAAAATTCTACAAGGCATATCGTTCCTTGGGTTGGGCTGCGGGTCAGTTACGATAATTATCCCACTACATTATATAGCGTATCGCGTTCCATTGGAATTCGCCCAGCTTGTTTGATTAAGCTGGTTAATTCTTCTGTCGTCATTGCAGGATTTTGTTCTTCAGATCCTGCCATGGAATAAATTTTTGTTGAATCATCTATGGTTCCATCCAGATCGTTTACGCCAAAAGAAAGTGTCATTTGAGCGTTTTGTCGGCCAAGCATTGGCCAATAAGCCTTGAGATGAGGAAAATTATCCATGTAAATTCGGGCAACAGCATACATCTTTAAGTCTTCAATGAGGCTACTCTCGGGAATATGACTCATTTCATTGTCGTGATTTCGAAACTTCAACGGAATGAAACAATTGAATCCTCTAGTCTGATCTTGTAAAGAACGTAAACGATCCATATGATCAATACGATGTTCATACGATTCTAGATGTCCATATAACATAGTAGCATTACTATGCATGCCTAATTGATGTGCTGTAGCGTGTATATTCAACCATCCATCTGCATCTACCTTGTCGGCGCAAATTTGTTCGCGAATCTCAGCATCAAAGATCTCAGCGCCACCACCTGGTAACGACTGTAGTCCGGCTTCGTTAAGAAAACGCATTCCTTCTTCAATGGTCATCTTTGCTTTACGGAACATATAATCCAGTTCTACCGCTGTGAATCCTTTAATATGCAGATCTGGACGATGAGCCCGAATGCGACGTATTAATTCTGCAAAGAATACAATATCCATTTTTGGATGAACACCACCTACGATATGCACTTCAGTTACCGGCTGACCATCATATTTTTTCACAATATTCAGCATGTCCTCTATGCTTAATTCCCAACCTTCTTCTCGATGGGCATAGAGTTTAGAATAGGAGCAAAATTTGCAGGAGAATACACAAACATTGGTAGGTTCTATGTGAAAATTCCTATTGTAATATGTGATATGTTTATGACGTGATTCACGAATGTAATTTGCTAGTGCGCCCAGGAAAGGCAATGATCCTTTATTAAATAGAATAAGTCCTTCTTCTCGTGTGATGCGTTCATTTTTTTTTACTTTTTCAGCAATGGACTTTAGATCTTCAGACAAACCTTCCATGAAGAAAACAGCAGGGGTATTAGCAATTGTCATGTTCACCATAATTCTATTGTGCAAATGTACATTTTAATACGCTGGAGGTGCTCATTTGTTCATGATCACATTCAGGATTTGTACTGATTTTAAACAATTGATTAGAGAAGGGCTCCGGCAATACAGGCGCACATCAGGCAGGCAATTGTTCCTCCTAGTAATGCTTTCAAGCCTAGTTCAGTTAGATTTTTACGTTGGTTAGGAGCAAGTTGGCTAATTCCTCCGATCTGAATACCAATGGATGCGAAATTAGCAAATCCACAAAGGGCGTAGGTTGTGATCAGAATCGATTTAGGATCAGTGATCATTCCTTTTGTTTTCATTGCTCCGAAGCTAATGTAAGCCTGAAATTCATTGATCACCGTTTTTTCACCGAGTAATTGTCCAACCTGTACGATTTCAGCGGAGTTGACCCCAATTACCCAGGCAATAGGAGCAAATATATAGCCGAGGATCATCTGGAACGAAAGACCATCATAACGACCACCTGAAAATTCTTTTACTACAGCATTCAGTCCGGTATGGTAACCAATTGAACCCAGGATCCAGTTCAATAAATACATAACGGCGGTGAATACAATCAGCATTCCGCCCACATTCACGGCTAGTTTAATGCCATCTGTTGTCCCCATGGATAAGGCATCGAGAATATTATCTCCCAATTTTTCTTTACTGATTCTGATCTCTTTTTCAACTGTCTCCGTTTGAGGAAAAAGTATTTTGGAGCAGATGATAGCTGCGGGGGCACTCATTATGGATTGCGACAATAGATGAAGGGCGAAATAATTTTGTTGAACAGGGTCTGTGCCTCCTAAAAATCCTACATATGCAGCTAATACACTTCCTGCAGTATTGGCCATTCCACCAACCATGATCAGCAGAATCTCGCTTCTGTTCATTTTTTCCAGGAATGGACGTATCATCAAAGGAGCTTCTGTTTGACCCAAGAAAATATTGGCAGCAGTAGATACACTCTCTGCACCTGAGATGCGAAGTTTGCTTAATAAGATAGCAAAGAAATGAACAACTTTCTGTAAGATGCCCAGATAATAGAGCAAGGCTGAGAGAGCTGCAAAGAAGATGATATTGGGTAAAACCTGGATCCCGAAAACATAGGCCCAGCTTCCAGATGCATCTGCAAGATTTCCAAAAATGAATTCCGTTCCCTTATGTGAAATATTGATGATCTCAACAAATTTCTGAGAGAGCCATTCAATAAGGATTCTAAAGAAATTATACTTTCCTTTTCCTAATACGCCCAATGCAAATGCGATCATCGCCATAATACCTATACCTACCACTTTCCAATTGATGGCTTTTCTGTTGTTACTGAAAAGATAACAGATGGCTATAAGGAAGAACAT
>CAYTXC010000018.1:0-42127 GCA_964441425.1 uncultured Sphingobacterium sp. | reverse complement strand
ATTACTGAATAATCCAAAAATATAGTGGCATACCAGCGGTTATATTAAATGGGAAAGTTATTCCCAGGGCCATTGGAATATATATACCTGGATCTGCTTTCGGAGCCGCTAAGCGCATTGCAGCAGGAACGGCGATATACGAAGCACTCGCTGCCAAAATAGCGAATATAAATCGATTACCTATATCTGATGTGATGAATTGGCTGGCCCATGCTACTACTGCACCATTAAATGCAGGAACTAAGATTGCAAACAACATCACAGATAAACCATGATGTCTGAATGCAGAAAATCGTTTCGCTGTGATCATACCCATCTCTAATAAAAAGATCGCCAAAAATCCCTTGAAAATATCTGTCGTAAAAGGCTTGATTCCTTCCGCCTGACGAGAATCTGAAATAATACCGATGACTAAACTTCCCATCAACATTAATACGCTCCCATTAGATAAAGAATGCTTAATGATCCCTCCTAAACTGACGGATGACTTTTCTTCTTTATCATAACTCATGATCAAAATAAATCCAACAATAATCGCAGGAAATTCCATTAAGGCCATTACAGCTACCATGTGTCCGCCAAAATGAATCTGCTGGATTTCCAAAAAATTTACCGCAGCAACAAATGTTACGGCAGATACTGATCCATATGCTGCTGCAATACTTCCGGCATTGCTCACGCCCATTTTTTTCTTCAATAGATAAAAAGAATAGAAGGGGATCAAAGTAGCGATCAATATTCCTCCTAATAAAGAATAAATGATCTCTGCCGTAAATTCACTATGCTCTAATTCTTGTCCGCCTTTAAACCCGATCGAAAACAATAAATAAAGAGAGATGAATTTGATGGAGGGCGCAGGTATTTCCAGATCACTTTTTATCAGGGACGCAACGATTCCTAAAACGAAAAATAGTAAGGTCGGATTCGTAAGGTTGGATAGAAGTATTTCAAAGTTCATACTGCAAATAGCGGATATACTGCAAAGTAACCAATTTTTACACACTAATTAACGTTGAGTATTCCCCACATTTGGGCTATACGATATTCTTATAACTACTTATACTTCTTATCATGATTCCACTTTTACAAAGTATTACAATGGCTCAATTGATACATTAATTCACTATTTCGAAAATTTTATATACCTTTACTTTTTGAGCCCGCATTCAGTAGTACATTAAGCGTCCTTTGCTCCGGATAGTTAGTTCGTCCTTACTCATTGCTCCTCAGATCATTAAATCAAATTTTTAATTAGCGAATCCGGAAATTCGCCAACACGCAAATCATGACATTTAGAGAATTAGGATTGAACGACACTATACTTAACGTCCTTCAAAAAGAAAATTACCAAACCCCAACTCCAATACAGGCACAAACTATACCCCACGCTTTAGCCGGTAAAGATGTATTGGGAATTGCCCAGACAGGCACAGGGAAAACTGCTGCTTTTTCATTACCCATCATACAAAAACTACAGGGAAAAGCGCCAAGCAAGGGATATAAACATATTAGTTGTCTTATCCTCACACCTACTAGAGAGCTCGCTCAACAGATCTATGATAATATTGAGATTTATGCAAAAGGATCTCATATAAAACATGATGTGATCTTCGGGGGTGTATCTCAGGTGAATCAAACTTTATCTCTTAAAAACGGAACAGATATTTTAATCGCTACACCAGGTAGATTATTAGACCTCATGAATCAAGGCTATATCTATCTCGATTATCTTGAGTTTTTTGTACTAGATGAAGCCGATCGTATGCTGGATATGGGATTCATACATGATGTTCGAAAACTATTGAAGATCATTCCAACTGAACGACAAACATTGTTCTTCTCTGCAACGATGCCGGATCAAATTGCAAAGCTGGCAGATAATATGCTGTATAATCCTGTTCGGGTTGAAGTAACACCAGTGGCTTCCACTGCCGAACGCATTGAACAACATCTGTATTTTGTTCCAAAGCAAGAAAAACATAATCTTCTAGTAAAGTTGCTTTTAGAACGGAAAAACCAGCGTTGTCTGATTTTCACCAGAACTAAACATGGTGCAGATAAAATTACTAAGGCATTAAAAAAATCAAATATCCATTCTTCCGCTATTCATGGCGATAAGTCACAAACATCTCGACAATCAGCTTTACAAAATTTCAAAACCGGAAAGCTAAAAGTATTGGTCGCAACAGATATCGCCTCACGCGGTATTGATGTAGAAGAACTGGAATCCGTGATTAACTATGATCTGCCAGACACCCCGGAAACTTATGTACACCGCATCGGCAGAACAGGTCGCGCAGGGGCTGAAGGGTTGGCTATTTCTTTTTGTGATAAACATGTAGAAATGAGACAACTAAAAGATATTCAGAAACTGATTGGCAAACAGATCCCTGTTCAGCAGCATGAGTTCATGGGTAAGCCAGAAATTGAACAGGCTGATGCTGCCATACGTCAACCCCAACCAAAACCTAGACCGCAAAACAGAAACATAAAGTCAAGAAATATCCATAAACCTATTGTAAAAAAAGCAACTACAGAAGCATCTTCGTAAATTCAATGCATGAAATCATTATTCATAGCATTAAACCTGATCTTTTTTACCAGCATATTGGCAACTGCTCAAAAATCAACAACAATTTTTGTTGTTCGACATGCAGAAAAGGACTTAAGCAATCCCTCCAATACTGATCCTTCTTTAAGTGGCGATGGTTTACAAAGATCATTTGATCTGAAACAGGTCATGCAAAAAGAAAAAATTACCGCTGTTTTCAGTACGAACTTCAAGCGCACTATCCAAACGGCAAGTCCACTATCTCAATTGATCAATAAAGAGATCATTATTTACGACCCAACCAAAAATACTGAACTCGTAAATAAAATTCTGGAAAACTATCAAGGGAAAAAAGTATTGGTAGTTGGGCATTCAAATACGATCCTGACTATTGTAAAGGCTTTTGGTGTAGAACCTTCCATCAATCAAGTTCAAGACTCACAATATAATTTGCTTTTTGAAATTACTATGTCTCCCAAAAAAACAAAGCTCACTGAAAGAACTTATGGCCAGTAAAGCATAAAAAAACCTAGATTTAAAATTGTAAATCATCAATATGCAGCACAGGATATTCCGCATTTGTATTCTATTTTTTATTGTAGTATTCACATGTCAAAATGCATCAGCTCAAAAAAAAGCTATTATCGCTTATTTCTCAGGCAATGCACAAGGACTCGATAGCTTTAAAGTTGATCAATTCACTCATCTGATCTATTGCTTCGGGCACGTTAAAGACAATAAGCTTCATATCAGCAGAGAAAGAGATAGCTTACTCATTCAAAAAATGGTAAGCCTGAAAAAGAAAAATAAAGACCTCAAAGTTCTGCTCTCATTAGGCGGCTGGGGAGGATGTGCTCCTTGCTCGGATGCCTTTAGCACAGAAGAAGGCCGACTAACTTTCGCCCGATCTGTGAAAGAACTATGTGATTATTTTGGAACGGATGGTATTGACCTTGACTGGGAATATCCGGCGATTTCGGGATATCCCGGTCACAGTTTTAAACCAGAGGATAAACCCAATTTTACGGCACTGGTGAAAGAGCTGAAAACAACATTAGGGAAGAAGAGAATCGTAACTTTTGCAGCAGGAGGATTTGATAAATTCTTGAATGAATCCATAGACTGGAAGGAAGTAATGCCCTATGTGGAATATGTAAACTTAATGACTTATGATCTTACCAGTGGATTTTCTGTTGTTACCGGCCATCATACCCCATTATTTAGTAATCCATCGCAGAAACAATCAACAGATAATTGCGTACAATGGCTAATTAATAATGGAGTAAAGCGATCAAAACTGATAATTGGTGCCGCATTCTATACCCGTATCTGGCAAAATGTAGAAGCAATCAACAATGGCCTATATCAATCGGGTAAATTTAAAGGAGCCATGCCCTATAGCAGATTTATTAATGAATTTATAGCCGAAAAAGGATACCAGGTCTATTGGGATGAAGTATCTAGAGCCCCATATGCTTACAATGCCAAAGAAAAATTATTTGCCACATTCGATGATAAACGATCCATTTTTGAAAAATCTCTTTACGTAAAAAAACATAAATTAGGGGGTATCATGTTCTGGCATCTCGGAGAAGACAAAGCCAATGATGGATTACTACAAACAATAAATACAGTTTTAAAAAAATAGTTAATGAAAAGATTAATGTTTTTGCTTGTTTTGATCAGCATGATTACGTCATGTACGTTAAAATCTTCTAAAAACGACTTACTTACCGAAGCAGAAGTAAAAGCTGTAATTGACAAATTTGATGAAGGCTGGCGCTATAAAAAAAGTGAAGTGGTGGACTCTGTGCTGTCAGAACAATATGTTTATTATACTCAGTCTGGAAAAGCATTTGATAGGAGTGGCATAGTGACGACAGCGGGTTCAAATGTATATCTGCTTCAAAATATGGAAAGAGAGAATCTCACTATGCAGATCGAAGGAAATACAGCTGTTGTCAATACAATTTGGAAAGGGAAAGGTGTTTACCATGGAGAAGCATTTGATGATAGACAACGATGCAGTATCACCATAGTAAAACATGATGGACAAGTTAAAATATTGGCAGAGCACTGCACACCAATAAAGTAAGCCTGCTTTTTATTAAAATGCTACATGAAAGGATGCCGATTAACATAAAATAATACATAGTAAACGATTACAAAATCAAATAGCGTTTAAATCTTGCACTCATTAGGTATCAAATCTTAACTCCCCATATCAACCTGTTTAATTATGAGAAATCTAATCACATTTGCTATCTTACTTTGCTTGGTTTTACAAGCTATAGCACAAGAAAAAAGACTAATACGTCCGGAAGATCTATTTCGTATGAAGTCTATTTCCAGCCCTAAACTTTCACCTGATGGGCAATGGATCATGTATAGCCTCTCTAAAGCCGATTCTGCTAAAGATCGTTATGAAAGTAAATTATACATGATGAGTACTGATGGTAAAGAGACCATACAGCTTACCGATGAACGCTCCGCAGGTTCACCAGCTTGGAGCCCCGATAATGCATACATCTCTTTTTTATCAAAAAGTAAGGTGGAAGCAGAACCTTCCCAACTGTTTCTGATGAATAGAAAAGGTGGTGAACCCATGCAACTAACACATATCAAAGGTGAGATCTTTCGTTATAAATGGTTTGAAGATGGCAAACGTATCTTACTTGAAATTCGTGACCCCAACACAGCTGACACAGCAAAAACGAAAATTAGAAAACCATATGAAATCGATCGCTTCCATTTCAAAGATGATGCAGATGGATATTTAGACAATCGAAAAGTGCATCTCTATGTTTTTGATCTCCATACAAAAAAATTAGATACGCTTACTAGAGGTGAGAAAAACGAAACGAATGCAACCATCACGAGAGATGGACAATTTATAGCGTATGTAAGTAATGTAACATTAGATCCGGACAGGAATGCCAATACAGATATTTTCTTAATGAATGTTATATCCAGAAAAACAGAACAAATAACCCATTACCCTGGTTCGGATAATAATCCGGAATTTAGTCCAGATGGAACGCATCTATCGTTTAATCGTTCAACAGGACAAGGGAATTTTACAATGTATGAATTATCAGAGCTACATCTTTATTCCATTTCATCAAAATCCATTACTAATATTTCTTCTTCATTAGACCGATCTATAGAAGAAACATCATGGTCGCCAGATAGTAAATTCATTTATGCACTTATTGAAGATGATCGAAAACAAAATATCATCTCCTTCGATATACAAAACAATAAAACAACTTGGATCACTGATCAAACTGGAGTTTACGCATCATTGGAAATTGGTGAAAAAGGCGAGATGCTTGCCCTTTACTCTGATATGCATACTCCAAGAGAGATATATTTCAATAAAGGAAATGGATTTAAGAGACTAACGAATATATCAGACGAATTTCGTTCACCATTGAAACCAATCTATGTAAAAGGAATTGAAGCCATTTCATCAGATAAGAACAAAGTGTCTGGAATACTATATCTCCCCGATAGCACAGCCCGTAATCTGCCTTTGATACTTTTTATTCATGGAGGTCCGGTTGCACAAGACGACTATTCATTTGATATGAGCAGGCAGATATTAGCTGGTGCTGGTTTCGCCGTTGCAGCAGTAAACTACAGAGGTAGTAGTGGCAGAGGAAAAGAATATACGAAATCGATTTATGGAGATTGGGGGAATAAAGAGGTGAAAGACATTATCGCTATTGCCAATCAGCTTATAAAAGATGGAGTTGTGGATGCCAATAAATTGGGTATAGGTGGTTGGAGTTATGGTGGTATCCTTACCAACTATACCATTGCAACGGATACTCGTTTTAAAGCTGCAGTTAGTGGAGCAGGAAGCTCCTTTCAACTTTCATTGTATGGAACCGATCAATACATCACTCAATATGAAGAAGAGTTAGGTAAGCCTTGGAAGAATCCGAAAAAATGGATGGACCTTTCTTATCCATTCTTTAAGGTTGAGCAGATCAAAACGCCTACTTTATTCATGGCTAGTGAAGATGATTTTAATGTGCCGGTTGTTGGTGCGGAACAAATGTATCAGGCATTCAAGTCAACAGGTATCCCAACTGAATTAATTATCTATCCTAATCAACATCATGGTATAAGGGTGCCAAGCTATATTATACACAGACATTACAAGCATATTAACTGGTTCAATAAATATTTGAAATAACTATTGCAATCAGTTAACATCAGTACCCATTAAAGAATGAATATGAAATGGGCATTTATGAATATTCCTTTGGGTATCAAAAGGTGATTGATTGTAGTAAAAATTAGGAGAAACAACAGAATTAGACATCTCTTGATGAAACACATCTGTTACTGAGCTCGACATAGGCGGAACGATCCAGGTCCAATCGGCCTGGACGTCTCGTCCTTCTTTTTTCTCATTCCGCATAAATTTGATGAACTGATCGGAAGCAGTGTGATGATCTACAATGGTAACACCTGCTTTTACAAATGAATGATGAACAGCTTCATTCAGTATAACTAAGGCTCTGTCTTTCCAAAAATGGTTTTGCTTGTTATTCTTAATATCGAGTGCATCAGCAAGTGCCGGTAAAATATTATAACGATTTTTATCCGCTAAATTTCTTGATGCTATTTCGGTAACCATATACCATCCATTGAATGGTGATGCCGGATAAAGGATTCCTCCAATCTCTAATACCATATCAGAAATGATTGGCGCTGCATACCAACGCAGATTCATTTGCTCGATCATTGAAAAATCAGGATGAGTAAAATGTACTTCCTGAATTTTCTCTTTAGGAAGTTCAAATACTTTAGGAGTATTTCCCTCTATTTGAATAACTAATGGCAATACATCAAAAGCCCCTTTACTCCCTTTCCAGCCATACTTCTGGCAGATCTTCGTAAATGCAACATTCTTGGGATCTCCAATAATTTGTTGAACAGATTCTTCATATCCCGCGTACCCGATGAGTTGATGATTCCATATCTTGACCTTGTTGGCCCCAATTATAGGCTTAGGATGAAATATACTAATGGAAGGAAGAATTTTCCCATTATTAGTAGCCATATCAATGTGATCAACTAAAGCCTGATAAACATCATCTGCCTTATCAACAGATCTTTTATCCTGCACGATCAATGATTTCCAAAATAGGCGACCAATACATCTATTACTATTCCTCCAGGCCATTCTGGCCCCGTGTTCGAGCTCCTCAAAAGTATGAATATAGGTCCCACTCAACTCTATCTCGCTATAGACTTCGTGTAATCGTTTTTCCAAAAACGGAAGACTTAATTCCTGATATACTTCCTCAATGAATACCCGGGCTTTCTCTTTTAACCCCACTACCCCAGCCATACTACAAAATTTAATGATGAATTTGATGTTCGCTTGCTATGTCCTACTTTTAACACATGAAGCAGTTGCTTGTTTTGATCAGCCTGATCTTTTTTATACAAACTTCCTATGCTCAGGCCGATACAGAATTCTGGTTTGCAGCACCTGATCTTCAACAAGCACATGGGGATAGGCCAATATTCCTGAGACTGGCAGCAACTTCATCTGCAGCGACAGTAACCATCTCCATTCCCGCTAATACTGGATTTACTCCTCTAACCGTACAAATTTCAGCCAATAGCTCTGTTTCTATCGACCTTACTCCATACATAACTGAAATCGAAAATACCGTTAGTTCATCCCCACAAAAAAAGGGAATATACATTTCCTCAACCGCAAGAATAACTTGCTATTATGATATAGCCAGCACCAGCAATGGAGATCTTTTCGCTCTAAAAGGGAATAATGCCTTAGGTACCAAATTCACGATACCTTTTCAAATGGATTTTGCCAATCGACTCCCTCTTGGTCAGTACACCACCGACTTCATCATTGTGGCGACCGAAAATAATACAGTAGTCCAAATCAATTCCACTGCGGCTCTTACAGGACAAGCTTCAGGAAATTTTACCGTTACCCTTCAAAAAGGAGAAACGTATGTATGCTCCATGTTCACAGCAATAGCCTCTCAAAAGCCTGGTGGCACTATCGTTACTTCTAATAAACCTATTGCTATAACCACAAAGGATGATTCCATGTATTATGCCATAGGAGGCTGTCAGGATACCTCAGGTGATCAATTGATTCCGGATAGGTTAGCTGGTAAAGAATTCATTTTGACAAAAGGTTACTTTAATAACAATGGGCCGGACTACTATTATATATACGCTACAGAAGCAAATACCAATATTAAAGTAAATGGAACATCTGTAGCCACACTAGCCGCATCAGGTAATTATTATACAGGTAAACTGATCAACATCAATGATTATATTGAAACAGATAAACCTGTTCAGATATTTCAGATATCTGGATTTGGCTGTGAAGTTGGAGGCGCGGTAATTCCATCTATAAAATGTACAGGATCCACTTCAGTAAACGTAACACGTGCATCAGGATCACTAAGTTTCTATGTAAATGTATTATCGCCCGCTAACCTGATCAACGATTTTACACTAAACGGCGCTAAAACACTTATTGATGTAAATGCGTTTCAAGTAGTGCCAAACACCTCTGACAAATGGTATGTAGCCCGAATAAATGTACCGGTTAGTATTGCAGGTACTAATCAAACTGTTCTGATAGAAAATCCAAAAGGAAAATTTCATGTCAGTGTTATTCATGGTGGTCCTTCAAATACTACCCGATTTGGATACTTCTCTGATTTTAGCGTTAATGCTATACAGTTTGCCCATGCAAATAATATTAATCAATACTTAAAAGAGATAGATACGGTTTGTTATAATGCACCAATTAAGCTCTATGGCATGAGCTTTAACGCTACAAATTTTCAATGGAGCGGCCCCAATAATTATAGCAGTACAGATTCTTTTTTATTGATCAATTCGTTTAAGCCTACTGATACCGGTGTATATAAATTAACGGCTACTACTACGGGGTGCGGTATTGCAGTTGATAGTATCAGATTAATGATAGATAAACCCGTTGCTGATTTTACTTACACCACAAATGGGTGTGCGGGTGATAGTATTGTGTTTTCAACAGATGCTAATAAAGCCACCCGATGGCTTTGGGATTTTAAAAATGGAAAGCAACTGGATACCATAAGTGCCACTATTCCTAAGATTCATTTTAAAGACCCTGTTTCCTATGCTGTTTCGCTAAAAGTAGGATCGAAAAGGGGATGTTTTTCTGATCCCATTGAAAAAAACATAAATCTTTCTGCTATACCAAAGTCAGCATATACTATTCCAGCGGTGACTTGCGTTCAAACAAACCTAACATTTACAGATGCATCATCCATATCTACCGGCTCGATAGTAAAATGGAGATGGAATCTAGATGATGGTAACGGATTTAAAGAATTCCTGAATAATCAATCACAACAAGCAACTTATCCCACTTGGGGCAATAAAAAGGTACAATTGATTACAGAATCACAAACAGGATGTATAAGTGATACTTTTCATCTTACATCATTCACCGTGAATCCATATCCTAAACCAGGATTTATAAGCCCAGAAGTTTGTTTGGACGATGCTAATGCAACATTTATCGATACTACGTCAAGTCCAGATGGCTTTACTAACTTCACTTATAAATGGGATTTTAATACTGGTACAACACCTGTAAATCCGGGTCCAATTTTTTCAACAGCAGCTATAACTCAGAAAAATCCCTCTGTGAAATATAATAAAGCTGCTATCTACCAAGTGAAATTCATCGTTGATTCAAGGGGGTGTATTGATTCGATTACACAAACTTTCACTGTTAATGGAGCTAATCCTATACCAAAATTTGATGTGATGGAAACATCAGCACTTTGTAGCAATGACTCTATTCGTATCATTAATCAATCTACAGTGGATTTTGGTGAAGTCAGCAGATTGGAAATTTTCTGGGATTCAAATGACCCAAGCATAAAAACGATTGATGAATCTCCCTATATCGGTAAAACATATGCCTTTTTATATAAGGCATTTCAAAGTCCAACTTCTTCAAATAAGATCATCACACTAAAAGCCTATTCTGGGAATGCTGCATCATGCAGTAAATCTATACAGAAAACCATTACACTACTGGCCAGTCCGAAAGTAACATTCAATACTATGCCAGGAATATGTTTAGATGCTTCGGTTAGGCAAATTACAGAAGCTTCTTACGATATTCGTGTGCCTGGTGATTTTACTTATATAGGCGCCGGAGTTAATACTACCGGCTTATTCAATCCTGCAGTAGCTGATGTAGGTACACATCCCATAAAATATCTTTTTACAGCAAAAAATACTTGTAAAGATTCAAGTATCCAATCGATTATAGTTTGGCCCAGACCAATTGCAGATTTTATACATAGCACGATCACTTGCGAAAAAAATAATATCGTCTTTACCGAAAAATCAACAGCCGGCGCAGGTACCTTACATAAATGGATATGGGATTTCGGAGATGGTAGTACTGTATTCACTTCTTCGTCAAATAACCCTGTTCAGCATATATATAATAGTGCAGGATCGTATAATATATCTTTATTAGTTAGTACATCCAATGGATGCTTCAGTAAATTAAAAACAGTTACTGCAGTAGTCAACCCTTTACCCAATGTACAATTTGATCTACCTAAAGTTTGTTTACCAGTTGGTAAAGCCATATTTATTAATAAAACGACCATCACGGATAATAGCACCCTATCGTATCTATGGCATTACGGAGATCCTGTAAATCCAAATATAAATACATCCCCAGATGGACTTCACTATTATCAGCAAGTCGGAAACTATTCTGTAAAACTAATTGCCACTAGCAGCTCACTGTGTGTTGACTCACTTACTCAACTGCTACGTGACGTTTTCCCTCAACCAAAAGCTGCATTCACAGCTACAGATTCTGTTTGTCTGGGTGGTGATATCAATTTTACAGATAAAAGTGATCCATTATATGGTACCATAACAGAATGGAATTGGAAAATGGGTAATGGAGCAACTTCACCCAACCAAAACCTCAGTTACCGTTACCCTATTGCCGGGATATACACTACCTCACTGACTTTTACGACCTCTAATGGATGTATTTCAGATACTGCCAAAAAAACGATTTGGATCCATCCTTATCCGATCATATCTGCCGGGCCCGACCTTTTAGTTCTGGATGATGGACAAAAACAGCTTAAAGCAACAGCATCGGGAGATGCTCTCCGATTTAATTGGTCACCAGCTACCTATTTAAGTGATGTGAAAATAATACAGCCCCTGGTAATACGTCCGCAAAACGATATTATCTACACATTGACCGTTACGGGCAGAGGTGAATGTACGGTATCAGATGATGTGAAAATAACATCACTTAAACTTCCTACTCCACCTAATACTTTTACTCCAAACAGAGATGGCATCAATGATACTTGGGAGATAAAATACCTCGATCAATATCCAGGATGCATTTTGGAAATATACAATACTGCCGGGCAACTCGTCCATAGAAATATAGGTTATTCAAAACCCTGGGATGGAACCTATAACGGAAGAGCCTTGCCAGAAGGCACATATTACTATGTTATAGATCCTAGATCAAACAGAAAAAAAATTGTAGGATACGTAGTTATCCTTCGCTGATACTTTTGAAAAATGCGTACCTTAACGTATGGTCAAAAATATATTCTTAGTAATCATCACCATTAGTCTGGCAGTCATTTCTGCATTTGGACAAACTTCCCTGGATACAGCTATCCAAAGAATAATGGATGAAAATCAAGTAGTAGGACTATCGGTTGCCGTAGTCAAAAAGGATAATATTATTTTTTCCAAAGCGTATGGATATAAAGATCTGGAAAACAAAACCCGACTAACTTCTTCTGACCTCTTTCGTATTGCCTCAATTTCAAAATCATTTTCAGCAACGGCTATCATGCAATTGGTAGAACAGAAAAAAATAGCCCTTGAGCAGGATGTAAGTGAGTTGATTGGTTTTAAAGTTCGTAACCCTAAGTATCCAGATAAAATAATTACCCTGCAACTATTACTAACCCACTTATCCTCAATTAACGATAGCCAAGGATATTTCAGTTTAGACTATATCAACCCAGATAAAAATCCAAATTGGGCAAAATGTTATAATGATTACGAACCTGGTAAAAATTGGCAATATTGTAATTTGAATTTCAATATGATCGGGACAATCATTGAGCGGGTCTCAGGTCAACGATTTGATCAATACATCAGACATCATATACTCGAACCACTTGGATTATATGGTGGATATGCAGTTGATTCGTTAGATGGGTCGAGGCTGGCAAAGATCTATGAATATAATCTTGATTCTGGTAAATACATTGTTTCGAGCGGTGCATATAATCCGAGAAGTGAAGAGATCGCCTCCTACACTATGGGATACAGCACTCCCGTATTTTCTCCAACCGGAGGAATGAAAATTAATGCCATAGACCTGGCAACCTATATGATCATGCATAAGAATAAAGGTAAGTTCAAAGAAGGGCAGATCATCTCAAAGAAAAGTGCCAATCTGATGCAAACACCTGCTTCTTCCTTTGAACCATATGGTTTTGCGTTGGAACAATCGGATAAATTAATTCCAGGAAAATTAATGACTGGTCATACCGGTTCTGCTTATGGATTATTCAGTGCTATGTTCTTTGATCCTAAAGAAGATTTTGGATTGGTCATCATTACGAATGGTACACGTGGAGGTGGATATGTAGAAGGATTTCAATCTACGATCCGCAAAACAGCGAATGCACTATACCAATTTGTCATTAGCAAATAAGCAGATTAACAGATCATTCTTTTTCAAAAATCAAATTTGCTCCTCCCTGACTCAATAATAATTTTTTATGGGAAGGATCAAAGGTTAATCGGATTCCGTATTGATCTTTTGTAAACACATGATTGCCGAGCGCATCCAACTGGAAAGCAGCTTGACCAGTAGCTTGCGAAATAAGATTTCCATTACTTGCGGTAAAAGTTAGTTTTAAGGGAATCTGCTTACTGGTATAGACTCCAAGATATGGCTGTAGATCTTCATTAGTCATTTTCTTTACACTAAAATCCGGAACGTTAACCTCATCACCATAAGCAGCACTTAATAATGCTATAGTGATATCATTATTATTATAATTAGTCCCATTGGAAAAGAGAGCAAAGCAAACTTTTCCATCAGGAAAATACCCATATACAGTTGAAAATCCATCTATACCTCCAGTATGACCAGATGCCTGTTTCATTCCATAAGGAAATTGAAATAATCCTAACCCAACATTGTCTTTAAACTCTTGCATCTGCACTAATGCATTCTTAGATATTAATTTACCCTCAAATAAATGTTGAGCAAATCGACAAATATCAGCTGGTGTTGAAATTATATTTCCAGCTGAGAAAGTCACCGACATATCCGTTTCAGGAGATCGCAACCATAGCCCAGTAAAGATGAATGACCGGCATTCGTTTTGGGCAGGATCAATTGTGCTTCCAATTGAAGTTTCAGTTAGCCTCAACGGCTTGAGTATTTGCCGCCTGATCAACTCTGCATAACTGATCTTATTCACCTTTTCTAAAATAAGTCCTAATAAAAAATAACCAGAATTACTGTATTCAAATGAACTACCCGGACTAAATCGGCTTCCTCCCTTGATGATTTTTTCCAGAATCTGCTCTTTTGTTTGAGGCTTTGTATTCCAACCTAAATAATCTTTAGCATCAGTGAAATTGGCGATCCCGCTTCGGTGACAGAGCATTTGCCGTATAGAAATTGAATCTGATTTTTCTACCTCAGGAAACCATCTGGACAATTTATCATCCAATGATAGCTTACCTTGTTCCATTGCTTTCATTACCAATACTGCTGTGAATGTTTTGGTGATAGACCCAATGCGATATTTGGTATGAATATCAGACTTTCGACCTCCGATTGAATCTACATAACCAATTGTCTGCTGATATAATAATGCTCCATCTTTATACAAGACCAAACTACCCATGAACTTTCCATTCCTGTCTAATCTGGATAATAACGAATCCAGTTTCTCCTTTTGAAAAGTTTGGGCTGATACAAGCGAAGGAATAAATAAAAGCAGAAATATAAAACGCATAATAAACCTCCTTTTAAACCGCTACCCTATTCTCCAGTTGTTATGCATTTCTGCATAGGCTAATGCGTTAGCCTCTGCATCATTGAGAAAGAGTTGCTTTTCGGGATCGAATTGAAGATTTCGATTTAATTGCATGGCAATTTTACCCATATTCACAATAGTGCAAGAGCGATGTCCGTTCTGTTCATTCAAGGCAAATAGTTTACGCTCTTTTACACATGTGATGAAATTCGTAGCCTGCGGTGTAGGGTCCGGGAATTCTGCCAACTTTTTTTCTATATCCGGAATACTGCATTTGAATTCGGGATATAATTTTCCTTTTGGTCCCTCGATGTAAGCAGCCCCCTCATCTTTCCCTTCCCCATCTAAAACTATTTGACAACCATCCGCATAAGTATATATAATTCTACGGAATGTACCTACAGCATCTTTATCCTGCACATCAGCATCTACCGTAACGGAAATCGGACTGGTATCATCCTTACCCAAAATATATTGAACGGGGTCTAGATAATGCTGCCCCATATCGCCTAATCCGCCACCATCATAATCCCAGTATCCGCGAAATGTTGGTCCTGCGCGATGGGCCGTGTATGGCTTTTTAGGTGCAGGGCCTAACCACATATCATAGTCAAGATGTGCCGGAACCGGCTCTGCAGGCTGATTCATCTTACCTATCCAATAAAATTTCCAGTCGAATCCAGTATGTTTACTAACCGTAACCTTTAGTGGCCAACCCAACAATCCACTTTCTACCAATTTGCGGATCTTAGTTGATTTGCATTTCATTCCAAAAAGATCCTCTTCAAAACGGAACCAGGTATTCAAACGAAAGATCTTCCCGTATTGCTTCATCACTTCTGCTACACGTTTGCTTTCTCCAATCGTACGCGTCATCGGCTTCTCACACCATACATCCTTGCCAGCCATCGCTGCATCGATGGAAATAATACCATGCCAGTGCGGAGGTGTGGCGATATGAACGATATCAACATCTTTCTGGCGAAGAACATCTCGGTAATCTGTAAAGGTTTTTACCCCACCACCAATTTTACTTGCCGTATTGGCTAGATTTTGCTTATTGACATCACAAATTGCTATAACCGGCGTATTACCATACTTGATATGTACCTGACCCATGCCACCCACTCCAATGATAGCCTTAGTGAGCTGGTCACTTGGCGGAATAAACCCTTTCCCTAAAACATTACGAGGTACGATCATGAATCCACCAAGGGTTATGGAGGCAGACTTGATAAACTTACGGCGAGTCGATGCGTTCTTTTTGGTTGACATGTGGTTGTTTTTACAATCAAACCTTAAATTACGAAAACTATTCTCAATTTTACAAAGCAAATCAAACTCCAATGTTCAGAAACCTACTCCTGATCTTTGTACTAATTCCACTCACCTACTGTACAAGTCCTCAACAAAATCAACAAAAACTTACCGGCAAGGTGGTCAGGATCCTAGATGGCGATACTTTTGAACTACTCACTGAAGGGAATATTCCGGTAAAAATCAGAATGAACGGAATTGATGCCCCTGAAAAAAATCAGGCATTCGGACAAAAATCAAAAGATCAGTTAGCCGCTTTGTGTTTTGGGAAAAATATTGAAGTACTATCTGCTGGAACCGACAGATATAATCGTGTTTTGGGAACGGCCTTTACACTATCCGGATTGGATATTAATAAAGAAATGATTCGGATTGGGATGGCCTGGCACTATAAAGAATATTCCAAAGATCTTGAACTAGCAAATGCTGAATATCAAGCACGCGAAGCAAGGCGAGGATTATGGATTGATCCTAGCCCCATTGCTCCATGGGCATTCAGAAAAAATAGAAAAAAGAAAAACTAGCTAAAGGGCTCTGTGATGGATTGACTTGGTTTGGAAAAATAAACGGGGCCATTCTCCGTCATATATAAACAATCTTCCAACCGAATTCCAAATTCATTGGGAATAGCGATAGTAGGCTCATTACTGAAACACATGCCTGGTGCTAATATGGTTTTATTTCCCTTCACAAAGTTTGTCCACTCATGCCCTTCTAATCCAATACCATGGCCAGTTCTATGAGGCAGACCTGGGAGTTTATAATTCTTGGCATATCCGGAAGCTTCAATAACCGAACGTGCTGCTGCATCTACCGATTCACAAGTGGCGCCGATCTTTGCCGCATTGAAAGCAGCCTCCTGCGCCTTCTTTTCTAATTCCCACACTTCAATTTGTTTTGGATTTGGTTTTCCAAAAACAATGGTACGGGTTATATCAGAGGCATATCCTTCCACGCTAGTACCACCATCCACTAATACTACATCTCCTTCTTTTAATTTCTGGGGCACAACGGTTCCATGTGGGATAGCAGAATATTTTCCAAACAATACCAATGATCCACCACTATACCCAAGCTTACGATGCGCCGCTGCAATATTGGCACCCAATTCATTATGCGTCATTCCTTCTTTTATAGTAGCAAAAGCTGCTTTATACGCTTCAATAGTTACGTCACTGGCTTTCTGCATCAAGGCAATTTCTGCAGGGGATTTGTACATGCGACAACCAGCTGTAACCGGTGTTGCATCCACTACTTCAAATCCTAGAGCTGCTTTACGGACACCATCAGCAATAAAAAAGCGGACGCGCTCCTCTATTCCTATCCGGCGATGCTTTACCCCTCTGTCTTTTACAATACCTACGATCAGCGCATAAGGACTTTCATCTTCTTCCCAGCATCGAACTTCCGTACCAAATGCTGGATTGATCAACTCTAATGCCCTACTCTCTTCAAACTTTGGACATACATATGCTATATCGCCTTTGGCAGGTATTACTAACCCAAATGTTCGTTCACTCTGTCCCCATCGCATCCCCGTAAAATAAAAACTGGACACCGTACCTTCCATAAAGATCGCATCAATCTTGTGCTCAGCCATCAAACGCTGCGCTTTAGCCATCCGTTGCTTTCGCTCTTCCACAGAAATAGGAATAACATCTTCAGTCATTGGTTTTAATCGCTCTATTTCTTTTGGCAATACTTCAGTTGCAAAACTTTTATTCGCCATACCGAAACCAATCGCAGACATCGCAGACCAGCCAATGAAATTTCGTCTATGCAGAGACATAATTATTTTTTTTACAAGTTAACGCAAGTTGATGGGCTCACCAACAGGATGTTTGGGCGCATATGTTAATCCTAAAATTGAAGCGATGGTTTGGGCAATTTGCTTCTGATACCATTGTTCTTTTACCTTGATTTCTCCTTTACCAGTTAAACCAGGGGCCATGATGGCCAACCATATTTCACTGGCATCTGCCACACTCTGACCATGATCAGTCCACTGCGTTTTTTTAATATCTCCGCGACCATGATCGGTAGTAAATATCAAGGCTGTTTTATTACGATAAACTGGATCGTGTTGAACGAAAGACCAGATATTGTTTACCCATTGATCTACCTGATGAGCTGCATCTAGATAAGAACGATAATAGCCATGATGAGCCCACTCATCTGTTTCCCCATAGGAGATATACAATACTTTGGGTTTATGTGCCTTCAAATATTCAAAGGCATTATAATGGGTGAATACATCTAAACATTCTATACTTCCAAAGGGACGATAAGAATCTCTTTTCATAGCATTTGATAATAACTGACGTGCATTCAGTTTCCCTGCTACAGAATCAAATGCAGATACGACCTGGAATCCAGCACGTTTCTCATTCAATATCCTGTCGAAAGCATCCCAAGCACTAAACGCAGCAACTTTTCCGTTGTATTTTGGCAGTTGATGCAAATATTCTAAAATCGTTACATGCGGGTTGGGCATGTAATCATTTGAATTAACCGCCGTATCCGGATAACCCGTAAATATTTCATTGTAGCCTGGATATGAAAACCAGTATGGATTCGCATTATTCACAAAATTACCATGCTTTCGATTTCCATATATATTACCATCCGTCGCCATAGTTGACCAGAAAAAGGGCATAAGCTTTTTTCTCCGTTCCATGATATCATCAGCCCAATATGTTTGCTGAATATATGTTTTATCGCCTTGATTATATGCCTTCATGCCAGCAATAGCAGAATCCATTCCACCAAAAACCTCTTGCCATCGCAAACCATCTGTAGTGATGACGATCACATTTTCAATTTTTTCTTGCGCTTGAGAAAAGAGTAGGAAAAGAAAAAATACAATAACCAGAATAGGACGCATATGTTTTGATTTACTGTTGATCTGGATAAGATAAAGGTTTATGGGTTGCCTTCACTATTGGCATTGGCGCTTTCCACGTTCGCAACTGATCACTTAAAATTGAACTTAATTTTTGAACGATGTCAGGATGACTATATGCCAGATTCTGTTTCTCTCCGATATCTTCTTTTATATTATATAACTCTTTATTACCTGTACGTTGACTATAAATCATCTTCCAATCACCCATACGTATGGCACTGTAATAATTGATACCTGGCCCATCTTTGGATATCCACTTATTAGGATAATGCCAGATGAGGATTTTCTCCTGTATGAGCATTGGATTTTTTAGAATCGGTACAATACTTTTACCATCAATTTCCTGAATGGTCTGATACTTTTTAATACCAGCCATTTCCAAAATAGTAGGGAATAAGTCTTCAACTATAACCTGTGAATGACTAACCTGATTAGGTAGTATTGCCCCAGGCCATTTAATGATCATTGGATTTCTTATTCCACCTTCATACACAGAACCCTTTCCTGCTCGAAGCGGTAGATTTTGTATATGCTCTTTTATACTTCTTGCAGGATATAAACTTAATCCGCCATTATCACTGAGGAAAATGATGACCGTATTTTTATCTTGCTTTTCCTTGATCAGGAAATCCATCAAATCGCCCAGGCTCTTATCCATACCTTCTATCAACGACGCATATTTCGCTTCAGTTGAATCCAATCCAACATTAAGGTAATGATCAAAATATCTTTTATCTGCCATCAATGGAACATGTACGGCATAGTGGCTCATATTTAGAAAAAAGGGCTGCTTACGTTGAATGGCCCCCTTAACTGATTTAATAGCCTCCAAGGTTAGTGCCTCTGTTAAAAATATACCAGAGCCATGATATTCCTGCATATCTGGAACGGCATGAACGCTAGATTTTCCAGGTATATTCCCAAAATTATCTTCACTTAGATAGCTCTGTGGCTGACCTGCACTATGTCCGGCTATGTTCACCACAAAACCAAGATTATATGGATTGGAACCAGGTGTGCCATTGGGTCCCCAATGAGCTTTACCCACATGAATGGTAAAATAACCGGCATCTTTTAATAACTGTGGAAAGGGCGTTGCCTTTACTGTTCTGGGATAATCAGTTTGGCTCAATCCATTGATATTCCAATTTGCGGTTGCCAGTTCGTCATCCTTAGCATCGGTATTATTATTTTTTTGAGGAGACGTCCAGTTGGTAATCCCATGATGCGCGGCATTCATGCCGGTTAAAATACTGGTACGAGTAGGAGTGCATACTGGTGTGGCATATGCATTTGTAAATTTTATGCCTTCACTGGCCAAACGCTCCATATTCGGAGTTCTATAAAGCTTATTGTAATGAGTAATACTGTCGGCAAATGGAACGGATGTATCCTGCCATCCCATATCATCAACGAGAAAGACAATAATATTAGGCTTTTGGGCGTATATATAATTTGAAACGAGTAGAAATAGCAGAAGTAATCTGGTCATCAAAAATTATTATTGATCAACTGTTATTAGAGAGAAATACAAAAAAATATTCTCTATTAAGATATCAATTTATGCAATAATTATAGGTTGAACCAAAAAAAACTGCATCAAGTAAAAACTTGATGCAGTTTCCCATAAATACTAGATGCTTTATTGTACACTATCCATTTCTACATTCACAACGATCTCCACATCCTTACCCACTGCTAATCCACCTGCCTCAACTGTTCGGCTCCACTTCAAATTATAATCAAAACGATCAATAGTAGTGCGCGCCTTAAAACCGGCCTTTGACCCATTCTGAGTTTTAAGTACGCCACCATGCGTTACATCAAAAACAACAGACTTAGTTACGTCACGAATCGTAAGATTACCTGTGATCTTGAATTTATTACCGCCAAGAGGTTTTACGGAGGTACTCACAAATGTCATTTTCGGAAATTTCTCCGCATTGAAAAAGTCGTCTGATTTTAGGTGCCCATCACGACGCTCATTATCTGTATTAACGGAAGCAACATCAACGGTAAAGTTGATCTTTGCATCAGAAAAATCAGCTTTATTATGCTCCATAGTGCCATCGAACATGCGGAAACTTCCTTCCATTTCAGAAACTACCATATGTTGAACACTGAACTTCACATTAGAGTGTCCTTTGTCAACTTTCCATTTTGTTTGAGCAGAAACTCCAGTTGAAAGCAACAGAGCAACCGCCATAAGTGCGATACTGTAGATTTTTTTCATGTTATTCACGTTTGTTGTACAAAACAACGAAAAAAAACTATTGTTTAATCGATACCGCTGTTTAGCTTGATTTCTTTGACATTTTTTCGATAATTTTCATCTCCAATTCCAAAAACATGAAAAAGTTAATTATCCTGTTTGCCATCGGTGTTGGCCTTTCTGCTCAAGCGCAGAAGCAGGTCGATATCAACACGTTGAAAGCCATGCAGCCCCGCTCGATCGGACCCGCGGGAATGAGTGGTCGTATCACTTCTATTGATGCAGTAGTTTCAGATCCAAACACGATCGTGATTGGTTCTGCCTCAGGAGGCGTCTTTAAGTCCACTAATGGCGGTGATACCTGGACTCCAATTTTTGATGAGCAGGCCAACCTGAATATCGGTTCTGTTGCCATCCAACAATCTAATCCGGATGTGATCTGGGTGGGAACGGGTGAAGGAAATCCGCGTAACTCCCTAAACCTCGGTGATGGTATCTATAAATCAACGGATGGCGGGAGATCATGGAAGAAAATGGGACTGGAAAAAACGATGAATATTCATCGAATTCTCATTCACCCAACAAACCCTGATATTATCTATGCTGGCGTGATTGGAAATCCGTATGCAGAACATGCTGATCGTGGCGTTTTCAAAACAATAGATGGCGGGCAAACCTGGGAGAAGATCCTGCATACTAATGACACATCAGGAGTTGCGGATATGATCATGGACCCCGCTAATCCGGATAAACTTTTCGTGGCTATGTGGCAACATCGCCGCACCCCCTGGAGCTTTATGAGTGGAGGCCCTGGTAGTGGCCTGTTCATGACCATCGATGGGGGAAAGAACTGGAAAAAACTGGATAAATCTTCTGGCTTACCAGATGGCCCTCTTGGGCGCATAGGTCTGGGCGTGGCACGCAGCAATCCAAAAAGAGTGTATGCATTGGTGGAGGCTACAAAAAATGGGTTGTACCGATCGGATGATGGAGGACTTTCCTGGGAGTTAGTAAACAGCGATCCCAGATGGGTGACGAATCGTCCGTTCTATTTTCAGGATCTGGCGGTTGACCCACAAAATGAAAATAGGATCTATTTTATATACCAGATCATTTCTTATAGTATGGATGGTGGTAAAACATTCGAACAACTTCCGGAAGGATCCGGACTCCATGCCGATCATCATGCCTTATGGATCAATCCAAAAGATGGACGACTGATGTATAATGGCAACGATGGAGGTTTTGGAATTTCTCGCGATCGGGGTATGACCTGGCTTGCCGAGAGCAGTTTACCACTTGGACAATACTATCACATAAATGTTGATAATCAGGTGCCGTATAATGTGATGGGTGGATTACAGGATAATGGAAGTTGGCATGGCCCAGGTTATACATTCAAAAGCGGAGGCATCTTAAATGAATACTGGACATCTGTTCAAGGTGGTGATGGCTTCGATGTTATGGCAGATCCATCCGATCCAAACTGGATCTATGGGATGAGCCAAGGCGGGAACTTAGGTAAATACAATTTGGTAACGGGTGAAAGATCGACCATTCGTCCACCGGCAGAAGATCCAAAAAAACCGTATCGCTTCAATTGGAATGCAGCGTTAGCTCAAGATCCATTTGATCCGAATACGATTTATTATGGTAGTCATCTTCTTCATAAAAGTGTAAACAAAGGTAATAGCTGGGAAACGATCTCTTCAGATCTAACCACAAATGATAGTAGTAAGATCGATCAATCAAATAATGGAGGATTATCTATTGATATTACCGGTGCGGAAAGTTATTGTACGATCATCACTATCGCTCCCTCGCCCAAACAACAAGGTGTGATTTGGGTTGGAACGGATGATGGAAATGTGCAACTCACACGCGATGGTGGAAAGAACTGGACTAACTTCCGAGGTAAAATTCCGGGAATGCCTATTGGTGCCTGGATACCACAAATACAAACATCAAAGCATCATGCAGGCGAAGCATTTGTAGTAGCTAATGATTATCGAAGAGGAGACTTCAAACCTTATATTTTCCGCACAACCGATTTCGGAAAGACCTGGACAAGATTAGTAGATGAGAAAAAAGTTCGCGGATATGCGCTTTGTGTAATCCAGGATCCTGCTGAACCTAATCTGATCTTTGCCGGAACAGAACATGGATTATGGGTAAGCTTTGATAATGGTATGCATTTTCAGCAATGGAAAAATGGTTACCCTTCTGTGTCCACTTATGATATGGCCATACAGGAACGCGAAGCAGATCTGGTGATCGCTACATTCGGAAGAGCATTATATATTCTCGATAATATTCGTCCACTACGTGCCATCGCCGCCAATAAAGGAGTAATGCCCGCAGAGAAACGTCTGACCGCATTCCCCATTGGAGAAGCATGGCAATACAATGTTCGCAATGCACCAGGAATGGAAAATGCAGCATGGGGAATATATCAGGGCACCAACAAAAAACGTGGAGTACCCTTAACTTATTATATACATCCTCTTCCTCAAGATTCTTCTGCAAAAGGATTAGACTCCATAAAGGTTAGTATATACAATATGAAAAATGAGCTTGTTCGAAACTTGAAAGTGAAGGCAGATACGGGCTTGAATGTTCGCATGTGGTCTTTCGAACAAAATGGATTCCGTATGGCCGGATCCATGAGGGGAGGCGGAACACCTGGTGGATTACCAGTTCTGGCAGGAACGTATAAAGTAGTGTATAGTTTGGGTAAGCATGCTGATTCATCTACAGTAGTAGTAAAAGATGACCCTGCCACCACAGATAAAACAGCTGAAAAATTAGCTAAGGCAGCCATGGTAGAGAGAATCAAAAAAATTAATGACCGGCTGTTAATGGCAATGGACAGGCTTAATGAATCGGATGAAGTGGTTAAAAAGATCGAAGCTCAGTTAACGAATGTAAATGGGAAAGAAGCAGACTCCTTGCGCAAGGCAACCAAGTCCATTAAAGAGGCAATGAAAGCCCTTCGGGAATATATGTCGGGCAAGCCTAAAGAAAAGCAAGGATATTATGGTGGTTTTGCATCGGATGTAACACCACTGAGTCAGCTTAATATTGCGTATAGATATACGCTAGGTAAAGCAACAGCTCCGGGTGAACAAGAAGAAAAATTACTACAACTAGCAGATAAGATGTCGGCAGAGGCTATAGAGAAAGTGAATAAGTTTTTCAACGATACCTGGAAAGCCTACCGCCAATTGGCAGAATCAACCAAATTGAATCTGTTTAAAGACTACTCGCCTATTTCTGCCAATTAATGATCTTATCTTTGTGGCATGCACAAGGATGAACCACAAAAAGAGACCCTTTCGCAACTTGCGGAATCCCTGATCGGAAACCAGATCGTAAAAATGAATGGTGAAATCCGAGGGATGATCGAGCGTGGCGAAAGGGTCTTCAATTTTACTGTTGGGGATTTTAATACCAGTGTATTCAGCATCCCTGAAGAACTGGAATTTGAAATTAAAAAAGCTTATCAGGAAAAGCAAACCAACTATCCATTGGGCGAAGGGGATGCTAGTCTTCGCCAAGCTATTCAAGCTTTCATAAAACAGCGTGAAGGAATTTCATATGAGCTAGATGAGATCCTTGTGGCGAGCGGCGGACGACCATTGATTTACGCCTTATTCCGAACCATTGTGGACCCAGGCGACAAGGTCATTTATCCTGTTCCCTCCTGGAATAATAACCACTATGCACATTTTGTTGATGCAAAACATTGTACCATAGAAGTGACTGCAGCAACAAATTTTCATCCTACTGCTGCACAGATCGAACCCCATATACAAGGAGCAACTTTACTTGCACTTTCATCTCCGCTGAATCCAACAGGTACCATAATTCCAAAAGCACAACTGAAAGAAATTGCAGAACTCGTTGTTCGTGAAAATAAAAGAAGAGGAGATAAGGAGAAAAAACTATACATGATGTATGATCAGATCTATTGGATGCTAACTTATAATGATAGTAAACATCATGATCCCGTCAGTATTTGTCCGGAAGTAAAGCCATACGTGATCTTTGTTGATGGCATCAGTAAATGCTTTGCTGCTACTGGCGTTCGGGTAGGTTGGTCGTTGGCTCCGGCGCATATCATCAATAAAATGAAAGCTATTCTTTCACATGTAGGTGCATGGGCTCCAACACCTGAACAAAAAGGAACAGCAAAATTCATGTTGCAAACCGATGCGGTGGACAAATTCATGAGAACATTCCTAGATGCATTATGGGAAAGACTTAAAGCCATCGCTGATGGATTTACCAATCTAAAAAAAGCAGGCTATGCTGTAGATGTACTTTCGCCACAAGCCGCAATATACCTTAGCGTCCAATTTGATCTTAAAGGGGAAAAAACAAGTGAGGGGAGGATTTTAGAAACGCAGGAAATGGTGACGGATTATATTCTGCAAAATGCAGGTCTGGCAATTGTCCCTTTTCCCATTTTTGGTTCTTCAGAAAATTCTTCCTGGTATAGGTTAAGTGTTGGGAACAGTAAGAAAGCAGATATTCCTATAATGTTAGAAAGACTGGAAGCAGCATTAAAAGCGTTATCCTAATTAAGACTTGTTAAAAAAATGAACGGCTTTGACTGTTTTTCTCTCATCATCATCATTCTTACTTTAAATGCATTACGTGTTAATTTACTCTCATTCATATCCATGATCTCATATGAATTATAGCATTCTTCAGAAGACTCAACATACATGAGCATATGGTTAAGTCTTTTGACTTCACGCTCGATAGCTTGCTCGCTCATCGAGTCATCTTTAATCAACACCAACAAATCCCTATTGGAATTAGCCATATCGTTCAATTTACGATTAAAATCTTTTTAATAGCCTACCATCCCTTTTTTACTCGGACATCCACATCTACTCTTAGCCACTATACTGCACGAGCTAAAACTGAGTAATATTAACAAGAACAAGACCAGAATGTTTCGATTCTTCATACTATTTACAAGATTTCTTAAAAAAAATTACTTTCTTACAGTTTAAGTGTTATAAACTTGCCAAACATTTAAAATTCTATACAAAAATCGGAAAAAATTTGTCTAAGACCCTACTTTTTGGTGCCCTCGACTGGGGTTTGGGCCATGCAACCCGATCTATCCCCCTATTATCGTATTTCCATGAAAAGGGTTGGAAAATAGTCATTGCCGCAAATGAAGGTCCTAAAAAAATTTTACAGGAAGCCTTCCCTGATGCCAAAATAGTAGAGCCTCCTGCATACCATATTCAATACAGCCAGCAATCTTCTTTTTTTATTTTTTATTTACTGCTTCAAGTTCCAAAAATTAAAAGAGTTATAGCCGCAGAAAAACGTTGGGTAAAAGGCTATGTTGCTGAACATCCAGTAGATCTTATCCTATCAGATAATCGATATGGGTTTTATCATGCATCCATCCCCTCCTTAATACTGACACATCAACTTTCCCCGATAAGTGGTTGGGGTATGATGATAGACAATATTGTACGACAACTTCATTATCGCCTATTAAAACCCTTTGATCGGATACTTGTTCCAGATGTACAGGCAGCTCCAGGTATAGCCGGTCGATTATCCCATCCTAGTACTCTTCCACCAAATACTCAATATATAGGATTGCTATCGCGCTTAACAAATGTAGAGCAACTACAAATCGATGTTCCGAAACTGGAGTTGCTAATCGTTCTATCTGGTCCTGAACCTTCCCGCAGTATTGTTGAAGCGTTGATCCGAAAGCAAATAAAAGATTTTAAAGGGCAATATATTCTTGTACAAGGATTGCCAAACGGGGCAGACAAAAAAGAACCACATATCATCCCCTATGCTGATCCACAAACACTACTGGCACTTATACAGAAAGCAGAACTGGTGATCTGTAGATCCGGTTATTCCAGTGTGATGGATTTACTAGCCCTTCGAAAAAAAGCAATATTCATCCCCACACCAGGGCAAACAGAACAACTGTATCTTGCAGCACATTTAGAAAAGATGGGGCTTTTTACTTCGATGCAACAAGATGAGTTTCATTTAGAAAAAGCTATAGAAAAAGCAAAAGCATTTCAACCACCATCTATTGAAAATGCTTTTGAACAATATAAAAAAGTACTCGAAGGATTGATCAATGAATACAAAAACTAAAGCACATTTTTCCGTACTAATTGCCAATCTGATCTTTGCCGTCAACTTCAGCGTGGTTAAATACGTAACTCCCGATCTGATCAAACCATTTGGATTAAATGTAATTCGAGTTTTGGTAACCACCTCACTATTATGGTTATTATTGATTTTTGATAAGAACAAAAAGCCTTTACAAAAAAAACACCTCATCCCGTTTATTTTAGCTGGATTAACGGGTGTGGCTATCAATCAACTTTTTTTTATCAAAGGTTTATCGATGACCTATTCTATTCATGCCGCTTTGCTTATGTTATGTACTCCATTACTGATCACCATCACGGCATTCATTTTTTTAAAAGAAAACATTGGGTGGCTAACCATGACAGGATTGAGTGCAGGAATCAGCGGTGCCGTGCTATTGATCTCTACTAAAGAAAATAGTGGTGATGGGGCTAATGTATTGATCGGAGATCTTTTTATTGCATTGAATGCCATTTCCTACGCATTCTATTTTGTGATTGTTAAACCCTTGATGACCCTATACTCCCCTTTGCAAGTATTAACCTGGGCATTTACCTTCGGAACCATATTCATCGTTCCTGTGGGATGGCAACAGTTTGTGGAGGTGCCATGGACTTCCTTCAATGCTATCGATTATACTGCAATCGGGGCCGTTGTTCTCCTGGCCACATTCCTGGCTTATCTGCTGACCATATATGGTTTGCAACATTTACCTGCTTCAGCAACAGGCAGTTACATCTATTTACAGCCGATTTTTGCTACGATTGTATCCGTCATTTTTTTAGACGAATCGATCAGTTGGGTCAAGGTTTTATCCGCCATATTGATCTTTAGCGGAGTATGGCTCGTACAATATTCCCGTAAGTTGTCGAATACGTAGAACCTTTCATCATTATAGAGCGTTTAGTTTTGGCATAAGGGATTTAAAATCCTAATTTCAGTTCGCTTAAAAATCACAGCAACATGAGAAAATTTCTGATGTCATTATTCATTTTGACCTCGGCTATCGTTGTGCATGCACAAACCGGATTTACCGGAAACGGAATAGCTGACCCCCGAAATGGAACCGTGGTGTTTACCAATGCCACAATCGTAAAGGATCCTAAGACAACCCTGACAAATGCCACTATGGTGGTGAAAGATGGAAAGATCATGGCCATTGGTACAGGCCTGCCTGTTCCACAAGGAGCCCAGCTGATCGATTGCCAGGGAAAATTCATCTACCCTTCATTCATCGACATGTATGCAGATTATGGAATGCCAGCTCCCCCACCCGGCAGACCATTCTCCTGGACAGCACCTCCACCTCCTATCGCCCCTCAAAAAGGAAATCTGGGATGGAATGCTGCCATTAAACCAGAACAACATGCCATCCAACTTTTTACTACAGATGAAACAAAGGCAAAGCAACTGCGTGATGCTGGTTTCGGTACCGTTCTCACGCATATGAAAGATGGTATCGTTAGAGGAACAGGGTCTATAGTTACCTTGGCTAATAAAAAAGAAAATTATATCACGCTCAGAGAAAGAGCGTCAATGCATTATTCATTCAGCAAAGGTTCTTCGCCTTCTCCATACCCCAGTTCACAAATGGGCAGTGTGGCATTATTGCGACAGACATTTTTGGATGCACAATGGTATAAAAAGGGAAATGAAAAAAATGAAGTGAATATTTCATTGGATGCATTCCTTCAACATCTAAACTTGCCTCAGATCTTTGAAACCAGTGATAAATGGTATGCAGTGAGTGCTGATCGAATTGGTGATGAATTCGGTATCCAATACATCATCAAAGGAAGTGGAAATGAATACCAACGCATAAAAGAGATCGCCGCTACAAAAGCAGCCTTCATTCTCCCACTGAACTTCCCTCAGGCTATGGATGTGGAAGATCCAAACGATGCACGCTTTGTTTCTCTATCGGCAATGAAACATTGGGAATTGGCACCAACCAATCCTGCAGCGTTTGAAAAAGCAGGTATCCCGTTTGTCTTCACTACCGCTGAACTAAGAGATGCACGAAGCTTACTGGCTAATATCCGCAAAGCAATAGAATACGGCTTGAGCGAAACGAAAGCCCTGGAAGCTCTTACAACCGCCCCCGCAGCTATGATCGGTATTAACGATAAAGTGGGTACACTTGAAGCGGGGAAGCTGGCAAATTTCATCATTACCTCCGGACCTGTTTTTCAAGAGAAAACAACCATACTGCAAAACTGGGTACAAGGTGAAAAATATGGCGTAAAAGAAGAAGCCTGGTCAGATAATAAAGGGGTATATACACTCACTCTTAATAATGCCACTACATATACTTTAGATGTAAAAGGAACTTCAGCGTCCCTAATCGGGAAAGATACCATTACCGCTAAATTCAGCATAGATGGCAAGCAAGTTAAAATCAGCTTTACTCCTGAGAAAAAATCAAAGAATACCATCCGCCTGAGTGGTATCGTACAGGATACTAACTGGAACGGTTATGGAGAGGATGCAGAGGGGAAAAAATATATTTGGACAGCCAGTTTGTTAAAAGCAGCAACACCTGCTGTGGATAGCACCAAGAAAAAATCTGCTCCTACTGTTGGAAACATCACCTATCCATTCCTACCGTATGGAAATGAGGAATTGCCAAAAACTGAAAACCTGCTGATCCGTAATGCAACCATTTGGACAAGTGATGCCACTGGAAAATTAGAAAATGCAGATGTACTCGTAAAGAATGGTAAGATCGCTCAGGTTGGTAAAGGATTGACAGATGCTTCAGCGCGCGTAATCGATGGTACAGGCAAACACCTGACACCAGGCATCATTGATGAACACTCGCATATTGCAGCCTTTTCGATCAATGAAGGCGCTGAATCTGTAACCTCTGAGGTTCGTATTCAGGATAACTTAAATCCTGATGATATCAATATTTATCGTCAGCTTAGCGGAGGCGTAACGACATCGCATATCCTTCATGGATCTGCCAATACTATAGGTGGTCAAACACAATTGATCAAACTCCGCTGGGGTGTGAACGATCAAGAATTGAAATTCCAGGATGCGCCGCCATTCATCAAGTTTGCACTTGGTGAAAACGTAAAACGCTCAGGTAGTCAATTCAACAATCGCTTCCCCGATACCCGAATGGGTGTAGAACAGGTGTTGGTAGATGCCTTTACAAGAGCACGCGAATATGAAAAAGCATGGAAAGCAGCAGAAGAAAATAATAAAAAGAAAGGGGCTACCCCAATCTTTGTTCGTCGTGATCTAGAACTTGATGCATTAGTAGAGATCATGAACAGCAAACGTTTTATCACTATGCACTCTTATGTGCAAAGTGAGATCAACGCCGCCTTAAAAGTAGCGGATAGATTTGGTTTCAGGGTTAATACACTCACCCATATCCTGGAAGGTTATAAAGTAGCGGATAAGATAAAGTTGCATGGTGCAAATGCTTCAACATTCTCTGACTGGTGGGCATATAAAGTTGAAGTGCAAGATGCGATTCCATATAACGCTGCGATCATGAACAAAGTAGGAGTAAATGTCGCGATCAATTCTGATGATGCGGAAATGGCACGACGCTTAAACCAGGAAGCAGCCAAGACCATAAAATATGGAGGCATGTCAGAAGAAGAAGCGCTGAAAATGGTAACCATAAATCCCGCAAAAATGCTTCGAGTGGATCAAAAAGTGGGCAGTATTACCGTTGGTAAAGATGCTGATCTAGTGCTTTGGAGTGATCATCCATTGAGCATATATGCAAGAGCAGAAAAAACTATCGTTGAAGGAACCGTTTACTTTGATCGGGAGAAAGATGCAGAAATGCAGAAAAAGATACAAGCGGAGCGAGTACGGTTGATTCAGAAAATGCTGAATGAAAAACGCGCTGGCGGACCTGTTGGACCTGCAGCAGCTACCCCAACCGTGATCCTACATTGCGAAGATCATGAACATCAGCGTGGATTACTTGAAACAGAAGGAGAAGAAGAGAAATAATCAACTATTAAATGAATTGAGATGAAAAAAATCTTCAACATAATGATCGCCCTTACCGCTATGGTATCGGCATCAGCGCAAGAAACAGTTTATCCTGCAAAACCCCAAGAAGGTGCAGTACTGATCAAAAACGGAACTATTCATGTTGGCAATGGTACCCTATTGGAAAATGCCAGCATACGCATCGAGGCCGGAAAAATCACCGCCATTAGTAAAGATCTTACAGCTGGTGATGCAAGAGTAATAGATGCTACCGGCAAACATGTTTATCCAGGTTTGATCCTCGCGAATTCAGATCTAGGATTAACAGAAATCCCAACGGTTCGGGCATCTAATGATGTTTCTGAACTAGGTGTTTACAACTCATCTGTTCGATCCATTGTTGCCTATAATACAGACTCTAAACTGATCAACCCGTTACGCCAGGTTGGGATTTTATTAGCTCATGTCTCTCCTGAAGGAGGAACATTAAGCGGATCTTCCAGCGTGGTTCAACTCGATGCCTGGAACTGGGAAGATGCAGCCTATAAAACCGATAATGGATTCCATTACAATATGCCAGACCTGATCAACCGTGGTGGTGGTCGAAGAGCATTTTTTACAATGGAAGCGGCACCATCTGACCCTATGAAAATAGGAATGGAAGAAATCGAGAAATTCAAAGCATTTTTGAAAGAAGCTAAAGCCTATAATCAAACTGCCGACAAAAAAGAAACCAATCTCCGATTTGAAGCACTAAAAGGATTATTTGAGAAAAAACAAAAATTATTCATTCATGCAGATGTGGTTCGACAATTACTCATGGTAATCGATATCAAGAATGAATTTAATATAGATGTAGTGGTAGTTGGGGGTAGTGAAAGCTATCATGTAGCTGAACTACTTAAACAACATAACATTCCTGTTATCTTAAATCAGCTATTAGATCTGCCAACACTGGCTGATGACCTGGTAGATCAACCTTATCGTACACCAGCCATGCTGCAAAAAGCTGGAGTATTGTTTGCCATCAGCGATAATGATGTCAACACACGATATCGTAATTTACCTTATAATGCTGGAACAGCAGCAGCATATGGATTAACAAAAGAAGAAGCACTATCCTCTATAACGCTGAATGCAGCAAAAATATTGGGAATCGCCGACCGTACAGGATCTTTAGAAGTAGGAAAAGATGCTAATATTATTATAAGCAGCGGCGACATATTAGATATGCGTACCAACAATATAACCAATGCATTTATTCAGGGAAGAACAATTGAACTAAATGATAAGCAGAAACAGTTGTATGAACGGTACAAGTATAAATATGGTTTAAATTAAGCATTCTGCAGATTTTGAAATGACTAATGGACAAATTTAAATGTCCATTAGTCATTTTTTTTATTCGGGAATTCAAAGAATAAAAATTTCCGCTCTATACCATCTTCATATCCCAATACACTAGCCGTGGGCATATTATCAATGCGTACGATACCTAGACTATTTGCATATTCTGTAATGCCATTATTATGCGAGACAATAGCAACAGACGTTATGCTACTATCTAATTTAGATAGTATAGCATCAAACACCGAAGGATGAGGGAGATAGAGTTCAGGTATAAACAAGATGCCTTTTTCAGGTTTTAATGCAGCAGCAAAAATCTCTGCTGTTTTCTTAGCTCTCTTGGCCGGACTGCTTAGGATCAGATCAGGCTTTACGCCACGAGCCACTAATCGGGTACTTATTTCTGCAGCATCATTTTCTCCACGCTTCTTTAAAACTCGATCGAAATCATCCATGCCCGGAAGGGGTGATTCGGTTTTAGCATGACGAATAAGGAATATTGTCTTTTTACTGGTCATCGGCAACATTCACTGATCAATTGAAAATCAATTGGGCAGAATAGCTAATATTAATACCCTCTTTCATTCTTACCTTCATAATAATTGATGAAGGCCTTATTAACGACACGATTACCTCCAGGAGTTGGATAGTTACCTGTAAAATACCAGTCGCCAGTATTCGTTGGACAACAATCATGCAAATCTTCAATCGTTTGAAAGATCAGCTCAACAGGTATTTTTACATCCTTTGGAGTGATGAGTTCAGCGATCTTGGCGCAAAGGTCTTCAGGAGTAAATGGTTTATATATATGCCGAACCATATTCTCTTCGTCTAACCGGCCCTCTTCACTCATCTTTTTAGTTTGATGATACACATTTTCAATTATCTTTTCTTCGCCTTTATCCTTCAACAAAGCAATTGCTGCGCGAAATGCAATGAAGTCGCCCAGTTTGCTCATATCTATTCCATAACAATCCGGATAGCGAATCTGTGGAGCCGATGAAATGATGATGATTTTAGCCGGTTCTAATCGTGCCAACATCCGAACAATACTTTCTTTCAGTGTTGTACCCCTTACGATAGAGTCATCGATCACGACCAAAGTATCTACACCTTTGTTAACCGTTCCGTAAGTAATATCATAAACGTGTTGAACCATTTCCGAACGATTGGCATCTTCAGTAATGAAGGTGCGCATCTTTACATCTTTAATGGCTACTTTTTCTATTCGAATCTTTCTATTAACCATTTCGGCTAATTTCTCTTCGTCAAAATCTTTATTCCACGACATGATTCGCTGAATTTTGATCTTATTCAGATATTCTTCCATGCCTTTCAATAATCCATAGAATGCCGTTTCAGCAGTATTTGGAATAAAGGAGAAGATCGTATTCTTAAGATCATTGTTGATCGCATGTAACACACGCGGGCTCAGATGTTGCCCTAATGCAATGCGCTCGCGATATATCTTTTCATCACTGCCACGAGAGAAATAAATACGCTCGAAACTACACGCCTGTCGTGGTTTTGATTCTAAGATCTGTTCAATATTATACGTTCCATCCGCCTTGATCATCAATGAATGCCCTGGCATCAATTCCTTTACCTCATTCTCACCAACATTAAAAGTTGTTCGAATAGCTGCACGCTCGGATGCGGCAACAAAAATTTCTTCATTGATATAGTAGTAAGCGGGACGAATACCATGAGCATCACGGATCACGAAGGAATCACCATTGCCTAATAGCCCACCAACATGATAACCACCATCAAAAAGTGGGAATGCTTGTTTCAATATATTGGACAATGAAATATTACCCGGATTGGCAGCATCTTCTTTCACCTGATAATGATGTATGACTTCCATCATGGCAGCCAGATCACTTTGACGTTGAAATGCACCAGGGTCAAGTTCAATTTTCTTAAACAGTTCCTCCGTATTCACTAAATTGAAATTTCCAGCTAATGCCAGATTTCTTGCCGGGATGATATCACGCTTTATAAAAGGATGACAAAAATTTACATCGTTCTTCCCTTGAGTGCCATAACGAAGATGCCCAAGCAACAGTTCCCCCATAAATGGAAGATGGCCCTTCATCAAACCTGGATGCTTCCGTAGTTCAGGCTGATATTTTTCCATCTCAGCCAGTTCCTTTCCAATAGATTGAAATAAATCAGCAATAGATTGAGTAGCTATAGAACGGTTACGGTAAAGAAAAGGATAACCAGGTTCTGTATCAAGCTTCATCGTGGCGAGTCCGGCACCATCTTGCCCACGATTATGTTGCTTTTCCATTAACAGGTAAAGCTTGTTAAGGCCAAAAAGAGCCGTACCATATTTCTGCTGGTAATAAGAAAAAGGTTTTCTAAGACGAATGAAGGCTAAGCCGCATTCATGTTTAATGGCATCACTCATGTAAGGGAGGTGAGTGGCAAAGGTAAAATTTTAATTGGCTTTTTTGGCTATATCCGGGAAGGTTTTCCGGATACTTTCGCAATTCTGAAATTCGGGATCAACCATCACAAAATAGGAAGGCAGGCGGGTCTGAAACCATTTCTCAACAGCCTGCTCACGCTTTTCTTCAATTGCCCGGATGGCTATTTTATTATAATCATCTCGCAAATTTTCACGATGCGGCTCAGATTTACTCTGGATCACCACAATGCGTACACCTTTTTTACTACCTTGTTGATCCTGAAAGGCAATAGGGGCAGAATATTCGCCTACTTTCAATTTATCCAGATCCTTCACCATATCCTTATCCAACTCATCAATGGTCACATTTGTTCCATTTTGTCCGGAAACCAAACCTGCCGTGAACTTACTTCCTTCATCCTCGCTATATTTATCTACTGCCTCACCAAAGCTTAAGGTGCCGGCAATAAGTTTGGAACGAATACTATCTAATTTGACTTTAGCTGCTTCAACCTCAACCTGTGTAACTTCTGGAATTCGAAGGATATGTCGTATTACGGCATCATCTCCATTTCTGCTTACCATTTGAATAATATGGTATCCAAATTTAGATTTGATCACCGGTGAAACCTGACCTTCCCGCAATCTAAAAGCTGCATTTTTAAAATCTGGATCCCAGGTCTTTTCATTTTTATTGATCTCATAACGTCCCCCATTTTGCTTGCTTCCCGGATCTTCAGTATATAAACGAGCAAAGCTTTCAAAGCTTCTGCCACTTTCGATCTGACGCTTGTAATCATTCAGCTCATCAATTACATATTTTTCCAACTCACGACCCGCTTTAGGGAAAAGAATGATTTGTCCAACAGTCAATTCTGTT
Source organism: uncultured Sphingobacterium sp. (assembly GCA_964441425.1). Taxonomy (GTDB): domain Bacteria; phylum Bacteroidota; class Bacteroidia; order Chitinophagales; family Chitinophagaceae; genus Pollutibacter. Next base: position 6,237 of record CAYTXC010000018.1, on the reverse strand, counting down.
TCATAAAAACGCAAACTATCTTTTGGGATCTTATCAAAATAAGCTTTGACCTCCTGAGGCGTTATCTTAATACTTTCTACAATCTTACTGCGCATCGCATCCGCCAATCGACGTTCTTTAACAGAAGGACGGAAATCTTCTTTCATTTGGAAGATGGTTCTTCCAGCAACTTGTTCCACTGCTTCTTTACCGCCAAATTCCATGATGAAATAACGAATACGCTGATCTAATTCAGCCTGAATCTCTTCTTCACTTACAGGAAGGGAATCTTTTTCAGCCTGAAGAACCAGTGCTTTATCCATGAGCATACGCTGTAGCAATACACATTGCGCATCTGCTGGAACTTCACCTCCACGACGCTGAATATCATCGATATAATTTAAGAGATCCGATTTAAGTACGATCTTGTCTCCCAATATTCCAACGATCTTATCCGCCAATACCTTTGCTGTTTGCGCCTGGATGAATCCTGCGACAAGAAAGGAAATGATGAGAAGTAATACCTTACGCATAGTCAAATAACGGAAAAAATAGTTTAAGAAAACCTTAAAAGATTAGCTAATGCATAAGCACATTAGCCAATCTGCAAATTATAATGTTCGTTTAACTTCCTCTTCTTCAAACGCCTCAATAATATCACCTACCTTAAGATCTGCATAGTTCTTAATGGTAAGACCACATTCCATATTGGAAGCCACATCTTTTACATCATCTTTATAACGCTTCAAACTACCTAGTTCAGCAGCCTGGCCCTCACCTTTAGGATATTCTACGATACCATCACGAATCACACGGATCTTACTGTTACGGCTGATCTTCCCATCCAGTACATAACAACCGGCAACAGTAGCCTTATCAAATTTATATACCTCACGTACTTCCACATTCGCCACGATCTTCTCCTGAATCTTCGGCTCCAACATACCTTCCATTGCACTCTTGATCTCTTCAATCGCATTGTAAATGATCGAGTAGAGCTTAATCTCCACACCTTCTGTTTCAGCTAGTTTATTAGCTTGCCCAGAAGGTCGAACGTTAAATCCGAGGATGATCGCATCGGAGGCTGTTGCTAATAACACATCACTTTCTGTGATCGCACCAACACCTTTATGTACAACCGATACGGCGATTTCTTCTGTAGATAATTTCTGTAACGAATCACTCAATGCTTCCACAGATCCATCCACATCACCCTTGATGATGATGTTCAACTGCTTGAAGTTTCCGAGTGCCAAACGACGACCGATCTCATCGAGTGTGATATGTTTCTTCGTACGAATACCTTGCTCACGCAGAATCTGTGCACGACGACCGGCTACTTCTTTTGCTTCAGCTTCATCTTCATACACTTTGAATTTCTCACCGGCTTGTGGTGCCCCATTCAAACCGAGTATTAATACCGGTGTACTTGGACCAGCTTCATCTTCTTTTTTATTACGTTCGTTGAACATAGCTTTCACACGACCATAATGTTGTCCACTCACCACAATATCACCCATACGAAGTGTACCGTTTTGTACCAATACCGTAGCTACATAACCACGACCTTTATCCAAAGTCGCTTCTACGATCGTACCGTTTGCAACTTTGTCCGGATTGGCTTTCAGATCAAGGATCTCTGCTTCAAGCAATACTTTCTCCAATAAAAGATCCACATTCAAACCTTGTTTGGCAGAAAGTTCCTGGCTTTGATATTTACCTCCCCAATCTTCTACGAGAAGATTCATTTGAGAAAGTTGCTCATAAATTTTTTGTGGATTGGCCCCATCTTTATCAATCTTATTGATAGCAAAGATCATAGGAACACCAGCTGCCTGTGCGTGACTGATGGCCTCTTTTGTTTGCGGCATCACCGCATCATCAGCAGCAATTACAATAACGGCGATATCGGTAACCTTGGCACCACGAGCACGCATCGCCGTGAATGCTTCGTGACCTGGAGTATCTAAGAACGTAATTGATTTTCCAGAAGGCAAATCCACGGAGTAAGCACCAATGTGCTGCGTAATACCTCCGGCCTCACCTGCCACAACGGTAGTGTTACGAATGTAGTCGAGCAAGGATGTCTTACCATGGTCAACGTGACCCATGATGGTAACGATCGGTGAACGAGGAGTTTGGTTGTCCCCTTCATCTTCATCGGAAATGTCTTCCATTTCCATCTGCTTCTCCATATCGATGAACTCAACTTCAAATCCAAACTCACTGGCCACAAGTTCAATAACCTCTGCATCTAAACGCTGGTTGATGGATACCATCATACCCAGGCTCATACATTTTCCGATAACATCAGTTACTTGTGCATCCATCAATGAAGCCAATTCACTTACACTAATGAATTCCGTTACCTGAAGTTTATTATCCTCCATGCCTTCGCCCATGGCTTCTGCCATTTCATCACGCTTGGCACGACGATGTTTTGCTTTTAAACTCTTGCCGCGTCCAGTTGAACCGGCAAGTTTTGCTTGGGTCTGTCTGATCTTTTCCTGAATCTCTTTCTCATCAATTTCCTTAACTTCTCGTGGTGCTCCTTTTTGTAAAGGTTTGAAACGAGATGACTGACCAGAACGTTGTTGACCTCCACCTTGACCCTGGCGTCCTTGCTGTTGACCCTTCAGCGTTGCCTTGAACTGTCCGTTACCCGTAGGTTGCTGAGCGGGTGGAGCACCGCCTTTTTTCTCAATAGGAATTCGTTTACGCTTGCGTTTTTCATCAAACCCACGACCCTTAGCTTCTGTGTCAACAGGTAATTCGATCTTCCCAATTATTTTTGGTCCTTCCAGCTCCGGAGCATCTAAACGAACATGTTCAATGGCTTGAGGCTCGATTTCTGCGGGTAATTCTGGAACAACAGGAGTGGGTTCAATAGGGGCAGCCTCTTCTTTTGCTGGAGCTGATTTTTTTGAAGTAGCCGTTTCTGCTTTTGTTTTTTTCTTTGGACGTGTAGATTGATCAATGGCACCAAGATCTATTTTATCAATGATCTTCGGACCATCTACCACAGGCGCATCGATCTTCACTTTCCCCGCAGAAGATTTTTTAGCAGGCACTTTTTCAATCTCTGGCTTTGCCTGCTCTGGCGCAACTTCTTCAGTTGGTACTTCTTTAGCTGTAGAAGGCTTTTCTTCAACTGGTGCAGCCGTTTCAGCTTTTTTCTTGGATTCCTTTTTAAATGAAATTTCCTCTTCGTCTTTTTTCTTCTTACCGTCAACGCTGCCTTTAGGAATTTCTATCTGATCACTTTTGATCTTCGCCGCTTTGTCTGACGAAAATTCATTCTGTAGTGAACGATACATATCCTCTGTAAGCTTGGATGTAGGCTTCAGATCATCTTTACTGAAACCTTTACTAACCAAAAAATCTACCAGTGTTTCTTTACCGATATTGAACTCTTTGGCAGCAGCCATTAACCTGGGTGTGTTGCTTTCTGACATTTACGCTTTTATCTGTTTATAATAAAGAGGTTTTTCCCGCTTTATGTTATTCTTTTTCAAACTCAGACTGAAGTACTTTTCTTAGATCGGCAATAGTCTCTTTCTCTAAATCGGTACGACGTTCTAATTCATCTGCTGTTAGATCAAGTACGCTACGTGCAGTATCACATCCGATACGCTTCAGTTCATCAATGATCCATGCATCGATCTCATCTGAGAATTCATCCAAATCGATATCGAAATCATCACCAGCTACATCTTCCACATCACGATATACATCAATGGTATAACCAGTGATCTCTTCTGCAAGTTTGATATTTACACCACGTTTACCGATCGCTAATGAAACTTGTTCTGGTGAAACAAATACTTCAGCTGTTTTTGCTTCCTGATCGATATTCATTCTGCTGATCTTAGCTGGTGTTAATGAACGCTGAATCAACAATTGTATGTTGGTAGTCCAGTTGATCACATCAATATTTTCATTCTTCAGTTCACGAACGATACCATGAATACGGCTACCCTTCATACCTACACATGCGCCCACCGGATCAACTCGATCATCATAGCTTTCAACAGCTACTTTAGCACGCTCACCGGGTTCACGAACGATTTTACGGATCACGATCAACCCATCGAAAATTTCAGGCACTTCAATCTCAAGCAATTTGGCCAAGAATGAAGGATGTGTACGAGATAAGATGATAACCGGACTGTTATTCTTCAGTTCTACTTTCTTCACAACAGCACGAATACTTTCTCCTTTTTTGAAATAATCAGATGGGATCTGTTCAGATTTAGGAAGAATCAATTCGTTGCCATCTTCATCGATCATCAATACCTCTTTCTTCCATACCTGATAAACTTCAGCACTGATGATCTCACCAACGCGATCTCCGTATTTTTTAACCAATACACTTTTCTTCAGATCACTGATACGACTTGCCAGCGTTTGCTTGGCAGCCAATATCGCTCTGCGTCCGAAGTCCATGATATCAACATCTTCATAGAGCTCTTCACCTACTTCAAAATCAGGTTCAATTTTAGTGGCCTCTGTGTAAGCGATCTCTGCTAAAGGATCTTGTACAGCCCCATCTTCAACAATGGTTCTTCTGCGCATGATCTCGAGATCACCTTTCTCTGTATTAACGATCACGTCGAAGTTCTCGTCGGATCCATATTTCTTACGAAGCAAAGTCTTGAATACATCCTCAAGCACTTTCATTAGCGTGGGGCGGTCAATGTTTTCCGCATCTTTGAATTCCTGGAAGGATTCTATTAAGTTGATACTCGCCATAACGTTGCTTTTTACCTGTTATCAGGATTCTTAAAATGTTACCTGAACGATTGTTGTTTTTATTTGATCAAATGAAATTGTATGTACTATAACCTCTTTCTTTTTATTTTTTCCTTTGGTTTCTTCAAGCGAAATCGTTTCATCGTCTGCACTTAACAATTTACCCTGCAGTTTACTTTCATCCACTTTCACTACTTCAACAATACGACCGATATTCTTTTTATACTGTCGCATTAATTTAAGCGGCTCACCGATTCCAGGAGATGAAACTTCAAGGGAGAAGTCACCTTCCGGCCAAATAGCCACTTCTTCAATACGTTTATATAACTGACGATTGATCTTAACGCATTTGTCGATACTGACCCCCTGATCTCCATCGATGAAGATCTTCACATTATTGGTAGGTTTGATCTTCACATCCACTACGAACAGGTCGTCCTGGCCTTCCATAACAGCAGCCAGCATCTCCTCGATTTGTACTATTTGTAACGATTTACTCATGTCTGACAAAAAGAGAAGGGAACGCTTCCGTTCCCTTCCTTTCGATCTTTGTTCCGCTGCAAATGTAGAACAGATTTGCGTTCCGCCCAAAAAAACTTCTCGGGAAAACAGGCTAAACCATTACCATAATCAGCACTGTTGAGCCAGAATTATGGATGCGAACAGAGATTTGAAGGGATTTTATCAGTAGCTAGGCAGTGGTAAAGGAGTACATTGACCTGCGAATGAAGCGGTTGTGCTGGCAAGCCTTGCGTATGGCATCCAAATCCCGAGCCATTCTGGCGTATATCCTTTACGTTTTTGGGGTGCGGTTTTGAAAAGAGGGGGTAAAAGCAGGTTTGTCCTATTTCACCTCTTCAAAATCAATATAGTCGTCTGCAGCGGGTTTTGCCTGTGTTTTTTGCGATTGGCTGAAAGTCGTTTGCTGCTGTTGATATTGCTGCTGCTGCATTTCTTCCATTCGTTCTTTAGCTTGTTTGAACTGTTTTCTCACCTTACGAGTGGCTAGCGCTACGGGCAAGATGAAATTAAAAATCAAACGGTAGAGCATATAGATCAACAGCCCATAAAACACATATCGTAACATGGTGCAAAGGTATTGGTCTAAAGCTAAATAAGCTGTTAAGGCAAGAAAAATCGGCATAGGAATTACAAATGATTTTGCTATTTTTGCCCCCACTCTGAAAAGAGTAGGATCCTTAGCTCAGCCGGTTAGAGCATCTGACTCATAATCAGAGGGTCGTTGGTTCAAGTCCAACAGGATCCACTTGACAATCAAGCAGTTACAGCAAAATATGTTGTAGCTGCTTTTTTGTTTACATACAATGGTAGGAATGATATTCAATGCTGATTGTAAATTCCCCTTTACATAAACCTTGTATGACATGATACTACACATCAAAATGTTAGGCTTTCCAACTTGCCTTGGAATATAGATAGATGTATAATTTTATAATTATATTCAACAAACCAAATTTTTATACAATGAAAAAAAGTATCGCCTTA
>CAYTXC010000017.1:0-50309 GCA_964441425.1 uncultured Sphingobacterium sp. | reverse complement strand
TCAAAGCCAGACTTTTCATAGCCCTCTTTAATTTTTTGTATGGATAATGGCTGTTCTAATTTTGGGAGCAGATCAATCAGCCAATTACCTCTTGCGGGATCTACACTAATATTTAATTTACCACTAAGAGTTTGAAAAGTGATCGACATCACTTCCCATTTTTGCCCTTTTTTGGATTTCTGTTGGATTTCAATAGATGGGTTACTTCCTATCCATATATATTTACTATTCGGATTGGTTACTAACTCCGGTTCTGCTATAGCATTCCGAATCACATTGGGTTCAACTGAAGTTTTTGGCACCGGAAAATCAAACCATTTCTGAAGGGGAAAATCCAAGCACGCACCATGCATAAAATTTAATAGTGCTTTCTTTAATCCAAATCCAAACTGATCATGATTAGTACCCGTAGGATCAATATGAAGGATATCATTATTGGCGAAACTGCCTATTTTGTCATTCAGCTTTTTGACTTTGAATTTCGATGGTGCTAACCCAACCGGGCTATGTGCAGTCATGGTAAACAAATGCCAGAAGCCGGATTTCAATACACCCGTATCAAATAATTGTCTCACCATTTCTAAGGAATCAATCGTTTCCTGTTCAGTCTGTGTTGGAAACCCATACATTAGATAGGCATGCACCATAATCCCGGATTCGGTGAAGTTTCGACAAACCTTTGCTACCTGCTCAACGGTTATGCCTTTATCAATGAGCTTTAACAATCGATCTGAGGCCACTTCTAATCCACCGCTCACGGCAATACAGCCTGATGCGCTCAATAGTAAGCACAAATCTCTGGTAAAGCTTTTTTCAAATCGTACATTGGTCCACCAGCTTACGATCAGTTTACGTTTAATAATTTCCAGGGCTACAGATTTCATAAGTGAAGGTGGAGCAGCTTCATCAACAAAATGAAATCCATTCTCTCCAGTTTGTGCGATCAGTTCCTCCATTCGATCTACGATCAGTGAAGCGGCAACAGGTTCATAAATTTTGATATAATCCAGCGAAATATCACAAAAGGTACATTTACCCCAATAACATCCATGTGCCATCGTAAGTTTATTCCATCTGCCATCACTCCACAAGCTATGCATTGGATTGGCGATTTCGATCGCCGAAATATATTGATCTAAAAGCAGATTACTATAATCTGGTGTACCGATTTCACTTTGTTTATAATCGCTGCAAGAGGAATCATTGATGTATTCCACTTTGCCATTAGTTCTTAAAAAAGTTCTTTTTAAAGTTGATGTTTCTCTTTTTCCCTGAATATGTTCCCATAGTAATTCGATGGGACGTTCACCATCATCTAAAGTGATGAAGTCATAATATTCAAATACGCGTGGATCCGTCAGTGAACGCAGTTCTGTATTCGCAAAACCACCACCCATAGCAACTTTTATAGTAGGATATTGTTGTTTGATCCATTGTCCACAGCGTAAAGAGGAGTAGAGATTTCCGGGGAAGGGTACAGAAAGCGCCACTAAGGAAGGCTTTATATCATGAATCTTTTTTTTCAATAACTCGATCAAGATCTGATCTATGAACGTGTAAGATTTTTGTAACGCATCATGAAGTTCATCGAAACTATTTGCAGATCGCCCCAGCTTCTCAGCATATCTGCTGAATCCAAAATGTTCATCTACCGTTTCTTTAATCAAATCACTTACATCCTCGAGATAGAGCGTTGCTAAATGTTTGGCTTTATCTTGAACACCCATATTTCCAAAAGCCCATTGTAGGTCCTCAGCCTGTTCAAATCGTGAAGCCTCAGGTAAAAATCGACGTCCTGCAATCCGATTAGCTAAAGTTGGTTTCTTGCTTTGTAAAAAAGCAACGACCTCATCTATTGTTTGCAGATATGAATCACGCATGTGTAAGATGCGTTGGCTATTTTCAGTGAGTTCAATATTGTTAGAATCAATTTCAGTAAAAAGCCGGGCAAGCCCCTTTTTCGAGAATATCTCCAATGTTACTTCTATACCTAAGTCAGCCTGGAAGGCAGGTATCCCTTTTGTTTTTAAAAAACCTTTGAGATAGGCAGTTGCCGGGTAAGGCGTATTGAGCTGGGTAAAAGGAGGAGTTATTAAAAGTATTGGCAATGATCACATTTGAAGCCTCAAATGTAGTGATTGGTGTTTGGTGATCAGAGGTTTTATAGGGTGTTTTTTAATTAATAGGTTAACTAATTAGGAAATTAGCTCATGCGAAGGGGAACATTTCTCTTTCTATGTTGTTTATGAAGTAAATTTGCAACGAAAAAATATTCAAATCATATGGGAAACAATGCAGCGGGGGATATTAGCAAATGTCCTTTTCACAACGGAACACTCAATATGAGTGTGGGTAGTGGTACAACGAATCGTGATTGGTGGCCAAACCAGCTTAAACTCAACATTCTTCGTCAGCATTCGGAATTATCCAATCCAATGGATCGTTCTTTCAATTATGCAAAAGAATTCAAAAGTCTTGACCTGGTTCAGGTGAAAAAAGATATTGAGCAAGTTTTAACTACATCTCAAGATTGGTGGCCTGCAGATTACGGACATTATGGTCCATTTATGATCCGTATGGCTTGGCATAGTGCGGGTACTTATCGTACCACGGATGGACGTGGTGGTGCAGGCACGGGAACGCAGCGTTTCGCTCCGTTAAATAGTTGGCCAGATAATACAAATCTGGATAAAGCTCGTTTGCTGTTGTGGCCAGTTAAAAAGAAATATGGTCAAAAATTATCTTGGGCTGATCTGATGATTCTGGCAGGGAATGTAGCCTTGGAGTCAATGGGTTTCAAAACCTTCGGATTTGCTGGTGGACGCGCGGATGTATGGGAGCCGGAGGAAGATATCTATTGGGGTAAAGAAACAGAGTGGTTGGGTGATAAGCGCTACACGGGCGACCGAGATCTGGAACATCCTTTAGCAGCAGTTCAAATGGGGTTGATTTATGTAAATCCAGAAGGTCCTAACGGTAATCCCGATCCTATAGCGGCTGCTCGTGACATCCGTGAAACATTTGCACGTATGGCAATGAATGATGAAGAAACGGTAGCCCTGATTGCCGGCGGTCATACATTCGGTAAGACTCATGGTGCGGCTGATCCTTCAAAATATGTAGGTCGTGAACCTGCTGGTGCTAGCATTGAAGAGCAAAGTATGGGATGGAAAAATTCGTTTGGAACAGGTAATGGAGAATTTACGATCACTTCAGGTTTAGAGGGTGCCTGGACCACCACACCTGCCCAATGGAGTCATAATTATTTTGAGCATTTATTCGGGTATGAGTGGGAATTGACCAAAAGTCCTGCAGGGGCACATCAATGGAAACCAAAGAATGGTGCAGGAGCTGGCACAGTGCCTGACGCACATAATCCCGCAAAAAGTCATGCACCTACGATGCTGACCACTGACCTTGCCCTTCGTATGGATCCGGCTTATGAAAAGGTCTCTCGTCATTTCTATGAGCATCCGGAAGCTTTTGCTGATGCATTTGCCCGTGCCTGGTTCAAACTAACGCACCGTGATATGGGCCCGCGTGCTCGCTATCTCGGTCCGGAAGTGCCTGCTGAAGAACTGATCTGGCAAGATCCAATTCCTGCTGTTGACCACAAGCTGGTCGATGATCATGATATGGCTACATTAAAATCAAAAGTGCTAGCATCTGGATTATCCGTTGCTCATTTTGTAACCACTGCCTGGGCGTCAGCTTCTACTTTTCGGGGTTCTGATATGCGGGGCGGAGCAAATGGTGCTCGTATTCGTTTAGCTCCTCAAAAATTCTGGGAAGCAAATAATCCGGTTGAATTGGCTAATGTACTATCCGTATTAGAACGTATTCAAAAAGAATTCAATGCAACCGGTAAGACTATATCTCTAGCTGACTTGATCGTTCTGGCAGGATGTGCTGCTATAGAAAAGGCTGCAAAAGATGGTGGTGTGACTATAACCGTTCCATTTACTCCTGGCCGCATGGATGCATCACAGGAACAAACGGATGTTGAATCATTCAAAGTATTGGAACCATTGGCTGATGGCTTCCGTAATTATAGCAAGAAAAATTATGGCGCCGTTGGAGAGCAATTGTTGATCGATAAGGCACAATTATTAACGCTTACTGCTCCTGAAATGACAGCACTGGTAGGAGGGATGAGAGCATTGAATGCAAACTTTGATCACTCCAATCATGGTATATTCACAGACAGACCTGGTGTGCTTAGCCATGACTTCTTTGTGAACCTATTAGATTTTCAAACGACCTGGAAAGCAGTGAATGATCATCAGGATCTCTTTGAAGGAACAGATCGTTCATCTGGTAAAGTAAAGTGGACAGCAACTCGTGTTGATCTGATCTTCGGTTCAAATTCAGAATTACGTGCGATCGCAGAAGTTTATGCGTGCGAAGATGGTAATGAGAAGTTCGTACATGATTTTGTTGCTGCATGGAACAAGGTGATGAATTTAGATCGATTTGATCTTAAGTAAGTACGTAAAGACTTGTTAATAGAAAGTGGCTTCAAAAGAAGCCACTTTTTTATTTGATTAAAAGTTTCTTAAAGTTTTTACTACTACAATGTGAGGTTAGTAAATCAGTTTATTTTTATTGCATGATAAAAATATTATTGTTTCTTTTGATTTCATTTTCTGCACCTGCTCAATCCTGGACTATCGAGGAATTAAAATCTGCACATACAGCAGTTAATATAACCAAACTTACTACGGAAGAGAAAGAAGTTATAAAATATATAAATCTCGCAAGAATGTATCCAGCAAAATTTGCAGAGGTGGAGGTGAAAAATTATGTAGGACCTGAAAAATCTGGAGATTATTTAAGTGATTCACGATATAAGGTAAGTTTGTATAATCAACTAAAAAGTAGTTTGCCTGTCCTTCCACTTCAATTTGATGACGAAATGTATGAACTGGCAAAATGTTTTGCTTATGAATCCGCAATCCATGGTATCGTTGGGCATAAACGGAAAAATTGTATCGATGGAAATTTGAGAGGTGAATGTTGTGATTACGGAAATAATACTGGAAAAGATGTAGCACTTTCCTTGTTGATTGATCATGATGTCCCTTCCCTTGGACATCGAGAAATATGCTTAAGTACTGATTATAAAGGAGTGGGTGTTAAGATGGCATCGCATACTAAATACCGATATTGTACTGTATTAGATTTCCGTTGATATATTATTCTAGTATAAATTCATCAGAAAGTACTAATTTAAATAGTCAGGCATATTGATCGTAATAAAAGTTACAACATGAAAGGGAAAATTATTTTGCTATTGTTGGTCATATCCATGCCATCAATGGCACAAGAAGAAGTGTTGTATGTTCCAAATATTCAAACAGACTTCATACCAGATGGTAAAGCAAGTAATAAACATTGGCAATCATCGTCATGGATCGTTATGCCTAAGATCGATACGATATACACGCCCTATACAACCCGATTTAAGGTTTTATATTCAACTAAGGGTATGTATGTTTTTTTTGAAGGAACTGATACTAAAGTAACCTCATCATATCGGAAAGATTTTTCAGATATGTATAAGGCTGATGTATTTGAAGTATTTCTCCATCCACAACCGGAAATGCCTCTTTATTTTGAATACGAGATCAATCCATTCAATAAAGAACTTGTATTGTTGATACCGAATTTAAGAAAAGGGATTGCTGGTTGGCAACCATGGCATTATACGGGTGCAAAAAAAACGATTAAAAAAGTCCATATACAAAGAGAGAATGGGAAGATGACGGGTTGGTCTGCAGAAGTTTTTATTCCATTTTCCTTATTATCTCCTTTAGAAAATAATCCCCCAACAAAAGGAACAACGTGGAAGGGGACTTTTTGCAGATTAGATTATGACTCCGGCAAAATGATCAAGTGGTCGTGGGCGCCCATCAAAGTTGGGTTTCATGAGTATAAAAACTATTGGACGATAGTTTTTGATTAATTACCAGGTCCTCTTTTCCAAAAATTTCTCGAGTTCAGTTTTGGAATATTGAGGTTCTTCAGGATGTTTTTTGATCCAATCTATGAAGGCAGATTTTATTTCCTCTGTCCACTGATTATCAATTTGTCCTGCATTGAATCGATTTGTTCCCAGCATATCTTTTGAGAAACGATCTCTAACGGCGATAAATTCAGCAGTAGAAATTACCTTTTCCGCCAAATGTGCCGGGATGAACAATACTCCTTCACGTTCTGAGATTACCAGATCGCCAGGCATCACAATAGCTTTACCTATTCTAATAGGTGTATTTAGTCCTGCAAGAACAACTTCTTCAAGAAACGAAGGATGGAAGTCCCTTACAAAAGCATTGAAACCTTTGATTTTTGCTAATCCGGAAAGATCTCTCGCGGCTCCATCGAATATCACACCATTTCCAGTTTTATTGAATATAGATGTACCCAGATTATCGCCAATCAAGGTGCCTTGTGCTATTTTGCCAAAGGCTTCCGCAACATAAACATCTCCTTTTTGTAAAACTTCAATTGGCCATGCGTTCGTATTTCCTTTACGACCTTGTTCTTTACCGCGCGTTTTGATTTGTAGTTCTAAATCGGGTCTGGATGGAATAAATCGTGCCGTGACTACCCGTCCCACAACAGGAATATTGTCGTGCACCATCTTCCAGTCCCCTTCAAACTGGTTTTTATATCCTTCGTTATTCAGAATCTGCCAAGCTTCTTCGATGCCTATCTTTTTTGCTCGTTCAATCAATTGATCACTCACTTTTGGTCTGCCATCTGGGAATCGATCGCCGGTCCATGCCCCCGTGAGGTAAGTAAGTTCTTCTTTTGAGATGGTTTGGGCTATTGAAGAAATGCTCATGATCATGAAGATCATGAGCATGGTTGAAATTCTGATCATAATGCTAATTTAAGCAGATGCTTGTTGTAATACTTCTTTTAATCTGGCGGCAACAATTTTGTCTTCCCCTTCTTTCAGCGACCATGCGGTTACTCCTATGTTTTCTTTTCCTCCTACAAATTCAATGGATGGATTACCCTTTCGAATGATGTCCCTAATTTCATTTGCATCTTTTTTGATCTTAGTATTATCCCAACGTATATCTAGCGTAGGCGTGCAATTTCCCAGTTTTGGGTGAGATACTTTTGTAGTAACTCCAGGTACTGATTCTACGGCTGCTTTAATTCTGTCTATTCTCTCCTGAAACATTTTGTATTCTGCATCATGATCAATGCTAACAAATTCTTGGAGCGCAACATACATACCTAAAATTTCTTCTTTATTGACTTTCATACCTCGTCCAATGGTTTCACCACGTGGCGGCATCGATAATCTTGCAGCAGCAATGATATCTTTTTTACCCATCAATATACCCGCACTTTGAGGACCGCGTAATGCTTTACCTCCTGAAATTACCACTACCGAAAAGCCCATTTCATTATAGCGCCATAGATTTTCTACTGGGGGTACATCAGCGGCAATATCAATAGTTGCCGGGATACCATGTTTATTTGCCAATGCTATCCACTCTTCATGTTTGATCTTCCCATTATCCGTATTGATATGCAGATAATGCATGGCAGCTGTGTTTTTATTAATGGCGCGCTCAACATCTTCAGCTGTTTCTACTACAACTATTTTTGCACCTGTATTGGTGATAGCCTGATTGTAACCAATCGCATGTCCTTTTTGACAGATCACTTCTGTTTTCATTCCGGTCCCTTCCAATTTTGGTAGTGCTCTGACTTTAGCAGGATCCATTCCGGTTAGTATCCCGGCCATTCCAAGAGTTAAACCTGCAAATGCACCACTGGTCACCACTGCAGCTTCTGCCCGACAAATTTCTGCAATTTTTATCCCTACTTTATCCTGTACTTCATCAAGCATACAGAACTTTTCTGCAGACTGGCGAATAGCGGCTAATGCTTCTGGTCGCATTAATGTAGCGGTCATACCGGTGTAGGTACCTGCTGCATTGATAAACGTCCGGATACCTAATTCTTTAAAAAGATCTCGTTTTGCGGCAGTTACTGCCGGACCTGTAAAGGATGTAAGATCGTCCACTACAGTTGCGCCAGCAACAGGAGCCATCGACATGTACTTAAGTAAGGATCTGCGTTTCATGTTCGTTGAGTTAAGGTGATTTATTTTTTATATGCTATACAATCCATTTCTACCAATGAAGCACCCGGTACGCCACCATAAGTAGCTACCGTTGTTCTTACAGGCGGCTTCTCTCCAAATCGACCTCTAAAAACTTCATTCATGGCCTTATAATCTGCCAAGTCTGCTAGATAAACATTGACTTTTAATACTTGCTCCATAGAAGATCCGGCTCTTTTCAATTCAGCTTCTAATTCTTTCAATACATGATCAGTGTGTGCTTTAATATCTCCATCAAAATGAGCACCTTTACCTGCTATAAAAACAAGATTACCAAATGTGGTTGAACCGGAAAAAAGAGGAATCTCATTGTCCATTACGATATTATTAGCTGCTTTTTCGGGTACTATTTTTTTTTCTTCGGCCGCTAATGTGCTGATTCCTGTAAAACCCAGAAGTGAAGCAAATATCTTTTTAAAGGCTGATCTGCGTTCTGTATTCATGTAGTTATATTTTAAGGTTATTAATAGACTTCAACAATCATCTCAATTTCTACTGCGATATTATTAGGTAAGGCATTTACTCCAACCGAAGTTCGAGTATGTTTTCCTTTTTCTCCAAAAACATCAACCATCAAATTTGAAAAACCATTCATTACCGCAGGCTGTTGACCAAACCCATCTGCTGAATTCACGAACCCACTCACTTTCACTATACGTTTTACATTATTAAGGTCTCCAACAGCAGCCTTAAGTGTTGAAATTAATGAAATGCCGGTAAGACGCGCAGCCTGTTGTCCATCTTCTATGCTGAGATCTTTTCCGATTTTTCCAAAAATCTGACCACCCTCTGGTTTATCTGGTCCATGACCAGATAAAAAAATGAGGTTTCCTACTCTAACAAATTTTACATAATTCGCGATAGGAGCTACAGGTGGGAAAAGCGAAATGCCTAATTTTTTTAGTTGTTTTTCTGGATCAATGGGTTCATCACGAGCGATAAAACTCAGGCATACCGGCATAGAAAGTCGGATATCCTGCTTTGTGTCCAACATGGTTCCTTTTTGGTCGTCAAATGAAAACACCTGAACAGTGTTACCCTCTTGTCCAGCCACGAGAACAAACTTTCCGGTAGGATCAAAGCTGAACATACGTGGTTTTTTAGTTACTGGCTGATGACCTGCTTTTTTTAATTTACCATCAGCTTGAACGCTGAATATCGTAACCTCATCAATAGTAACCCGATTGGAGGTTAACAGCCATTTCCCATTTGGAGATAGCTGAATATGACCACTTCCTTTTGATTCGGCACGTGTTGTATCGGCAATAATACGTTGGATATTTTTAAACTGATGATCTTTTGAAACGCTGAATACATCCACTGTTCCAGACATTTCGCTAATGACGTATGCAAAACTCCCATCTTTATTAAAGGTAAGATGACGTGCACCAGATCCAGGTTTTACTGGAATGTCTGTTGGTGTTTCTAATAAGGTTCCATCTGTATTTATTTTATGCTGATGGATCAGATCAGTACCCAGGTCGGTCACATATACATATTGCTGATCAGGGGATATGATGACCTGGTGTGCATGTGGGGCTTGTTGACGCGTTTTATTTATTCCTGAACCTTTATACACGATATGTTGTGCAATGGGGAGTAATTTTCCATTTTCAGTTTTAAACACACTTAAACTTCCTGATCCGTAATTAGCAACATAAACCGTTTTTGTTGATTCACGAAAGGTCACATAACAAGGACCGCTTCCAGAAGTGGATTCTGTATTCAGAAGTTGGTATTTCCCTTCGGCTGTTCGTTGATATGCTGATACCATGGATTTCCCTGGTCCATCCTCATTTACCGAATAGAAAAAGCTTCTGTTGTTGGTTACAGCTTGATATGAAGCATTTGGATTTTTCAATGTGTAATCCACTTTGGTTGCGCCGGTTACCGCATTGAACTGATATACTTCAATTCCTGGATTCCCCTCTCGGGTATAAGATCCTATTAGTAGATCATAAATAGTTGAATCTGAGGTCGTAAAAAGATTTAAAAAATGAGATAGAAATATTATTAGCATAAGCACTCGTTGAAATAAAACTGAATTTAAGGAAAATCATCAAATAAAAAATAACTACATTTAAAGTGCTCAATCAATGCACATATGAAACTAAAGTTTACGCTCTCCTTTACCCTATTTATTTTACTACAAGTCGGTTTTGCTCAAACCTATACTTATGACATGCTGATCAAAGGCGGTACGGTCATCGATCCAAAAAATAATATAAACGCAACCAGAGATATAGCAGTAAAAGATGGTAAGATCGCGGCTGTAGCCCCTTCTTTAGCAGGAGCTTCAGCTCGTCAGGTTGTTGATGCTAAGGGGCTTATTGTTACTCCTGGTTTGATCGATATTCATGGGCATGTTTTCTGGGGTACCAATGCTGATCGTTATTTGAGTGATGGAAATAGTGCTCTACCCCCTGACGGATTTACATTCCGAAATGGTGTAACCACTATTGTGGATTGCGGAGGGGCAGGCTGGAAAAATTTTGCTTTGTTTAAGAAGAATGTGATCGATGTATCCAAAACGCGTGTGCTTTCTTTTTTGAATATTGTTGGCGAAGGGATGCGCGGTGGTAAATATGAGCAAGATATTGAGGATATGAACCCTGCAAAAGCAGCTGAAATGGCTTTAGCTAATAAAGAGTATATCGTTGGATTTAAACTCGCTCATTTTTCAGGATTCACCTGGGTGCCAACTGAGCGTGTGGTTGAAGCTGGTAAGCTCGCCAATATACCCGTTATCATTGATTTTGGAGGCTCACGTCCGACCCTTTCTATTGAAGAACTTTACATGAAGAAACTTCGTCCTGGTGATATCTACACTCATGCTTATGCATCACTTGATGGTTCTAGAGAAACAATTGTGGACGAGAAGACCAATCAGTTGAAACCATTTGTGTTAGCTGCTCAGAAACGCGGAATTATTTTTGATGTTGGTTATGGTGGTGCCAGTTTCAACTACACACAAGCTATTCCTGCCTTAAAGGCTGGGTTATATCCTAACACGATCAGTACCGATTTACATACCGGATCTATGAATACCTCTATGAAAGGGCAATTGGATGTAATGTCAAAATTCCTACAAATGGGAATGTCTTTGCCAGATGTGATTAATGCAAGCTCATGGGCTGCAGCACAGGTAATAAAAAAATCAGATCTGGGTAATCTTAGTGTTGGGGCACCTGCTGATATTGCCATTTTGCATCTTAGGAAAGGTAATTTTGGATTTTACGATAAGACTGGATATAAAGTAACTGGTGATAAACGGTTTGAATGTGAAATGACCATAAAAGGCGGCAACATCGTCTTTGATATGAACGGCATTGCCACCCCGATCTATGCAAAATAATTACGGATGGAGCTTGGCTCTTTCTTTGGCAATATGATCTGCATCTAGTATAGAGGATGCTCTGTTGTTGAAGCTTTGTTTTACGTAGTTGATCAATATAGCAAGTTCTTCATCATTTAGAAAATCAAAGCCAGGCATTACGTTATTGTATTCTTTACCATTAACGGTGATGGGGCCTTTCAATCCTTTAAGCATCACCTGGATTAATCTTGCACTATCTCCACGCACCCATTCAGATCTTATCAATGGCGGATAGCGATTGCCATCACCTGCTCCTGTTCGTTGATGACAGGAACGGCAGTACATAGTGTACAGTTCCTCTCCTTTCGATTTAGGTCTGATTTGATCCAGATTATCTTTGATCGGATGAGGATTTTTAATATTCGAACGAGTAAGAGCTCGCATCCGCATGGGAGCCAGTTCTTTTTCACCATATGATTTACGATTTCCCTTATAACTGATCTTCCATATTCTACCTTTTTGTGAATCGGATACATACAATGAACCATCAGGCCCTTCGGAAAGGCCCATTGGACGATGGGCTGCATCCATAGTATTGAAGATGGTGTCGATACCGGCAAAACCATCTGCAAAAACTTCCAGAGGCTGCCATTTTCCATCTTTATATGGAATAAAGCCCACAAAATAGCCAGCTTGAGGGTATGGCGCTCTGATCGTTGAACCGTGAAAAGCTACGAATGCACCATATTTATATCGTTCAGGAAATTGGTTCCCTTTATAAAAAATAAGATCGTTAGGAGCATAATGCCCTGGAAATCCTATTGCTGGTTTTATAATCTTAGGATCAGTACATACTTTTTTACCATCGCCTCCATATTCAGGATTCAACATGATCTTACCCTTAAGTTGGTCGTAATAATAATATGGCCATCCTGCATCTGCTCCTTCAGGTAATTTATAAAAAGTCTCAGCCGGTAGTAATGCATTATCCCAGTCGGAATAATACTGTGCCCAGGTTGCATTTAGATTATCTCTTCCATGCGCAACAGCATAAAGTGTTTTATCTTTTGAGTTCCACTCCATACCCACCACGCTGCGTAGTCCAGTAGCTACTTTTTTGCCATGTGTAGTTCTGAATTGGTTCAGCTGATCTGCTTTGAATTTCCATATACCTGCATGTGAATCCAATAATGGGCAGGGCTTCATGCCGGGTGAACCCGGGACTCTATTTTTTTCCTGGCAGGCATCTGATGGTCCACCAAATGGAACATAGATGTATCCTTGATCATCAAAAGCGATGGGCTTCCCATCATGTTCTCGCGGACCATCAACATCCTGAACAATTATTTCTGGTTTACTGGTAGGTACTAGCTCACCAGAATTTAATCTGTAGCGATACACAAATGTTTCAGCACTGGTATAGAGATAACCATTATGGATACGCATCTCAGTAGAGTAAGCCCCTTCATGTTGAAAGTCTCCAAAATTAATAATGATGTCAGCCTTTCCATCCTGGTTAGTATCTCTTAATGCCCAGTTCATTCCGCCAGGTTGGCTTCTTCTAGCTTTTACATAGATGTCACCATTTTCATTTACTGCTAAATGTCTGGCAAGGCCGGGAAGACTATCCACCACTACCGTAGTTTGAAAGCCAGCGGGTACTACCAATTTGTCCACAAACCTTTGGGGAGATATGGGTTGTAGTTGTGTTATAACTGCTGCCGATAATAAAAAAAAACTTAGTAGAAATATTAAAAAATAGCTTGCTTTCATCGGACAGAATTTTCTGGTGAACGTTTATGCCAATAAGAGGCAAGCAGGGATCCAGTGATATTCATAAGTGGTCCAAACACACCTGCAGCTAAACCAAGTGTAGCCAATTTGCCTAAGTTTTGCGCTATTCCCGAGGCTAGTCCGGCATTTTGCAATCCCACTTCAATAGCCACAGTTCTGGCATCCGTTTCAGGCATTTTCAATAATCTTGCACTCCAATATCCAAGTATATATCCAAATAGGTTATGTGCCAGTACGATTAAAATAAGTGTAGGTCCAATATGAAGAAGACTATCTCTCCCTGCAGCGGTAATCACCACAATAATCATAGCTATTCCTCCCATTGAAAATAAGGGCATAATTTTTTTCAACCCTTCAGCTTTGCCGGCGGTAAGGTTGTTAAAAATCAAGCCTAATCCAATAGGTAGGATAATGATTTTAGAAATCTCAATCATCATTTTAAATACATTAATTTCTATCATCGAACCTGCAAGTAATTTCATTAATACAGGTGTAACAAAAGGGGCGATAAGTGTTGTGATAGACGTTATGGTCAGGGAAAGGGCAAGATTTGCTTTAGCGAGATAAGCCATTACATTAGAGGCTAATCCGCTGGGCGAACATCCCACTAAGATGATTCCTGCTGCAATTTCGGTAGGAAGACCACTAACGGATGCGAGAAGAAAACCAAGTGTTGGCATAATGATGAACTGGCTGGCAACACCTATTGCTACTCCTCTGGGGTTTTTGACTACCGCAACAAAGTCGTTAAGACGCATTGATGTGCCCATTCCAAACATGATGATTTGTAATAGGGGGATGATCAGCCCTTTTAATGTGAACCCTCCCCATTGTATAAAATATTGAGGGAAATATAGTGAGGTAGTAACCGCTGCAAAAATGAGTATAGTAAAAACATATCCTTTCAAGGATTCATATCCTCTAAAGGCAAGTGCCAGAGTTAAAAAAAACCCAATGGCAAATGGTCCAGCCTGTGCAAGATTACCTGAGTAAACGAAAAATAAAAAAATAAGCAGCAGGAAAATGGCGGCATAAATTGCTGCCGTGTAGAGCGTTAATTTTTTCAAGTGGCAAGAGTTTGACCATTAAGATAATCAAATTATTTTTCTGTAATATTATTTTACCAGAAAATATAAGGACCTTTTATAACAACTGTCCATGTCAGGTGTTATATTGTCTCTTTACCCCATCATGATTTTTTTGAATGCTTATGTAGAGGGATGTTGACGTTTGGAGATTTAATATAGTCTTATATTACCCTTCATATGTCTGGTAGGGATTGGACAGGGGGGAGCATTTCTTTTTTCTTTGGAGTGGGTATAAATAAAAGAGAGTTCCATACTCTGTGGATTTCCTGGTCCTTTATTTTGTTTTGAATACGTTACATCATAGGATAGTCCAATTCGAAGATCATTTAATTGAATCCCCATGTAGGGGAAGAACGCGTCACCCTCTCTAAACCATCCTCCTGCATAGAGGATCTTGTCCCAAGTTCCAGGTGAAATAGCCATGCCAACGGATCCACCTATTGCATAATACGATTGAATAGTTTGCAAGTGAAAAAAACCACCTGCATTGAAAACCAGGCTACCCTCTGTTAAATAGTCCATGTTCATATTGACGGTATAGCGCGGCTCCAAGCGATTTGTTTGATTAAGAAAGGATTGATTTGGTCTATTTATATCATATACGGCAAGACCAATATCGGCGTTAAAATTGTCTGTACTATAACCATAATTGAAGCCACTACCTATTGAATAAAAAGCGGGCATGTCATATAATCCAGGTTCACCATTTGGAATAGCTAAGTCAAAACCTCTGCCAGTAAATTGTTCTCCAAATGTTAATCGGGTATAATCAAGTGTTCGCTTACTATATGATCCTTGAAACCCTAGCCCAATTCGGTTATTATCATCGAGCTGAATATGATAAGCGGCAGTAGCACTGATATAATTACTACGGAATGACCCTTTCATGGATCTATCATTCATCATGGAAAGCCCTACTGCCAATATATTACTACTTTCTTGTAAGCCTGTTATTTTTCCTTCAAGGGCAACGGCGTTGGTATGAAATGCTGTTCCCACATTAGTCCATTGTTGTCTGGAATTCCCCATAACGCTCCAATCTCCGTAAAGCGTTCCAACCCGCGCTGGATTTATAAAGTGTGGCGCCATGAAAAATTGGGAGAAATGTGGATCCTGTGCTTTTATAAGCGTGGCAATTAGCAGTGCCGATAAAAACAGTATTTGTTTTCTCATCGTATTAATACTGTTTGACCTCGTTTACGAATAATTTTCCCGGTTAGCGTTGTAGCTTCGACCACCCATACATAGGTTTCAAGTGGTTGTGCTTTTCCACTATACGTCCCATCCCATTTCTGGCGAGGATCTTTTGTTTCAAACATTAATTGCCCCCATCGGTTAAAAACCCAGAAATGAATTTCTTTAATATCCCGGCTAAAAATTTCTAACTTATCGTTTCGCCCATCATTATTTGGTGTGAATGCGTCTGGTATCCAAACATCAGGACCTTCTTCTACCATGATCAAAACAGTATCTGTTGTAAGGCAGCCTTTACTATCTGTAATGTTTATTAAATATTCCACATCAGTATTAAAATTGAATATCGGATTGATGATATTGGAATTATTTAAACCTGTAGAAGGTTGCCAGAAATAGTTGGTGCCAATATTTCGAGCTTGAAGTTGAGTATCATTATTGGGTAACGTGTACACCGTTGGGTATCGAACACCTGGAGTACTGGTTGAAAGCACTTTTACTGAAGTGGATAGAGTATCCTGGCAACCATAACTGTCGTAAGGAATAAGAATTACATTTACTTTCTCATTTTCTCTGACTGCAGTAGTTCTCAATGTATCGCCTTCTCCCAGTTTTCTAGAGAAGTTGCTATTCCACCATTCATATGTTTTAAATCCTGGAGGTGCAGATAGTATCGCATTAGTTGTGTTTCTGCAAGGAATCTCTGCTTTAATGGGTATAACGCACTCCAATACATCAACATAAGCATATCCAAAATGACCTCTTAATGTACAATCTGTTGTCAAAAATTCCAGATAAAAGGTTTTGCCTGCATACTTATTTAGATTTACAAAAACAGAAGACCAAGGCTTGTATTTGACAGGTGCAAAATTTATTCCTCCGGGAAATCTTCCAGTGGCACTATCGATCTTATATTTAGCCGAAGTATCAAAACCCGGCAAAGGATCTGAAGCTACAAATGTGAAATTTGCACAATCAAGCGTATCTCCCCCAATTTCATACATTCTGGCTTGAAACCTAGGTTGTTGATGATACGTATGAAGATTATTTGGGTGATTTGGATTTTCAAAAACTACTGCATACGAAAAAGTTATTCCAAAATTGATCGGGTTGTTTGGAACGGTAATTTTATATCGAATAGCTTCCGATAAGGCATTAGGTAAAGGACTAGAAGAAAGCGGATCATTTAAATCCGTTCCAAGTCTTACGGCATATCTGCCTCCTCCAAAAGGAGGATTCACAGGAAAATTTCCATAAGGGTCTAATGCAGGATTTTGGTTATTTCTATCTATTATTTCATGTCGTATGGGCAAGCCAATGTTGGTTCTCCAAATCGATTGATCCCAGGTGATAATATTGGATGGTTCAGGGCCCAGTCTGACTTTACCTGTATTCGCCTCCCAGTTTACAAAATTCCCAAGCTCAAAATTGATATTTGCAGGGCATGTATCAATATAAGAATAAGAAATATCATTAGCGTTTTCTTTGGCACATATAGTGGATGCGGTGCTTAAAAAAGTTAGTATAAGTAAAATTATTTTCAATACGTCCAGGTCTTCTTTTAAATCTACGTGAAGGTACAAAAATGTAATATCTTTAATTTATTGAAATGTTAAACTATATGGTTTCACCAATCAAAATATTAGTAGTTGGCTGCGGAAATATGGGCGCTTCACATGCTATGGCATATCATGTACATCCAGGCTTTGCCATATGTGGGTTAGTATCAACAGGTAAGTCCAAAGAAAAGCTCAATGAAAAACTGGGTGGGGGATTTCAACTTTTTGATGATTATTATCAAGCATTGGAAAAAACATCTCCTGACGCTGTTTGTATCTCTACTTATCCGGATACGCATGAAGCGTTTGCTATAAAGGCTTTTGAAAAAGGATGTCATGTATTCATGGAAAAGCCTATTGCGGATTCTGTGAAGGGTGCTGAAAATGTAGCAGCAGCGGCTGTAAGATCTGGTAAGAAATTAGTGATTGGTTATATTTTGCGGCATCATCCTTCGTGGATAAAATTTATAGATATTGCACAGCAACTTGGTAAGCCATTGGTGATGCGTATGAATTTAAATCAGCAGAGTCAAGGTTTCATGTGGGATGTGCATCGAAATCTGATGAAAAGCTTGAGCCCGATAGTGGATTGTGGCGTACATTATATTGATGTGATGTGCCAAATGGTGCGATCAAAACCTATACAGGTTTCTGCAATTGGTGCGCGTTTGACTAATGATATTCCTGAAGGAAACTATAATTACGGCCAGTTGCAAATTCGGTTTGAAGATGGATCTGTAGGCTGGTATGAAGCGGGATGGGGACCAATGATCAGTGAAACAGCATTTTTTGTGAAGGATGTGATCGGCCCCAAAGGATCTGTTTCTATAGTAGCGAAGGATGCTGGGGGAAAAGGGAATTCAGATAATGTAGAAGCACATACGAAAACTGAATCATTGAAATGGCATCATGCAGATATCAACGAACAGAATATGTTCATTAAACCAGATGAATGGATTGATCTGAATGATGAGCCCGATCATCAGGAGTTATGTAATCGTGAACAAGCTTTTTTCTTACATGCTATCCAAAATGATGTGGATCTAACAGATCATATTAAGGATGCCGTCGATTCCCTTAAGATCGCCTTTGCATGTGATGAAAGTGTACGCACGGGTCAAGTTATTCGATTAACATAAAACCCGACTAGAAGTCGGGCTTTACTGATCAATTATAAATGCGTTCCACTGCATCGGCGTATTTCTGCATAATGACTTTTCGTTTCAACTTCAGGGTTGGCGTCAACTCACCACCATCTATGGTCCACTCCCCATTGATTAATTCAAATTTTTTCACTTGTTCTACATGATTAAAATCTTTATTATACTCTTCCACGATTGATTTATACAACTCGATCACTTTAGGATCCTGCAATAAAGCTTCAGCATTATCAAGCGAACCAACATTGTGTTGCTTACTCCATTCCAATAAAGTTGGCATAGCGGGAACGATCAACGCTCCTGCAAATTTTTGTTCCGCTCCTACAACCATCATTTGTTCTATGAAAGGCGATTCCTTCATTTTATTCTCAATAGGCTGAGGCGCCACATATTTTCCTCCACTAGTTTTGAAGATCTCTTTTTTACGATCGGTAATCTTCAAGAATTTCCCTTCTTGCCAAACGCCAATATCTCCGGTATGGAACCAACCATCTTTTGTTAATACCTCTGCTGTAAGTTGAGGTTGCTTATAATAACCCATCATCACATTATCTCCTTTACAGCAGATCTCTCCATCCGCTTCTAGTTTTACTTCCACTCCATTGATCAATGGGCCAACTGTTCCGAATCGTCTATTTTGATCATCAAAGCGGTTTACCGTGATCACCGGTGATGTTTCTGTTAGCCCATATCCTTCCATGATCACAATTTGACCGGCAGTGAAAATGCGCAGCAGTCTTACCTGGCATGCTGCAGCACCGGTCACAATTGCCTTCACCTTACCACCTAAACCTTCTTTCCATTTTGAAAAGATCAGCTTATTGGCCAATGCCAATTGCATCCTGTACCACCATCCTTGGTTTTTGTCTATTTCAAATCGATTGCCTATGTCAACTGCCCAGAAGAAAAGTTTTTTCTTTATTCCAGTAAGTTCATGTCCTTTTGCAATGATCCGATCATACACTTTTTCTAAAAGTCGCGGTACCGTAGCAAAAACAGTTGGCTGAACTTCTTTAAGATTATCTCCGATCTTTTCTAAACTTTCTGCGTAATAGATGGAACATCCATAGAACATATAGATATAACTTACCATTCTTTCAAAGATGTGGTTGAGTGGCAAGAAACTAAGAGACCGATCATTTCTGCTGGTAACGATTGGTCTAAATACCTCTTCAACATTCATCACATTGCTGAGGATATTTTTATGGCTAAGCATAACTCCTTTAGGTGTACCCGTAGTACCCGATGTATAGATAATAGTACAGAGATCCTCGTATTGGATAGACGCTTTAATTTCTTCAACTCTTGCAAGATCTGCTTCTGTTCCTTTGGCAAGGATATCTTTCCAATATAAAGCCTGTTGTATAGGGTTAAATGTAAAAACCGCTTTTACTGTTGGCGTTTTTTCACGGATTGATTGCACTTTTTCATATAATTCCACATCACTAACAAAAACCAGTTTTACGGCGGCATCATTTAATACAAACTCCAGTTCATGAACACTTATGGTAGGATAGATCGGTGTTAGTACTGCTCCAATTTGTTGAACAGCCAGATCCAGTATGAGCCACTCTGGACGATTGTTGGAAAGGACGGCCACTTTATCTCTGCCTTCAATGCTCATATCGTTTGGGCCAATATTCATATGCAGCAGTCCTGCACTTAATTTATTCACCAAATCCTGCACTTCATGAGTGCTATATTTCTTCCAAATTCCCCCTTCTTCTTTTGCGGCTAACATATCTTCTTTAGCGCCTAGTTCCAGTTGGTATGGAATACAATCAAAAAGTCGTGTAGGTTTCATTTTACAATCCATTGAGTTCGGCAAAAAGATAAGACGATTTCCTTAAATCCGCATTTTTTGTTAATACCTGTAGTTTTGGCCTGCAGGCATACGGAAGATCCTGTTTTTCTGAAAGGTAGAGAATTCAGCATTGGTCTTTGCGTTTACGTTTACCCAGTGCTGGTATTGAACAACATTTGTGGCTACGCCAAAAATCCATTGGTTGTAGGCTTCAAAGAGGCCATCCCGGGCTAGTAAACGAAGCTGATCAAAGAGTTTATGTGGGTATTTAGATGAAAACTGATTGAACCAATCCAGAACGAAACGAAGCCTGACCATAGTTAATATATCTGTATTGATTCCCAACGTCGTAACATCACGTTGTTTTTCTAATGTTTCTGCAATCGCCCTTTGAAAAGGATTTGATTTTTTTTCATCATATGTGACGATACCTGCGAAAAAAAGCTTGTAAGATTCTAACAAAATGGATTTCATTTCTGCTGTACGAATGGTATAGCTTTCTGCATTGATGAAGATTTCGCCATAAAGAATACTTAGTACAGGATTCGATTTAGTGAAATGATAATATTTTGCTGCATGAAAATAATTTCCAGCATAACCTGGATCTTTTTCAATGCCATCCTCCCAAACTTTTACCGCTTCGGAAGCCATTTTTTGCAGAAGCAAGATTTCTCCCAGTTCATTGTGCAGTACTCCACTGTTAGGAAATTTTTTCAAGCCTCGTTTGAAAATACGCTCACAATCTTTCAAAAGATTTCCTGCCTTATAGATCATTCCTGCGATCTGGAATGATTTTTCATCTGCATCCTTATCGTCCAGTACCTTGTTGATCACTTCTATAGCATCGTCGATATCTCCTGATAGATAATCGACATAAGCTAATTCTTGTTGGATTGCATAATCATCTGGCTTGAGTTGTATAGCTCGGTTTAATACGAGCTTAGCATTTGCATAGTCTTCTTTTTCTATAAAGAGCTGTGCGGTTTCAATAAGTTTATTTACATCCTGCGCATAAGCGGTGATGGCCAATCCAAAAGTTAATATGAAAAAAAACTTCTTCATCTAATTAGTTAATAAATCAAATGCGTTAGTAATCCATCTCTAAGTTTAGGCTCAAACCAGGTACTTTTAGGCGGCATCACATTGCCACTATCTGCAATATCGAACAATTGTTCAATACTTACAGGGTATAGACTAAAAGCAATAGCCATTTCCCCACTATCCACTCTTTTTTCTAGTTCACCTAGGCCTCTGATACCACCCACGAAATCTACGCGCTTATCTGTTCGTTGATCAGCTATACCCAAATGTTTCTCTAGTATTTTTTCACTGAGTAGGGTTACATCTAAAACTCCAATTGGATCATCTTTCCATGTTCCGGGTTTTGCATTCAATTTGTACCATTGACCTTTTACATACATGCCAAACTCGTGTAGGGTATTTGGAGATACCGCTTTAGCTGCCAATTCAACATCAAAATCCTGTTTAATCTTTTCAATAAGGATCTCATGTGTCAGTCCGTTTAGATCTTTAACTACCCGGTTATAGTCCATGATCTTCAATTGACTCGAGGGGAAAAGGGTAGTCAGAAACCAAGACGCTTCTGGAGTAGCATGATCACCAAGAGCTTTGCGAACTTTAGCTGCACTGGCTGCACGATGATGACCATCGGCTATATAGGTTTGCGGGATTTGTTCCGTAAAAATAGAAGTGATGGCTTGGATCGTATCTTGTTCATCTACGATCCAGATTGTATGGCGTATAGCATCATCGGCTGTAAAATCATAGACGGCAACATGATCTTTTTTCCAATTCTCTATTATATTCTCTAAAGGTTGGTTATGTCGAAATGCTAAAAATACATTCCCCGTTTGTGCACCAGTTATTGAGATGTGCTGGATACGATCATTCTCCTTTTCAGGTCGAGTGAATTCATGTTTTTTGATGATATCATTGTCGTAATCATCAACAGAAGAAATACAGACCAATCCTGTTTGGCTTCTTCCATCCATGACCAGTTGATAAATATAATAACATGGTTTTGCTTCTCTCAGTAAGATTCCTTTATGTATTAGCGATTCTATATTTTCTTTTGCTTTTTCATATACTAAAGAAGAGTATTGATGTACATCTACTGGAAGATCAATCTCCGATTTGGTTACATGCAGAAAAGAAAATGGATTACCTTTTACTTCTATTCGCGCCTCATCGCTATTCAGTACATCATAAGGGCGTGATGCCACTTGCACTGCATTTTCAGGCTTTGGTCGAAGTGCTTTGAATGGAGATATACTAGCCATAATGGGTATTAAAATATTTTATTTGAATGATGAAGCAAATGAACAGAATTGTTCTACACTTTCCATCGGGAGCGCATTGTATAGGGATAATCTGAATCCTCCAACACTGCGATGCCCTTTTACGCCAATAAAGTTCAGCTCTTTACATTTTTCATTGAACTTTTTTTCTTTTTCTGGATCATCGATCACAAAGACCACATTCATTCTGCTTCTATCTTCTTTGGCAACGGTTGGTCGGAATACCGGATTAGCATCCAATACGGAATACACCATTTCCGCTTTTTGTTTATTGATCTTTTCAATGGCCGGAATTCCTCCAATGGATTTCAGCCAACGAAGGGTAAGCATGCAAACATAAATGGCAAAAACGGGTGGGGTATTGAGCATGGATCCATTGGCGATATGTTGCTGATAATCCAGCATGGATGGGATTCTTCTATCGGGAACTTGTTTAAGTTTTTTATCGATCACTACCAGGTTAACACCAGCGGCTCCAATATTTTTTTGTGCTCCCGCATATATCAATGCAAACTGGTTGAAGTCTAGCTGTTGGGAAAGAATATCAGAACTCATATCAGCTATTAGTGGTACAGATGTTCCTGGTATGGAAAACATTTCTGTTCCTTCGATCGTGTTGTTGGTTGTGATATGAAAATATTTAGCATCTGTAGGTATGGCATAATCTTTTGGAATAAACGTATATCCTTTTTCTT
Organism: uncultured Sphingobacterium sp.; assembly: GCA_964441425.1. Lineage (GTDB taxonomy): Bacteria > Bacteroidota > Bacteroidia > Chitinophagales > Chitinophagaceae > Pollutibacter. The sequence goes on along the minus strand of CAYTXC010000017.1, from coordinate 27,232 downwards.
TAGATGTGCCTACTATATCAACAGATCCGAAATTTTTTGCTTCTTTGATAGCCTTTGATCCCCATACACCACAATCGAGATAGGCTGCTTTCTCTTTTTGTCCGAGAAAATTCATAGGTATCTGAAAGAATTGGGTGCTTGCGCCGCCATGGAGAAAAAGAACCTCTTTATCCTTGTTCAGGTTCATCAGTTCTGTAACCAGCGATATTGCTTCATGGAGTACATTTTCAAAAAGAGCGGTTCGATGTCCGATCTCTAAAATGGAAAGACCGGTGCCATTAAAGTTCAGAATGGCTTTTGACGCTTCTTCAAATACCTCTTTTGGGAGTACACTTGGGCCAGCGTTGAAATTATGGATCACGTGGGGTTATTTGAGTGGCAAAAATAGTGAATTGCAAATTGGTGAGTTAGTGAATTTTCAGTTTCACTACCTGTACACAGATCTGCGATATTCAGGAAGCCGTTAATCTATTATTCCCATCAATTTGACCTGCTGATATTTTGCCAATTTCACCTCATTTCTTAGTGCTTTCAGCGATTGATATGGCCCTGTACTGGCAAATAGGTTTACCAACCAGGCAGGGAGAAATCCACCAGGATCAACCTGCAGCGTATATTCCACTTTTACAACTCCTGGGGAAACAGGTGTAAGTTTCCATAAGCCATATGATCGTTGAATTCTGACGATCCCATTTTTTACGGGAATATAATTTGGAAGATTTTCGGTGGTCATGGTCACTATTTTTGTAGTGGGGTCTTGCGTCATCGTGATCCTGATGATAAAATCACGATTACTCATTGGCCATGGTAAAGCCGCTTCTGCATAATAAATAAGATCAGTAGGTGAGAATTGCTTTAATAGTTTTGGATTTTTAGCACCATACACCCAGTCTTCTGTATTTGATACGTCCATCAATACCATAGCAATCCGGCTCATAGATGTTTGAACATTACCAATTGTTTTTACGGCTTTAAACGGTGAATTTTCTGGAGTTGATGTAAAAACCGTGATGCCGTCCTTATTTATATTCAGTTTCCAATTTTGTTGCGCTGGGAGAGTATTGTTTAGCAAACAGAGTAGGCCGACCCATAGCATTTTTTTAATTTCCTTCATAAAATACATCGCACCGAAGCTACACGTTTATATCAATTTGCAAAAGATAGCGGTAATTATTATAGCTAATTTGTATTATCTTTCTCTTTCTCTAAATTATGATGTATGACTAGAATATGGAAACCAATTATCTGGCTAATGTTTATGGCAATGCTTACCACTCAGGGATTTTCTCAGATCTCATTAGTTCCCCGACCATTGGAATTAAAGGAAACCGGATCAGGAAATATTTTTACTATAAAGGCAGAAACACCTGTCATACTTACATCGGATAAATTACTGCCATCGGCAGAATTTTTAGTTCAATATGTTCAACAATATTATGGCGTGCAGTTAAAAACGTCAAAAAAGCCCGCTAAAGTAAATGGAGTTGTTCTTTCGATAGATCCTGCTGCTGGGGGACAAGGAGCATATATGCTTGAGGTAACGGCATCAGGAGTTAGTATCAAAGGCGCAGATGAAACAGGGGTTTTTTATGGGGTACAAAGTTTATTGCAGTTATTACCTGCCAATAAGACTACAGCACTTGATCTTCCGGGTGTTTGGGTAAAAGATGCTCCCCGTTTTGGTTATAGGGGGGTGATGTTGGATGTAGGTCGGCATTTTTTTCCGGTAGAATTTGTAAAAAAGTTTATTGATTATCTCGCCATACATAAGATCAATACTATGCATTGGCATCTTACTGAAGATCAGGGTTGGAGGATTGAAATAAAAAAGCATCCTCAGTTAACGGCAAAAGGGGCTTATCGCAACGGTACGATAGTTGGCCATTACCCTGGCTCTGAGAATGACAATGAACGATATGGCGGCTTTTATACTCAAGATCAGGTAAAAGATATTGTTGCCTATGCTGCGAAGCGTTACATAACTGTTGTGCCTGAGATTGAAATGCCCGGACATGCCTCTGCAGCTATAGCAGCATTCCCTAATTTGAGTTGTTTCCCAAATGAACCAACAAATCTGGGTAAGCTTCCTTCCGAAGTCAGTAAGGCTAATCCAGGCAAACAGGTGCAGGAAACCTGGGGAGTTCATGATGATGTATTCTGTGCAGGAAATGACAGTGTGTATCAATTATTAGAGGATGTGATTGATGAAGTCGTTCCTTTATTTCCTTCTACTTTATTTCATATTGGAGGGGATGAATGCCCCAAGGCCAACTGGAAAAGGTGTCCACGTTGTCAGGCACGTATGAAGGAACATAATTTAAAAGATGAACATGAATTGCAAAGTTATTTTGTTCAGCGTATGGAAAAATATATCAATTCAAAAGGAAAGATATTAATTGGGTGGGACGAGATCTTAGAGGGTGGACTAGCTCCAAACGCATGGGTAATGAGTTGGAGAGGGGAAGCTGGAGGGATTGAAGCCGCCAAGCAAAATCATGATGTGATCATGTCGCCCACCACGTATTGTTATTTCGACTATTACCAGGGTAAATCTAAAACAGAGCCATTAGCTATTGGTGGTTATTTACCATTGAATAAAGTGTATTCGTATAATCCATTCCCTGATGCGTTAACTGCAGAGCAAGCAAAGCATATTAAAGGTATCCAGGCAAATCTCTGGACAGAATACGTGGAAAGTCCGTCAAAAGCAGAATATATGTTGATGCCTCGTCTCGCTGCAATAGCAGAGGTTGCCTGGTCGCCACAGGAAGGGAAAAGTTGGGAAGATTTCACGAGAAGAATGGAAAGATTATATGATCAATATAAGCTGATCGGTGCGAATTATGCTAAGAGTGCTTATGAAGTCAGGCAAACGGTAATCATTGAATCTGTTAATAACAAAGCGAATGTGACATTTAAAACGGATGCATATAATCCGGATATACGTTATACGTTGGATGGCAGTACTCCTTCCGCAAATTCCTTAAAATATACGAAGTCATTCGATGTTTACAGGTCAGCTATTATTAAAGCCGGTGTGTTTAAGAATGGTGAGTTGAAGGGAAATGTTTCTGAACAGAGGATAGTATTGGACTAATATATGAGTATAAATGAAAAGCGCCGCTGGTTTACCAACGGCGCTTTTTTTGTTAGTGTTTCTTATCAGAATTTTTTGATATTCTTCAATTCGCTTCTAAGCTCATGCTGAGCAACTTCAATATCATATTCGTTCTGAAGTTCTAACCAATATTTTGGAGACGTATTCAGAAACTTGGCCAGACGAACGGCCATTTCAACGCTGATTCCTCTTTCCCCTCTTACAATACGTGAGATGGTCATTTGAGAAATACCAATTTCCATGGACAGGCGGTAAGCAGAAACTCCTTTTCCGTCAAGAAATTTCTTTTTAAGGATCTTACCAGGATGGGTTGCTTTGATCTTCATTTTTTGATGGTTTTAGAAAAAATTAAAATTGCTATCGATTTTAGTTAGTAAAAATACAAGTTTATTGGAGTTATCCTCCTATTTGTTCATGTGTTTTTTAAAGCAAGCAAAAAATACTAAACAGAGAAAGGTGTCAAAATAGGTAAAGAAACGATAATGTTGGCTATAATAGGATGCTATTCTAAGGTAAAACCTTCAACATTGTCAAAGGTATAAATTTTATCAGATTTTAAAAAAATTAGAGTATAGTAACAAATATAGGTTGTACGCTATGGTTTTCGGTATATGAATACTAACTTTCAGGTTATGAATATAGGTTTTAAATCAGGGTATTGTTGGGTTTTACATGTACTGTTGACTTTTATAATTTTTCATTCATTTGTCCATCAAAGTAGAGCAGAGAATCAGCCAATTATCAGACAAATATGTGTATATGGAGAGACTCCTGCTGGTATAACTGCGGCTATTCAATCCTCAAGAATGGGTAAAAATGTAGTGCTCATCAGTACTACTAAGCATGTTGGCGGGCTAGCAACCTCTGGGCTAACTGCTACTGACTTAAATAATTTTCGCATACTTGGCGGTGTGACAATAGATTTCTACAAGCGTATTTATCAGTACTATTTGGATTCTTCAGCCTGGAGATCGGAGGATCGTAGTCATTTTTTTGATCGTTCAAAGAAAAGAACATATAGCGGTAAGAATGATTCCTTACGAATTCAATGGGTCTATGAATCTGGGGTTGGAGAGCGCATTTTTAAACAAATGCTGGAGGAAGCGGGTGTTGAGGTAATCTATGATCAGCAGATCGATCTTAAGCAGAATGTCCAAAAGGAGGGGTCTAGATTGAAACAAATACGGATGAGTAGTGGGTTAACGATTCAAGCTGACGTGTTTATAGATGCTAGTTATGAAGGGGATCTTTTGAAGGTGGCGGGTGTATCGTATGTCGTCGGAAGGGAGTCTAATGCCACTTATGGTGAGACGATGAATGGGATCCGTTTAGGACCAGTAGTAGGAAAAGATACAAGTTCTATTGACCCTTTTCTAATTCCAGGTAAGGCATCGAGTGGCTTACTGCCTTTCATTGAACCTCGTTTATGGGGTGAAGAGGGTAGTGCAGATAAAAGGACCCAAACCTATTGTTATCGACTAACCCTAACGAATGATTCATTGAATCGAAGGGAGCTGGAGAAGCCAAAGGATTATAATCCATTGTGGTATGAATTTCTGGCAAGGATGATTGCTTTGAATCCTGAAATTCCATTAAGTGCCATTATTTCGTTCACGCCTATGCCCAATAAAAAAACCGATACTAACCAGGGAAATTTTGTGGGCAACTCCTATGCGTGGCCTGAAGCTGATCATCGAACCAGAAGAAAGATCGCCGATCGCCATAGATCCTACTCACTAGGGTTATTATGGTTTCTGGCAAATGACACAAGGGTTCCAGAATATCTACGTTCTGAAATGAAACAATGGGGATTGCCAAAAGACGAATTCGTTGATACAGAACATTTTCCTTACCAGCTTTATGTTAGAGAAGCACGGCGAATGATCAGTGATTATGTTATGACAGAAGCGAATTGTAATGGGAGTAAACCAGTTGATGATCCTATTGCTGTTGCCACATATCCATTGGATTGTCATTTTATTTCAAGAGTAGTGGATGCAACCGGAAAGGTTAGAGTTGAAGGATCTTATGGTAAGCAACCGGCTACTCGATATGGCATTAGTTTCAGGTCCATTTTACCTAGAGCATCAGAATGTACAAATCTGGTTGTGCCTATTTGTGTTTCTGCATCCCATGTTGCCTATAGTTCAATACGCATGGAGCCCGTATATATGATGCTGGGGCAGGCTGCAGCCACTGCGGCAGTTTTAGCTCAATCCGAAAATAAACCTGTGCAACAAGTACGATATGATCAACTCAAAGAAAAATTATTACAGGATGGACAAGTGATTCGTTTATCGAAAGATATTCGATAATTGTTTAATAGTATAGTAAGCCATTTAGCATGCAGTTGAACTCAAATTGTATGTAGAATGCGGTAATATCTTATTTTTTTTCGATGCTTGAAATCATTTTAAAGTTTCTCAAACTATATAGGTAAAATGAGCATATAGCAAATAAAAATCCAGCTCCAACAACAAGATAATTCATTGGTTTTTCGATTGTCAACGACATTCGTATCAAAATTGTGGTGATAATGAAACTTGCATTTCTAAAAATGGTAAAAAAAGAAAAATGGTAAGTAAATGAAATTAAAAGTAGCATGACATCTACAAAAATCATGATGGAGAAAAAGTCAGAATAAAAGACTGTATTTGGATCAGGATAATGATGATGATTACGTAAGGCAGAGATCATTTCAATTGCCCATTGGTAAAAAGCAGTAAAGCTTAAAAGCAGTAAAATAACCACCATAGCCAGTGATAGTAGTTTTTTAATATTGATGAATTTTACGAGTTCATTGATGGTGTCTGATTTACTGTTTTTATGGTAAATCTTGTAGTAAAGCATAGTTAATGCCAACATCAACAATGCAGCTACCAAATCATATACTAAACTGCGTAACTCAGTATTATGTAGTTCAAGTGAGTTTTTAAAATTGAACTCCGCAATATCGTGAAAGAAACTACGAAGGGTGATGAGTGTTATTACTTCAAATTGTTTTCCAATAAATTCAGATATGGATTTTGGTATTATGATAATCAATAAGAAAACCTCATAAAAAAGGATGAAGCTGAATGGTGTATAAATAGCTTTTAAATAATTATGATGTACCGAGCCAAAAAGTGCAAAATTATTTCCAATAAATATGATCAGCAAGTGGGAAATAAATGAAATAACCGCTAGTCTAAGAAAGATCAATTCGATCTTTCGTATTGATGTAGGATGAAATAAAACATCAAAATATTTCCCCGTGTATTCTATAATTGATCTCATTTATGCCATGGCATGATCTATAAATTACACTCATTAGTTGATAAATGGTTCATTTTATGGAAATTTATGAAAATCTCAAATTAGTAATTCTACTAAAACGTTACTATTCAACTACTTAAATTTTGTAGCATTGTTATAAAAGTGAAATCTTAGCGTTCATTAGTTCTAATGTAGTAAAGTGGGATTAGTAGTGATAGTTGACTGTTAAGTTCAGCTAAATAATTAAACCTACTGAATTGGTTTTACTGTATATCCTTGCTTTCTAAGAAGTTCAAGTACACCCTGATTTCCAGATAAGTGGCCCGCACCAACTGCAAAGAAAGTAGATGATTTCTTCATAGCAGATTCCATAACGGGTATCCAATTACGATTCCGTTGGTCAAGCAAGAATTCCTGACTCCCCATCATTTCTGGAGACTCCACCATCATTTGATAAAGTGATTCCACATTCTGATCTTGGTATAGTTTAGACATACGTTTAAATTCATTTTTCTGATTTTCAAAATTATTGACCATATTCATTATAGAGCCGATTTCCAATGAATCTGGAATGGCATCAAATACGGCTACCTGATCTTCTACTCGCTCCAGACCTAACAGTTCTTTTTTCTGTTCGCTAGCCATTTTAACAAAGCTCATTTCATAAGATTCTATTTCAGTGCAAGACAACATTCGTTGAGCAAGTAAACTCATCACCATCATGGGTTTGAATCGGTCAAAAACAGCAAGATTCATGTTCATTTCTTTTTTTATAAAGGCATCAAGCGTATTAAAATATTTCTCACCCAATTTGGTTTTTAAACTTTCATTATTTGGTAATTGCATCTGACCCATCATTATAGATTGTAGCTTTGGATCATCCATATCCAGTTCAAGATAAACTTGTTTACTGGTGCTGAATTTTTGTTTCACCGTTGCAGAAAGTTGGAAATTTTCTTTACAAATCATGTGAATAGTGCCAAATAGATAAGATGGCTGCTGTAATCCATTACCACTTATTTCCCAAAGTAAAGAATTGTTTTTTGCTCTCTGTGCATTTGATTGAATTGCACAGATCATAAATAAAAAAAGCGCAATTAGTTTACCTTTCCCCTGTAACAGATTCATCCATTTCATAAAGTATATATTTTAGTTTTTGAATATGCTTTCCGTAAAAGTACCAAAAACCTTTTTCTTTAATCGTTTTCAAACAAACAGATAATGGTTATTCACATTCAACCACCACATCATTTTCAATTAATATCTCTTGAATACTATACATAGGACATGATCTCATTCTATCGGGCTTTATACAACCTGTCAAATTTTGAACCTGATGATCAAAAAATAAAATACTAAAGGTCTCAAATAAATAAATTCGTACATATCTGAGTGAATTGAACACTTGATGTGTTATTCTAATAAAGTATTTTTACTTTTAAGTTTAACATACTGATGACACTTTTAAAATTTTCTCCAGTTATTTTATTCGGTTCACTTTTCCTGAACATAGCGTGCGTGTGTGCACAAAATATGGAATCGATAAGAAAATCATTTGATGCACCACCCTTGAATGCAAAACCCCGTGTGTATTGGTGGTGGTTGTTTAACCGGGTGGATAAAGCAAGTATTACCAGAGATTTTGAAGAATTTAAGGCGAAAGGTATAAGCGGGGTAAACCTGATCTGTACCGGGGGATATGCCGGTAAAGTGCCTCTGCTTGGAGTGAAATACCAAAGTCCTGAATGGTGGGAGCTCTTCCGACATACTGTTAAAGAAGCTAAGCGAAACAATATTGAACTTGGTTTTAATCTTTCCGCGGGTGGCTGGACGATGGAAGGACCTTGGGTAACGAAGGATAATGCTATGAAAAAAGTTGTCTCATCAGAATTAAAAGTTTTAGGTCCCACAAAATTTGCTGGCAAACTCCCACAGCCTGAAACGATAGACGAGTACTATCATGATACTTGGGTGCAAGCCTTCCGAATACAAGGAAACTCAAAACAAATTATTCCTGGTTCAATGGTGGATTTAACAGACAGACTTAAACCTGACGGGCAGCTTGAATGGAATGTGCCCCAAGGTCAATGGATTATTTTGCGAAATGGCTATACACTCACTGGACATTTTTGGAGTAGGTGGTTTGCCTGGCCAGGGCCACCGCAGGCTGATACTTTTGAAGGTGGCGATGGTTATGAAATTGATTATCTGAGTATTTCCGCATTGGACAACCATTTTGAACATCTGGGCAAACCAATACTCGAAGAAGCCAAAAAGGCAGGCGGGAGTATCGCCTATTTTTGGTCAGATAGCTGGGAGTGTGGCAAACTTACCTGGACGCAGGATTTTCCAAACCAGTTCAGGCGCTTTCGGGGGTATGATATAAAACCCTATTTACCTGTCTTAGCTGGTTATACGGTAGATAATGAGGATGTTTCAGCACGTTTTCGTGAAGATTTTGACCGAACTATCCAGGATTGTATTTCAGAAAATTTTTACGGTCATTTCATGGAACTGTGCCACAAAAATGGAGTAAAAGTAGGCAACGAAGCTGCTGGGCCAAATGACATTCCTCCAATCGATGCCTTGAAAAATCTGGGGTACTCTGATCTACCTGCTGGTGAATTTTGGACAAACGGACACAGGAAATCACCGAACGGATATAACGCAGATATGTGGCAAAGGCTCAATTTAAAACAAACAGCCACAGCGGCTCATATTTACGGAAAGCGTGAAGCCATGGCGGAGGCCTTTACGATGATGGACGGCGATGCCACCCACTGGGCACTAGGCCCTTCCGATCTAAAACCCTATGCCAATGATGCTTTTTGCGAGGGTATTAATCGTTTTATGTTGCATCAGGCAACCAGCCAGCCACCTTCAGACGGTAAGCCTGGCTTCGAGTTTTGTGCAGGCCAGCATTTTACACCTAACCTCACGTGGTGGGAGCAATCACCTGCATTCTTTACCTACCTTTCGCGTTGTCAGTACATGCTACAACAAGGCAACTTTGTTGCTGATGTCTGCTTTTACCTAGGCGAACGGTCACCAACACTGGTTCCACCAAAATACATTGTTCCATCCCTAGGTGCAGGATACGACTGTGATTACAGTAATGCTGATGTGTTGCTCAACCGTATGTCTGTAAAAGATGGAAAAATTACGCTTCCTTTCGGAATGAGCTATCGTTTGCTGGTGTTGCAGAATTGCACTTCACCTTCTCCGGAAATCACTGAGAAGGTTGGTGCATATCAGCGATTAAAAGTCTCTTCAACGCCTTCAGATGCCATGTCATTGGAAGTGATTCAAAAGCTAAGAGAGTTAATCATAGCTGGAGCAACTGTTGTGGGGCCTCCACCAGCAACTATTATCGGCCTGAAAAATTATCCTGAAGGCGATATAAAGTTGAAAGAAATAGTAACCGAAATTTGGGGCGATCTTGATGGTAAAACCCGCACCGAACGAAAATTCGGAAAAGGCAGGATTATCTGGGGGAAAACCGCACGCGAAATACTTCTTGCGGATGGCATAATGCCCGACTTTACATTCGGAGAACAAAATAACAATCCGGGGCAGTTTGATTACATCCATCGCAGTCATGGTGAAGTGGATATCTATTTTGTAATCAACCGAACAAATCAGCCTGTGAAAAAGGAATTTACTTTTCGAGTAGCTGGAAAACAACCTGAAATATGGGATGCGGTAACGGGTAAAATACATAAAGCAACTTCCTATCAACAAACAAGCGCTGGCATAACCTTAACATTGAATATGGAAAGTTTTGGTTCATGGTTTATTGTGTTTCAAAAGCCCATTTCTATTTTTCCTTCCCAATCGGGTAAACCTAATTTCCCCGAATTAAAGGAACTAACAGAATTTAGTGGTGCCTGGAATGTTTCATTTGATCCACAGTGGGGCGGACCGATCCACACATCATTTGATAAACTGATAAGCTGGACCGATAGACCAGAAGAGGGGATCAGATATTATTCGGGTAAAGCCACCTATACAAAATCCTTTGATTTAACCCCTGAAAAAAATAAAAAGAGGAGATTGTTTCTTGATTTGGGTGAGCTTAAAGATGTGGCCGAAGTATGGCTTAATGGGAAGAATCTGGGTGTTCTTTGGAGTGCTCCGTGGCGTGTTGAAATTACAGATGCTGTTAAAGCAACAGATAATAAACTGGAAGTTAGCGTTATCAATTTATGGGCAAACCGCGTTATCGGGGATCTGAACTTGCCTGTTGAAAAAAGGGTGACCAAAACACATGATGGTTTCCGTTTTGATTTTCTGGCTCCTAAAACACAGCTACTCAGATCTGGATTGTTTGGACCAGTTAGGTTGTACGCGGAATATGATTAAAGCGTACTGTTGGAAAAACCTATAGTTCTTTCTATTGATATTTGATTCAAAATAACTTTCTACAAGTAATAAAATTGCACATAGATATTGGAAACCAGTACCAAGATTTATACTTACGAGTCTATTAGATTTTGATTAAATAGAATTTATTCAGTTAGGCGTATTTAAAATACTGGGATAAATATTTAAATTAGGGAGATTACCTATTATTTTCAGTAATATCAACTAGTCCATTAAGTAAAGTCTCACATTCTGATAAATATCCATCGTACATATTTTGAGCAGTATAAGTGAGGAATTGAACTGTTCCACTTTTATTGGAATAATAATAACCAAAATAGATGAAGTTTATTCCTTGGATATTACCTGTAATGGTTAGCATTAATACTTTTTTCCCATTCACTATACGGTATTCCTCTTTGGCTATTGTTGCATCTGGAGCAGCTTCCTTCGCATTTTTCAGGGCGATATTTTTCAAAGTTTCTAATGGAACTTCAATTTTTTCGGTTAAAATAAGGGCAAAGAGATCTTCATCTTTTAGACGCAATCCATATTCTGTTGCTTCTTCTTTGGTAGATGGTGTTATGGTCCATTTTTGAGGATTTATCCAGAAACCAAAGTTTGTTTTTTTACTTTTTAGCAAAAAGTTGGCCTTTGTATCTTTTGTATAGCGAATATTACTCATGGGTATTTCAGTAATTTCATTGGATTCTTCATCCTGAAATTTCCAAGTACCATTCATATTTAAGATTACAATTTTTCCATCTTCTGTTACAGCTTTGATTTGAGCAGTTACCTGGCTACCCAAACAGAGCAGCATAATAATTAATGAAAGCGTGATTCGCATATGTATTTTTTAATTTGCCGTAACAATGTAACAAAAAAAATCAAAAGTAGTCTCGCCCAGAATCGAACTGGGATATCAAGTTCCGGAGACTTGCGTACTATCCATTGTACTACGAGACCAAGAAAATTACCCTATCGACTGTATCAAACCGCTTAGGTTTGTAGTAAATATCTTTACGGCAATAGCCAACAAAATTACGCCAAAAAACTTTCTGATCGCCACTAATCCGCCTCGGCCTAATATCTTGGCTATATAATTCAGTGAATGCAAAACCAGATAAATAAATACTAAGTTTACCAGTATTGCTGCTAAAACCACCCACTCATTATAGTTGGCGCGCAGTGAAATGACGGTTGTAAGTGTACCAGAACCGGCAATTAACGGAAAGGCAATAGGTACTACCGTACCAGAAGAAGGATTACTATCTGGTTTGAAAAATTCAATTCCCAATACCATTTCCAATCCCAGGATAAAGATAACTATGGAACCTCCAACGGCAAATGAACGTACATCTACGCCCATGATCTTCAGAAACTTTTCTCCTAAAAAAAGGAAGATGATCATGAAGGCACCAGAAATTAGAGTAGCCCGTCCTTCACGAATACCTCCCATTTTTTCTTTCAAACTGATTAACAGAGGAATCGATCCGATAATATCGATGATGGCAAAAAGCGTAAATGTTACCGTTAGGAATTCATCCAGCGAAAATAAATTCATAGACTGCAAAGATACTTATTCTGCCTCTCATAGCCTTAACCGAACACCTACCAGAAAATTGAAGGGCCTGATGCTAAAGCCCCAGATATCTGTAAAACGTGCATTGAATAAGTTGTTGGCGTTCAAATATAATGTCGTTTTTGATGAGGCCTTCCAGTCAATATTAGCACTAGTCAGAAAATATCCAGGAAGTTCAACGGGTGCCGCCATATATTGAGCTTCTTGTCTCTTACCAACATATCGTCCCTGAATACCAGCATACCAATTTGAATTGAATTGAAATCCTGCATTGATATTGATCATATGAGCAGGTCTGCGAAACTGATAATTAAAACTGGTATCCCCTTTCATAATATAGGTGTAAGTGCCAAGATCAAATTCGTACCAGTTCGTCTCCACTCTTCCATTCAAATACGTATAGTTTGCATGTACATTCCACTTTGACTTTTTATACAGCAACTCAACTTCCACTCCTTTGTCCACTACTTTATTGTTGTTAAAATATTTATTATTTACATAACTGTAGTCAATTCCATCTTTGAGATTTCGCTGAAAAAATACGGCTCTAGCCAATAATGATTTTTGCATCATATAAACTTGTGCACCTGCCTCATAGCTTTGCGATCTTTCAGGTTTTAATCCGGAAAATCCACTAAAACCATCGTATAACTGATATAGAGTTGGTGCTTTAAAGGCCGAACTGATGTTCACAAAATATTTCCAATCCCCTTTTGAAAAAGATGGATTAAACGTGTACGTAAGATTATTACCATAGCGTGAATGGTTATTCAGCCTCATGCCACCTTCCACATTCCAGCCGTTTTCATGATTCCACACTCCAGAAGCAAATACACTGTACAAGGATGTTTTGGCAGAATCGCCGGATAATGCTGTAGTATATTTACCAAAAGAACTGATCGACATATAGGATTGTGTGGTGGATTGCCAACGGGCGTCTCCTCCGAATACTAAAGACAATCTTTTTGATAATGATGTTTTACTGTAGAGCTCAGCAAAGTGACCTAAACTTAAAAATTCGCTTTCACTATAATGTGCAAATCCTCCTCTTGATAATGAATCGTCCAAATAATTTCTTTTCGATGAGTTGAAGCTATAATTTGCGGTGATCTTAGTGTGAGCAAGATCATACGTAAATCCAGGTGTAATCATGAATTGATGATTGTCAACATTATTGTCTGCATCATCTTTAAATGCGCTGGCATCTAATTCAGTTTTATAGGTGCTAAATATGCTGTTGATATTGAAGGTTAATGTATTGGTTAATGTTGTGTTGATGCCAGCTGTAACCTGATGTTGTTTAAAACCATCTCGATCAAATTTCTTTTTGCCACTGCTATCTAACGCTGTAGAAATACCATCTGATCGATGGAGATCATATTGTATTCTGTATCCTGTTTGTCCACTTGTTCCGGATAATCCTGCCTGTGCATGGATGCTACCAAATGAGCCAGCTCCAAGTAATGCATTTAAAACAGATTTGCCGGCTGTAGCTTTTCTTAATATAATATTGATCACACCAGCAACCGCATCTGATCCATAAATGGTGGACTGACCACCTTTCAAGATTTCAATACGCTCAATCATTTCTGGTGAAATATAATTTAGATCAAATGCCGAAGAGATTGATGCAGCATCATATACCGGTGTGCCATCTATTAAAATGAGTGTATTGCCTAGCCCTGCCCCTCTGGTATATACATCAAGGTTAGTACCTCTGTTATTATTGGCTCCGGCAATGGTTAATCCAACGTATTGTCCAAGAATTTCGCCCAGGTTTCGGCCAGTATTTTTTTCAAGGACAGAGCGTGGGATCACGGTCATTACTTTCCCAGTTTGATTTTGTTTTTGTGAAAATCGATTGGCGGTCACCACTACTTCATCGAGTAGCTTGGTAGTGTCTGTTTGTGCAGAAGACTGTAAATAAAGTCCTGCCATCAACATCAGTAATAGTTTTTTCATCATTACGAATTGATGAGCAATAAGGTGAGTGGAAAGGGAAGCGGGTCTGCACGTATTCAGACCAGATCACCAGTCCGGCTTTTCACCCGAAAGCCCTTGGTTAAAAAAAATGACGAAGGCAGGTCTTCTGGCTTGCATCTTGCACCTTCCCGGTTTTCACCAGTGGTTTTTTACTGCAACCCTTTCGGGCGATGCTTACAGCTACGGGGATAGCGCCGGACTCTCACCGGCTTCCCTTTTCATTTGTCTCGCGACAAAACCATCGTGATACAAAGATGTAGTTCGAAATGGAGATCAGGAAAAAATAGTTTCCACGTCTTCACAGAAATTGTGTATAACTATTATCTTGAGATAACGTATGCAACAGGAAAGGAAAAATCTATTGAGTTTATTCGATATGACCATGATTGTGATTGGGTTGGTCATTGGTCTGGGTATTTTCAGAACAGCTTCTGATGCCGCGCGCGCTGCCATTACGCCTAATGTATTTTTCTTAGCCTGGTTGTTTGGCGGATTAGTGGCCCTAAGTGGAGCTTTAACATACGCAGAGATTGGATCTCGCTATCCGATTACAGGCGGATATTATAAGATTTTTGCAGTAGCGTATCATCCATCTATTGCTTTTGCCATCAATGGTATCATTTTAATATCAAATGCCACATCACTATCCGGTGTAGCCCTGATTGGCAGCGAATATTTAGGACAGGTCATTTTCGAGCAACCACCATCAGATCTTACGCAATCGCTCATGGCTATGGCGGCGATACTTCTTTTTTATTTCATCAATTTATTAGGGTTAAAATTTAGTGCGAAAACGCAGAATGTGTTGATGATGGTGAAGATCGGCATGTTGCTGATGTTGATTCTAGCTTTATTCTTTCCAGAAAAGCATACTGTTATACAACCTGCTGCGCTGAACAAGATTAGTTTTGGAGCGATGGATTACATAAAGTCATTCGGGCTTGCCCTGATTGCGGTTTGCTTCACTTATGGAGGATATCAGCAGACAATAAATTTTGGTGAGGAAGTTAAAAATCCAAGAAAGAATTTACCCCGAGGCATATTTATCGGCATAATCGTGATCATTGGTCTTTATCTCTTGGTGAGTTTTGCATATTATAAAATGATTGGCTTTGAGGAATTGCGGACTTCAAAAGGCATTGCCAGTATTGTTGCCGAAAGACTATTTGGCGAAACGGGTAAATATATTTTTTCCATATTATTATTCATCGCTGTACTAGCTTATGTGAATGTCATCCTTCTCAGTAATCCACGTGTGATGTACGCTATGGCTGAAGATGGCATTCTGCCTGAAGTGTTTAAAAAGCGCAATGGAAAGAAAGGGGTGTTGACATTTAGTTTGACGGTCTATGCACTGATCAGTGTAGGTAGTTTATTTTTTCTGGACACATTTGATAAAATTTTGGGCTTTACTATATTTTTAGATTGTATCGGTATGGCATTTTCTGCAGCTACTATTTTTATTTTACGCAAAAGAAAAATTGGTGATGAAGGAGAGATCTATCGTGTACCTTTTAAAGGATTCCTACCCGTTTTATTTATTTCTACATATTCTTTTGTAGCACTGAGTATCGCCTTTGATCAACCATTAACGGCATTGACAGGAATTGCTGTGTTATTGGGCTTCATACTTTTTTATATACTGGTATTATCAAAACGCAAAAAATAAGATATGGATTTGTCTTACATATTAAATGAGTTGGGTGAGAACAGAGCCTTGTATTATAACGCGATCTCTCCTCCCATTGTGCAGACCAGCAATTTTGCGTTTGATACAGTGGATGAAATGCGTAAACGATTCCAGGACGAGATGGGTGGGTATATCTACAGCAGAGGCTTGAATCCTACTGTTGACATCCTTCGAAAAAAACTGGCTGCACTGGATGGCGCAGAGGATGCACTGATCTTCAATAATGGGGCAGCAGCAACTTTTGCCGGTATTCTGGCCAATATAAAATCTGGCGATCATATTATCAGTGTGGAGCATCCATATAGCTGGACTAAGCATTTGTTTGATAAGATCTTACCCCGATTCAATGTAAACACTACGTATGTGGACGGAACGGATAGTACAGCATTTGAAAATGCACTTCAATCGAACACTTCACTGATCTACTTGGAATCGCCCACTTCCTGGTATTTGGAATTACAAGACCTTTCAGCTGTTGCGCAATTGGCGAAGTCGAAAGGAATAATAACCATAATTGATAATACATACGCAACAGGCATATATCAGCGTCCTATTGAGCTGGGAATTGATATTGTGATGCAGACAGCTACAAAATACATCAGTGGGCATAGTGATACACTTGGTGGAGTGCTTACGGGGTCAACTGAAATGATGCGTAAAATCTTTTTGAGTGAATATATGTGTATAGGTAGTGGAATACAGCCGTTCAATGCCTGGCTGCTTCTCAGGGGGTTACGTACTTTGCCGGCTCGATTAGAACGAATTGAGCGAACCACGATTAAGATCTGGGAATACTTAAAAGCACATCCAAAGATCGAATCATTGATTTACCCGTTTGACCCACTCTATCCTCAATATGATCTCGCCAAAAAACAGATGAAGGCTGCTCCTGGTCTTATTTCCTTTTATGTTAAGATCTATGATGCCCAGGAGATTGAGGCATTTTGCAATGGATTAACGCATTTTAAGATGGCAGTTAGCTGGGGCGGGCATGAATCGTTGTTGATCCCCAAGTTGGCTACAATGCCCAGGGAAAGTTTTGATCCTGCCATTAAAGACCACCGGATGATTCGTATTTATGTTGGCTTGGAAGATGCAGATTATCTTATTGAGGACTTAAACCGGCTTTAATACCCCTTATTTCATACAAGCGGTCTATTTCATACATTAGTGATTTTGCCATTCCCGATTTTGGTTGAATCTTTGTGCCTTGCCGGAAGTTCCGGTGATTCAAACCTGAAATGCGGATGCGTACATTTTTTTCTGTGGTTTTTGCCGGGTTCTTTGTTTTGTCAGTTCAAGGACAACATTCGGCTATATGGGATCTTAGACGATGTGTGGAATATGCAATGGCGAACAATATATCGGTTCGACAAGCAGATATTCAGGCACGTGCAGCAGAAGTCATCCTGAAGCAAAGCAAATATTCCAGACTTCCTTCATTGAATTATAGCCTTAATCATGGTTTTTCATTTGGTCGTTCTTTGAACCGAAATACCAACGTATTTCAAGATGCGAATATTATGTTCCAGAATCAATCCTTGCAAACAGGGGTAACCCTATTTAATTGGAATAGTGCAAAAAATTCAATTGCTGCCAATCAATATTCCGTAGAAGCTGAAAAGTCGAATGTAGAGAAAGCAAAGAATGATATTGGGCTAACTGTAGCAAGGCAATATTTATTGACGTTACTTAGTCTGGAACAATCAAAAGTAAATGAAGTACAACTGAAGCAATCTCAGCTTCAATTTCAGAACACGCAAAAATTAGTAGAGGCCGGAAGCCTGCCGCCCATAAATGCACTTGAGCTAGAGGCGCAAGTGGCAAGGGATTCGGCTACATTAATTCAATCTCAAGCGCAATACGAAATCAACAAGCTTACCCTCAAAGGGTTGTTGAATTTGCCGGCAGATGAATCTTTTGAGATCGCTGCTCCTCCTGTTGAACTGATTCCTGTTGATAATATTTTAGAATTAACACCTGCAGGGGTCTATGAACAAGCTATACGATCACAACCTCAGATCAAAGGCAATAACTTGCGATTGCAAGCTGCAGAAAAAGCATATCTGTCATCGAAAGGAAGAATGATGCCTACGATAAGTATGTTTGGCGGGTTGCAAACGAACTTTAATAATACGTTCACGCAGAATTACATCAGTGGGACAAGTGAACAAAACACAGGCTATTATATTAAATCCCCCGTTCAGCAGCCCGTGTTTGGACTCGTTCCTGTAATTGCTCAACGTCAGTTGGATATGGCTACTATCTGGAATGGTTATGGTAACCAATTACGGAATCAATTGGGAAAGAGTTTAGGATTTTCTGTTCAAGTACCCTTGTTCAATGGTTGGCAGTCTAAGGCTCAGGTGCAACGATCTAAGTTAGATATAGAATCAAGTAAGCTGGCTATCACCAGAGATACGTTACAATTAAAGCAGGATGTTTATAATGCATTTCAAGAGGCTCTTGGCTCTTTCCAGATTTATTTAGCCAGAGAAAAACAAGTGCAAACTGCTGAGCGATCTTTCGAGTTGGCAAATCGAAGGTATGAATTAGGCGTTATGCAAACGATCGAATGGCAGACTATTCAAAATAATCTTACAAGAGCTAAGATCGATAAATTGGTATCACAATACGATTACGTATTTAAGATGAAAGTGCTTGAGTTTTACAAAGGACAAGGATTACGTTTATAATCAATAATTGAACTATACTATCATGAAGAAAAAATGGATATGGATCACGGTTTCACTGGTTGTAGTCATTGCAGCTTTAATTGGACTGAAAACGGCTGGTATAATCGGTAAGGAAGATGCGACTCGTGTGTCTGTTGAGAAAGCTTCTCTTCGAACCATAACAGAAATAGTTACTGCTAGTGGTAAAGTTTATCCGGAAGTCGAAGTCAAGATTAGTCCTGACGTATCTGGTGAAATAGTAGAATTGATGGTTCAGGAGGGAGATAGTGTACAGAAGGGGCAATTACTGGCAAGAGTATATGCTGATATTCTGGCTACACAACGTGATCAGGCTGCAGCAGGTGTGAATCAGCAGCAGGCTCAAGTGCAGAATGCCAGTGCATCTCTTGGTTCTTTCAAAGCTCGATTGGATCAAGCTGAGAAACAATATAATCGGCAGAAGCAATTATTTCAGGAGAAAGTGATCTCTCGTTTGGAGTTTGAACAATCGGAAAGTGCTTATCTCACCACAAAGGCTGATTACACGGCTGCGCAGCAAAGCATTAAGAGTGGTCAGGCTGGGGTACAAAGTGCGCAGGCAAGTTTGCAGCGGGCTAATAAAGATCTTGGAAGAACGAGTGTTGTAGCGCCTATGAGTGGTGTGGTTTCATTATTAAATGTAAAAAAAGGAGAGCGTGTAGTAGGCAACTCCATGATGGCGGGAACAGAAATGATGCGTGTGGCTGATTTGCGTGTAATAGAGGTGAGAGTAGATGTGGGTGAGAATGATATTCCAAAAGTTAAAATCGGCGATTCTGCTATTGTTGAAGTTGATGCCTATAATAAGCGAAAGTTTAAGGGAGTAGTAACTCAAATAGCTAGTACCAATCGTGGAATTGGCGGAAGTACTCAGGTGTCCACAACGGATGTTACCAATTATGAAGTTCGTATTCGTTTAGATGCATCTTCTTATCAGGATCTTATTGATCCGTCAAAACCAAAGAATTTCCCATTCCGTCCAGGTATGAGTGCAAGTGCCGATATTCAAACGAAAACTCATGTTAACGTATTGGCTGTTCCAATTAATGCTGTGACTACAAGAGACAAAGGAGATACTGGTATAGTGGCTGTTAAAGAGAAAAAGGAAGAAATGAAATCTGATGAAAAGAATGAGCAGGAAGAGATGAATGCTGTTGCAGATGAGCCTGAGGAAGTAGTCTTTATTTTACAGTCAGACAATACAGTAAAACGCGTTGCTGTAAGAACCGATATTCAGGATATGAGTCACATTGAAGTTTTAAGTGGCTTAAAAGAAGGAGATCAGGTTATTACGGGGCCATATACTGTTGTGAGTAAGTTGCTTCGTAATGGCATGAAAGTAAAGGTGGTCCCGAAAGAGGAATTATTTGAAGTGAAAAAGAAGTAATTTTTATTTTACTTTTACGACCTCCAGGATAAACATCCTGGAGGTCTTTTATTTTAAAGGGGTAAATATGAAAATTGGTGTCATTGGAAGTGGTAGTTGGGGAACTGCGCAAGTAAAGATCCTTACGGATAATGGGCATCGCGTGAGCTGGGCTGTTCGTAGTGAACGCATTCGTGAACAATTAGTAAAGCGTCGTCACAATCCCCATTATCTTCATTCTGTACATTTTGACACAAACCTACTCGATATTCGTACGCACGCTAAAGAGGTCATGGAAAATACTGATCTTATCATAATTGCCGTGCCTTCAGCTTATATGAAAGATGTATTGGAGGGAATGGATAGGAAAACATTAAATAGCAAGTACATCGTCTCTACAGTAAAAGGGATGATCCCTGAACAGAATTTATTGTTGAACGAATATCTGGAGAATCAATTTTCCTTTTCTTTATCAAGCTATGTAACCATCATGGGTCCTTGTCATGCCGAGGAAGTAGCTGCAGAAAAATTATCATATTTAACGGTTTCCTCTATCCATCCAGAACTGGCTGATAAGGTTTCGCTTTTATATGCCAATAGTTATATCAATACCATAGTGAATAAAGATATCTATGGTGTACAATACGCTGCTATCATGAAAAATATTTATGCATTAGGTGCAGGTATAGCACATGGTTTGGAATATGGAGATAATTTTCAAAGTGTATTTATGGCCAATTGTGCGCATGAGATGGCTGGATTTTTACATTTAGTTGCGAAGAAAAAAGGAGGTATGGTTGAACCCTCTGACTTCATGGCATCGGCTTATCTTGGTGATCTTCTGGTTACGGGTTATTCTTTATTTAGCCGGAACAGAACGTTTGGTAATATGATCGGCAAAGGGTATTCTGTTAAGTCTGCTCAATTGGAGATGAATATGGTTGCTGAGGGGTATCCAGCGTCTCGTGCTATTTCTGAAGTAAGTAAAGAAATAGGAGCACAACTTCCGATTGCCGAGAAGATCTATGAGATCTTGTGGGAGAATCATTGCCCAGAAAAGGGCTTCAAGGAGATCGAGAACGTATTGATCTAAACGTTACCGAACATTTTCAATAGTAGAGTCCATTGATTGAAGTAAAGCCATCACCACAGGGTAGAAATCATGCTTTTGAGGCGGCTTGTTATAAAGTTTTTCCCGCACCCTGTCCATCATGGTTAACAATGCGTCTTTACTAATACTTTCTGTTTGAATAGAATTTGCACCTTGGATAATAAAATCATCCCTTAATAAATCCATTACTGATACTTCCAGGATCTGAGAGATTTGTTTTACATGGTTTACAGTAAGCTGGGTAATATTATTTTCAATCTTGCTGTAGGCATTCTGTGAAATCCCCATTTTGCGGGCCACATAATCTTGGGAGTAGTTTCTGATTTCTCTGTATTTACGTATGACAGTACCTGGCATGAAATTGTTTTACTTAATAAACGTATTAAAGGGTAAAAGGTTGAACAGACAGACATTTTTTTATTCTGAAATTCAGGGTAGAAAAAAAAGGTCTGCGGCAATGCCATCTGCAAAGAGTTTTCCATTCTTTGTCAGTATCAGCCTGTTTTCAGTCGCAATAAGGTTTCCAAGGGTTATGTATTTTTGGGCATGACTTTGAATTTGGACGGCATATTGTTCATTCCATTTTGATCTTATCCATTGAAGATCAATCCCTTCTATCGTTCTTAGAGCGGTCATGATGTATTCATTGAGATGCTGGATCTCTGTAAGTTCCTCCTTGTCGAAAGGGATAATTCCAGCCTGGATGGACTCGATGTAGAGATTATTATTACTGATATTCCAGTATCTCGACTCGCCATCGAAAGAATGTGACCCTGGCCCTAGACCAAAATAAGGAGTACCTGCCCAATAAGAGGAGTTGTGTTGAGATCTGTACCCCGCTTTGGCAAAATTGCTGATTTCATAATGCTCGTATCCTGCCAGATTCAGCATATCCATCAACATTAGAAATTGCCTGGCCTGCTGTTCAGGATCTACATCTGCTACTTTTTTATTTTCGATAAGATGACTTAATGCTGTTTTAGGTTCAACGGTAAGGGCATAAGCAGAAATATGTGGCACTTGGAAATCAATTGCCTGTTGAATATTTTGTTTCCAATCCTCATCTGAAAGGCCAGGCACCCCATATATAAGATCTATACTAAAATTATCAAACCCAGTTTTTCGGATCATGTTGATGCCTTCAATAGCTTGTATTGCGGAATGGCTTCTGTTCATCCAGTTCAGATCCTGATCTCTGAACGATTGAATGCCTACGCTTAATCGATTGAAACCCATCTCTTTCCAGAAAGCTAATTTGTTTTCATTCAGATCATCTGGATTAACTTCCAAAGTCCATTCAGCCTGTTTATGGATTTGAAATCTTTTATGTAATTCTTGGACGATTGCTCTTAATTCTGTTCGGAAAAGAATAGAAGGAGTGCCTCCCCCAAAATAGACCGTAGTTACTTCCCGGATCTTTTTACCTGGTGTTAGGTCAATTTCTTTAATCAGTGCTTCTAAAAAGCGGGTTCTGTTGTTTAATGAAGTAGAAAAATGAAAATTACAATAGTGGCATGCTTTCCGGCAATACGGAATATGAATATAAAGACCTGTTGCCGGAAATGCTATATTGTCCATGTTCATCGTCGTTTTCTAGTAGGAAGCTTTTGCTTTTATTCATTTTTTGCATAGGTGCTCTTCATGGAGTCCTTTTGCTCAGATATGGTATGATGTTCGCTATGATCTGTCACGCAAAGATACTTTTACCATTTCGGAATCAATTGGACTTTAGCTTGTATTTTCCACAAAAGATATTTGTATTAACTACACGCGAAACCGGGTAAAAAATAGACAATGCCGAATGAATTTTTAACCGATAGTTTGATTTCGTTTTTTCAGAAAAGATTCTTGAAGGCTCGAAATAATGGTTCTCCTATTTCGGTTGATACATTAGACTATCCGAAAAAAATAGTTGTGTCTTTTGTGACAAATACACATAATGGAAAAAGGATTTAGGGTTTCATTTGAAAGTATAGGAGGTTTGTCGAACCTGAGATACTCCATAGGTAAACAAAATAGATCTAATATTTTTTATTGCGACGAAAAAATCATTTGAGCTTTGTTTCTATTTTTTAATCTTTGCAATTCATGAGGGTATCCGTTTGGTTAATTATGTTTTTCATTCCAGTGCTGCCTGTTTTTGCACAGCAAACAGACTCACTAATGATTTCTGTTAAACAATTGAAGGATTCAGTTTCAACAAAAACGGCTGATACCATTTTTAAGATAGATACAACAGGAGCTATACCATCCATTTATGGAAAATTTACGAGTGCTGCATTGCAAAAGGATGAACTTTTAGGCGTTACTCGTCCAGTAAAATTTATCCCAGAAAAACGGAGAGTAGTACAGCAAATGGATTGGAAATTTTATCTTTTTTGGTCGATACTTTTTATCCTGGCTATATTAAGGCTGATGTTCACAAAATATTTTTCGGATATGTTCAGTGTGTTTTTCAATACATCTGTTCGACAAAAACAATTGAGAGATCAGCTTTCTCAATCTGTACTTCCATCCTTACTCCTCAATCTCTTCTTTTTCATAACTGGCGGGCTTTTCCTGCATTTTCTGCTTGAACATTTAGGACTTGGTGGGCGGTTCCCGGTTTACGTTTCTCTATTTTTCTGGACTATGCTTTTAGCTGGGATTTATGTTGGGAAATATTTGTTGTTAGAGTTTTTAGGGTGGGTTTTTAATGTAAAGGAAGCATCTGACCATTACCTTTTTGTTGTATTCCATGTAAATAAAATGGCTGGGTTATTAATACTGCCTTTTGTAATTATTTGGGCTTATGTTGACGCTCCAAGGGAGAATATTATATTGACTATAGCGTTAGCAGGGTTGTGTTTATTAGGTGTGGCCAGATTGGCAAGAGCGTATTATGCTGTAAACGGTATTTTAAAGATCACTATTTTCCATTTTTTGATCTATGTACTTGCCTTTGAAATAATGCCCTTATTGATACTTTATAAATTGTTGATGCGATTTATTATGTAATTGTCCGTAAATTTGCAAAATAAAACCCTGAAACAGAATACGGCTGAAATATGACTGAGGTTAAAAAAACAGTGAAAAAAATACTTATCACTCAACCCCGTCCTGATACAGACAAATCTCCATACTTTGAGCTAGCAAAAAAATATGCTGTTCATTTAGAGTTTTGTCCCTTCATACAACTTGAAGGTATTCCTGCAAAAGAGTTCAGGAAGCAGAAGATCGAAATTTCAGAATACTCAAGCGTGATCTTTACCAGTAGAAATGCGATTGATCATTTTTTCAGGATTTGTGAGGATATGCGATTGACCATTTCTCAAGACACAAAATATTTCTGTATTACAGAAGCTGTAGCCTTATACCTCCAAAAATTTATTTTATATAGGAAGCGAAAAGTTTTTTATGGTGCAGATGGTACTAATAAGAGTTTGTTTGATGTGATCAACAAGCATAAAGTAAATGAACGATTCCTTTATCCATGTTCCGAAAATCAGCAGGATAATGAGATCGTAAATTGGCTGAAACAAAACAATTGTGAGTTTAAGACTCCCTATATGTACCGCACGGCAAGCTCCAATTTATCCGGAATCAAAGCGCATGATTTTGATGTCATCTGCTTTTTTACACCCAGCGGCGTAAAAAGCTTATTTGATAATTTTCCTGGATTTCATCAAAACGGAACTATTATTGGCGCTTTCGGTAATAATACCTCCAGAGCCATTGAAGATGCAGGTTTAAAGTTGCATATTAAGGCACCTGAGCCGCAGGTTCCCAGTATGATCGCTGCTTTGGAAAAATTTCTTTCTCAGAAAAAGAAGTAATCTTTTTTTAAAGGCATACTCTTTATATGTCGATTTAAAAATTGGGTCTCTAAATTTTTTGAATGAATCGACTCTCTAAAGAAACAAGTCCTTATTTACTTCAGCATGCACATAATCCTGTGGACTGGTTTCCATGGTGTGAAGAGGCTTTAGCCATTGCCCGTGAGGCAGATAAACCCATTTTGGTTAGTATTGGTTACTCGGCTTGTCATTGGTGCCACGTAATGGAAAGGGAAAGTTTTGAAGATGCCGATACGGCCAGGGTCATGAATGACCATTTCATAAACATTAAAATCGATCGAGAAGAGCGTCCCGATCTGGATCACGTGTATATGGATGCGGTGCAAGCGATGACAGGAGGAGGAGGTTGGCCATTACATGTTTTTCTTACGCCGGAGGCTAAACCTTTTTATGGGGGAACTTATTTTCCGCCAATTGCTGTTCATAACCGACCTTCCTGGAGAGAGGTATTATTTGGAATTGCTAAAGCATTTAAAGATAAGCGCAACGAAATTGAAGAACAGGCCAATACCCTTATTGAGCATCTTGGGAAAGCCAATCAATTTGGATTAACATCAACTATTGATCTTGGTTCTTCTTCCGCCCGATATACCAAAGAACAACTTCATCAGGCATTCACGCAGATAATGGGACAGGCAGATCGACATTGGGGAGGTTTTGGAAGAGCTCCAAAGTTTCCTCAGACGTTTACCATTACATTTTTGCTTCGATACTATCATGTTACTGGTAATAATGAGGCTTTATCCCAAGCCTTAGTTAGTCTCGACAATATGATCAGGGGTGGTATTTATGATCATCTGGGTGGCGGTTTTGCCCGTTACTCTACGGATACGGAGTGGCTGGCTCCACATTTCGAAAAGATGCTCTATGATAATGCTCTTTTAGTGAATGTGCTTTGCGATGCATATCAGTTAACCCGTAATAGTCGATATGAAACAGTGATACGGGATACATTAGCTTTTGTTGAAAGAGAATTGATGAGTCCGGATGGTGCATTCTATAGTGCCTTAGATGCCGATTCGGAGGGCGTTGAAGGGAAGTTTTATACATGGTCGAAACAGGAAATTACCAATATCATTTCCGGGACATTAGGCTTAGAGGCGGCTGAATTATTTTGTAGTGTTTATGATATTTCAAATGAAGGGAATTGGGAACACACCAATATTCCACGCTTATTGGAATGGCCGGATGATAAAGATCTGGAGCTATTGCAACAATGCAGAGCACGTTTAGTAGAGGAGCGATCCAAAAGAGTAAGGCCTGGGCTTGATCATAAAATTTTACTGAGTTGGAATGCTATGATGAATATGGCTTTTAGTAAAGCTGCCATAGTATTTAAGGATAAACATTATGAAAATATCGTTCTCCAAAATCTGGCATTAGTAAAGGAAGTTTTTGAACGGGATGCAGAAATATTCCATACGGCAAGTTTTAATGAAAGCCTTAATCGTTCAGGGGGTTCTAAAATTCCGGCTTTCCTCGATGACCTGGCCTTATATGCAGATGCTCAATTATGGTGTGCTGAATGGAGTAGTAATCTTGACCTTTTGCATGCGTCAAAAAAACTGGTTGAACATATCATCGAGGAATTTTCTGATGAAGAGCAAGTTTTCTTTTACTATACGGGGTATTCACAAAACGATGTGATCGTTCGGAAAAAGGAAATGTATGATGGAGCCACGCCATCGGGAAATGCAATAATGGCAAGGCTTTTATGGCGTCTTGGAATATATTTTAATCAAAATACCTGGAAGGAAAGAGCCTTGAAAATGGCAGATGCTATACATCAGATGGCGATCAAATATCCAACCTCTTTTGGTTTATGGGCAGACTTCCTTCAGGAAATAGTAGAAGGTACTGCAGAGATAACCATAATGGGTAGTGAAGCAAAATGGGCGGTTAGGGAAGTGCTGGCCGATTTTTTACCCTATCGGGTGATCATGGGTTCAGACGTTGAAAATCAATTACTTATGTTATTTAAAGGGAAAGAGTTGACATCCGGAAAAACAACTTTTTACTATTGCAGAGAATACACTTGTAGTCAACCTGTTTTTGAGTTAGAGCAGCTGCGTAAGATGATAAAAAATGAATAAAGGTTTGTTAAGGCTTCGTGAAAGATCTATGCTATTCTTAACAATTTCAGCGTAAAAGCATTATATCGATTGTTAAATATTGGTTTAAGATCAAAAACTCCCTTGAAAGTCAATTAAATATT
>CAYTXC010000016.1:6478-64951 GCA_964441425.1 uncultured Sphingobacterium sp. | reverse complement strand
CCCCCCTAAGGTTTGCTTCTAAGCTGTAATTCTTTCAAACCTTCTCTGACCTTCCGCATAAACGCATCTCCCGGATCTGATTTATATGTAATATACTTATCATTGGTCTCTTTCCATAAAGCATGATTTCGGAACTGAATATATTCTGAATGACCAATAAGATATTCTATAGCCGGAAACTTATTCTTTAAATACCTGACCAATTGAATATTAGCCACTACCTGTTTTTCCGTTAAAGGGGCTTCTTTCCCACCCACATTCTCAACACCAATTGCACAATAATTCAGACCGATAACATGACGAGCAAACATATGGTCATCCATCAACTGATAAATCCTGCCATCACGATCAATCAGATAGTGTGAAGAAACATTCAGATTACTTTGACCTCTGATTACCGTACGACTCTCTTCAATTTCGGTTTTATCAAAATAACGGAAATTACTTTCTAATGTACCCCCAGCTGTATAATGTAAAACAATAATTTTTGGGTCAATGGTTGGGGTTGACTTATTTAAGCCATGTCTGAGTTTTAGATATTCCAGACTCAGTTCTTGCCGCTTTTTATTGTAGGTAATAAACTTTTTGATGATGATGATGGGGTCATCCCCTTGAAATGTTATAGCATTCAAGGAAATTAGTAGCGCCGATAAGATTAAAAAAGAATTTCTCATTAAAGACTAGTTAATGAAAAACATATCACGAGGTAAACGATACTTTGACCAAATATCAATCCACCAATACGTACAATAAAAATATTGAGATTCAACTATATACCACTTTCCGGAACTTTTTCTCAATAACACTTCTACTTGTGTACAATCATCATTACCCGACAATCTAAATTTTAATCCATCTTTTCGTTGAGCCTTACCCTCAAACCATGCATAGCCTCCAAATAAATTAAGTCTCTCCACTACATAAATAAATTCAGTTTTATAATACTTGTATTGCTCCGCTCTTACCAAATCAAGAATCTTTGTTCGATCCGTAGCATTAGCAGACGTTTTCGTTTTATAACTAATGATTGGCTGGGAAAATGAAGTATTCCCTAGTACCCATAACACAACGAAAATTAATACACGCTTCATAACTATAATTTTGATATCTAAATATACTAATCAAAATTAGATAAACCAACAATACTAACATCCGCATCAATCTAAATATATATTCAACAGTAAAGCTCTTTTTAACGTAGCTTCGGACTAGTTTAAATATTTCAATATGCCAAGTAGAAGACGCTTTATTCAGAATAGTAGCCTTATTGCAGGAGCTTTTCTGGTACATAAAAAACAAATTTTTGCAAGTGATAGAATTCAAACCATTTGTCAGCGACCCAAAATATCAGATAGAAAATTTGTAAGTGAAGTGGTTGAAAAAACTATTCTGCAAATGCGAAGCGTTATGACAGATCCTGAACTGGCTTGTTTATTTGAAAACTGCTTCCCCAACACACTTGATACTACCGTTGACTTTGAGATCATAGAGGGTAAACCCGATACCTTCGTCATTACTGGAGATATAGATGCTATGTGGTTAAGAGATAGCACAGCTCAAGTATGGCCTTATCTTCCCCTGATTAAACAAGATGTAAAACTCAAAGAACTAATAGCTGGTGTTATCAATCGTCAGAAAAAATGCATCATACTCGACCCATACGCGAATGCATTTTATAAAGACAAAACGAAAATAAGTGAGTGGGATAAGGATATAACCAAAATGCAACCAGGCATACATGAGCGCAAATGGGAGATTGACTCCCTTTGTTACCCGATACGACTGGCCTACCATTATTGGAAGCTAACAGGGGATGTAGCTACGTTTGATGCAAGTTGGGAAGAAACTATTCGACTGACCGTTCAAACGTTCAAAGAACAGCAGAGAAAAGAAAATGCAGGCCCTTATACATTCCAAAGAATCACCTCATGGGCAACGGATGGCGTACCCATTTCAGGATATGGATATCCTATTAAGCCTGTAGGACTGATCTGCTCTGTCTTTCGCCCAAGTGATGACGCTACATTATTCCCATTTCTGATTCCTTCCAATTTCTTTGCAGTGGTTTCTTTAGAACAAGCTGCTGAAATGCTGAATTCAATTCGCAAGAATTCAACTTTAGCAACTCAATGTGCTGAACTCGCTACAGAAGTAAGAACTGCACTGCAGAAATATGCCGTAGTAAACCATTCCATATATGGAAAAGTATATGCTTTTGAAGTTAATGGATACGGTAGTTTTCATCTCATGGATGATGCCAATGTGCCAAGTCTATTATCTCTCCCCTACCTAAAAGCTGTTAGTCCAGGAGATCCTCTTTATACCAATACGCGAAAATTAATTTTATCCGAAGAAAATCCATTTTTTTATAAAGGTAAAGCTGCAGAAGGTATTGGCGGACCGCATGGCGGATTACATACTATCTGGCCCTTAAGCATAATAATGAGAGGATTAACTTCCTCAACCAAAGAAGAAGTAAAGCAAGCGCTCCATATGTTGAAAACAACACATGCCGGAACAGGTTTCATGCACGAAGCTTTTCATAAAGATGATCCGTCAAAATTTAGTAGGAAATGGTTTGCTTGGGCAAATACATTATTTGGTGAATTTATCCTGGATGTACAACATCGCTTCCCTGAATTACTGAAGATTAGTAATATTTAGCCAATTGTCATAAGTGAAGAACGTTAAACTTTGACAGTTAGAATATTGAAAGTAATGCTGCCTTTAAATGGTTAAAAAATCCACCTGCATTTACCGAACAAACTGTATATTCTGCTTTATTGATGGCTAATCGAACCAATGCATGCGAATGCAAACCAGATGGATCCTTTATTTTATCAATAATCTTTTTGATTTCATCTTTTTCGGTCAACAATTCTGCAATTCCATTTATTTTAATGAAATAAGGCTGTCCTTTCCTATAAAAATCCAAAACAGCAGGGAAACGTATATCTTCCTGCATAAGGTATAAAGGACGGGATATGAAAAAATATAGTCGGCCTTCTTCATCATAACAAATAAAAGAAACCAAACCATTTGTAATCATGTTTGGGTTATCACTAACATTATAAAAAATAGCAACTCCCAATTCCGCTACCTTATCCCTTATAAATTGATTTTGCATTTCCATGTAAATGCATTTATAGTGAATATGTCAAATGATATACCGAATAGTAAATGAAATATCATGTAGAGAGGACTACACATGTTATTCAGCTAAAATCATGGATATTTCAACTATTTAGATACTATAGGAGATAAGAATAAAATAAAAGAAAATTCTGGCACTGATTTTTTAATTATTAAATAAAGTAAATAATTAAAAAATTAAACTTCTATGGCAAAACAAAGTAAAGGAACAACTAAAGCACATAAGCCAGTAAAATCTAGTTCCAAAGTACCCGTAATACAAAAACAGACAGAAATGCATTCCATGATGGAAAAGTTTTTTTGGGACCAATTACGCGATTTATATTATGTAGAAAAGAATCAAATAAAGGCTTTGGGTAGAATGGCTAAAAAAGCAACCACGGAAGAATTAAAAGATATATTCATAGAACATCAAGAAACCACTCAAGAACAACTAAATCGCTTAGACGAAGTCTTTGAAATCATTGGAAAAAGAGCGCAAACAAGAAGATGCCCAGCATTTGATGGTTTAGTGAACGAAATGGATGAAAATATTCGAGAAACAGAGGATGATTCACTTACCCGTGATGTTGGACTAATTATATCTGCACAAAAAATTGAGCATTATGAAATAGCAGGATATGGATCGCTTACTACATTGGCTCGAACGTATGGAATGATTGAAGTGGCAGATATTTTACAGGAATCTTTAGATGAAGAAAAAGATAATGATTTGCAACTAACGTACATAGCGGAAAATAGCATCAACTACGAAGCGGGTATGGAAGAAGAATGAAGTTAAACAAAATTTTCATGTTGTTGGTTTTGGGTTCCAAGGGTTAAGCCGGACTATTTCTAGTCTGGCTTTCTCAATCTAGCAACTTGTTCAAAAATCATTGTCTCTTACTCAAATAGCTGATGAGGATTAAATACCACTACTATTGCTTAAGTTATATTCAGCTTAACATAATACTTCAAAACAAGTAGAAATAATTCCACACAAGAGGTTGGCATAATATTTTAAATTCAAAATAGAGTTCAAAAGGTATTGAACATTCCTATAATAGTCATTTTCATACGTTAAACAGGATACACCGGGACCGGTTTCTACCGGTCCCTTTTTATACGATTGATGGCATATTTTTTAAAATATTATTCCTATGCCAAATAATGTCCTAAAAAATATAAGTCAGTATGTAACACCAGACCAATACAATTTCAGAGATCATGATTTTGTAAACCGACCTATCGGATTAAAGAAGCAAAAATCAATAAGACAATATCAGCCAAATGAAAAAATAATCATTATGAATAGCCGGACAACGAGAAATAAAGACTTACAATAGCTTAATTCTCCGATTGAAATATGGCAGAAGCTTTCTTTACCATTGGAAAAAATAAACTGAAAGTGGTTCCTGAATCCTGAGAAGAACTAACATCAATATGAACATCATGTGCTTTTAGAATATTTAATGCTGTAGAAAGTCCCAATCCTATTCCATTGCGCTTAACTGTATAATAAGGTTCAAATAATTTAGGTATATTTTCTTCAGGAATACCATTTCCATTATCAGTAATACGAACCTCATTGCCATCAATATGATGTGTTAAGGTTATCATGATTAAACCATATTTCTCATCTATTGCTTCAATAGCATTTATTAT
Organism: uncultured Sphingobacterium sp.; assembly: GCA_964441425.1. Taxonomy (GTDB): domain Bacteria; phylum Bacteroidota; class Bacteroidia; order Chitinophagales; family Chitinophagaceae; genus Pollutibacter. Next base: position 60,154 of record CAYTXC010000016.1, on the reverse strand, counting down.
TATATTTAAAAAAGCTATGGATAATTTATCAACATCAGCCATCACATGTACGGGGTTGTCCTCCAATTTAACTTCTAATTGTACGTTCTTAAGTAATATTCTATCCATCGCAGCCTCAATACTTTTATTCAAAATTTCTTGTAATACTGAATGCTGCTTGGTTATATGGGTTGGCCTTGAAGAAACTAACAATTCGGTTAATAGATCATTAATACGCAAACTATTTCGTTCAATAATATCGAAATAATGAAAATTAGGCGTGTATAATTCAGTCCCCTTTAACTGATCAACAGATAAATTAATATTCGTCAGCGGATTTCTTATTTCATGAGCTAAAATTCTTGCTAAACGACCAGTGGCTGCAAGTTTTTCACTTAAAATTAAAGAACGCTCCGCTTTTCTTAATTTGGATATATCATGCATCATACCCTGAATATAAAACTGCTTATCAGGTGCTCTAATTAAACTGGCTGAGAAAATACATGGTTTTATTGCTCCTGAAATATGTTTAATTCCAATTTCCATTTCCCTAACTCCACCATTCTCATTCAGTTGTACTTTAATTTTCCTGATATCTTGGTCATCTGCAATGAGATCATAAAAACAAAAATGGCATAGCTCATCATGAGTATAACCAGTCAATAAAGACATGGTAATATTAAAATCACTTAATTCAAAATTCGGGTTTGCTATAAATATACCATCGTGTGATTTTTCAAAAATAGTTCTAAATTTCTTTTCACTATCTCTAATTTTTTTTTTGGCAGCAGCATTTTCGAGTGCATATCGAATAGATCGCTCTATTAATTCGGCATTAAGTTCAGATTTTATTAAATAATCTGCTGCTCCCACCTGTAGTAATGCCAGATAAATATCTCTGTTTCCCTGACCAGTTAAAAAGATAAATGGAGAATCTTCATCAAACAAAATTGCATTTTTTAGGAGCTCTAATCCTGTACTACCACCTAAGAAATAATCAATAAAGTAAATATCATATTGATTACTACAAATTTTACGAAGTCCCTCTTCATAATTTGAAGACCAGTCGATCTGAAAATTACCAGAAGGTATTTCCTTTATATAAGAGGAAGTAATGATAAAATCATCTTCATCATCATCAATGATTAGAATGTTGACCAATTGATTTTGATTCATTGTCAGGGTTTTACAGGTAAGATTACAGTGAAAAGGGAACCAATCCCAGGATTACTATCTGCAAAGATCAATCCCTTATGATTATCGGCGATTTTCCTGCAAATGGCTAATCCAATCCCTGAACCTGCATAATCTGCCTTACCATGTAACCGCTGGAAGATTTGAAATATTTTTTCAGAATAAGATTTTTCGAAACCGATACCATTATCCTCGAGAGTTATTTTAAAATATTCTCGATTATATTTTAGTTTGAAATGATTTCGTTCTTCTGGTATTAGTAAAGAACAAGTAAATTTCACTTGTGGCCGATTAGTAGAAGAAATAAATTTTAAAGCATTATTAAGTAAATTATTGAATAATTGTTTAATCTGAGAAGGAACAACCTCTAAGGTAGGCATATCACATAGTTGTATAATGGCATCAGTTTCTTCAATTTTCAGTTCTTGTTCATGCACTACTTCTTCAAGTATTTTATTCAAATCGGTTTTGACAAATGTTGAGGCTCCACGTGTGACTCTTGAAAATTCAAGCAAATTATCAATTAAATTCCTCATATTATCAGTAGCTTTTAACATCCGCTGTAAATAATCACTACTTAAAGGTGATAATTCATCATGTGCACAAGTAGATAAACGCTGACCAAAAGTGGATAATTTGCGTAATGGCTCATGTAGATCGTGTGAGGCAATATAGGCGAATTCTTCAAGGTCTTTATTTGATCTATTCAGTTCTTCAACTTTAATCTCTAATTCCTGTTCATATTCCCTGAGTTTTGTAATATCCCTGGAAGTCCCTATAATTTTGTATGCGATACCTTGATCATCTCTAAATACTTTACCAAAGGTTTCAACTCGTCGTTTATATCCATCCTTTGTGGTTATATCAACTTCACGTAAATATGTATCCGCTTCATTTATGATTTTAACCCAGTCATCTTTTGCCTTTTGTAATTCATCCGAATCCAAATGTGAATTCAAATCCTTGCCCAATAGATCCCAGGATATAATATCACCCTTCTGATGGTACCCAAATAAACGATATATCCCTTTTGAAAGCGTAAGCTTGTTAGTATAAACATCATACTCCCAAGTACCTTGATTTAGGAATTCATCTTTCTCAAGCATTGTCTGCTTATACAATCGAAGTTCTTCATTGGCGGACTCCAATTCAGCTAATTTAGACCTTAGCTTTTCCTCAGTTTCATGAAGTTCTTGATTAACATTATCTACTTTTTTAATTTGCTCATTCAAATTATTCTCAAGAAAATCATGATGAGAATCGCTAGAGCCTTTAAAAAGTACCTTATTATTTCGAGTTGAATACATTTCAATTATATTTTAATTTTTCTAACTTCTATTATTTAAATCTTGATAAAGTTTAATCTTATTATATAAAGTCTTCCTGTCTATATTGAGCAACCTGGCGGCTTTGCTCTTATTAAAGTTTACTTCTTTCAATGTTTTTAGTATCAATTCGTATTCTAGATCAATAGAAGCTTCTTTTAAACTATTTGACTCACTACCAAATGATTTATAGGAAAATTCAGGTTCATAATTCCCTCTAGACTGTTCAGCAGGTGTAACTTGTATAGATTCGAAATTATCCTGAACATGTTCAAATTGCAGCTTGTTATAATTAGTGATCTCAAAGGGTAAACTACTTGATTCTATGAAATCACCATCAGTAAAAAGAGCAGCACGTTTAATAATATTTTTTAGTTCTCGAAGATTCCCATGCCAAACATAATTTTTAAAAATATTTTCAACATCTGCTGAAAAACTTCGTATATGTTTATTTAAATTCTCATTTGCTTTATTCAAGAAATATTGAGCAAAAATCATGATATCCTCCTTCCGCTTTCGCAAAGGGGGAACTTCAATTGTAAATTCATTAAACCGATGATATAAATCTTCTCTAAATTTTCCCTTCTGCGCAGCTTCCCAAAGCTTTTCATTAGAAGCAATGATAATTCGAACATCAATAGGTATGTCACGAGTACCTCCAACCCTTCTTAACTTTCTTTCCTGTACAACTCGGAGAAGAGATACTTGAATGTCATAGGATAAATTGGCAATCTCATCTAGGAAAATCGTTCCACCATTAGCTAATTCAAAACTGCCTATCTTTTGATTGATTGCACCGGTGAAAGAACCTTTTTCATGACCAAATAATTCACTACCTGCTAACTCTTTGGATAAAGCCCCACAATCGATCGCAACAAATGGTTGAGAAGCCCTATTACTTCTTTTATGAATTTCCTGTGCTATTGCCTCTTTTCCACTTCCAGATTCTCCATAAATAATAACACTATAATCCGTTGGGCCAACCAAGATAATCTGTTCAAGCAATTGTTGAAATACAGCACTATTACCAAAAATATAATCACCAGTAACAGGAGCATTTTTCTTCTTTTCCCTGCTTAAAGAAAAACCGGCCAAATTATCTTCCGGACGGGATTCTACAGCAGGTTGATTTCCGGCAACTGCCGCATTAATGGTGTTCAGTATTTCCTCGGGAAATAATGGCTTGAGAACATAATCATACGCTCCGAGCTTCATCAGTTCAACGGCTGTTTTAAGATCATTATAACCAGTGATGATAATAACAGGAAGAAGGGGATATTTTTGTTTTATTCTTTGTAAAATAATTTTCCCATCAGTACCATCGAGTCTGTAATCACATAGTACCACATCAAGATTTTGATGTTCATCAATAAGCTCAAAGGCTCTTTTTACATTGAGCGCTTCATGAACCTGATAACCATGCTTAGTAAAAAATTTATTCAATAAAAAACATATATCATGGTCGTCATCGATAATTAAAATTTGAGGCATGGGTATAAATTGATTTTGTTAGTGTAGATGTCTATTTCCATATTGCTCGTAACTGTGCGGTGGGAATACGTAACATTTCACGATATTTTGCAACTGTTCTTCGGGCAATTTTATAACCACGTGTAGATAAAATGGTTACTAACTGATGATCTGTTAGAGGTCTTTTTTTATCTTCGGTATCAATGACTTCTTTTAAGGCGTGCTGTATGACCCGGCTACTTACTGTTTCTCCGGATTCTGAGGGAAGACCCTCAGTAAAAAGGTCTTTTAATAAAATATTTCCGAAAGGTGTTGAGGCATACTTATTAGAAGTAACTCGGGATACGGTTGAAATATCTACTCCAGTTTCCTCTGCAATATTTTTTAGAATCATCGGCTTTAGCAATAATGGATCCCCTATCCTAAAATATTCAAATTGCCATTTCACTATCGAACGCATGATCTTGAGCATGGTATTTTCCCGCTGAACAATAGCTGAAACAAACCACTCCGCTGCCTGTAATTTACTTTTTAGATAATAATTAGCTGCTTTATCTTTTTCCTGACATTGACTCCTTATATTCTCCATCCAAGTTCGATTGATAGTCAAAGAAGAGGAGCGTTGTCTAGCTAAGCAAATTTCCAGGTCATCATCCTCTACACTAATGATAAAATCCGGAACTATATAATTTTTAGCTACTGCATCATCGAGATCTATTTCTACGGGCTTCAAACTTAAACTTGCAATGTATTCTAAAGTTTCGCGTAACTGAGCTTCTTCCAAATGCATCATCATCATGATTTTTTCAATTTGTCTATTATTAAGATCTTCGAAGTGATAGTTAATCAAATGATATGCAATACTCACGAGATGATCTTTATAATCTTTCTTACTTAATTGCAAAAGAAGGCACTCCTTTAAATTTCTTGCACCTAATCCAGGAGGATCAATTGTCTGGATGACCATTAGAATTCGTTCAAGTTCTTCCGGCTCAACCCATTTTTTCATAATAAATGAAAAATCTTCGGCAAGGGTTGAAAGATCTTGATCCAAAAGACCAGCATCATTTAATGAATCAATTAAAAAACTCGCCAATTGAAAATCCTCGTCGGTATGTAAGAGCATTCGTATTTGCTCTTTAACATTAGATCTAAAATCAAACCCTTGTGGGATCGGACTTTCAGGTAATTGCTGCTCAGAAAAATAATTTGCATATTCGGTTTTATAATCTGGAATATCATCATAAGCGTACTCATCCCAATCAGCAAAGTCTTGCATATTTTCTCGAACTTCTTCTGCCTTATCTTCCTGCTTAACCTCCTCTAATAAAGGATTTTCCTCTATTTCCTGTTGAATGCGCTGCTCTAACTCGATAGTAGTTAAATGAAAAATATTTAAAAGTTGGATCTGCTGCGGTAAAATTCTAGTTTGCTGCTTTTGAGAAAGGTTTTGATGAATCATACGGGGAGTTTCGGGATTGATAATATCAAGGCTGAACTACATATACCAACTTTAGTTCCAAACTTGTAAATTCCATATCCTTCCCATAAAAAAACACCTGTTCGCGTGTATTTCTACTAAAATGCTACAAAATTGGATTGGAATATAGCACTATAAAATCTTTAATATGTAGAATTTTTTCTACAATATGTAGAATATATTCTATAAAATAATCCTCATCTCTTTCATCCAAAATAGAAGGCATAACCTTATCAAGTCAAATATTAAAATCTTAAATCAAAAATTATAATTTGGGGTACATACAATGGCACTATTTTTTCTTACCCTAATACGTGTAAATAGAAGCCTTCATACGCTTAAATCATATTAAAAATAATTCTATGCTAAAATGGACAATCACTTTCTTTATTATTGCTATTATAGCCGCAATATTTGGCTTTAGTGGTATTTCAGAAGCCGCAGCAACATTTGCTAAAATTTTATTTTTTATTTTTCTCGTTTTATTCATCATTTCCCTAATATTCGGAGGTTTTCGGCGTTCTGATCTCTAACCAATAGCGTTATTTTTTTATACATTAGTGATTTTAATAAATTAATTTTATAATAGGGGTAACCAAAACAGATACATTAAATGGAACCCGTTTATAAAAACTAAATGAGCCAATTCTATATTTTAATTGCAGAAGATGATGCTGACGATCGTTTTTTATTGCAAACAGCTTTTGACGAATGCGGTTTTAAAGACAAGTTAATATTTGTTCAAAATGGGGTCGAATTAATTGATCATTTATTCAATAAAACAAATTACAATAGTGATATGGGATGGCCCGCATTTATTATGCTGGACTTAAATATGCCCAAAAAAGATGGTCGAGAGGTGCTTAAAGAGATAAAAGAAAATCAAGATTTCAAAAAAACACCTATTGTAGTTTTTACCACAACAAAGAATACTAACGACATCAAAAGATGCTACGAATTAGGCGCTAACTCATATGTTGTAAAGCCTGTTAGCTATGATGAACTTGTAAGAGTAGTTGCATATATTCGAAACTATTGGATCAGTGTATCTTCAATTCCAACTTGATTTATATTTTTTGTCCACTTTTCCCTTGTATTACATTGCCAACAATTACCTGTGATAAAATACGTATTATATAAGATCCCATAAATGTTGCCAACCAACTGGATCGTTTGAAAAAATATTTTTTTGTTATTAGATCTAAGCCAATATCTATAATCTTTGGAAGGAAATGACGTGTATTTGAAAAATTAAACCATCTACTTATACCGAACATCCATTTTTCACCAGGGATAAACTTATTTCTCATTTGTCTGATATCATTTATCACTTTGGCCTTATCTTGGTTATATTTTTGCATGACACGTTGCTCCTCCCTCAGAAGATCATTATACGTTTTAATAACACTATTACTCATGTTGAGGAATGATTTTATTCGTAAAGTCTTTTTATAATGGCATTTCTGATTAAAGGAAATACGATTCGATTCCGCAATAAAACCAGAATGCTCATTATTACCAAGTATAGAAGAGCAACAAGGATATATCCCAGTGATTCACTTTTTAAAATATCACCCAACCAAATAGCTAATCCAATGCCACCAAAAAACAACACGAAAATACCCAGCATTACGATGGTTATTACCGATAATAAAAAAGCAGCTATATGCGTCAGTTTTCTAGTTCCTTTTACTATAGTAAGCTTATACCAGGAATCTGCAACATCTAGTACACTTTTTCCAAATTCATAGAATACATCCTTTTGCTCTTCCATGGTTAGAGTATTTGCTGAACATCCGCCAAACCTTTCTCTGCTTTCGACCTCATCTCCCCAATTTTTTGTTTTGATGAACTTACTAAATCTGAAAGTTTTTCCGTCCAATCGTCAGCAGTAGATTGTATTTTACTCCTCAGCTCGGATCCTTTAACAGGAGTAACCAACAATGCAATAACTGCTCCGGCTGCCGCGGCCCCTAACAATGATAACACGAACTTTGATGTTGAATTCATCACACAAGATTTTAATTATGAAAAATAGTATTGTGATGAATGATTAAATTTTAGTGCCCTTTATAAACGTAAGCCGTTCCTCATATAGAGGTAGAAGAACAGAAATGGAAATGGCATAATAGACATCGCTATTGATGAATCTATAACGTTTATGTATCGGTGAGAAAAAAGACTTCCCGAATGGGCTAGATAATGCCCATAATCTACTTAACTGTTAATTCAAATAACTTTTCATTTTCGAGGAAACCTTCCAATTCATCTCCTACTACGCATTCCCCAACACCTGCAGGTGTTCCAGTAAAAATAAGATCACCAATATTCAGCGAAAAATAGTTTGAAATATGTGAAACGATTTGATCAAAAGAATAGATCATATTTTCAGTATTACCATTCTGCACTAATTCTTTATTCTTAAGCATGTTGAAACTGATATTCTTCTTGATCAATGCTGGGGTCAAATCAATAAATTTTCCAACCACAGCCGAATTGTCCCATGCTTTGGCTTTTTCCCAGGGTAACCCCTTTTTCTTTAATTCGCTTTGAATATCTCGGGCTGTAAAATCTATTCCTACAGTGATGGCATCATAATATTTCGACGCATGCTGTTCCTGTATATATTTTCCATTCTTGGAAATACGCAGCACTATTTCACATTCATAATGCAATTCATTCGTGAATTCCGGATAATAAAAAGGAGTATCCTCTTTTAACAGAGCAGTTTTAGGTTTCATAAAGATCACGGGTTCTTCCGGAACTTCATTTCCTAATTCTTTCGCATGTGCAACATAATTTCTACCCACACAGAAGATCTTCATAGTTTATAGATTTGAACAGGTAACATGATTAATTCGTCTCAAAAATAGCATTATAATGTACTCCAGAACAGCCAAATTTCAAGAGAACTCCAGTTTATTGGCCATATTCATTGTTGCCGCTAAGCCTTGCAGGACAAAGCTTTCCACACATTCCACACTTTTATCGATTTTGGATTTGATAATGGGCAGTTCATTCTTATCCCATTTGCCCAATACAAATTCAACCTGACGACCTTTAGGATAATCGGCACCTATCCCAAATCGTAATCGCGGATATTGCACCGACCCTAATTGCTCCTGAATACTTTTCAGGCCATTATGACCCCCATCACTCCCTGTTCCTCTAATACGTAATCGAGAAATCGGTAATGCGAGATCATCTAGAATCACAAACACATGCTCCATTGGAATTTGCTCTTTATCCATCCAGTATTTTATCGCCTTACCACTCAAATTCATAAAGGTTGTTGGCTTAAGTACGATAAGTTTCTTCCCTTTCAGTTTTAGTTCGGCTACATCTGCTAATCTGCCAGATTGGAAAACACCATGATGCTTAGCCACTAAGCAGTCCGCTACATCAAAACCTATGTTATGACGCGTACCGGAATACTCTGTTCCGATATTCCCTAAACCAACTATAAGAAACTTATTCATGTGCAGTGACAAAGGTAATAGACTTACAATAAACCTTCGTCTGCAAAGCTGAAATAGCCTTCCTGACTTACGATGATATGGTCCAACAGATTAATATCAAAAAAACGGGAAGCTTCTCTAATCTTATTGGTTAATTCTCTATCTGCATGACTAGGCTTGAGGTTGCCTGAGGGATGATTGTGGCATAGAATGATACTAACTGCTTTCTCTTCCAGCGCCTTGCGAAGAATAACCCTAGGATCCGCTACTGTTCCACTCATCCCACCTGAACTGACTACTTCCCAATGATTGATCTTATTTGCCCTGTTCAAAAAAAGTACTGCAAAGACTTCATGTTCATAGTCAGCGATCAAGGTCTGTAAATAGGTCGCTACGCCTTGAGAGCTGGTTATAACCGGCTTTTCCAATGATTTGGATGCCTGCCTACGCCTTCCTAATTCGATAGCGGCCAAAATTGTGATCGCCTTGGCTTCCCCAATTCCTTTGGTTCGCATGAGTTCTTTTAAAGAAAGACGGCCTAGCTCCTGTAAATTTCCCTTGCACATCTGTAGAAGGTCTCTACCTAGATCGACCGCCGTTTTTTCCCTAGTACCCGTTTGGATCAAGATTCCTAAAATTTCGGCATCGGTAAGGGACACCAGGCCCTTATTTCGTAATTTTTCCCTAGGACGCTCCGTTTCTACCCAGTTCAATATCCCGGCTTTTTCTAATTCATTCACCACTGACAAGGTATGCTCACTTTCATTTTTCATTATGCTTATCATTTTAAATGCACATTCCATTAACACCAATCCTACCTGGCTCAATTTGACTTGTTTCCCTACACGCATATGGCTATTTTTGCAACACATACATGCATATGGAAAGAAACAGCCCCAATGCCAAGATATTTTCGGGTACAAACTCCCAATATCTTGCCGAAAGAATCTCAGAAAATTTTGGAAACCGAATGGGAAAGATCAGTATCCAACGCTTCAGCGATGGAGAGATCCAGCCTGTTTTCCTCGAAAGTATAAGAGGCGATTATGTTTTCCTTGTGCAAAGCACCTGTTCTCCAGCAGATAATATCATGGAATTACTGTTGATGATAGACGCTGCCAGACGAGCTTCTGCCTACAAAATCATAGCGGTTATACCCTATTTTGGCTATGCCAGGCAAGACAGGAAAGATAAACCCAGGGTTGCCATAGGGGCAAAATTAGTGGCCAACCTGCTAACAGCTGCTGGGGCCGACCGGGTAATCACCATGGACCTCCATGCCGCCCAGATTCAAGGCTATTTCGATATCCCGGTGGACCATCTGGATAGTTCAGCAGTTTTTATACCTTATATTGAAAAATTACAGCTGGAAAACCTTACCTTTGCCGCCCCTGACGTGGGAAGTGCGAATAGGATACGGGAAATCGCCAGCTATTTCAACGCTGAAATGGTGATTTGCGATAAGCATCGTAAACGGGCAAATGAGATCGCTTCCATGGTGGTGATCGGAGATGTGACCGACAGGGATGTAGTTCTTATAGATGATATCTGTGATACGGCTGGAACGCTAACAAAATCAGCTAAGTTGCTGAAGGAAAAAGGGGCAAGAAGTGTGAGAGCCTTCTGTACACATCCGGTGCTCAGTGGAAATGCCTACGCGAACATTGAGTCCAGCGTTTTAGAAGAGTTGATCGTTTGTGATACCATTCCGTTGAAAGACCAATCATCTAAAATTAAAGTGGTTTCAGTTGCTAATATTTTTGCAGCAGCTTTGAAACATGCCTATGAAAACCAAAGCATAACCAGTTTATTCATTCACTCACAAAGAAGGAACGACTAGTTATCCAAAACGTAATTTTTTAATAATTATACAATGAACACAATTACAATCGAAGGACAACTGAGGACCGGAATGGGCAAGTCAGCCACCCGCTCATTGCGCTCTCAGGGCCTGGTACCTGGTGTAATTTACGGGGGTGCTAATGAAATCTCGTTCACAGCAAGTGACGCTGCTTTCAAACCGTTGGTTTACACGTCTCAATTTCAATTTGCCGAAGTAAAGATCGATGGCAAGTCTTACAAATGCATCCTCAAGGATTTGCAATTTGATAAGGTTACTGATCGTCTGATTCACATTGACCTGATGGAACTGGTAGAAGATAAACCAGTTACAGCTACTATCCCGGTTAAGTATGTAGGTACATCAGTAGGGGTTAAAGCAGGTGGTAAATTGGTAACTAAGATCAAATCATTGAAAGTAAAAACACTTCCAAAATACCTTAAAGAAAACATCGAAGTGGACATTACTAATCTGGAGTTGAATGGAAATATTCGCGTTGAAGACGTTAAGATCGACCATTATGAGATCATGAACTCTCCTCGTATTCCTATGGCTTCTGTAACGATGACTCGTCAGTTAAAGCAGGAAGAAGCAGCTGCAGGGCCAGAAAAGGCAAAGAAGTAATATTTAAATCGCTTCCTATAAAGAAAAGCCCCGAATTTCGGGGCTTTTTTAGGTTAAGCTTGTGCTGTTGGACCACCAAATTGCATAGGTATCTGCACCTCTTCTATATCCTTAATTGCACCATTAGCAACTTCAAACTTTTGAATATTCTCCGTCAATGCCTTCATTAATCTTTTGGCGTGCTGTGGCGTTAATATGATACGCGATTTTACTTTACTCTTTGGTGTTCCAGGCATTACATTTACAAAGTCGATGACAAATTCTGCATGACTATGGGTAATGATAGCTAGATTGGCATATTGCCCTTCTGCTGTTTCTTCTGATATCTCAATATTGAGTTGATTCTGCACTTGCTGATCGCTCATGTGATACTTATTTCTTCAAAGGTAAAAAAATCATTCGACCTTGGAAATATAGAGTTTATGGGGTATTCGATTCTGTAATGGCTTTCTTTATTCCATTTAGTGTTTCAAGTTCAAGACCTTCCGGAAGCTTTACATTACCTAAAGCCTCTCGCACATCTTTTTCACGAAGTTTGATCTTGTGGATCTCCTTAGTCACTTTATTGAAAATGAAGTACTCATTATATTGCTCAAATATTCTGAAATCTTTTGTGTACATATTTTGAGGATCGGGTATCAGCCTCGTTTTATACATTCGTAAAAAAGAGGCTTTCGGTCCATCAGCCAATATATTATAATATCCTTTTTGTTTAGCATCAGGAAATGCGGTAACGGGAAGAAAATCTAATTTTTCTCCCCCGAATTTTTCAGGAAGTTGAATAAAAAAAGAGACAATGTCCCCGTCAGGAGAAATCAGTTTTTTATTCAACTCCACTCCGGCATTTTGCTCATAGATATTATATAGTATTTTTTGTCCTTTGGTCTGAATACCCGACTTCATAGTAATTTGGCCATCAAATGATTCACCTAATAAATATGGACTCCCTTTTACTTTATATTGACTAACCTGCATGTATTGTTCTGTCCATTGTTCGATCACATGCTTATTGAAATTCCCAACCGGGTCAGGTTGAGCCAGGGCAAGGAATCCTAAAAATAAGAAACAAAGAATAAGCGTAATTCTCATAATAAATGATTTAAGTACAGGTAGCTACTAAAAAAATAAGGCCGCTTTCAAATGTATTGAAAACGGCCTTATAGATAGGTTAATCAACCAATATTAACGAGGCTTTACATAAGTCCATGTTTCATCAAATGTAACACGTGGCGTAGGAAGGGCCACTACACTCGGCTGGAACATATAGTATTTAACTCTGATAGATTTTTTGGGAGTACCATTACTATCAAAGCCCGCAGCAATTTCAGCATAACGAGTATTTGCAGCAGGAACATAAGGACTTTCTACTTTAGTCACTTTATTGGTAGCGTTATCAAATGTAACGATCATACCAAAAGCACCATAGTAAGAAGAAGCTCCACCAGCTTTAATTGGGTGGAATATATCCCCTGTATAGCTCATATCTCGAACAGCACAGGTATTTGGACCAGTAGTTTCGAGATAAGCTGTCCAACCATTCCATGCGCTAATAGTTGCATTAGCAATATCGACTACAGTTCCTGTAACGGTGTAAACACCATCCCACTTATTCTTAAGGGCGATTTTGTAAATCACTGTCTTAAGATTAGAAGGTATGCCCACTCCAGACTTACTTACCGATTTGATGGTAAAAGCTAAAGCATAGGCTTTATTGGGATCTAGCGTGCTGGTATTGATCTTGCATTTGAATGCAGAAGAAACGCGAGTACCTTTTGCAACAGTTACGGAAGGTTCGCCTGCGCTAAAGGTTAAAACACTGGCCGGTACCAATGTAGCGCCTGCTAAAGTACCTGCCGCAGCATCATCTTTAGCCAACGTTACCTTGATATCTTCAGGAGCCTTTTCCGCACTCTCGTAGTTAACGGTAAAAAGTGTCATGTCCTGATCACCAGAAGCTGATTCTAATGAAAGGGCTACCGGGTTACTTGCTGAAGCTGGAACGGAAACAAAGCTTCCGCCGATGCCATTCAGGCCGTACGTACCGTTCTCAAATCCCTCATCTTTAAGGCAAGATGTAAGGCTGAGCATAGCCAAAGCAATCAGCGCGGGTATCTTATATTTTGATAAATAATTCATGTCTATTCTTTTTTTTGTTTTCACAATTATTTATGCCAGAAAACTTTGTTAGTGAACTGACTGATGGTTCCCTGAGCCTTAACGTTTGCTGCGTTGTAATTGTACTCAGATGATGGGTACAATAAACGACTTGGGATTGGATTGGTACCTCTTTCTGGAGCAATGGAAAGGGCAGGTTGTACTACTTTCAAACGACGAACATCGTTCCAGGTTTCCAGAATTCCAATTCCATTTAGTCCGAGATATTTCTGCCATGCGATAACAGCAATCTTATCATTCAAAGTACCGGCAGCAGGCCATGCAATTTTTGAATTCGGATTTGCCAAATAATTATCGGCGGCGTTTGAAGCACTAGGAACACCTAACCAGCTGAATGATTCTTTAACAGCTGCATTATAAGCCGCTTGAGCATCACCAGAGATCCATCCACGTGCAGTAGCTTCAGCAATAAGGAATGCGGCCTCAACAGAAGTGATTACCCACATTGGCATAGTGAATGATTTTCCAATTCCGTAGCCAACGCCAGAGGTATTGTCAGAAGAATTAGCTGTTAAAGGATCAGCACCATAATCTGTTCCCTTTAGTGCTCCACCATTCTTAGGTGCACGATAAACATACGTTACACGAGGATCACTTGTACTATTCATTAAACTTAGCGTAAAGTTATTAGCCCTGTTATAATTGTCGTTCTCGGTACCGTTGATCGAGTTAAACATGTGTGCATTGTAGAAAGGATTGGGTCTGTCAGCTGAATATCCAGGTTGTACAGTTGCACTTAGACCACCTCCAAGATAACCAGATCCTTCGGCACTGATCTTAGCGATCTCAGAAGAAGGATTAAATGTGCTGGTCGCTGAGCAATGGATCAACATTTTCAACTTGATCGTGTTGGCAAATTTTGCCCATTTGGTTTTGTCGCCACCAAACATGATATCACGCTTTGCAATATTCAAGTTAGCATTTATATCTGCTGCTTTGATGAGGATGAGACCAGAGTCAACTTGAGCAAAAAGGGCTTTGTAAACGTCCTCACTCTTGTCATAAGTTGGGCGTATATTACCAGTTAAATCGAAGGCAGTAGTATAAGGAAGGTTATCATAGATATCTACCAAGTTCATCATTTCGTAAGCACCTAAGATCTTTGCCATACCTTGATAGAACGTCCAACCTAATTCTTTAGATTTCTTTTCTATTGTTTTGTATTGGCCAACGGTATAGTAAGTTCCTTCCCAGATACCGGCACCAAAATCATTGGTGATATTATAACTCATTTCAACAGTAGAACGAGAGTAAGAACCGGCAGCACTCCAATATCCAAGCCAACGAGCCAAAAAGTCCCAAGAGCTTGCATTACGGGCCGCAGTTGTAGTCATCTGTGCGGTAATGTGCAAATCTGGAGTGATCACTGATTCTGTAGCAGAGTTTGGATTCGTATTGATATCCAGGTACCCTTTCTTACAACCCATGAGAACTGTTCCCATGAAAGCTGCTATCCATATATATTTTAAATTTTTCATTTTTTTGGTTTTTACGTTTTGGGAATTAGAAGCGCAGGCTTACGTTAAAACCATAGAGCCTTGTTGGTGGTAACTGGCCTGAACCATTCACACCTAGGGCATTACCCGTAGTGTTGGCAAATTCAGGGTCAGTCCACTCATTTGATTTAGGCAGGAACATCAACATATTTCTTCCTACTAAACCAAGAGTTGCACCTTTAATAGCTTTTGTCTTACTTAATAACTTAGCAGGTAAGTCATAGGTAATGGCAATCTCACGAACCTTCCACGCTGCAGCGCTGGTTAGGTAGTTAGAGTTGATACCACGATTTGTAGCGGTTGCTTCAAAGAAACCATAACCGCCGGCACGAACCAATACATCTGTATTCGTTACATATTTACCAGTTCCGTCATCATAAACTGAGTTAGGAACAATGAATCGCATACGGCTATTGGCTGTACTACGCATAGAAATACCTGTAAAATCCATATCAGGTCCAATTCCATGATAAACCTGATGTCCGGCACGATAATCTGCTGTTACCTGGAATGAAAATCCTTTCCACTCGATTGATGGTGTTAAACCAACAATGTGCTTAGGCATAGTACGGCCGAACATAATTGGATTAGGATTTTGAGAAGGCAAACCTGTAGTTTTACTAACTATAATTTGACCACCAGGAGCACGGTTGTAATCGGTCAATTTGAACATGAACGCTGGATAGCCCACGATCGCAAAGTTACCATTACCAATACCCACTTCATTCAACCCTTCATAAACTGAATTTACTCGGCTATCTTGAAGCGTATAGTTACCCTTAAGATTTAAACGAACTTGACCCAACTCAACTAGTGGAGTTAAACGAAGATCAAATTCCAGACCCTTATTGGTAAAGTCTGCCGCATTAACCAATGATGCACTATAACCTGTTGAACGGCTCACCTGAATATTCAGGATCTGATTAGAGTTATCTTGTGAATATGCAGTGGCTTCAATATTTACACGATTACGGAACAATGATAATTCGAAACCAACTTCTTTAGATAATACAAACTCAGGCTTGATAGCAGGGTTGTTTACTGAAGAACTGGCAGTGAAACCTGGTAAGCTTCCATAAGGGAATCCACCAGCAACACCATAAGTTGGTTCCAGTTGATAAGCCCCTAAGTTTACGTTACCGGATTTAGAAACACCACCGCGTACTTTCAAATAAGAAATAACATTGCTTTTCTTAATAGCCGCTATCGCATCACTCAACACCAATGATGCAGATGCACCTGGATAGAAGAAGGATTGACCAGTTTTAGGTAAACGGGAATCCCAATCGTTACGACCTGTAAATTCAACGAATGCCCAGTTGTCGTATCCGAAAGAAAGTTTTCCAAATACACCCATCAACTTCGTTTCAGAGAAACTTTCACTAGCACCTGGCTCACCGGTTCTGTTTGAAATATTGAACAAGGTTGGAATGATCAGATTACCACCTGAAACACCAACAGATTTAGAGAAAGTTTCACGATAAGACTGACCTAACAATCCATCCACTGAAATCTTTCCGAAATCTTTTTGTGCCGTTAAGAACACCTCAGAGTTAACACGTGAACCAATACTTTGTCCATCGGATACACTTGCAAACAAGTCATTAACTGAATTATACTTTCCGGAATGCTTCGCGTACTCAGAGAACGTGAAAGCTTCTGTAGTATTCTTGTAATAACTTGTAGCAATGGTAGTACCCAAACGATAGGTAGCATTTAGCCAAGGAAGAATTTTATAATTCAACGTCATACTACCAATTAGGTCATGACTAGTACCTCTTGAACGCTGTCTATCTTTAATGAAGTAAGGGTTTTGATAGTAATCATTAAAATAATGATTAGGACTAGCCCATGTATAATTTCTCCAATCAGCATACTTAGTTAAAGGAACATTCTGAGCAGTATTGAATACTTCCCAATACGCACCATTAGAAGCTACATCGTATTTACCACGAGTGTAAGTCAATGTATAATCAGCAGAAAATTTACCATACTCTTTTGCTCCTTTGAAGCTGAAAGTGGTACGTCTGTTTTTATCACCGGGTAAGGTACCGTTGATCTGCGCATCCTGAACAGACATATAATAATCCTTTGCAGAGATAGATACATCATTCTGCATGGTTACACCAGTGTTGAAATAACGAAGCTTTTCGCCATCAATTGGAGAGTAAGGTAATTCTTGAATTTCACCTTTATCGTTTTCGCGACCTAATTCACGCATTGAGCCGTCGAACTCATCTCCGTATTGCTGATTTTCAATTGGATCATATACACCAATACCATTGGCATCAATGCTTGACCCCTGCCCGAACTGGGCTTGGAATTTTGGCAGAAATGCTACTTTTTCAAATTGGGTAGTATTACTTACGGTTACTACGGGAGCACCACTCTTTGTTCCACGCTTGGTCTTAACGATGATCACACCGTTCACACCATCTGGTCCATAAAGTGAAGCAGCAGAAGCACCTTTCAAAATGTTGATATCATCTACATCATTTGGATTCAAACGATTCAAGAATCCAAGGGCAACTGGCACCCCATCTACCACCAATAAAGGCTGGTTATTACCCGTCAAGGAACGAATACCACGAAGCGTGATACGCGTATCCGCAAATACACCATTGTTTACTGTTGCGATGTTTAAACCAGATACTTTACCTGTTAAACCATTTTGGATATTAACAGCTTTTGCGGCTGTAACATCTTTACCGGCAACTTTTGCAGTTGAATAACCTAGCTGACGAGGTTGCTTCTGGATACCCAAAGCGGTTACTACCACTTCTTCCATCTGCGCCTCTGCAGTTGTTAATTCAACGGAAACGCTGTTACCTGATACGTTCACCACCCTTGGTTTAAAACCAGAGGCAGTCACAGATAATTGTCCGTTCTGCTTAATGGTGATCTGAAATTTACCGTTGGCATCCGCCTGAACGGCATTTTTTGTTCCGGATTCTGTAACAGTAGCGTTAGGAATAGACTCCCCTTTGTCGCTCTTGATCACACCGGAAACTGTCCTAGTCTGGGCAAATGTGGTTATGCAAACGAGCATAAACAAAGCCAGTAAAGAGGCCAATTTTTTCATGTAGATAGTTTTGGAGTAAAAAAATTTACGTCTAGTACACACATAGATGCTATACTAGACAGTTCAAATTTAATGATTCCTTAACTATTTTAGAGATTATAGCTATATTTTTTTGGGTAATTGATACTATTTCAAAATATCGGGTATTTATTGAAATTTATACAATTTATATGCCATAAAATCCGTTTTTGTTGAAATATTTTTAATAAAATTTGAAGATCTTTTTCAAATTTTATCGCTTCCAAATCATTTGCAGCCTCAAAGCAGTCGTCTTTGAGGCTAATGGAAGATTTTGAGAAAGCTTGATCTGTAATGCCAAATTACTACCAATATCTATATTCATATTGATATATGCCCTTAAAAATTTCCCATAAAATGCTGAAATCAAGCCATAAAACTTAACATCCTGCTCATAGGCATACAACCTGGATGTATAGTCGTCCGTTTCACAAAACATGATGCGAGTATTTAGAGAGAATGGTTTTTGAAAATCTTTCCAAAACCATTCGGAATAAATAATTGACCCTCTTGTTTGAACTCCTGTCACCGATAATTGTTTGCCCCACTCTACTCTATTTCTCCAAGTCCATGTATCCGTCAATTTTCTCTCCAAATGGATCCGTACCCCCGCAGCTAACCTTTCTCCAACTTGTTGAATGGCCTGTTGATCGCCACCAGCTCCGGCAGTCTTTACCTCTTGCTTATATCGAATGTAAAAAACTGTTTTTCTATCGGGCTTACACTGAAACATGATCAATTGATCTAACCCCGATATTGGCGCATTTACCTGATACTTTACCCATTTCGATCGATACCAGTCAACATAAGCATCGAGTTGGACTCCTCCAAATGGCTTGAAGCTTAATCCTATATATAAACCCTTTTCATCGGTTGGCTCTGTAGCTTCTGTAAATGCACTCGCCCAAAATGATCGATATTCTTTTGCAATGGATCTTGCTAAAAGAGATACATCCAACCTGCGGTCAACAGCCATTAGCATACCCGCTAGCACAGCCAATTGTCCCTCCTTATCCTTTGCCGCCTCTCCAAACAGGTGCATATTCTTAATACTGGCCTCAACCTTTGCTCCGATACCATGACACTCTTTGCCTTGAATCGCATATTTATTATATAATTCAGCTGAACGAAAAATAGGTAAACTGAAAATGTGCTTTACACCATGAATACCAATCTTGAACCGACTAAAAGAGTAACCCGCCATGAAGCCTACAGAACTCAACTCCAGACTGTTTTTATCCATTAATTCTGCTTCTGATATATGAATGCCTGACGTTTGAAAGGAACTTATATAATCACCAAATACCGAATCGGATTTTATATTACCATCCAGCATATTCTTGGAATAAAATCCGCCAAATTCCCATCGTGACTTAGTTAACCAAATGCCTGCTCCCCTAAAAAATCGGTTTTCATCTGTTGAACGAAAGGGTGTTAAAAATGGCTGCTGCCTCTTTATCATCATGGGCATTCCCGACTTCCTTGTGGTTCGACCCAGACCTAACAACAAACCTTGAGCCATATTAATCGTAAAATCGCCCATGATGAATTGCCGTATCGAACCTAGTCTATGTATAGAAACCTGTCCTGACAAAAATGATATACCCTTATTACCCTGCCATATTTTTTCGCCGGCATCTTTATCGAATTGCATTCCTCCCTGAAAATGCGGCGTTTTATATTGATACTTTCCTAAGATACCTGAACCTTCTTTTATACTTGATCGCCATATAAACTGATGACTCCCTTCTCTGAAACTTTTTAGAAATTGATCTTTTGAAAAAGTAATGTCCACAATGGTTATAAATGGTATGAACTTTCGAATGGTAATTTCATCCCATCCTGGAATCGCCTGTAACTCCATTACATCAATAAAGTTTCCCAGAAGACGTCGATATATAATGAATTGCTCAGCTTGATAAGAAGAAATAAATGGGAAAAGTGACAGATCACTTAAATCAATTTTATTAATGGATATCTTTTTTTGACGCCAATATTCAAGATTCTCCATATCTCCCTCTATATCCTGTCCTTCTTCTACGCCAGATTGTTCTTCCTGCATGATTTCCCACTCCCTTTCCTGAGCCATAATAGGAGTAAACGTCCATAAAAAAAATAACAATAGACTCCAACACTTCACCTAGCTTATAATTTGTAATGAACAACTATGAAACCATCCATACCTAATCTGTTATGCATATTTAGATTTGTCTCAAACCCCCAGCCTTTCTCTATATAGCCTAAAGAAAAACTAACCGCATTTAATTTTGACAATGCACTCATTCTACAATATATCTTGTCATCAAATGAGTAATGTAGAGCAGGTATGACTATAGTGGATTGGCCATCGTCTAACACGGCTTCCAGAGATAAACCTGCACGATCTGAAACTTTATAGTAAATCAATGACCGCCCCAAATATGTTGTTCTATAATTAGGATTCCAGAACTTTTCAATACCATCAACCTGAACCCTCCAATGTATTTGATCAGAAATGTCAGAGGACCAGCCGACTCCGATTGAAATATCGTAATGGGTATTATACCCTCTGGCTTTCCAAAAATGAATACCTGTTCGAAGTCCAATGGTGGATGTCTTGGACACTGGAAGGGCATATGCAGCCCATATGTTATCATGATGCATAACATCACTTCCCAATCGATCACCGCCGGCAACTAAACTGTGCGTTCCTACTTTTATTGCTGAAATAATACCTACTCTATTTAATGTAGTCTGAAACTGCTTTCCGCCAAACACCCCTACCTCAGTTCTAGGGATGCGTTGTGCCGGATAGGCAGAAAAAGCCATAATGGATGAAAGCGCTTTCCCTGAACCTTCCGACAAAAAAGCTCCTGCATGTACTTGAGCAAATAACCAATTACTCCACAATAATCCTAAGATTCCTAACCACACCTTACCCATTTCAATTGCAAAACTAACCTTGAAGCTTTCTATAGAATATGCGTAAATAATCAGATTTTACCCGTTTTTCCTACATACCTTTGCGGCATGAACATCATGGACGGGAAACTGGTTTCACAATCAGTAAAAGATGAGCTTAAACAAAAAGTGGGAGCCCGACTTTCAAAGGGATTAAAAAAGCCGCATTTAGCTGCTATTCTGGTTGGTAATAATGGTGCAAGTGAAACCTATGTTGCCTCAAAAGTAAAATCATGCGAAGAGGTTGGATTTACCTCTACGTTGATCCGTTTAGAAGAGTCGGTTAGTCAAAACGAGCTCCTTAAAGAAATAGAAAGTTTAAACAGGAACGAAGATGTGGATGGTATTCTGGTTCAGCTTCCCCTTCCCAAACATATTTCTGAACAAGTAGTAATCAATACCATTGATGCCGATAAAGATGTGGATGGATTTCACCCTGAATCTGTTGGACGTATGGTTCAAGGGTTACCTGCTTTCTTTCCTGCTACTCCTTATGGGATCATGCTAATGTTGAATCATTATCAGATCGAAACTAAAGGAAAGCATGCGGTGGTGATCGGCAGAAGTAATATTGTTGGCAGACCCATAAGTATTCTGCTGAATCAAAATAATTATCCAGGTAATTGTACTGTTACCGTATGTCACTCCCACACACCCAATTTAAAAGAACTTAGTCTGCAAGCCGATATTATTATTGCGGCATTGGGTAAACCAGAATTCCTTAAAGCGGATATGGTGAAACCGGGTGCAGTGGTGGTGGATGTCGGCATAACCCGTGTGGTCGATCCTACAAAAAAATCCGGCTTCTCTATTAAAGGCGATGTTGATTTCGCAGAGGTAGCCTCCAAAACCAGCTATATCACTCCAGTGCCTGGAGGTGTTGGCCCCATGACGATTGCCGCCCTCTTGATGAATACATTCAAGGCTTGTGAATTAAGGACTTCAACATCATGATAGCTCCATATCCATCCATATCCTACCCATTAATGGAACATTTCTACACCATCCAAGGTGAAGGGTTCCATCAAGGGAAAGCTGCATATTTTCTCAGACTAGGCGGATGTGATGTTGGCTGTGTATGGTGTGATGTCAAGGATAGTTGGGATGGATCAAAACATCCACTCACCTCCATCGAAGACATGATCCAATATGTGAAATCTACTCCTGCAGAGCTGGTGGTGATCACTGGAGGGGAGCCCTTACTGTATGATATCGACCCTCTTATAGCTGCTCTACAACGGGTAGGTCTATCCGTTAATATAGAAACGTCAGGTGCATACGCGTTATCTGGACAACCCAACTGGATCTGTGTGTCACCCAAAAAATTCAAAGCACCTATTGATAGTATCCTGCCCTTAGCCAACGAACTTAAGGTGGTCATCTTTCATAAATCAGATTTTGAATGGGCAGAAACATTTGCAGCAAAAGTTTCGTCGGCCTGCCATTTATACTTGCAACCAGAATGGGATAAAAGGGATGAAATGACTCCGTTGATTGTAGATTATATCAAATCGAACCAAAAATGGTTGATATCCATACAATCGCATAAATACATCCAGGTCCCTTAACGTTATTTTAGCTATTGGTTACGTAATTTGAGCCCATAGTTTTACCACATGCGATCACTTCTTGTATCGATATTCACTTTACTTTTCATCACCGTTTCTGCTCAGGGAACAAAAGTCAGCAAGCAGACTCAAAAACTCTATCAGCATGCCATGTCAGCAGCTGAAGAGGGAAATTACCGAGTGGCTATTTCTCTTTTAACAACGCTGATCAACTCAGATAAATTTTTTCCTGACGCATGGCTTTCACGCGCAGGCTTACATGGTGAACTTCGTTTATATCCAAAAGCGGTGGCCGACTATGAAGAAGCATTTAAGATCAATCCACATGCAACTGAATACAAACTTCCCTATTCCATTAATCTTGCCGGTATGGGTCAGTTTGAAAAAGCCTTAGATGCAGTGAATGATTTCCTTGCACTGCCCAATCTCAATGAAGCCAGTCGAAAGGCAGCAACATATCGTAAATCATCCTATGAATTCGCTATTCAACAGGCAAAAGAATCTGCATCAAAAAATTATATTTTCGAACCAAAAAATTTAGGTGACAGTATAAATTCTCCTTTCCCTGAATATTTTCCTTCGCTAACCATTGATGGAAAACAACTCATATTTACCCGACAGGTACAGTTTAGAAATGAAGATTTTTTTGGAACGACAGAAACCAATGGAATATGGTCTAAAGCGGAACCTTTATCGGGAGGAGTGAATACAGATCGAAATGAAGGAGCCCAAAATATCTCACAAGATGGCAATGTGTTGGTTTTTACATCATGTGATGGACCTGACGGGTATGGTAGCTGCGACCTTTATTATGCACTCCTGACTAAAAAAGGATGGAGTGAACCGATCAATATGGGAAGCGTCATCAACACAGAGTTTTGGGAATCGCAACCTTCTATCGCACCTGATAAAAGAGCCTTATATTTTTCAGCAAGAGGTCCGGATGGATTCGGAGGTTCCGATATTTATGTCAGTTACCTGATGCCAAATGGCAAATGGGGTACTCCTTTAAATATGGGCCCGGATATCAATACTTCTGGAGATGAAACCTCTCCATTTATTCATGCAGATAATCAAACACTATATTTCGGATCCAATGGATTACAGGGTTATGGGAAGATGGATTTGTTTATAACCAGAAAAGATAGTAATGGTCATTGGATAAAACCTCAAAATTTAGGATACCCGATAAATACGATAGATGATGAAGCTACACTTTCGGTAGCATCAGATGGTGTAACCGCCTATTATGCGAGTGATCGATCGGATTCAAGAGGAGCGCTGGATTTATATAGCTTTACTTTAAAAGAAGAAATAAGACCCATCAAAACATTATGGATAAAAGGAAAAGTTTATGACGCTAAAACAAAGGCCGGACTACCCAGTGCAGTTGAATTAAAAGAGATAACAACGGGGCAACGCATCTCGAAAGTGCAAACTGATGAAGAAGGGAATTATTTGATCACATTACCTGTTGGTAGAGATTATGCATTTCTCGTGAATAGAAAAAACTACTTGTCATTTTCTGAAAATTTTCCTTTAGCCTCAAAACCTTCCGACTCAACATATACCATTGATATCCCTCTTCAACCCATTGAAGTGAAAGCAGTGGTGATCTTAAAAAATATATTCTTTGAAACAGGCAAATTTGAACTGAGAAAAGAAAGTGAACCGGAATTGATGAATCTATATGAATTACTTATAGATAATCCATCATTAGTAATCCAAATAAATGGTCATACGGATAATGTAGGCAAGACAGCAGATAATATGATGTTATCTAATAACAGGGCAAAAGCTGTAGTGGATTTTCTCATCAAAAAAGGAATAAGTGCATCACGATTATTATCTAAAGGATTTGGTGAAACACATCCATTGGGAGATAATAACACCGAAGAAGGACGTGCAAAAAACAGAAGAACTGAAGTAGAAGTCATCAGAAAATAATTATCTCTTTCGCTGAGCTTTGTGCCATGACGAACAAAGAAGAGTTGGTTCATGCACTTGCGTTACAACAGATACCGCAAATAGGCCCTGTTCAAGCCAGAATATTAATTGAGCATTTTCACCATTTCTCTTCCATATTTTCCAGTTCAAAAGGAGTGCTGGAAAACATTCCCGGCATTGGTAGTGTAAGAGCAAAAAATATTTTAGGCTTCAACGATTTTTCCAGTATCCATGAGCAAATCTCTGCGCTAAAAAAATGGCAAATTGAGCCATTGATCTACACATCCCCTCATTATCCCTATAGATTAAAACACTGTGATGATGCGCCTATTGTTTTGTATTTCCGGGGAAATACTGATCTTAATCATAATCGAATCATTGCTATTGTAGGTACCAGAAAACCAACCGAACAAGGACGACAATTGGTTAAAGCGTTTCTACAAGAAATGATATCCATTTCACCTTTAGTGGTGAGTGGGTTAGCCTATGGTATCGATTATCAAGTGCATCGGGTAGCCGTTGATCTTGGCCTTCCAACAATTGGTGTAATGGCAAATGGCCTCCACACCATATATCCAGGAATACATAGCGATCTGGCCAGGGAAATGATCGGCAACGGTGGACTGCTCACTGAATTCACCCTTGGAACGAAACCTGATAAACAGAACTTTCCAAAGCGAAACAGATTAGTAGCTGGAATGAGCGATGCCGTTTTAGTTATGGAAACCGATAGTAAGGGTGGAAGTATGATCACCGCTGAGATTGCCGTAAGTTATAATCGGGATGTTTTTGCAGTCCCGGGCAGAGTGAATGATATTCAAAGCAGGGGTTGCCATGATTTGATCAGAGAAAATAAAGCTCGTCTAACGGTGAGTGCACATGATATTTTAGCTTATATGAACTGGCAGCAGGATGTGAAACCTGAACCGGTTAAAGCCCCTCTACTTTTTGCTGAAAGATCGGATGCAGAATGTACACTTATCAGATCGCTACAAGAATACGGGACAATGCACATCGACAGGCTAATGGTCATTTCAGGATTACCTCCACGTGATTTTCACCAAGCTATACTAAATCTTGAATTAGAGGGGATTTGTAAGCGCTTTTCTGGCAGTCATTTTACCCTCTTGAGCTAAGAATAATGGAAAATTTCCCATTTTGATGTTGAGATACTATCTTTGCACATGGCATCATCTAACACTTCTTTACAAGACAAATTTCCTGGCAAATTTTTTGGCGAAGGTCTAACCTTCGATGACGTATTATTGGTACCTGCCTATTCGGAAGTTTTACCCCGAGAGGTAAGCTTGAACAGCCGCCTCACCAAATCATTAACCTTAAACGTTCCATTTCTTTCAGCTGCGATGGATACTGTAACAGAGGCTAATCTGGCTATAGCCCTTGCGCGTGAAGGGGGTATAGGAATCCTGCACAAAAACATGTCTATCGAACGGCAAGCAGACCAGGTACGCAAAGTTAAACGTAGCGAAAGCGGACTTATTCTGGATCCAGTTACGCTAGCGGAAGATGCCACGATTGGTGATGCTTTAAAATTGATGAAAGAGAATAAGATCGGAGGTATTCCCATCGTGGACAGTCAATCAAAACTGGTAGGAATCCTTACCAATCGTGATTTGCGATTTGAACGTACTGCAAACAAAAAAGTTAGAGAGGTGATGACTCGTGAAAATCTCATCACTGCCCCTGAGGGAACTGATCTTAAAAAAGCAGAGAAGATTCTTCAAAAATATAAGATAGAAAAATTACCCGTAGTCAATCGTGCAGGTAAATTGATTGGCTTGATCACCTACAGAGATATTTTACAGTTACAGAGTTACCCAAATGCTGTGAAAGATGGATACGGACGTTTACTAGCAGGTGCTGCACTGGGTATAACAGGAGATATGTTAGATCGTGCTGCTGCGTTACAACAGATCGGTGTTGATGTAGTTTGTCTGGATAGTGCACATGGACACTCCAAAGGTGTGCTCACCGCATTAAAATCAGTTAAAAAGAACTTCCCAAAACTTCAGGTTATTGCTGGTAATGTAGGAACTGCTGCAGGAGCCAAAGCATTGGCCGAAGCTGGAGCAGACGGGGTTAAAGTGGGTATTGGACCAGGCTCCATCTGTACTACACGAATTGTAGCTGGTGCGGGTATCCCACAGATTACCGCAATCCTGGAAGCTGCACAAGCATTAAAAAAAATGAATATCCCCGTAATCGCGGATGGCGGGATACGATTCACAGGGGATGTAGTGAAAGCATTGGTTGCAGGAGCGAGTACGGTTATGATGGGATCGGTATTTGCAGGAGTTGAAGAGAGTCCCGGCGAAACCATTATTTATGAAGGTCGAAAATTCAAGCAGTATCGTGGAATGGGCTCTATTGGTGCCATGCAAAAAGGTAGTGGAGATCGATATTTCCAGGATGTGGAGGATGATGTAAAAAAACTGGTACCCGAAGGAATCGAAGGACGTGTGGCCTATAAAGGACACTTATCTGAAGTAATCGCACAGTATGTGGGTGGATTAAGAGCTGGAATGGGGTATTGCGGTGCTAAGGATATTGCTTCGCTTCAAAAAAATGGACAGTTCATCAAGATCACCAATGCAGGTATGAAAGAATCACATGCGCACGATGTTGATATTACAAAAGAAGCTCCAAATTATAGCCGTAATTAAACTGGTAAAAATTCTTCCAGTTATCCTAGTCTCTTTTCTGATCACCAATTCAGTAAAAGGTCAAGATTCCTGTGCCATTCAAGTAAGCTTATTGACCTGTTCTCCAGGCAATGAACTCTACTCGATTTTTGGTCATAGTGCATTACGTATTCATGATCAAAGCACTGGCACAGATATCGTGTATAATTACGGGACATTTGATTTTAATGACCCTGATTTTTATACCAAATTCGTTAAAGGCAAACTGCTCTACTTTCTTTCACAAAATAATTATGCCGATTTTATATACAGTTATTCTTTAGAAGGGAGATCGATTGCTGAACAATATCTTCAGCTGACCTGTGCACAAAAAATACAGCTACAACAATTTGTATGGAAAAATATGCAGGAAGAAAATCGATATTATAAATACGATTTTCTGTACGATAACTGTACTACAAGACTCCGCGATATAATTGAACAATTTCAGGATGCTGAAATGAAGACGGGTATAATTCCACAGGCATCTGACAAAACTTTTCGAAATGCCTTGTATGACTACCTAGATAAAGGACAGATGCATTGGAGTAAATTAGGAATTGATCTAGTACTTGGATCGACAATCGATAAAAAAATGTCGAACAGAGAAGCTATGTTCCTTCCTGAATATTTAGAAACAGGGATAGATAGTACTAGAAATCAACAACAGTATTTGGTAGCGATTAAACAATTTCCTGTTCCAATAAATCAATCGGAAACAAATCAATATTCCCTATTGGCAACACCCATTTTTATATTTTCGATTGTATTCCTGTTGATCATTTCGTTAAGCTTCTCTAAAAATCTAATTATTGCCCGTGCATTAAACTTATTTGATCATATTTATTTCACCTTATTGGGGCTATTGGGTTGTTTATTTATTTTTATGTGGTTTGGCACCGATCATAAACAAACAACCTACAATTATAATTTACTTTGGGCTTGGCCAACACATATTTTTTGGTTCTTTAGTAAACGTTACCTCTACTTCCGGAATTTCTACGTAACATTATATTTTATCGTAGGTAGCTTGGTACTAATATTGTGGTTTTTCTTACCGCAGCAACTAAATGTTTCTCTTATCCCAATAGTGGGTATAGCAGCATTCAGAAGTTGGAAAGGCCGTTTGGATAAAGAAAAGCTCCTGTAGCCTATAATGAAATAATGAAAAAATACAAACCTTGTGATTAGGTACGCCTTACTATATTTAGTATTTTTTGGTTGCTCAATAGCAGAGGCTCGACATATTGCCGGAGGAGAGATGTCATATGAATATCTAGGGCCAGGAGCAGGTACTAATCTGAGATACCGGATCACATTAAAACTCTATAGAGATTGCTATACAGGCGGAGCTCAATTAGACAATGCAGCGGCAATCACGATCTATCCAAATGGGTCATCAAGCCCTTACACCAATCTTTCTGTTACACTTGATTATAAATTAAACTCTCAATTAACGACTGCAGGCCCTTGCATTGATAATCCTCCGGTGATTTGTTATGAGATCGGTTATTACATTGAAATAGTAGAACTTCCCGCGAGTGCAAATGGATTTACAATTGCCTACCAACGATGTTGCAGAATTGATAATATTAGTAACGTAACGAATTCAGGAAATGCGGGAGCTACTTATGCCGCTGTTATACCTGGGACAACTATATCTCCACTGGCGCCGCAAAACAGCAGTGCTAAGTTTATTGCTGCCGATACCGTAGTGATATGTGAAAACAATGGATTTTATTATGATTTCAGTGCTATCGATAAAGATGAAGATGACCTCACCTATGAATTTGATGTTGCTTATGATGGTGCCTCTATGCAATCACCGCAACCGCCGCAAGCATCCTCTCCTCCTTATGGATCTATTAATTATTCATTCCCATATTCCGGAATATACCCTCTAGGTAATAAAGTAACTATTGATTCAAAAACAGGGATCATTAGTGGTATAGCGCCAGCATCTGGAATATATGTGGTTACGGTTGCAGTAATTGAAAGAAAAAATGGGATCATTATCAACCGGCACAGAAAAGACTTGCATATAAAAGTCGCACCTTGCTCTATTGCCGCGGCTACACTTGATCCTGAATACGTGAATTGTGATGATTATAAAATTACTATTCGAAATAAAAGTTCCAGCAGTCTAATAAATTCATATTACTGGGATTTTGGCGTGCCTGGCAATAACGATATCTCGACTAATGAAATAGCCTCTTACACTTATGCAGATACGGGTACATATAATGTTATGTTGATTACAAATCGTGGGCAGGACTGCTCTGATACAGCGGTAACCCGTGTGCGAATTTATCCTGGATTTACTCCAAAATTTACATTTCTAGAAGGATGCAAAAATGTTCCTATGACGTTCCAGGATCAAACAATAGCAAAGTATGGAAAGGTAAATTCTTGGAAATGGTCCTTTGGCAATCCTGTTTTCAATCCTGATACAGCAAGAACACAAAATCCAAAATACACTTATACTGCAACGGGTTCCTATAATGTTCAGTTGATCGTTGGTTCCACTGTTGGATGTGTAGATACCGTTGAAAGCACCATCAATGTACTTGATAAACCAACCCTTAAACTGATCAATGATACTCTTATTTGCAGTATAGACACGCTGAAACTTTCCGCAATGGGAAATGGCTCTATTGTTTGGTCGCCCAATTATATGATAAGCAGTTTATCCATTGCAGATCCACTGGTAAGCCCTGATAAGCCAACCATGTACTATGCCCGTTTAACTTCCGCTCCTGGTTGCGAGAATTTGGATTCAGTTTTTGTAGATGTACGAACTTCAGTAACTGCTTTTGCTGGAAATGATACGACAATTTGCCTGACTGATTCTATAATGTTTAAACCTGTAACAGAAGGATTACAAATAGAATGGCTTCCGTCTCCTGATTTCAGAGATCCATCAGCAAAAAATGCAGTAGCCATTCCCAAAAATACAACCATCTATACCATTAATGTTAATCTTGGAAAATGCGGAGCTAGTGACCAGATCAAGGTTACTACTATACCCTATCCAAAAATACAAGCCATTGCCGATACATTTATTTGTTTCGGTGAAACTATACCCCTATCCGTAACGGGTGCAGAAATATATAGATGGTCGCCGTCTAGTTTACTATCCAATAACACGATTAATAACCCTATAGGTTATCCAAAATCAAATACAGCTTTCATTGTAGCCGGCTATGATACGAAAGGTTGCCCTAAACCATCATTCGATACCATCCGTGTACGCGTAATACCAAAAGTAACGGCCAATGCCGGGAATGATACCTCTATTGTTATTGGCCAACCTTTGCAACTCACAGCAAGAGGTGGTAGTTTATATAGATGGTCGCCAACAACAGGATTAACTGATCCCAACATAGCTAATCCAATTGCAACACTCTCGAATTCTACTACATATACTTTACGAGTATTTGAACCTGAAGGATGCTTTGGAGTGGACACAATAAAAGTAACAGTATTTCAAAATGGACCAGATATATTCGTACCTACAGCGTTTACACCAAATAACGATAGGAAGAATGATAAACTTATCCCAATACCAGTAGGCGTAACCAAAATCGATTTCTTCAGAGTATATAATCGCTATGGTCAATTGGTTTATTCTACTACGAATATTGGTGAGGGTTGGGATGGCAGATTTAATGGGCAAGAACAGGGAAGCGCTACATTTACCTGGTACGTACAAGGAGTAGATTATACAGGAAAAAATATTTTTAAAAAGGGAACTTCAACACTTATCAGATAATATGAAAAGAAAGATATTCATCACCGGTGCTACATCAGGCTTTGGGAAAGCAATGGCTTCCTTATTTGCTCAAAATGGAGATGATTGCATTATAACAGGACGAAGAGAAGATAGACTAAAAGAACTAGCTGAAGAATTAGAAAAAAAATATCGTGTTGCTATCTATCCCTTATGTTTTGACGTGACCGATCGTAATGCGGTAGAAAAAACTATTGAATCGCTTCCAGAAGAATGGAAGGCCGTAGATGTATTGATTAATAACGCAGGCCTTGCACTTGGGCGCGATCATTTTGATCAAGCAGCGATTGATGACTGGGAAACGATGATCGATACGAATATAAAAGGTATCCTTTATGTAACGCGCGCGTTATTAGAAAATATGAAGAAAAAGAAAACTGGACATATAATCAATATCGGCTCAACAGCTGCGAAAGAAGTGTATGAAAAAGGTAATGTTTACTGTGCTACCAAAGCTGCTGTTGATTCCATATCACAATCTATGCGAATTGATCTTTTACAACATGGTATAAAAGTAACGGCAATACATCCAGGTGCTGCTGAAACAGAATTTTCCGTAGTCCGCTTCAAAGGAAATAAGGAAATGGCAGATTCGGTTTATACGGGCTACAACCCACTGGTAGCGGAAGATGTTGCTCAGGTAGCTTATTACTGTACTACGCTTCCAGCTCATGTATGTATCAATGATCTGGTGATGACAAGTACTGCACAGGCAAACTCACATTACACACATAAGCATTATTGATTCGCTAATGAAATTCTGACCTGAATACCCGCGCGTGTATTTACCGATGGAGCAGAACTAGAAATATAAGGAGTTACTCTTCTTTGGTCGAAATAAAACTGAAGGTTAACCCGATTACTTAACACAATATCTACAGTAGGGCGAATAGATATTACCTTCTGTCCACCAGTTGCAAAGGCATTGGTTTGATCTAATCTTGAATTAGCGGTAATATCATCGCGCAAACTGAAATCGATGGCAAACGTTATATCGGTTTCAGATTTACCACTCGCAGTATCTGACTTACCAATTTGTATATTAAAGGGTAATTTTCCTCGTTTACGATATCGTGCATTAAACGTAAGTTCAGTTGATCTCACTTCACTAACCTGATAATCAACAAGACTTAAACTAAGTTGTCTGCTTTTACGCCATTCAAATCTTCCTGACAATTGCTTATTTGTAGTGATATCAACACCAAGTAATGGCCCAAACTGCTCACTCATGCTAATGTTGGGTACCAGGAAATACGGCACAAAACTTCCTGATATGGTGTCTATAAAAGAGGGGAAGCCAAGGAATCGTATATCCTCATAGAATAAGGCAGAGTTGAAACTATTCATACTCATGGTTCCATTATACCCATGGGATATAGCCAGGTTGGAGAAAATTTTAGCTAGTGACTTGATCTTTGTTAGTCCATTGTAGGTCAACCGCCAGTTTGGTAATGGTAAATATCCTGAAAATGGATTTGCTTTAACATAATCAGCTTGGCCGGATTTTAACAGTGAAATCGTCTTAGGATCTTTTTTAGTATATGCTGCAATAAAAGAAGGAATCAAAACATCCTGAGCATATCGTCCATATCCTTTATAATATCCATCCGATTGTTTTAGTTTACTATAGGGATTAGAAAGACCTAATCGCTCTGAAATAAGAATTCGATTGTTCTGGAAATTCTTAAACGTTTCACTGATATTATTGGGATCAAATTTTCCAAATAAGGTTTGGAAGGCGATATACGATATACTGAAACCTCCAGAGGCATATGGATTGAGATTCACGAAATCACCGGTACCAATGGTATCTTTAAATAAAGATGTATATGTTCTGGTAAATGTTTTATCCATCGATACATCCAAGGTAAAATCTCTCACTGGTTCCACACTAGCACTCAAATTAAATTTCTGATCATAGGCCTGGCGGAATAAATTATTCAGGATCGGATCTTTGGTTATAAGACCTTTTTGTGCCGCGAGCTTTAACCAATCCAAACCAGGTTGCTTACCTAAGATGAAATCAAAGCCTGGCTCCATACTCATTATATTCTGGCCAAAAAAACGAGTGGAATCCATATAACCTGGGAGAAAAGTATTGGCTCCTTCTGAATAAGTGGCCCCAATTCTTTTTACAGAAGTCAGTAAAGAGGCAACTCCCCTTCCAAAACCATCCAACTGCCAACGTTTACGTTGCTTACCTTTTCGGGTAGTATCAGATGGATCTACGGGCATCCTTGTCCCAGGAGGCATTGAAAGCTGACGTAATAACTTAGATTTATTATACAAAGTGAGCATATTCATTTCAAGTGTTGCTCCCGTTGCATAACTATTCTGAATGGAATTGCCTAAACTAATCGCCAGACGTGAAGCTCCTATCCAGTTATAGGTTGTCCGATATGTAAGATTTGCAGTCACAAAATCCATCATCGGAATAACATTTGTAGGAAGATTATAGGTAAAATCTACAGACTGATTATACAATGTATTTCTTCCGCCCCTAAGGAAATTACGCTGTAGAGTATCCCGCTTTTCTTTTGTGTCTAACCTTCCAAAAGGTTCATCGATCCGCGCATTATTCACCGCTTTGAAATCAACGTTAAAGCTTTTTGTAAGATCCCAACGCATATTATAAACTCTGTCGAATACAAAATACTTATCATAGGTTTCAGGAATCTTAAATTTCCCTCCGCCAACATTTCTTGGACGAATAGCCCCAAATTGTCTGCGAGCATCCCATCGAACTCCAATCAGATTAGGGTTAAGATTAAAATTGAAGCTTCTCACAAATTCAAACATCTTCACTTTTGGTAAAAACTTCTTGAATGGTTCTATAGTTTTCGGCTGACCGGTAAATGAATACCCTATACCTCCTTGATGCTTTCGCAGGTCATTCGCCTCAATAAGCGGACTATGTTGCAAATTTTGAGAAAATGAATAACTGAAATCGAAATTTGACAAACTCCATAGACGTGTTTTTTCACCCGGACTAACCCGAACATTGGTGAAGTTAATCGTGCGTATGCTGTTGAAATCGACCGCGTCATCACGTATGGAATCCCTTTTATCTCGGAAAGTATTCATCTTATCTTTCAAAAAGATATCCTTATCGTATGGATCATATTGTGGCATACTCATTTGCTCAGAATAGCTCGCAAAGAATGGAACCTCTAAACGCCAACTCTTTGGCAATAATTTGCCCAATTGAAGATTTGAAGAAAAATCCAGTTGCCGGAAATTATCCCGGAAACGTTCATTAACCCGTTGCTCCAAAGAACCAAAGCCTTGCGTATGCATTCGTCCAGAAACCGATATACTTCCCAGATCTGCCAACTGCATATTAACTTGTCCGGTTGCAGCCCAAGCATCATCCTGATTTATTCCTGACAATCGAAGTTCATTGATCCAAACCTCTGTACAGATAGGCCTTCCGCCACCTACATTCTTTGCATTTTCAAAAGCAGCCAGAATCCCCCTTATCTCCCCAAGATTCGGGTTACCCACAATAGAGAAAGTTTTATTACCAATTCTTTTTCTATAAATAGCATTCGGACTGGCATTTGCTTGATTTCTTTCTGATTTAAGATTAACTAGGTCATTAACATTAAAATCAACAGCATTCAGGTCTGGCCAAATAATGGATGGATCAGTAGTGCCAAATGGTGTAAGCTTTAATGGAAATTTGATCTCATAGAAATTATTGATAAAATCGCTACCAATTCGAATAACACCATATACATCCCCATCATTGATCGCTATCTGTCCCTTCACACTTTCAGCATGAATAAACATCGAGAGCTTTTTATACTGCCTAAGATCATGATTCAATGTTTTGAATACACCTCTGGCATCTCCGTCTTGCAGATTACAGAGGCGAATAGTCATAGCCTGCTCATTCTGTAAAATATTGATCCCACCATTACTAATAGCCTGTACACGCTCGATACCAGGAGGTATTCTATAAGGAATAGGATCACGCCTGTCATTCTCCTCAATATTTACAGCTGAAACATCAAAAGATGTTGGACCCGCTAGATCAATGCTTCTATATTGACCCATAGTATCCAAGGCATATGCGAATCGACGCCAGTTATTTCTAACCAGTTCAAGTTTCGCGAATCGTAATACGGTAGAGTCTTCAAAATCAGTAAGGAACATACGCATGAAGCGTATGGATTTGAAATCGGGTATCTCTCCTACTTTTCCATAATAAGAAGTTATAGGAATACGGAACTGATACCAAATCTGGTTTTCTTTGGTTCCATTCGGCAGGGCAACATTGACTATTTTTTTATCTACAATAAAGTTTTGACCTACCTGCATTTGCGGGTCATTACCCGGTTTGATATCTACTTTATACTGAAAATATTCTTCACTTTCGTTTAACGTGTTATCTCTATTAAAATCTTCCGATTCAGGATATAAGGTAAATGCAGACGCAAATTGTGCATTAGCTTCAGCCACCGGCGAATTACCCTGAGGATTATTAAAATATTTATAACGACCTAGAATGCCTGTTCCAGAAACATCATAAGATGGATCACGATAATATTTGAAATTATCTGACGCTGGATCATTCTGCGCATTATTATATACGATAGAGTTTTGACCGAAACGACTCGCCAGTGAATTAAGATAAGGTTGGCGGATACGTTGCTCCGCAGTGTCTGTATGACCATCAAATCCAACATCCTGAAAGGGTCGATCCGCAGGATCATTACTAAATGCCTGAGTGATCTGTATAGGATTCAATGGTGAACGTGCCCAGTTAGAAGCTGTTGTGGCGGCAGGAATGCTTGGTGTTGGCAGGCCATTTTCATAAAAGCGGCGAGAATCCTTAAGTACATCTTCAGAAATATTTCCCAGATTAAAATATAGTGTTCCACCTTTTGGGTTAGTATTTTTAATAAAAGGATCTAATACCCAGAATTCTAAAAACTCAATATTAGCTGTTTCAAAATCGGTCTGATCAATTCCACGCATGATACCACCCCAGCGCTTTGTTGGATTCAACAATCTGCCATTTGCATCTACACTGGTTGCATCGAAGTTATACGGACCTCTCTCTTTAGGATAATATGCCAGATCGAATGTCACCAACTGATTTTGACCAAATTCAGGGGTTCGTTGCGGGAAGATCTCTTGTTGAGAAACAGCCCGTACCCTTGGGTCTGATAATAGATCAAGATCTTTTATAGGGTTATTCGGATTTCTTCGCTCCTGCAAGATGGGTTCAATATTATACCAGGCTAGTTTAGCACGATTCTTACCATAACCCAGATCATCAAATAATTCCGCTTCCGGGAATAAAATATTGCCCGCCTTATCACTGGCAAATTTAGGAGTTGATGCCAGATTCCAATTGATCAACGGAAAACGAAGATCGATACTTGCCTTCGTTCCTTCAAAATCATCCAGGTAAACTAAACCAGCTTCCCCCCGGCCTATTTGGGGCGCATGCCCAGGACTCAATCTGGCCACTTCACCAAAAGCGGTGATAGATGAATTACCCGAAGGTTTATAATTGGGTAACTTACTAAGCCATTTGGTTAGTCGTGGTAATTCACTTTGATAATTCAGATCAAAACCCATCATACTGTTTCGAACAGGATCTTGACCATATTCCATCTTGGTAAAGAATGGACGTTCGCCTAAACGAACCATAGTACCACCAAAGGAGAGTTTTTTACTGGCCAAATAATCCCAACGAAGTCCCATATAGGTACGCTGCTGAATTCCAAATGTGGCATTATTCTCATAATTCACATTGATTGGTAAACCTGAACGTTTAATTGCCTCATTAATAATTTTGATATTACCAGAGATGTAATCTATCGTATAATCTACATTCTCCTGTAACACCTGACCCCCAGCTGTCACTTGAACAGAACCAGGTGGAACATTGAATGCATTTAATGGGATCTCCCCACTATTTGATCCGGAAATCTTAGCCGTCCCTTTGAATATATATCTATTAAGGTTAGCATACGTCTGCGCAATGGCTTTTATGGTATCATATAATGGGTAGTATAAATATTTTTGCCGTAGTGATGGATCTGTTTTGAAGGCATATTCAAGATCACGACCAAATGGCTCTAAAACCGGGAATATGATTCGACTTTGCGGGGATACTACAGTATATCCTTCCACAAAATCAAATACGCCATCCGGCTGAGGATCATTCTGATTGTTCAATCGGTCTAAATTCAATAATGTGATAAGCGGAACACCTGCCTGATCGCCTTCCGGTATATATCTTTTTTCTCCTCCTCCAGGTTCTTCATATAGAACATTGAATTGAAAATCCTGACGCTCTAAACTTCCATATCCTATGGAATAGATATTTTTCATCATCAGATCCCAGATAGGAAGAGTAGTACGCGGTGAGGTGGCTTTTAAAAGTTTCAGAAAAAGAACTTTCTGTACCCCCGAAGTAGAATCTACGGGTACGTCCTGAGAGAACTCTCCAACCTGAAATACTTTTCCATTTACGGTGTACTGGTACGCAACCGCTAACACTTCATCTGGTTGCAAGGTTATATTCAATGAGATAAAACCAAGTTGTCTATGAAATGTATATTGAGTGGAATCTAGTTTACGTGCAAATGTTTTTTCAAAATCCTGAACAGCTTGTAATCCAAGCGTATTCAGTTTGTTTACGATCAATGCTGGGTTACGACTGTTCTGATCAGACACGATCTTACTATACAGATCATTAGCTCCATTAGTAGGATACATCCCGCCACCAGGATTGATCACCGGAGGCTGACGATATGGTTTATTTTCACCCAAATCCATTAATCCGACAATGTCTCTGGTTTCAGTAGTTGTACCTGTCCTGTTTGTAACCCAAACTTCCATGCGCATGATCTGTACCTGAGAATTTATTACCGGTAAGTTTTTCATGGCGTCATTATACTTACCTCTGAAGTATTGTCCAACAAGAAAATGTCGATTCTCATCGTAAGCATCAGCTTTCAAAGTAAATTGCTGTGAATTCTGACCTCCCTGTAAGGCTATGGATTGACGCTGTGAACGCTGATTGGCTAATACAGACGTTACATATAATTTGCCAAACTGCATTTGTGTTTTGAGACCAAATAGTTGCTGGGCACCGGGGATCAATGTCCCTTTTGTGGCAAATGATGTATTACCCACTTCGATTTTTTTGAAAATCGCATCAGCAGTGCCGCTATAATCCAGTTTCAATTGATTTTCAAAATCAAAGTTTGATAATGTATTATAGCTTATGGGCAATTTCATCAGATCGCCAATATTGCCCATAACATTAAGGTTAGCATTCATATCAAAATCGAATCCACCATTTCTTCTAGCCCTTTCAGGCAACGTGGGATTTTTGATATTTTGTCCTTGATACCCTGCCAAAAGGTTAACCTCCCCCTGTGGCTTAATATCAATTTTACCCATTCCGAACATTCGGTTAAACAACCGTTCCGGAGCACTTAATTTAGGTTTTAGATTTCGCTGATTTAATAATGAAGTCGTGTTTGCCCTGCTGCGAAAATAATTTTGTTCCTGACGACGAGCGGTTAATTCATAAAACTCATCGAAACTTAAGCTTCCAGGCTTACGGAAATATTTACTTCCTATCTTTTCGTAAATAATATAAGATCGTGTAACCGGGTTATACACGATAGAATCTTTGATGTTGGAAGGATCCTTTAGGTCAAATGGATTTCTGGATGGATTCTGAAATGCATCCCCCCTTCGATCCGTTATAGGAAAACGAAGTGAATCTAATTTGGGCTGGGTCGAATCTCGCTGCGCGATTGCCGACGATTCTGTCAGGCAAAACACCATCAGGAACAGGCACACACGACCCTTTTTAAAGAGAAATTGAAACAAAATGGTTAAATGTTGGTAGTGTAGAGTTAGATCAAATAGATTGAAGGGCTTTTTTGATTATTTGTTCAAGATCTAACCCATCGGCCGATCCCATTATTTTTTTGATAGCTGTCTCTGCAGCCTGACGCGGTATTCCTAATGCAGTTAATGCCTGTAAAGCATCTTGTTCACGAGAATTAGTGGTCATAGCAGCCCCAAATGATACAGGAGCATCTGCTTTACCTAACTTATCCCTTAGTTCAAGTACAATTCGCTCTGCCGTTTTCTTACCGATACCTTTGATCGATTCCAGCAAACGCGTATTCTGCTGCAAAATAGCATTGGTGATTTCATCCGGACGGAGGGAGGAAAGCATCATTCGGGCAGTAGAAGCGCCTACTCCATTGATGCTGATTAATCGAATAAACATGTTCTTCTCTTCCATATCCGCAAAACCATATAAAGTATGGCTATCCTCTTTTACCTGAAGAAAAGTAAATAAGGTCCCTTTCTCCAGATGTTGGACGGCACTATACGTATTTAGGGATATGTGGACCTCATAGCCTACACCATTTACATCCAAGTAAACCATTGCGGGGGATTTATGTGAAAATAGGCCAGTGAGATAGGCAATCATGTGTCCAAAATTCGATCGTAAAAATACAGACTTATTGACGAAATCCGTTCAATATGCCATTAAGATCCCTCATCCGAAACAAAATAGTAGATTTGCTGCTGAAATTAAGCAAATGAGAACAAAAATTACCGCGGCCATAACGGCTATTGGAGCATATGTTCCTGAAGATAAACTGACCAATGCTGATCTCGAGAAAATAGTGGAAACCAACGATGAGTGGATCCAAACGCGTACCGGTATCAAAGAAAGAAGAATTTTGAAGGGAGAAGGACTGGCCACTTCAGACATGGTGGTTCCTGCCGTACAAGCCTTATGCGATAAACGGGGCATCAGTCCAGAGGATATTGATGTTATGATTGTGGCCACTGTTACCCCGGATATGGTATTTCCGGCAACAGCCAATATTGCCTGCCATAAATTAGGAGCGAAAAATGCATGGGGATTCGACCTTGCAGCGGCGTGCTCCGGCTTTTTGTTTGCACTTACTACTGGTGCTTCCTTGATTGAAAGCGGACGGTACCGCCGTGTGGTGGTGGTGGGAGCTGATAAAATGAGTGCGATCACGGACTATACCGACAGAACGACCTGTATCCTTTTCGGTGATGCAGCGGGGGCCGTTTTATTAGAGCCCAATATTGAAGGATATGGTGTGCTCGATAGTCTTCTCAAGACTGACGGAAGCGGAGGTAAATACTTGCATATGAAAGCCGGTGGTTCTCTTCGACCAGCTTCCATTGAAACCGTCACCAATAGAGAACATTTTGCTTATCAGGAAGGGCAATCCGTTTTCAAATTTGCCGTTGTAGGTATGGCTGATGTATCGTATGAATTAATGCAACGTAATAACCTAACTGGAGATGATATTGCCTGGTTAGTTCCACATCAAGCAAATAAGCGCATCATTGATGCCACAGCAAATCGTATGGGTCTTTCGGATGAAAAAGTGATGATGAATATTGAAAGATATGGCAATACCACTGCTGCAACTATACCTCTTTGTCTCTGGGATTACCGCAAACAGATTAACAAAGGTGACAACCTTGTATTAGCCGCATTCGGTGGTGGCTTTACCTGGGGTGCTACTCTTGTTAAATGGGCGATGTGATCTTCATGACCATTAATCCTACTAACTATGGCAGATAAAAATTTTCCAATTTCAGGCTTCAGCTCACTCGCGATTCATGGCGGCCATGAACAGGATCCGAATTATGCTCATCTGACACCCATATATGCATCATCAACTTATGTTTTCGATGAGGCTGAGCAAGGTATGCGCCGTTTCAGCGGACAGGAAAAAGGGTATATCTACTCAAGGTGGGGCAATCCTACCATGACTGAAGCCGAGGTGAAAATTGCTGCCATGGAAGCATTTGGATTAAAAAATGATAATGGAGAGCCCCTGCAGTTAAAAGCTATACTTCATGCTTCTGGCATGGCTGCTATTTCAACTTTATTGTTAGCCAATTTAAAGACCGGAGATAAAATACTTTCGCACTACTCTCTTTATGGTGGCACCGAAGAGATCATTAATCGTTTACTACCATCATTAGGTATTGGGGTGGTGATCGATGATCTACGCGATCTGAATAAGGCAGAACATCATCTTAAAAATGATCCTTCCATCAAGATGGTATATCTGGAAACACCGGCAAACCCAACAATACAGTGTGTAGATATCGAAGCACTAACCAAATTGGGTAAACTTTTCAACAAGATAGTGGCGGTTGATAATACATTCGCGACACCTTATTTACAACAACCATTTGCATACGGCGTTGATTTTGTCATCCACAGCACCACTAAATTCCTGAATGGCCATGGCACAGCCATAGGCGGCGTATTAGTAGGAAAAGATCTTCCATTCATGAACGCGCACGCAACAAAGATCCATCGCTTATTGGGCGGAAATTCAAATTCGTTTGATGCATTCTTGCTGATCAATGGAATGAAAACACTTGAGATACGCATGGAACGTCATTGCGCCAATGCTAAGCAAATCGCTGAATATTTAAGTACGCATCCAGCAGTGGCAAAAGTCAATTTTAATGGCTTAGCTTCTCACCCTGATCATAAGATCGCCATGAAGCAAATGCGTCATCCTGGTGCCATGATGAGCTTTGAACATAAAGACGGATTAAACGGAGGTGTTGCGTTCATGAATAAACTGAAACTCTGCACTAGAACAGTATCATTAGGTACTTGTGATACACTCTTGTCGCATCCTGCTTCTATGACTCACTATGGCGTTAAACCCGAAGACCGCATCAAATATGGCATTACCGATGGGCTGATCCGAATGAGTGTGGGAATGGAAAACGTTGAGGATATTTTAGCTGATTTCGAACAGGCACTTCGATAACTTAACTTCAGCTTTAAAACGTGATTGATGCGTTCAACCAACCCGCATCAAAAGAGGCATTATACTTTTTATAAAAATTAATGGCGGGTTCATTCCAATCCAATACTTGCCATACCATTCCGTGAAATTTTTTCTCTTTACCTTCTTCAATTAATTGGTCAAATAATAATTTGCCAATACCATTACCTCTTAATTTTTCCGTTACGATCAGGTCTTCCAGATATAATCGC
The DNA here is from genome assembly GCA_964441425.1 of uncultured Sphingobacterium sp. Classification (GTDB taxonomy): domain Bacteria; phylum Bacteroidota; class Bacteroidia; order Chitinophagales; family Chitinophagaceae; genus Pollutibacter. The sequence goes on along the minus strand of CAYTXC010000016.1, from coordinate 17,995 downwards.
TGTCCTTTCCATGTACTGTACCGAATATAGTAAAGTGCAAAGCCTTCCACACATCCATCAACTTCTGCTACAAAGGCCCACCAAACAGGGTTAGTACCAAATCCACTTTCTTCAAAATGAACAGGATCTACCGTTACTTCATCAGGTGCTTTTTCATAAAGAGCAAGCTCCTGAATGAGTTCAAGCATTCGTGGACAATCTTCTTTTTTGGCTCTGCGAATGGAAACCTTCATTAATGAACACCGTTTACTTCCATAGTTTTATCGATCTTGAGTACAAGACCTTGCAATACTTTTCCCGGACCTACTTCCGTGAATTTAGTAGCTCCATCAGAAATCATGGCTTGTATGAGTTGCGTCCATTTCACCGGACCAGTCAATTGTTCTACCAGATTTTGTTTGATCGCATCAGGATCTGTTACCGCTTTCGCTACTACGTTTTGATAGATAGGACAATTAGGAGTATGAAACTTTATGGATTCAATAGCTTGAGCCAATTCTTCTTTTGCGGGAAGCATTAATGGAGAGTGAAAAGCACCACCTACTGGCAATATCAAAGCACGTTTAGCTCCGGCCGCTTTCAACTCTTCGCATGCTTGTTGAACACCAGCAGTTGAACCTGAAATAACCAACTGGCCTGGGCAGTTGTAGTTAGCTGTTACGACAATTTCTCCTGTTTTAGCTGCAACCGCAGCACATATTTCCTCTACTTTAGCATCTTCCAATGCTAGAACAGCAGCCATAGTGGAAGGGTTACGTTCACATGCTTTCTGCATGGCTTCCGCACGCACAGATACCAGTTTCAAACCATCTTCAAAAGACAGTGTTCCATTTGCGACAAGTGCCGTGAATTCACCTAAAGAGTGCCCGGCTACCATATTCGGACTGATGCCATCAAGATTTTTATATGCAATCAAGGAGTGAAGAAAAATAGCGGGTTGGGTAACGCGCGTTTGCTTAAGATCCTCTTCTGTACCCGTGAACATTACATCAGACAGTCGAAATCCAAGGATTTCATTAGCCTGTTCAAATAACTTTTTGGAAAAAGCACTATTCTCATAGTACTCTTTACCCATGCCAGAAAACTGAGAACCTTGACCAGGGAAAATATATGCGTGCTTCATGCAGTAGGGCTTACTTGGCCGCAAAAATACAGCATCTTACACAAAAATGTAGTATTAATGTAGCTTTGATCCAATCAAACGGATAAATTCACTACGTGTTTCATTTTGTTCAAACTCACCCCAAAAAGCGGAGGTGGTAGTCACCGAATTTTGTTTTTGCACTCCTCTCATCATCATACAAAGGTGGGAAGCTTCAATTACAACAGCAACACCAAGAGGATCTAAAGTTTCTTTTATGACTTCAAGAATTTGGGTAGTCAATCTTTCCTGCACCTGTAATCTTCTGGAAAACACATCTACCACGCGGGCGATCTTACTCAATCCGGTGATCCATCCGTTAGGAATATAGGCGATATGTGCTTTCCCATAAAATGGAAGCATATGATGCTCACAAAGACTATAGAGCTCAATATCTTTGACGATCACCATCTCACTAACTTCTTCGTGAAATTTTGCAGAATTCAATATGGCCTTGGCATCCATTTGATATCCCTGTGTGAGGAATTGCATTGCCTTTGCTACACGTTCAGGAGTTTTCAACAACCCTTCTCTTTCCGGATCTTCTCCGAGTAAAGACAACAACTCTCGATAATTTTCAGTGAGATTTGAAGTAATCTTATCTCCATATTGTTCCACTTTTTTGTAGGCCATGGCAATACTAATTTGTACGGTTATGCAGGATATTCAACAAAGTTCCTGGGTGTTTCATATAATCGAATGCTAAGGTCCAACTCAGCATGAATTTCGGGTCTTAAAAGGTTATATATAACAACAGCAATATTTTCAGCCGTTGGATTCAGATTGGCAAATTCAGCCACGTCGAGATTCAGGTTCCGATGATCAAATCGATCTACTATTTTCTCCTGAATTAAATCAGATAAGATTTTCATATCGATTACATAACCCGTTTCCGGATCCGGTACGCCCACCACTTTCACTTCAAGTTCATAATTATGCCCATGATAATGAGGTAGATTACATTTTCCGAAAATGCGCTGGTTTGTCGCCTCATCCCAGGTAGGATTATGGAGGCGATGAGCCGCATTAAAATGTTCTTTTCGGAAAACCGCTACTTTAGCCTGCATAACTTAAGATAACGGATTTATGCTTAAAAGGTTTAACGATGAGCCTTATTACCCAAAATATTCAACGTAAATACGGGGAGTTTCCACCAATTTGATGCAGTAGAGCTCAACGGCCGACGGCAATTGTGGCTTCAGTTCATTCCAAATACCCATGACCAAGTTCTCAATGGAGCACATTTTACCTTTCATAAAATCTACATCCAGATTGAGGTTTCGATGATCGAGCTTTTCAATAATGGTATCCTTGATGATCTTACTTAAGAGCTTGGCATCCACAATAAAGCCGGTGTCGGGATCCGGATACCCCTTAACGGTGACCAAAAGCTCAAAATTATGCCCATGCCAGTTTTGATTTGCACAACGTCCAAATACCTCTTCATTCTTCTCAGCGCTCCAATTAGGGTTATAAAGCTTGTGCGCGGCATTAAAATGTTCTACCCTTGTAAGAAATACCATGTCTTAATATGGTCACAAAATTAACACATACGAGATTATTTCGGAAATTTGAGTTATGAAGATTCTTCTGGTTGCCGCTACGAAACTTGAGATCGAGCCTTTACAGCAATATCTGACTGAAAGGATGTATCTCCGTAAACAACAGCAGATCGATGTTTTGCTTACAGGTGTGGGCTCTTTAGCAACGGTTTATGCACTTACAAAGGAATTCAGTCGTCAAAAACCGGACATTGCCATACAAGTTGGTATTGCAGGTAGTTTTCATCCATTATTCACTCCAGGGAAAATAGTCATGATCAAAGAAGAGATTATCGGAGATCTGGGTGTAATGCATCAAGATACATGGCAGAGTGCATTTGACCTTGGACTAATAGGAGAAGATGATCATCCTTGGAAAAAAGGAAAGCTCATCAATCCCAATATAGAGCTACTTGGTAAACTTGATCACGAAAAAGTTAAGGCCATCACCGTGAACAGAATCTCCACAGAAGAAAACTTCATCAACCAAATAAAAGAAAAATTCTCTCCGATTGTAGAAAGCATGGAAGGAGCAGCATTTCATTATGTTTGTTTGAAAGAAGATATCCCCTTTTTACAGATTAGATCGGTATCCAATATGGTTGGTGAACGTGATAAGTCAACGTGGCTATTGAAAGAATCTATTGATTTATTAAACGATGAACTCATTCGCTTGCTTCATAATTTAACTGAATCCTACTAATGAAATTTTCTCTTGGATTTTCTCCCTGCCCGAACGATACTTTTATTTTCGATGCATTGGTAAATGGCAAGCTTGATACCGGCGACCTCTCATTCGAGTATATTCTCGAGGATGTGGAGACCTTAAATAAAATGGCCCTGCAGGAGAAATTAGATATTACCAAAATCAGTTTTGGTACTTTAGCAAGAATCATCCCTTCATACCGGGTATTAAATGCAGGTGGCGCATTAGGTATGGGAGTGGGGCCCTTATTGGTTTCTGTTAACCCCATCACACTAGATCAGGTAGATACTTTGACCATAGCTCTTCCCGGTGTAAATACAACTGCGCATATGCTATTCTCCATGGCTTTTCCAGAAGCAAAGAATAAAACGTTCATGGTGTTCTCAGATATTGAAGATGCCGTACTAACCGGAAAGGTTGATATGGGGGTCATCATCCACGAAAATAGATTTACCTATGCTGAAAAAGGATTGACTAAAATATTGGATCTTGGTGAACATTGGGAGAAACAGACTGGTACCCCTATACCACTTGGTGGCATCGTAATGAATAGAAGATTTGAATACGGCCTGATGAAAAAAGTGGATACGCATATAAGAAAAAGTCTGGAACTAGCTCAACAAGAATATCCACGATTATCTTCTTTTGTTCAATATCACGCACAAGAAATGGATGAGCAGGTGATGCGACAACACATCGATCTGTATGTAAATGAATATTCACTGGGGCTAGGAACTAAAGGTAAGGCAGCAGTTTGGCAACTCCTGGAAATAGCTAGCCAGTTTACACCAGAACCTGTTTCAGGTGCATTTGAAGTATTTGTGTAATTAGGATTTTAATGCAGCTGCATAAACCTCTAAACAACGTTTACGTGCCATCTCATGATCCACTATGGGAGCTGGATAATTAAACTCCTGAAACTCGGGTACCCACTTTCGAATATATGCAAGGTCTTTATCAAACTTTTCTGTTTGCAATCGCGGATTAAAAACTCTAAAATAAGGTGCAGCGTCACATCCACTTCCTGCTGCCCATTGCCATCCACCATTATTCGCTGCAAGATCAAAGTCAAGTAGCTTTTCAGCAAAATATGCTTCACCCCATCGCCAGTCGATCAACAAATGTTTACAAAGAAATGATGCCACAATCATGCGTACTCTATTGTGCATGAATCCGGTTTCATTCAACTCCCTCATTCCGGCGTCCACAATAGGATAACCTGTTTTTCCTGCACACCATTTTTGAAATTCCATTTCATTGTTGCGCCATTTGATTCGATCATATTGGGCCTTAAATGATTTCCCCTCTCCTACAGATGGAAAATTCCAGAGTATCATATGATAAAACTCTCTCCAGATCAGTTCATTCAAATAGGATTCACTGAGATCTTTTACTGTTCTAACCAGTTCTCGAATGCTGATGGTTCCGAACCGAAGATGAACACTTAAACGTGTTGTTCCCCTGACTGATGGATAATCCCTTCGCTCTTTATACTGCTTTACAATATCTTTGTTTACTATGCTAACAGGAAAATCTATATCTAATGCATCAAATCCCATCTCTTTAAGAGATGGAATGGATCTTGGTTCAATGGAGAGAAAGTTTTTGATATATTTTTCCGATTGAAAAGAGGCATAGTGTGCAGGCTGAAGTTTGGCTTTCCACTTCCGACTATAAGGAGTAAAAACCGTGTAAGGCAATCCATCATCTTTCATTACCTCATCTTTTTCAAAAATAACCTGATCCTTGCTATCGATAAAGGCAATTCCTTTTTTGGATAACTGATCAGCTATGGATGCATCTCTCTTAATAGCATATGGCTCGTAATCTCTATTGGTAAAAACACTTTGGACGTTAAAGCTAGAAGTAAGCGAATGGTACGCCTCTTCCGGCGTTCCATAAAATACATACAATGATTTTCCTTGCTTGACCAACTTATCTTGAATAGCCTGCAACGTTTGATGAATGAAGACCACCCTTTTGTCGGATTTATTACTCAGATCATCCAAAATATTCTTATCAAATATAAAAATGGGCAAAACGGGTAAACCGGCATTAAGCGCTTGGTATAATCCATGATTATCTTCCAGGCGGAGGTCGCGGCGAAACCAGAAAATATTAATAGTATCAGATGGCATAATGCTATAACAACCTGGAAGCAAATTGGTTTTATCAACCGAATAAAGGCTTGATAATATCTCTATAAAGCTTGGATGTCACTGCTGGAGCCGAAAGCTTTTTATCATCCACCTGCCCAACCCATTGAATCCCTTTTACAGCATTGGTAAGGAAGATCTCATCTGCTTCTAACAACTCATTCGTGGTTATAGATTTCTCCTTTACTGTATGATGTGCCAGGATGTAATTCCGCATAACTCCATCCACAGGTCCTTCCGAAAGAGGGATTGTAAAAAGATGCCCATTTTTAACCCAAAAGACATTAAAAATGGTAGAGTCGGCAATTCGCTGATGATGATTCAGTACAAATGCATCATTCCATTTATGCTGCTTGGCATACAAGGAAGCCATCACATAGGGGAGGTAATGGTTAGACTTAAGATTGGAAAGAAAATCAGTTGTTTTTTGGGCATCGGGATAAATACCCACATGTAATCCATTTTCATTAAATCCAAGTGCTTCTTCGCGAATGGGCCATGCTTGTATAAGATAGCCACATTGCTGAGGTAATGGATCGGTGAGGCCCCCATTTCCGCGATAAAAACTGATTCGGATACGGGCATCAAAAAGATTATTTTTTTGAAGAAGACGCTCTACATGATCATGTAATGTATCAGCAGAAAAATAAGATGGTAAGGTGAACTGTAACGTATCTAGTGACAAAAATAATCGATTCATGTGGCGGTCCCATAAAGGTGCTATTCTATTGCGTACACGAATGGTTTCGAACAAGCCATCCCCATACCGATAACCTCGATTATCGGGTGAAAGGACCAAGCTTTCATTAGAAAAAACCTTACCATTATGAATGAAATAACGTACCATTTTATGTATAGGTGAACAGACACAAATTAGTCAATTCTTTATGTTTTAAATCATATAACGTTAAAAACAACATTTTTTTTGAGTTTTTTTACCCTCCTGAATTTATATAAATTTTGTACATTTAGCATATCGAATTTCAACATTTGAATTCGAAATAAAACACCAAATAATTCTAACCTATGGACAATACTATCCTTATTGGGTATTATTTCTATACCCTTATTTGTATAAACGCCTGTATTCTCCTATTTTTAAGCGGTATTTTTTTGTGGGCGTATATCCATTTATTTAATAGAAAAAGATTACTTACAAAAAAGCTCAATAAATTAGTACAACACCAAGAACAAATACTAATTGAATCGAGTATAGCCATCAGGGAGCAAGCATTTAAGTATGTATCGATGGAATTGCATGATAATGTGGTGCAGGTCCTTACATTAGCTAAGCTTAATTTAAATAGGATATCAAGTCAGGAAAATGATACTGAAGAGGCTTTGCTGGAAGAAGCGAGAGCATATCTCTCGCGTTCAATTTCAGATATAAGTAGCTTTTCAAAAGGTCTTGATTCAGATACCATACTAAGCCAAGGCTTGTTGAATGCTATTCAATTTGAAGTTAATGTTTGGAACAAACATCTTAATAATAAAATCAATTTTACGCAGAAAGGATACCCCCCTGAATTCGAACAAAGACAGGAGGTCATCATATTCAGAATCGTACAAGAAGCATTAAATAATATAGTAAAACATGCCCATGCAAATGAAGTAAAACTCGTTTGCACAAGTGAAGATCCGCAATTCACCCTTACTATACTTGACGATGGTGTTGGCTTTGATATAAACGAAATATATCAACAAAAAAAATCCCGATTTATGAGTGGCCTGAAAAATATGCGTTCCAGAGCCGCCTTAATAGGAGGTACGCTTGACTTTTATTCAGAAAATAGAAAAGGTACCCTGCTTGAATTAAAAATTCCCATAACCCAAACCAAACTAATATGATAAAAATTGCACTTGCAGACGATCACAAGCTTCTTAGAAATGCTCTCGCCTCCTTAATCAACTCATATGGCGACTGTGAAGTAATTTTTGAAGCCAATGATGGAAAAGAATTTTGTGAAAAAATAAAAAATCAAAAACCGGAGATCGCCATTCTTGATTTTAATATGCCTGGTAAAAATGGATATGAAACAGCAGAATGGCTGAAAAAACATTATCCTGAAATCAATGTCCTGATTCTAAGCATGTTTGACACGGAATTAATGTTGATAAAGCTGCTTCAGGTAGGAGTTAAAGGATTCATGAAAAAAGATATCCACCCTACAGAACTTCACAGAGCCATTCATTCCATAATAAATGAAGGATACTACTATTCTAGCTATACAAGCTCCAAGCTTGCTTCGTTTTTTAGAGATTCTACCAGCACACCTATTTGGAATAAGATAATGACCGAAACAGAGATGAGATTTCTAAAACTTGTATGTACGGAGAAAACGTATAAAGAAATTGCAGAGGAACTCCGGATCAGCAATAGAAGCGTTGATGCCTTACGTGATAATTTATTCGATAAACTGGATATAAAAAGCAGAGTTGGCCTTGTATTATACGCCATAAGGCATGGCTTAATTGAAATTTGATTTACTGAACGCGCAGGCTTTTTTCAGCTGCGCCTTTAAATCCGGCATTTCGCATTCGCTGACTTCGTTGATAAACCGTATCCACTATGATTTTAAAAACGTCTGGATGTTTTTTGTAAAAATTCAAACTATTGCGAAAATCCTCCTGAGATATCTTATGTATTGCCATTACTCTACTATACTCCTGTGAAAACCATTCTTCCCTTGTTTTGGATGAGTCGAGAATCAAGAAATTTTCTGTAAATCCTTCTGCAAGCAACATATCGGATAATACATCCTGCATTTTCTCTGGTTCCAATACTTCGCCCGGAATAGTATTGGCACATGAAAAAAATAGGGATACCGATATAACAATAGCTAGCCTTCTCATTTAAGCTCCTGTTTATATTTTGCGGCATTGGTTACATCAATTTTTTGGAGTATCTCCAACACTCTCGCCCGTTCACCTGGATTAGCTTTTTTCAAGGCACCGATAATCTCATCAGATTTCCCTAAAAAGAAAAAAGAATACAACATGATGTTTGGATTATCTGCATGCAACGTATAAAGTGTATTTAATGCAGCCATTATACCTTGGCGACCTTTACTATCACTTTCAGCCATTTGATCCAGTCCCTGTCTGTAGTAAGTATAATACGCATCATGAACCAAATTATACCGGCTATTTTGTAGATTTTCTGCTAACCAATAGCGATTTCGTTGTCCATCAAATGGTTTCCATCCCGAAATATTTCGTCCATCTGGGGCACTATTGACTATAGCATTGGCTTTCTTGAAATAAACATCTCCACCTTTTGGTGTGAATGAGTTTCCATCCAATCCTAAAATGATATTCACATAATAGGCAAATACGGCAGGTAAATTTGCTGCCAAAGGTTCAGAACCCTGAACCCTATTTTCATTAAACTCTATTGGCTGAAACTCCACATATCGAAAAGAAACTTCTGCATCCAGAAAATTAATGAGCGCAGATTGATAGGATGAATTATAAATTGGACGAGCTGCCTGGATTGTCAATGTAGCCTTATATACATTAGATTCAGGACTCGATTGCAGATTCAACAAGAAGTTACAGGCGATTTTTTCCTGAGGAGCATACTCATCCTGTGTCCATTTACGCTTGTTAAGAAAATCGGATAGGGCTGTTTGGAGTGTTCTGAAAACTCTTCGGTCAACAGAAGAACTGATTTGATTAGCCACAATGTTGACACGTGCATTTAATTCCTGAGCGATTGAGCTGGAAACAATAAGTGTAAAAAAGAAAAGTAAAATACCCTTTAGCATCCAATGTTTACTTATAGATTATCTACTACTAACGAAATATAAAAAGCGACTATTAAGGTCGCTTTTTATACTATATCATCAAATAGGTGAACTAAATTATCTAAACAAGTTGTCGTCTTCATTTCTTTTGAAATAGACTTTATCATCTAAAAATTCCTGAGTAGCCAATAATGATGGATTAGGCATTCTCTCGTAAGCTTTAGATATTTCAATCTGCTCCTTATTTTCATGAATTTCCTCCAAACTATCCGTGTGGCTGGCAAATTCCTCTAATTTATTGTGAAGTTCTTCCTTCAACATAACATTGATCTGATTGGCTCTTTTAGAGATAACCGTAATAGATTCATATACATTACCGGTTTTAGCCTTGATTTTGGAAACATCCTTTGTTTCCAGATTATTTGCAATGCTATTTCCAATCTGTCTGCGTAATCTGCTCATTTATTTCTTAGTTAATGATTTAATAAAATCGTTCGACAAAGTTAAGTAACGTTCTGCTTCCGACAATAGTTTACTTTCAGGAAATCTGTCTTGAAAATCCTGTACCTCATTGATCACCTTCTGAAAGCGCTCTTCCTGCTTTTCTATAACGCTCATACTGGCGTATTTATAGTAAGAACGAATAGCCATAAGCTTGTATTCATCTCCTTTTAGAGACTCAGGGAAATTATTGATAAGTGACGTATAGGCAATGGCTGCTGCCCTGTATTGACCCATGTTGTAATAAAGTTCCGCTGACCTCAACTCTTTGGATTCCAGCTTTTTATAGCATACATCAATAATATCCTGTGCTTCTTTGTTGCGATCAGATCCTGGATGCGTATTGATAAATGTCTGCATCATACCCATTGCTTTATGAGTATTCGACTGATCCAGGTCTGGCTTAGGTGATTGTTTGTAATAGCTGAAAGCCTCTAGGAATTCAATTTCCTCTGCTTTACTACTATTTGGGAATGTTTCCAGGAAATTGCTGAATAACCCTTGAGCACTCAAATAATCACGTTGCTTGTACGCGCAAGTTGCATAACGATAAAAAAGATCCTCATATTGAGGCGTTCCTTTAAAAATTGGAAATAGCTCTTCATAGAGAACCTGAGCTCTTCTATAATCTTTTCGATCATAGTAAGCCTGGGCCATTTTCAGTTTGTAATCATAATCATTGCTCTTCAGGATTTTATTGAATTTAGAGCATGACCCAAGGAGCATTATAACCAATAAGAGGCTGAATACATTTCCAATCTTCATAAACGCGCCAAAAATACAGGATTTATTTTCCAGATCAACATGGATTTGGAGAAACATTCGTTAACAAAAGGCTAAAGGAGAAAACAAAACCCTCCAAATGGAGGGTTTCGAAAAAATATCTTAAGTCGTTAATTAGCGACGACGAAGATTTGGATGTGGAGCTGGTACCGTATTCGGACCATCTTCTCCTTGCTCTGCACCGCGAAGGTCAACTGTGTTTTGGTCTCCTTCTGATTGACCATACTTCCAGATGAAACGATCGGAGCTGATGCCTTGCTTTTCAACCAGGAAGTTGATAACGGCATTCACTCTATCCCAGCTTAATTGCTGACTAGATTTGCTAGCTTCGCCATATCCGGTTACCACAACTTTACAAGAAGGGTTATTACGGAGTTTACCTGCTATAGAAGCCAATGCTGCTTGAGCATCTTTGCTGATTGTTGAAGATCCTTTACCAAAACTAACGCTAGGTAGGTCACTAATTGAACAAGCTGACTTTTTAACTACATCAGTGCAGCAAGCTGGCTCTGGGCATTTCCCAACACCATCAGCATCAACAGGCTGACACTCTGAAGGAGTGATCAGTTGCTTGTCTTTAAAATCAGGAACGCCATCACCATCTGTATCGCGGCTCACACCATGTGAGTCAACGGGTGCACCTGCTGGAGTATTGGGTTCTCTATCAAATTGATCAGTAACACCATCGCCATCAGCATCAGCAAGAACTGGCTTAGGCATTTTCATATGCTTAGGCTCGTTCAATTCACTGTAAATGAAGTTTAATGGGTTAACCCAATAAAGAGGTTCTACTGATTTCTTAGCTTTTTTCTGTGCCATTGCATCGGTCTGAATCAGTGCCAATGCTGCAAAAAATACAACGGTTATTTTTATAAGTTTCATAACTTTCTACAGATTGAGTTGATTAGAAAATATTGATATTCAGACCTAATGAAAGGAAGTT
>CAYTXC010000016.1:0-6378 GCA_964441425.1 uncultured Sphingobacterium sp. | reverse complement strand
ACTCTGTCGGTGCCAACTGCAGTAGTCGTGTGCGCTCTGTAACCATTTGCAGCCCATGCTGGGTTTTTCTGGTAGTTCAATGCTTGCTGCCAATGCAATCCGTAAGCAACACCATTATTGTACTCCATCCGCAGAGACAAGGTATAACCCAAGGATTTCCTTACGTGAAGACCCCATCCGAATGCTGGAAATACAGAGGATACATCACCTGATACTGCAGGTGATCCAAACTTAACGCCTACTTCCCACATACTTCTAGGTCTTGCTGGATAAGCATACAAGTTGTTCATGAATTCATTGTACTGAGGAAGTTTGCTAGCGCGATAGTAAGAAGAATCGGCCCAAACCTTATCCTGTCCAGATACGGAGATGGTTGTCAGGAGGACAAGTCCTAACAAAAATTGGTACTTTTTCCTTGCCATAAGAGTGTTTGTTATAGTATTCATATAGATCCCCTTTAGGAATCATTTATTTTAAACATTTCAAAGGTATCTAAGAATGTTGTAATTACAAATTTATCAGACCGTTTTCTATAAAAAAACGCTGCAAAAGCTTCAAAAAAAGCCACTTATGCATGAAAATGCAATAAAATTACTTAAGTTCGCAGGCCTACAATGAGCTTTTCCTCAGAAATAATTGCATCCGAACTGCAAATCTTTGACGCTCGATTCAAAGATTATGTGAAGAGTAATGTCCCTATGTTGGACAGGATCATGAAATACGTCGTTAAAACAAAGGGTAAGCAATTACGTCCCATGTTTGTGCTGCTTTGTGCAAGATTATGCGGGAATATTAATGAATCCACTTACAGGGCTGCTTCTTTGGTCGAAATTCTACATACCGCCTCATTGGTTCATGATGACGTAGTGGACGAATCGTTGGAAAGAAGAGGGTTCTTTTCTGTATATGCGCTTTGGAAAGCAAAAATCTCGGTGTTGGTTGGGGATTATCTTTTTGCTAAAGGATTATTGGTATCTCTTGACCATGACGAATTTCGCATTTTACAGATACTCTCCAGAGCTGTAAAACAAATGAGTGAGGGTGAACTGCTGCAACTTGAAAAGTCCAGATCACTCAATTTAGATGAAAGCATATACTTTAAGATCATTACCGACAAAACAGCTTCTCTCCTAGCTGCAGCATGCGCAGCCGGTGCATTTTCAACATCAAAAGATGAAAGACTCACAGAGAATTTTAGACTATTTGGCGAAAAGGTTGGTATTGCATTTCAATTAAAAGATGATCTTTTTGATTATGGAACCAATACTATAGGAAAGCCAACAGGCAATGATATAAAAGAAAAAAAAATAACGCTTCCGTTAATTTATACCATAAACAATTCGAATAGTAAATTAAAAAAGGAGCTTATTTATATCTTAAAAAATCAAAACAGAATAAAACAGAGTATTGATTATGTCATTGAAAAAGTAAAAGCAGCTGGCGGTATAGAATATACAACCGATAAAATGAATCAGTATAAAAAAGAAGCGCTTTTACTACTTGACGAATTCCCCGACGTAGCCGCACGAGATACGTTAGCCAGCCTGGTTAACTTCACCACAGAAAGAAATAAATAAATAAAGGCTTCCCGCGAGAAGCCCTTTATTTTTTTAGATACTAGTGAGTCCGTTTTTAAATATGAACACAACGCCTATACTTATCCCACGAGTTCGACATTACGTTTAATAAATGCGGTGAGATCATTACCCTTCAATAAGCCTTGAGAAAGTAAAGCCAGATCGGCAAAATTTCGAACTAATTTTTTCTGCCTGTCCTCATTGGCTTCATTCAATATAGTTTGGATAGCCGGATGATTACCATTAACCGTTAAGGTTACTTCATCAGGCATAGAAGCATAAAAAGATGCACCAGGGCCACTTACGGCAGCCATATCCTTCATCCTTCGCATAAACTCTGGACGTGTTGCTACAACGGGTGAAATATCTTGTCCTAGTCCTCTGATCTCAACAGTTACCTGTGATTGGGCAACATCGATTTTGAATAATTCTTTTAATTTATCTTCTTCATCTTTAGACAATACACTTTCTGTACTATCCTTTTTGTCTATTAAATTATCTGGAATATCTGAGTCCACCCGCACAAAATGAACATCACTCCATTTCATTTCCATTTGATTAATGAAAGCTGCATCTACAATGGTCTCCATCTGCACTACATAATAACCTCTATCTACTGCAGCGCTGATATATGCATCCTGCTGTACTGGGTCTGTAGTGTAAAGAATAACTAATTTTCCATCTTTATTTTTCTGAAGCGTTTCTGCAGCGAACTTGTATTCTTCAAGCGTGTAGAATTTATCCTGGCGGACATCTTTGAAAATGTGAAACTGGTTTGCTTTTTCCAGGAACTTATCATCCGTCATCATTCCATACTTCACAAATAATCCGAGACTTTCCCATTTTTCTTCAAATGAAACACGATCATTTCTAAAGATCTCATCAAGTTTATCCGCTACTTTTTTGGTGATGTGATTATTGATCTTACGCACATTCGGATCCCCTTGCAAATAACTTCGGCTTACATTAAGCGGAATATCTGGAGAATCGATCACCCCTTGCAATAACATGAGGAATTCGGGAACAATATCCTTTACTTCATCTGTTACAAATACCTGATTACTATAAAGCTGGATCTTATCTTTCTGGATCTCGTAACTCTGTTTGATTTTAGGGAAATAGAGAATCCCCGTTAAGTTAAAGGGATAATCAACATTCAAGTGGATCCAAAATAAAGGGGTTTCATTAAAAGGATATAATTCCTTGTAGAATTTTTCGTAATCCTCTTTGGTTAGTTCAGAAGGTTTTTTAGTCCATGCAGGTGATGTATTGTTGATTTGCTTTTCTCCAAAGAAAATGGGCACGGGTAAAAAGCGACAAAACTTTTCCAGTATGGATGAAATCCGATGATCCTCCAAAAATTCAACGCTGTCGTCACTTACATGGAGTATGATATCAGTACCTCTTTCCGATTTTTGGGCTTCCTCGATACTATATTCAGGGCTTCCATCACAACTCCATTTAGCGGCTTTAGCTCCTTCTTTATAGGATAAGCTGATCACCTCTACTTTGTGGGCCACCATAAATGCGGAATAGAAACCTAGTCCGAAATGTCCGATTATACTGGCTTCAGGTTGGCCTTTATATTTTTCCAGAAATTCTTCAGCACTGGAGAATGCCACTTGATTCAGGTATTTATCCATTTCGTCTGCAGATAATCCAATACCTCTATCGCTGATCGTTATGGTCTTTTTTTCTTTGTCCAATTTTACATCGATCCTCAGTTCTCCCAACTCTCCTTTTGCTTCGCCCGCAGACGAAAGGGTTTTCAATTTTTGGGTTGCATCAGTAGCATTAGAGATCAATTCTCTTAAAAAGATTTCATGATCACTGTACAGGAATTTCTTGATGATGGGAAAAATGTTCTCTGTGTGTACGCGAATCTGTCCTTGCATATCCTTAATATTCAAATGGTTAACAGTATGCCTAGCGTTAACAAAAGCCAGACCAACCCTAGTAATTCTGCCAAAAAGTCAATACATAGAAAATAGCTTGCCGATTTTTCCGTTTTCAGGCTAAAAAAAGCCTAAAGATTTTGCATTTAGGGGCAGAAGGATTACCTTTGCCGCCCAATTATTTATTAAACCAATCAGGGAAAAAATGCAGAACTACGAATTGATGGTGATTTTTACCCCTGTTCTGAGTGAAGAAGAATTCAAAAATGCTCAGAAAAAGTACAAGGATTTCATCGTTTCCAACGGTGGTCAGATTGTACACAGCAATCCCTGGGGATTGAGATCACTGGCGTATCCCGTGCAAAAGAAAACAACCGGTATTTACTGGGTTCTGGAGTACAGTGCGCCATCCGACATTAATGAGAAGCTGAAGATTCAGCTTCTTCGTGACGAGCAAGTGCTTCGTCAGATCGTTATCAAACTCGATAAATACGCCGTCGAGTATAACGCAAAAAAGAGAAGTGGCGTAGCTACCGGAGTTGAAAAAGCAGTGGAGGGATAACATCATGCCAAGAGCAAATGAAATTAAGTACCTAACCGCGATCAAAACCGAGAAGCCAAAGAAGAAATTCTGTCGCTTCAAGAAATATGGTATCCGGTACATTGACTACAAGGATGCGGAATTCCTCAAGAAATTCCTGAATGACCAGGGTAAATTATTGCCTCGCCGTTTAACAGGAAACTCGCTGAAGTATCAGCGGAAGATTTCTGAAGCGGTTAAGCGTGCCCGTCAAATGGCGATATTGCCGTATGTAACTGACCTGTTAAAGTAAGGAGGACGTTATGCAAGTGATATTAATACAGGACGTAAATAACCTCGGCGGTTCCAATGAAGTCGTAAACGTTCGTAATGGTTATGCCCGTAACTTTCTTATTCCACAGGGATTCGCGGTAGAAGCCTCTCCTTCTAACATGGCTCAGCTCCAGGAAAGACTGAAGCAGCAACAGAAGAAGGAAGCGAAAATGCTGGCAGAGATCAAGACGGTAATAGCTAAATTGAATGAAGGTCCAGTTAAAATAGGCGCTAAGATCGGGACTTCTGGCAAGATCTTTGGATCTGTCACTACGGTTCAGATTGCCCGTGCTATCCGCGATCAAAAAGGATATGAGATTGACCGCAGAAAGATTCAGATACTTGATGATATCAAGGAACTCGGAAATTTCAAAGCAAAGGTTGATTTCGGAAATGGTAACGAAACCGAGATCGAATTAGAGGTAGTTGCCGAATAAGCTTCTGTTTCATAGATTGAAATAAGAGACCCCATGGGGTCTCTTATTTTTTTGTATATACCCCATCCGCAGCCCGCTTTAAAAAAAATCTAACAATTCCGGTTATTTATTGTTATCTTCAAATTAGGCATTGCGGGACCATTATGTTTGGACAGCATCTTCGTTCGCTTTGTACCTACCCATTATTTAGTTAAATCTCTGTTCATGAACATTTATGTAGGTAACATGAATTTCAATCTCGGAAACGACGAACTGACAAACTTGTTTTCCCAGTTTGGAACTGTAACATCTGCCAAAATCATAATCGACAAAGTTACCGGTCGCAGCAAAGGTTTTGGATTCGTAGAAATGACAAACGATGACGAAGCCCGAAGTGCGATCGCTGGATTACATGAAACGGAAGTCATGGGTCGTAAGCTTATCGTAAATGAAGCTAAGCCTCAGGAACCTCGTCCGCAAGGTGGTGGTTTCAACAGGCGTCCACAAGGTGGTGGCGGTGGTTACAGAGGAAACTCATACGGCAATCGCAGTAATTTCGATAACGAATAATTTTATTAAAATCTTTATTCAGAAAGGCTGTCGTTCAGACGGCCTTTTTTTATGTTCGTAAATGTCTGAAATGCGCCACGTTTATCGCTATATACAACCCAAACCTGCATATCTGATTTTTTCAAAATAAGCTTCTTGATCTTTTTTAGTCCCATCACCAATAATGTATTATCCCAAGCATCCGCAGCTGTTGCGCTTTTTGATATAACGGTAACAGATTGAATATTATTTCTTATTGGAGTTCCTTTTTTTGGGTGGATGATATGAGAATATGTTATCCCATTTACTTCAAATGAGTTTCTATTAACTCCTGAAGTGGTAATGGCCACATCTTTTACGTTCAAAAATTCTTGTATGGGATACCAGTTACCGATGATCGCTTTAGGCGATTCAATTCCAATATTCCAGTACTCAGTTTCGGGATGATTTCCTTTTACGAAGATTTCTCCGCCCAACTCTACCATAAATTGGGTTATACCTTTTGCCGCGATATAAGAGGAGATAACATCCACTGTATATCCCTGAGCAATGCCATTGCAGTCGATCTTTACTCCTGGTTTTGACGCGATGAGCGTATCCCCTTTAGTTAGTAATAAATGGGAACCCGTTACCGACAAAGCCCTTTGGATAGTTTGCTTATCTGGGACTATATGTTTGCCCTTATGGCTAAACCCCCAGGCGGAGGAGATCGTTGCTGAGGTAATATCGAATACTCCTTTTGATTGTCGGTAACAATCTAGAGAGGCCGTAATGACCTTTTTCATATGCTGGTCCATTACTACGATACCCTTTTCATTGAAGGCATTTATTTTGGATGTTGGACAATACAAGGATAGTGATTCATCAATCTCATGGAAAATACTATCTAATTCGGATTGTTGAATAACTGATTTTTCGGCAACATATTTAATAGAGTATGTTGTACCCTGAGCTTTTCCGGTTAGTACTTGAAAAGGGAAAATAAAATAAATCAGTATGGTTATCATGATGGATACTCTAATGTACGCTATGTCCTGTGTTTTCGGTTCTATTCCAATGGGAGGGTATTGGGTATAAAACAAAAAAGC